>NZ_JBJNWI010000001.1:0-610240 GCF_045897195.1 Mammaliicoccus sp. RAM2 | reverse complement strand
ATCAGGAACAGAACCAAAAATGAAATTATATTTCTCTTTAAATGTTAAAAGTTTAGAGAGTATTATAGTTGTGTTTGAAAAAATATATTTGAGTAATAAGATATTAGACTTTGCAGAGAAGGAGAATTAGGTTGAATAAAGTAAAAGAAATTAAAGATTTTATAATGAATCCAATAAATGAAAATAGAAATAATAAACGAGTAAGTGATAACGCATACTATTTAAATAAAATTAGAACTACACGAGTACGCAAAGATAGCATCCTCTTTGAATCCTATCATGGAGTTAACTTTACTGGTAATGCATATGCTATATTTAGAAAAATGGTAGATTTATACCCAAAAATGAAGTTTAATATTGCAATAAAAGAATTAGATGATCCGATGATTAAATGGATAAAAAGTACATATAAAAATGCTAATATAAATGTTGTTCAATACGATACTAGAGACTATTTGAAATTATTAGCTACTTGTAAATATTTGGTGAATGATACATCTTTTTTACCGTATTTCACAAAAAGAGATAGTCAAGTTTATATTAATACATGGCACGGTACACCATTAAAAACCTTAGGTTTAGATATTAAAAATAGCGGATTTAATGATCATAAAAATATTCAAAAAAATCTTTTTACAGCAGATAAATTAATTATGCCAAATAAGTTTACTGCAGATAAGCTAATTATGAGTCATGATCTAGATGGGATACTTACTGCAGACGTTGGTATATATGGTAATCCAAGAGTAGATTTAACTCTAAATAGTAAGAGAGAAGATATTGTAGAGAAATACAACTTAACAAATTCGAAAAAAATAGTATTATATGCTCCTACTTGGAAAAAGTCACTTAAAGAAACAACTGAAGAAGATATTAATTATTTGATAATGGAAGTAACGATGCTTCAAGAAAAATTTGGATCTCAATATAAAGTTTATTTAAAAGCACATTACTTTATTTATGAAAAAATAAGAAAACTTGGATTAAAAAATTTAATGATACCAAATTGGGTAGATACAAATGAATTATTAGCTACAGTTGATACATTAATTACAGATTACTCAAGTATTTTCTTTGATTTCTTACCTTTACAAAGACCTATATATTTCTACATGCCAGATAAAGAAATTTATGAAGAAAATAGAGGATTTTATTTAGATATAGATGGTTTGCCCGGTAGTAAAGCATATGGATTATATGAACTTATGGAAAATATTGATAAATATCAAAATAAATACAATACAGCTTTTAAAAAAGAAATAAATGATTATTTAGAAAAATACTGTAGTGATGATAATGGGATTTCTTCAGCAAAGTCCACAGATTTTATACTTAATAAAAGAAAAGAAAGAAAATTATATAATTCCAATAAAAAAGTTATAGTACTTTATGGTGGAGGTTTCTATAATAATGGTATTACAAATTCAGTTATAAACCTAAGTAAAAAAATAGACTATGATAAATATGAAATTATTTTAATAGAAAATGATAAGAAATTTAGAGATAAAATACTTAACATGGAAAGATTAGATCCAAGAGTACATGTAATCAGTAAATTTTCTAGAACAAATAGAAATGTTATTGATACAATTTCTCAAAACATTTTATACAGACAAGGATATGAATCAAAATATATAAATAGAAAGTTAATGAAGGAATATTTTAAACTAGATTATAAAAGAGTATTCGGTAATTTAAACCCTGATATATTAATAGATTATGGTGGTTATAACAAAATGTTTACAGCTTTATTTGCCTTTGCACCTGTAAAACAAAAAGCAATATTTTTACATAATGACATGCAAGGTGAATATGACAAAATTATAGACGGTCGTTATAAACATAGATGGAATTTAAAAGTTATATTTAGCCTATATGATCATTTTGATAAAGTAGTATCTGTTACTGAAAGTGCAAATGAAGCTAATAAGTTAAATCTATCTAAATATATTACAAATCCTGAAAAGAAAATGATTTCAATCAGTAATATCATCAATGGTGATGAAATTGTTGAAATGGCTAAACTAGGCGAAACTAGAAAATATATAGATAATGAAACAGAAATAGAATATCTAATCTTTAATAAATCTGAATCTAAAGATAGTCAAATAACTTTAAAAGCAGTTGAATTACCTAATCCTGAGTTTAACAACTTTGTGAATATAGCAAGACTATCTCCTGAGAAAAATCATGAAGAATTAATTAAATCATTTGTAAATGTAGTTAAAAAACATCCAAAAAGTAGATTATATATTATTGGGGATGGACCACTTAAGAAAAAATTAAATCAATTAATTGTTAGTTTGAAAATGGAAAACAATATATTCCTATTAGGCTTTATAGAAAATCCATTTATGTTTGTTAACAAATGTGATTGTTTTATACTTGCTTCAAATTACGAAGGACAAGGAATGGTCGTAATGGAAGCACAAGTACTTGGCTTACCTGTTATAGGAACAAATGTAGCAGGGATAAATTCTATTATTAATGAAAATAATGGATTATTAGTAGAAAAGAATGTAGAAGCAATAGCTGATGGAATGATACAGTATATAGAACAAGGTATCGTTAAAGAAGAATTTGACTACGAAAATTATAATAATGAAATAATTGATAAATTTTATAATGAAATTGCGGATCCAGAAGAATAATTTAAGAATAACTAAATTAATTTCGGATAATATCCAAGTAAATTCTTAAAATTTAATAGAAGTCGGATTAATGAAAAAATTACTTTTTTATTAGTCCGACTTTTTTGATTCAATAGATAATCTATATTATTATTCTCTTTTAAATTAAAATGTATATACTAACAAATCATTTAACAAATGTATAACCATTATCTAGAAATTCAAAGAAATAATCAATATTTACTTTTGAGAGATTAAATAATATAATTTATGAAAATTAGAATAGTTATACGCAATTATTTTACGTTTGTTAAAATGAATAGGAAGTGTTGTTATGTATTTTTCACTATTCGTTGTAAATAGTGATAATAATAAGAAATTTATAAGTAATTGTATTAAAAGATTGGATAACCAAACTTATAGTGACTTCGAAGTATTATTCTTACATAATGGATCAGAGTTCTTAAATGAAAGGTTATAAAAATACTAATTTAAACCACCAAAATATTGAAAGTGATTTAAGTATTCAAGGTCTAAGAAATTTAGGTATAACTTCAGCTAAGGGTGAGTATGTATTATTTGTTGATTCAGATGACTTCTTGCATCCTAATGCATTGATTTATGCTAAGCAATAATTGATAAAGAAAATATTAACGTTATCAAACTTGGTATTACGAAAACAAATCTAGATATGAAAACGTCATTGAGTAATAGAAATCAAGGGTTCTATAAAGATGATACGATTGAATCTATTCAAAGTATTTTAGAGGGTTTAAATATTGAAACAGATAGAGAACAACAAAATGGTATTATTAATGGATAGTTTGAAAACAATGTAATTAGTCATAAAAGTATTAAAAATAATTAAAAAAAATATATTAGTAAGATTTCTTACTCATTTAAAGTACACCGTTTGTTAATCAATAAAGAATTTTTATTAAACCATAATATTAAGTTTAAGATGATAATGATCTATATGGGGAAATTCCTTTTATAGTAAATTTATATAATCAGACACCAAGTATATATTTAACTTATGCAAAATTATATTATAAATTTATACATAACGACTCTATAAATTATCCTTCTTTAGCTCAAGAAGATATTGATAGTAGATTGTTTTATAGAATGAAGGCGTTTAAAGATTCTCTAAAATATTGTGAGAATCCATTCATAGCTTGTCAAATTAGAAGTAAAGCTATCTTATATTACTTATATAAAGTCATCAAGAATCACAAATTTAAAGAGAGTTATAATAGTATATTACCAATTTATAAAGAATTACATCAGATACTAAAATATTCTTGTGGTAAATTGAAAGTTAGTAAAAGACATGAATTGGAAATTAAATCTGGCAATTTCAAGCTTGCTTATTATATTAGTAAAACTAGAGCTACTGGCTATAAGACTAATCAGTTTATACAACCTGTGAACCAAAGATTTAGACAGAAGAAAGTACAGAAACATGTATTCTCAAAATTACCTATTAAAGAAAATGCAGTTTTATAAGAAAGTTTCTTAGGCAGAAATTATTCTGATAGTCCTAAAACGATATTTAATTATCTATTAGAAAATGAACCTGAATTTAAAAATTCTAATGTAAAAATCATAAGAAGATTTAGTTGGGAATATTTCATGTATGTAATGATTTCAAAATACTTTGTTCTAAATATGAGACAACCAAAGTGGTTATATAAGAAACCTGAGCAAGTTTTACTCTCTACTTGGCATGGTACACCGCTTAAGAAATTAGTATTTGATATGGACAATGTTACTTCAGCAAATAAAAATTATAAATAAGATTTCTATGAACAATCTAGAAATTGGGATTATTTAATTGCTGCCAACAAGTATAGTGAAGACATCTTTAATAGTGCTTTCATGTATCCTAGAGAAGATATTTTGACTTATGGTTACCCAAGAAATGAGATTTTAACGAATCATACTGAAGAACATAAAAATAGCTTGAAGAAAAAACTTGGTATTCCAGTTCATAAGAAAGTAATATTATACGCGCCTACTTGGAGAGATGATCAATTCCATGGACCAGGTCAATATAAATTCTTAATGCAACTAGATTTACAAAGATTGCGAGAAGAACTTGGTGATGAGTATGTTGTCGCATTACGTATGCACTACTTTATATCTGATAACTTAGATTTATCTGAGTTTAAAAACTTTGCGTTTGATTTCCCAAGATATAATGATATCAACGATTTATATATTAGTAGTGATATTCTTATTACAGCTTACTCATCAGTATTCTTTGACTTTGCTAACCTTAGAAAACCAATATTATTCTATACGTATGATTTAGAAAAATATAAAGATGTTTTAAGAGGTTTCTATATTGATATGAACAAAGACTTACCAGGTCCATTATTATTCGATTCTGAACAAGTTATAGATTCTATTAAAAATATTGAAACAGTAGAAAACGATTATCAAGACAAATATGATGAATTCTATAATAAATATTGCTCATTAGACGACGGTAAAGCTACCGAAAGAGTAGTGAAAGAAGTTTTTAAATAAGACGTACAAGGCCCCGAAACAATAGAAATATTCGTTTCGGGGTATTTTTATATACTTTTCTAAAAGTAGGCATTCCTTCATCTTCCTCCCCAATATGTTAAGCTATAACAAACATTTCTTTTTTAGTACGACGTGATAGATATAATACTAAATAGAGGGTTGGGATATTTATGGCATATTTGTTTGATAAGGGGAGATTTGTTACGAAGTCTCGTAATAAATCTAAAGAAATCTATGCGCTTCATGAGCCTATTGATTTTATGAATCAAAAGCGTATTCAAATTGATACGGGTAGTGATTAAATTTTATTCAGCTAGCTAGACAAGATAGTAAGCTACATGAAATGTATAAAGAAATCTTGGCTAATGATTATATTTTGTATTTTCATCAAAATACGCTTTCTAAGTTCTATAAGCGTTCTTATGTTCAAGAATTGTTTCAGAGAAAAGATTTAATCAGACATAAGGAAACATTCTATACGCTAGATGAGCCTGCTGGTAGGAAGTTAAATGATGAGGTATCTAAGAAGTTGCTTGTTATTTTCATTTGTATACCAGATGCTAAGCGATATGATAGTTCGTTGATTCCGAACAGGATGTTTCCTAAGTTCTTTGATGGAATTGAGAGAAGTCTTGTGAAGAATGTTTATACTTTAAGAATAATGGATTTAAATGTTTCACATGGTTCGCATTATATTAGTACGACGATTTATCCTTAATATGAGGAGGGAATTCAGAGTACGATTTTAAAGGTGATGGAAGAATTTAATATTTATAAAGAGCATGTTGTACTTTATGGTGGTTCTAAAGGCGGTATGGGTGCGTTAATATACGGTATCAAAAATAAATTGATAAATAATGTTTTTTCACTTGTACCACAGATACATGCTGTAGATTATATAGATAAAAAATTATCAGATTATAAAAAGCTTTTTTGCCCAGATGGAGATAAGAGAACAGAAAGTTATTTTAATTCAATTTTCTTTAATCCTGACATGTATAATGAAAAAATTGTGAGAATACAAATATATTTTTATATACTGGGGTGGGAGATGAACAATTTAATGAAACACTTAAATTTAATAAATATTTGAATGATAAAAATATCAATAACAACATAATAATTAATTCAAGTTTAAAAAAACATAATGAGATTGTAATGGATAATGTTCCATTTGTTCGATCAGCATTGAAATTAATTGCATTAAGAAAAGAAATGAAAGGTCCAAGATTATATAATATCGACGATAACATTCTAATATTGAGAGATAAATAATGTGTAATTAGAAAATGTATTACTTCTAAAAAAAATTATATTAAGTACTTTAATTTTTTATTGGCATCTATAGAGGTATAATCGCATGAATTGCCTTTTTAAATTATAATAAACTAAATTAAAAATCGAGACTGGGTCAGAAAAGTTCTAGAAAGTAAAAATACAGTGGAAATTCATTTTTATAATTGAATTTCCACTGTATTTCTTTAGACCGCTCAATAACTTTATTATTATATCTTCCAGTGTTTTTTCTCCAGACAAATGTATACTTTTTAGCACTTGCTTCAATCTTAGTACCATCTATGTATATACTATCTTAATCAATGAGATTAAGTTCCACTAATTGAGTTCTACAATTAATAAACAGTGATTTGAGCATTTGATTACATTATGAAGAGAAATCAAATCTATAAGAATTACAACACTAAGATGACCAAACAATTAAAGTGGATTTAGTTGTTTATTTAAATAATTTTTTTTAAGGATTATTATTAAAAGCACCGTCAACATTAATATCTTTCATTTCTTTAACTTCTTTTTCATTATTTAGTGTAAAGACATGAACTTTCAATCCGTGTTTATGTACCTTTTCTACTAATTCTTCATTAATAATATCTTTATTGAAACCAAGTCCGTATGTGAATTTAGATAGTCTTTCCAATTCTTTGTCGTTTAATTTATTTACGTCTTTATCATCTATTAAATGAATTAACGGTATGTTTTCATTTAGTTTATGTATATTTTTGAGACTCGTTTCAGAGAATGATTGAATGATTAAGTTTCCATTTTTTAAACTTTCTTTTTTAAGCAAATCATTATTTTCTAGATCTTTTATTAGTTTTTCATCCATTCCTGGATACATATCTGGATGTTTAGTTTCAATATAAAAATTAGTTTTATCTTTATACTTATTCAAAATATCATTTAATTCTGGTACTTTTTCATTCTTATATTTTTTATCAAACCATGATCCAGCATCTAAGTTTTTTATTTCTTTTAAAGTTTTATCTTTAACTAATCCAGTTCCATTTGTAGTTCTATCTACTTTATTATCATGCATTGCGATTAATTTTTTGTCTTTAGTCATTTGTAAATCTAACTCTGTATAATCTGCATTTTGATTTATTGCTTTATCATAAGATGCATATGTATGTTCTGGTTTAGAACCACTTGCGCCTCTGTGCGCTATGTTTAAATAGTCTTTATCTAAAGTGCTGTTCCCACATCCAGCTAATAATATGCAATTTAATACACTAATACTTATTAATTTCTTCATTTTTCATTCTCCTACAAGTTTATTTAACTATTTATCATAGTATCATTTATTTACATAAAAATACCTTGTTTTTAAGCTAGGTTTTAAATTTTTTCCACCTTTGTAATTCTTAATCTTTCATGCAATACATAACCATTATTATTAAGTGAATATACACAACAAAAACCATTTACGATTTTAAGTACATAAAATCTCTGACTATTTTTATACATTTATAAAAATGATTGATTTAATTATAAAAGAATAGAAGGTTTTTAAAGAATTTGAGAAATGATGATTTAGTGCCTCAAATTAATCAGCATTTAGATGATGGAAATGAATATAAGAAATATGTGATATGTAGTGAGAATGTCGAATTGTATTATAAACAGACAGATTGTATTGATGCATCTAAGATTTACAAAATCAACTTAGCAGATAAACATATTACATCACATCCTGAAGTTTCAAGAAATAGCTTACCGGAACAATTAACCAGCATAAATAATTTCTTTGCAACACATATTTAAAGGTTAGCTCACACGAGCTAACCTTTTTTGATACGATCTTATTCCTCAACGCCTAATTCTTTCTTTGCCATTTTCTCATACGCCGCTTCCCCTGAGTCAATTGCAAATTCAGCGATAAACATTGGGAATACTGCATTTAATTCAATAATATGTTCTTTCATATGTGGCCATGTCGTACCGCCTGCTTTATCATAAGCTTCTATCAGATCATCTAGCCCTTCATCGCCAAATACACGGTGATGTCCCATGAAATCATTGGAGGGGTCTGCGTGACTGGCTTCTGTCCAATCTATAAGACCTGTCACATTTGCTTCTTTATCCACCATAATATGTCCTGGGTGCAAGTCTCCGTGTATCATCGTGACATGATTCGGCCAGAGCTCATCTCTATCTAACCATTTTTGCCATCTATTCCATAAATCAGGGGAGACTCCGAACGTTTCTTTCACTTTATGCATACGTTCTTGATAATCTTGTTTAATTTGTTGAATCGTTGTCGTCTTAATTTCACTTGAAACGAGTTCGTCATCTGTTATTCGATGCAAATCAACAAGTACTTCTGCCAGTGTATTAATAAAGTTCTGAGGCACGGGTTTATGTTCTATTTCCCATACGTATTGTTGTAATTCAGTATCAATTGTAGCTGCAGGTACGCCTGTTAGTTTAGGATACGCAATTAAAGTTTCTTTATGAATTTGCCAATTAGGTACTTCAAATGATACATGTTGTTGTATGAAGTCTACGGTTTCTTTTTCTGAATCTGTTCGCTCGTACACTTCTGGTCTTCTAGGTATACGTAATACCCATTCAACACCATGTCTATCTTCAGCAAATGCTACTTGAAAATCAAGTCCTGATTCGTTTATTGTAATGGATTCAGCTTGAATATCTAAACCACATTCTGCGGCAATCGTGACAATGTTTTCATGTTGTGTCATATTGAGCGCTCCTTAAAGGTTATTTTTATATTTCTTCGTTTCTTATCCGATTTCTCCGTATTTCATCTTATAAGATACATAACCTGATTTATAAAAGTATTTTTGTTTTTCAGCTTCTTTGTAATCCACAAGTCCTAATGCAAGAATCACATTAAAAGCAAAGTCTACTGCACTGGATCCGTTTGCTGTGACGAGGTTCTTATCAACGACACTATCTTCATTCATAAAGTCTAATGCGTTTGTATAGGCTTTGTAGTTCTCTTCTGTCGTCCATTGGTTTAAATCATTTCCTGTATGTTTATATCCCGTAAGTAAACTATTTCGTGCAAAAAAGTCAACGGCCGCACATATTGCGCCTACAACAATATTGTTGTCTAATGACGTCTTAATGAGTTGTACGAGATGTTCATTTTCAATTTGTGACCAATTGTTACCGCCAATGATAATTAAAGCATCGTAAGGCTCTTTAATGTCATCTATTGTATAGTCAACAATTGTCTTCAATTGGCCGATAGATGTCACAGTTGATTCACCTAATGATACTGTATCGATTTCAAATCCGTGCGACATAGCGAGTTCTGCAGCAACGTAACTGACTTCCCAATCTGCATATGCTTCTGTAAGAACGATTAGCGCTTTTTTCATAAAAATAACACCCCTTGTTAAATTTATTTATAGATTATTTTTATCATGATACAAAGACATCTTATATGCAAATGATAACTAACGATATTTATGGTATGATGTAATAAATGATAACGTTTCTCAATTGTAAAAGGGAATATAACGGGAGTGAAAAGTTATGCAAGTTGTACAAAAATTTTTATGGAATGATCGATTCGTAACGGTGGCAATGCCAGTTGGTTATGATGAACAAAATCCTAAACCATTTAAGACAGTAATCGTTCAAGATGGGGATTATATATTTAATAAACTGATTGAAGACAAGCCAAGAAATATTATGTATGTTGGTATTGAACCGGTTGATAGAAATAGGGAGTATACACCATGGGAAGAGAAAGTTGATCAAGCACATTATGCGGGAAATGCTGATCAATATTTAGATATGTTGGAATTTGAATTAATACCATTTCTTAAAGAACATTATCATATCTTTGATGAAGCGGAATATTTAGCAATCGGTGGTGGCTCTTTCGGCGCGTTAGTCTCATTATATGCTTTATTAACACGTCCACACTTATTTGGTAGCTATATCTTAATGTCTGCTTCTATGTGGTATCCGAACTTTTTAGATTTCATTAAAAATAGTAAATCAATAGAGTATCCACGTCATATTTATTGGTATGTAGGTGAGCAAGAAGGGGTAGAATATCCTAATATTTTAAAATGGATGGTACCGAATACGTATGAAGCGGTTGAATTGGTGAAAGAGAAGCTGGTTAATGATGCGTCAACTTTAACGTTTATAACAGATAAAGAAGGCATCCATAGACATGAATACTTTGAAAAATATTTCGACAAAGCGATTCATACGTTGTTTTAGATGTATATAACAATAAAGGACTTAGACATGATGAGGTGTCTAAGTCTTTTTTTGTTGTTTAAATAATTAAATTTAACGTACGTGAATTGCTGATATAATAGGGGTTAACATCGTTTAGGACGAATGAAATAAATGAAGAATGTTTGACAAATAACGTGAATGATATTATAGTTGATTACACAACTAATCAACCAATCATGTTATAGGATAAGGATAAGGAGAATGAAAATGAAACCTACTTTAAATGAAGATACACCTATATTTTTGCAAATTGCAGATATGATTAAAGATGATTTAGTTGAAGGACTTTTGTCAGAAGGTGAACAAATACCTTCCACAACGGAACTTTCAAACTTTTACAATATTAATAGAGCGACGGCTCAAAAAGGTATTGCACTGTTGATGGATGAAGGCATTGTAGCTAAGAAGAGAGGGATTGGTGTATTTATAGCTGAAGATGCGCGCGACAAGCTCGTAAATACAAGAATGCAAGACTTCTCAAACTCTTATATCCAAAACATGGTTAAAGAAGCTAAGAGACTTAATATAAGTAAGGAAGAACTCATAAGAAGGGTGGAACAAGACTATGACAATCATTGATATTCAGAACATGTCGTTTAAGTATAAAGATGAATATGTACTTCAAGATTTAACACTTCAAGATGATGAACCAATGATTATTGGTTTATGGGGACGAAATGGTTCTGGTAAGACGACGTTAATGAAACTCATGTCAGGTCAAGAAAAACAAAATTCAGGTGACATAGCGATATTAAACTATAAACCTTATAACAATGCAGAAGCTTCAAAGCAAATTACGTATTTAAGAGAGAATCACTTCTTTGGAAAGTCATGGAATGTAAATGACGCGATGAAATTTGCAGCGATGTTCAATGACAATTGGGATCAAGAAGAAGCGGATTATTTAATAGATTTATTTGAACTACCACGAAAGAAGAAGATTCGAAACTTTTCTAAAGGTATGAAATCAATGGTTCAAAGTATAATTGGGCTTGCAAGTCATGCACCTGTAACAATGTTAGATGAACCGACAAACGGATTAGATGCTTATATGAGAAAGTTATTTACACAAGCGTTGAGAGAATCGTTCGAAGCGGATCCGAGATATATTATGATAGCTTCTCATCATATTAAAGAAATTGAGAAGATATGTGAAAAGCTCATTGTTATATTTGATCATCGTGTGAAGTTACATGAACCGATTGAATACTTTCAATCTAGAGGTGCGATATTAGTTGGTAAATTAGAGGATATCCATCAAATTACTTCTAAGGATGCTATTATCGAGCAATCAACGATTATGAGTCAGCATAAAGTGATGGCGGATATCCCTTATGATGCAGCATTACAAGAACAGTGTAGAGCGTTGAATGTGAAAGTTGATAAAGCAAGTATTCAAGATTATTTAGTAAATATGACAATGACAAAGGAGGCTAATCATGGGTGATTTAAAAGGGTCTTTCTCGATTATCTTTAAAGAACTAAAAGTACAATTATATACGTTTAGTATCGTACTTGTTGTTTTAGCCGCGATATACTTTGTAATTGGATTTTATATTGAACCATCAGATTCATTTAATCCTTTATTATCTGGGCCAGTATACGGCATATTAGGTTTCTTACCATTATTCATGTTTGGTGATCCACTTAAATCATCAATTGAACTTGGTGCGACAAGAAGACAGTATATCGTAAGTTTATGGCTAAGTTACATTATATTTATAGTTATGATGCTTATCATTCAAGAAGTGATTAGCTTTATATTAGAACGTGTAGCAAGTGTGACGAATAGCGACGTAACACTTATGAGAATATCGGATATACTGCCTAACGCTAGTGGATTGGATAGTATGTGGGTGGATTTCCTAGCTATTTTGTTTATCGCAGGAATTTGTTTCTTACTCGGTGCGATTATTTATCGCATAGGTGTTATCCCAACAATAATCGGTGTACTATTTCTAGGTGTCATCGTATTTATCTGGTTTGTACTCGGTGATTTCACGCCATTCTTCAAATGGGTATATCAGCATATTTATGAAATGTTTCATATATTAGGCGCAATTGGAATCATATCAGCATTATGTATATATCCAATTATGATTCAAGCAAGATTGAAGGCATAGAAGTAAAAGGCTAGGACAACTTGAATTGTCCTAGCCTTTTATAATGCGATGTGACAGGGCATGTGACAATATTGTTCGTTGTATTTTTTTGTATAAATGATAAATTATAACAAGGAATTAAGGGAGGCATTTGTTATGAATCCAACTGCATCGAATCATCGTATTTATGAATTAGATTATATTAGAGGATTTGCTTTATTAGGTATTATTTTTCTTAATGTTTCGAGCATTATACAAGTACCATTTGATTTTTCATTATTAGAAGTTCGTTATCAGAAGTTTTTAGATATATTTATTGAATCAAAGTTTATGTCGATTTTTTCATTTTTGTTTGGTGTTGGTTTTTATATTTTTATCAATCGTGCGAAAGAAAAAAGTGAGCAACCATATGTAATTTATTTGAGAAGAATTGTAATATTGGCGCTGTTAGGATTAGGACATATGCAACTCCAACCGGGAGAGGTATTGCTTGTTTACGCTATATTTGGTTTAGTATTGCTACCACTGTTTAAAGTGAATAAATGGGTGAATTTCGCAATCGGTATGATACTCTTATGCGTAGCGATTGGATTGGGCGGTAAAATATTAATGCCGCTTCCACTGTTCACTTTAGGTTTAACATTTGCCCAATTTGGTCTACATCAAAAAATGTACCAACATAGACAGTATTATGCCATTATTGCGCTATTGACGATGATCATTTCGGTAATCGGCATCTATTACTTAAATCAAATCTACGTTGGCGCTTCTTACCAAGCGATTAAATATACAGGTATTACTGAAGCGCAATATTTGAAACAATATGCTTTAACGAATCAATTGATTTTAATTTTGAGTCCAATTATGACGATATGTTACTTTAGTGTACTCGTCACGTTGTTACAATATAAAGTCGTGCAACAATTATTGAAACCGTTAAGAACGTATGGGCAAATGGCACTTACGAATTATATCGGGCAGACGTTATTGATACTATTGTTTAGCTATGGATTAGGTTTGTCAGATTGTCGTTTAATCCATACAGCGAATCTTTGTTTAATCATTCTTGTGATACAGTTAATATTCTCAAGTTTATGGCTAAGTTACTTTAAATATGGTCCGTTAGAATACTTGTGGAAAATCGGTACTTATTTCAAGATATTTCCAATAAAATAATAGAGACTGGGACATAATGTAATGTCTCAGTCTCTTGTAGTATCTTGGCAGTAGATGACTGAATTGAAATGCGCTTGTACCAAGCTTTTTCAACTCTAGTCACCCTTGCCGGGGCGGGACTACGAAATCTTTTTTTACAAAGTAGATTTCTGTCCCGCTCCCTTTTTATATGATTTCAATCATAATTTTAGTGATATATTCATTCTCATTATTTTTAATAACTGAATCAAATACATATTCTTCATATACATATTCACCCATCGTTAAATTCAATTCATCGATTTTATTTAGCATTTTGTTATACGCTTCTTCAACATGTTCATCAATCCCAATATAATAACCGACTAAATATTTACCTTTTAACGTAACGGTATTTTTGTAGTGCTTTTTAGAATTTGGGATATTCACGTAAAGGTAACTATAATGATAATAATTACCACTTAAAATATCATTTTTATGCGTTACGACACCAATTGGCTGACTAGAAAAAATTTCGTGTGATTTCAGCTCATCAATAAACTGGTTAATCGAAATTAAGAAATCGAGTTCTGAAGCATTCGCGATGTTGTCACTGATATAGAAAGTCATTTCATCATATTCTTCAATTTCAATTTGATCAAAGGATGTTTCCATTGCATCTCTGATGAGTTGAATCTTACTATCAATGATCATTTCATTGTATTCTAAATGCTTCTTCTGCTCTTGGATCGTTTTCTTCTGTTGTGTCATCAAATTTAAAAAGTGCTCTGGTGATTTATTTTGTGTGTATTCTTTAATTTCTTTTAATGGCATGCCGAGTTCTTTCAATAAAGTAATCACACTTATAAGTTCAATTTGTTTAATGGAGTAATATCGGTACCCAATTTCATTTTTATAATCTGGTTTAAAAAGATTGATTTTATCATAGTATATGAGTGTCTGACGGCTAACATTTGTTAAGCTTGCAAACTCACTTATAGGTATTTGATTAATTTTTTGCATAAATTAAGTTCCTCCTATTGACTGTATAGTTACTATACACTATAAATTGTATATATTAAAGATTGCATTATGTTATGCAAATCAAAATAAATAGATTAGAATATAGTGAAAATCACTTAATATTTATAAAAGTAATGAAGAAGGAGGTCTAAAATGAATAATAAGTTAAATGTTTTATATTTTAATATATTTTTAATGTTTTTAGGTATTAGTATTGTCATACCAGTATTACCTACAATTTTGCATGATTTAGATTTAAATGGAAGTGATTTAGGCATGCTGGTCGCAGTATTTGCAATGTTCCAAATGATCGCTTCACCGTTTGGAGGACGATTTGCAGATAAGTTTGGCAAAAAAATTATTATCATTATCGGCCTGCTGTTATTCTCCATTTCAGAATTTATTTTCGCAATGGGTAATACATTTTCAATACTTTTAGTTTCAAGAGTATTAGGTGGCATTAGTGCAGCGTTTGTCATGCCTGGTGTAAATGGTATGATTGGTGATTTATCAACTTCAGAAAATAGAGCAAAGAACTTTAGTTATATGTCAGCCGTTATTAATACAGGGTTCATAGTTGGACCAGGTGTAGGAGGATTCTTAGCAGAAATTTCGCATAGAATGCCTTTTTATTTTGCTGGTGCACTTGGAATCATCGCTTTGTTATTCTCAGTATTCCTTTTAAAAGAAGCAAGTGACGATGATTCAAATGAAACAGCACGTCCTAAAGTCAAAGAGCCATTTCCATATAAATTGTTTGTCGTACCGGTCATCATTATGTTGATATTGTCTTACGGTTTAGCATCTACCGAAACAATGTTCTCATTATATACAGCAGAGAAAGTAGGCTTTGAACCGAAAGATATTTCTATCGCGATTACAGGCGGAGCAATAGTAGGGGTTATATTCCAATTATTCTTATTCGAGAAACTTGTCGGTAAGATCGGTGAAATTAAATTAACGCTATTCTCATTAATCTACTCAGTGTTAATTCTAGGAGCTTTTGTATATGCTTCTCACTACATTACAGTGATGTTAGTCAGTTTCGTAATATTTATAGGATTTGATTTGATCAGACCATCTATGACGAACTATTTCTCTAAATTAGCAGGTAATAACCAAGGAACAGCAGGTGGCTTGAACTCAGCAGCCACAAGTGTTGGTAACTTGATAGGACCATTAGTAGCCGGAGCAGCATTCGATATTAAAATCGACTTCCCGTTATTTATTGCCATGGCATTCTTTATCATCGCTTCAATTATCATCGCATTTTATAGACCAGATAAATTAAAATTCTAATAAAAAGTCAGGGACATCTCGCGTGATGTCCCTGACTTTCTTTTTCGGAGAAGTAAATGGGGTGAGGAGTGTATTGGGGATGGTGTGATGGATAGAGAGGTTTGTAATTATAGAAATGGGGTCGACAAGATAAATAGGAGCGTTATATTTATCAAGATTGGCCAAACAAGATAAATAGGAACCTCGAATATTGCAAGTGGAGCGTAACAAGCAACATTGGAGGCCTGAATATTGCAAGTGGAGGGTGACTAGCAACATTGAGGGCCTTAATATTGCAAGTGGAGCGTGACAAGCAACATTGGAGGCCTGAATATTGCAAGTGGAGGGTGACTAGCAATGTTGGAGCCGTGAACATTGCAAGTGGACCATGACTAGCAACATTGGAGGCCTGAATATTGCAAGTGGAGGGTGACTAGCAACATTGAGGGCCTTAATATTGCAAGTGGAGGGTGACTAGCAATGTTGGAGCCGTGAACATTGCAAGTGGAGGGTGACTAGCAATGTTGGAGCCGTGAATATTGCAAGTGGAGGGTGACTAGCAATGTTGGAGCCGTGAATATTGCAAGACTACCCAAACAAGCAACATACGCTTCCTCAAATACCTCCATCACTCACCAAATACATGCTTCCACCACATCTCAAATATGATAAAAGGCTGAGATAGCGGTCAATTTCCGCTGTCTCAGCCTTTCTTTTTATTATATTTGATTTAATGCTTGGTTTAAGTCTTCTACTAAGTCTTCTGTATCTTCTATACCTATAGATAAACGGATCATGCCGTCTGCGATACCTTCTTTATGACGAATTTCTGCTGGTATTGATGCATGTGTCATAAGACTTGGTACTGAAATTAAACTTTCTACTGCGCCTAAGCTTTCTGCTAATGTGAATAATTTTGTATGTTTAATCACTTCTTTTGCTTTTTCTACATCAGCGACTTCAAATGAAATAATACCTGGGTATCCTGAAGCTTGTTTGAAGTGAATGTCGCGATTCACATGGTCTTCGTTTAATGGATGAATTGTTTTAACAACATTTTCATGTTTGTTTAATAATGCTACGACTTCTTTAACGTTCCTATTAATTTGTTCTACTCTTAAACCTAATGTTTTGATACCACGTGTTAATAAATAACTATCTTGAGGCCCTAAAATACCACCAGTTGAATTTTGGATGAAACCAATTCTGTCTCCAAGGCTTTCGTTTGCTGTTACAACTAAACCTGAAACAACATCACTATGTCCGCCTAAGTATTTAGTAGCTGAGTGAAGAACAATATCAGCACCTAAGTCTAATGGATTTTGGTAATAAGGTGTCATAAATGTATTATCTACAACAGTTAACATGTCATGTTTTTTAGCGATGTCACTTGCTGCTTTAATATCTGTTACTTGAAGTAACGGATTTGATGGTGTTTCGATAAATAACATTTTAGTTGTGTCTTTAATAGAAGATTCGATATTGCTTACATCAGTTGTATTGATAAAATCAAATTCAATACCGAAGCGAGAGAATACTTTTGTTAATGCGCGGTAAGTACCACCGTATACATCTGAATTAATTAAAATATGGTCACCTTTGTCTAATAACATGATGACTGCTGAGATTGCTGCCATACCAGAACCGAAAGCATAACCATTTGTACCGTGTTCTAAATCCGCAATTAATGTTTCTAATGCCGAACGAGTAGGGTTAGCTGTTCTTGAATATTCATAACCTTGTCTTAAATTTCCGATTCCGTCTTGTTCATAAGTGCTTGTTTGATAAATTGGTGTTGTTACCGCACCTGTATATGCATCTGTTGTTTTACCACCATGGATGAGTAATGTTTTTTTATTCATAATCTTTTCCTCCATAATTAAATATATTTTTAGACATATATCTATCACTGCCATCAGGGAAAATGACGACGATATGTCCTTGTTCGATTTGTTTTGAAAGGTCAATTGCTGCTTGTAATGCTGCGCCTGATGAACTACCAGCAAGAATACCCTCATTTAGTGCAAGACCTGATACATTTGTAAATGCATCTCGATCCGAAATGACTTTAATATCATCGATTAAATCTCGCTTTAGAAATGGTGGCCACTTTTCAACGCCAATACCTTCAGTATCGTGAGCATGCGCTTCGCCACCAGCAAGAATGCTTCCTTCAGGTTCTACAATGATATTTCGTACTTGATGTTCTTTCATGACTGAAGCTATTCCTGTAAAAGTTCCGCCAGAACCAGCGCCAGCAATCAAATGTGTGATGTCTCGACATTGTTCAAGAATTTCTGTCGCTAAAGTATGAATATATGCTTGTGGATTTTCTTCATTTTCAAATTGATTGATATAATAAGCGCCGTATTGTTCAGCGTAGGACTGTGCTTGTTGACGGGCACCTAACATACCTTCAGAACGTGGTGTTCTTCTTACTTCTGCCCCTAAAGCTTTCATGATATTCATTTTTTCTTCAGAAAAGCCTTCAGGTGCAAAGATAACGCAGTTAATATTGTAATGGTTCGCTACGATAGCAAGTCCTATACCTGTGTTACCGGCAGTGGCTTCAACTATCGTATCTCCAGAATGAATATTACCTTCAGCTAGTGCATGTTCTATCAAGTGCTTGCCTAGTCGATCTTTAATGCTGCCACCTAAGTTATAACTTTCTAATTTCGCAAATATTTTCACGTTGTCTGTACTGTAATGTTCCAATAAGACAAGTGGTGTATTCCCGATTAAATCGAATGCTTTCATCCCATTACCCCAATATAAATTAATAAATACCTTAGTTTTTCAATAAGAATTATAGGTTAAACATTATTAAAAATCAACTAAATTAAATTTGTTAGAATATTGAAAATATAATAAAAACAAAGTTAGTATATTTTTTATACTCAAAACTGTTGACATTTATTAGTAAGGGCGTTATAGTTATCTCGAAATCGAAATAATATTTGAATAGGTGATGAACATGGATAGAACGAAAGAATCATTAAAAGCGCTAGTAGGTATAAAACGTACAAATGATACGTTAGATCGTATTGTTAAACAAGATATGAAAAACTACGGTTTAAATATTACTGAATTTGCTGTAATGGAACTTTTGTATCATAAAGGTGATCAGCCTATTCAAAAAGTAAAACAACGCATTTTAATCGCAAGCAGCAGTACAACTTACGTCATCGATCAACTTGTTAAGAAAGGATATGTAACACGTCGACAAGATGAGCAAGATAAACGTATTATGTATGCTGTTCTGACTGAAAGTGGTCATGAATTGATGGAACGTATTTTTCCACAACATGCCGAAACAATTGAAAAAGCATTTTCGATATTAGATGACGAAGAGCTTGCGATTTTTCGTAGAGCACTTAAAAAAATAAGCGCAAATTCTACTGAGTAGGGGATAGCGCAAATTTTTTTACAACTTATTATTTCGAATTCGAAATAAAAATAAAGAAAGAAGGAAACTATAATGAGTAAACCAGAACTTATCGGTATCCATCACGTAACTGCAATGACAAATGATGCAGTAAGAAACTATGAATTTTTCACACAAGTACTAGGTATGCGTTTAGTTAAGAAAACAGTAAACCAAGATGATATATATACGTACCATACATTTTTCGCAGATGATCAAGGGTCTCCAGGTACAGACATGACATTCTTTGATTTTCCAAATAACCCGAAAGGTAGTCGTGGTACAAATTCAATTAGCCGTGCAGCATTCAGAGTGCCAAACGATGCAGCGCTTGAATATTATTTAAATCGCTTTGAAGAATTTGGCGTTAAACATGATGGTATCCAAGATCTATTCGGTAAAAAGGTATTACCTTTTGAAGAAGAAGATGGCCAAAGATATCAATTAATTTCAGATGAATTAAATGAAGGTGTTAAACCAGGTACTCCTTGGAAAAATGGTCCAGTACCTAAAGATAAAGCGATTTATGGTTTAGGACCAATTGAAATTACAGTGAGCTATTATGAAGATTTCAAATCTGTACTGAAACAAGTTTACGGTATGAAACCAATTATTGAAGAAGATAACGTAACATTGTTAGAAGTTGGTGAAGGCGGTAACGGTGGTCAAGTTATTTTGAGAAAAGACGACCAAGGTCCTGAAGCAAGACAAGGTTACGGTGAAGTACATCATGTATCATTCAGATTGAAAGACCATGAAGCGATTAAAGCATGGGAAGAAAAATATAACGAACTTCGTATTGGTAACTCAGGTAATGTCGATAGATATTATTTTGAAGCGCTATACGCAAGAATCGGTCATATTCTTATTGAAGTATCAACTGATGGTCCAGGATTTATGGGAGATGAACCTTATGAAACTTTAGGTGAAAGTCTTGCATTACCACCATTCTTAGAAGCAAAACGTGACTACATTGAATCTGAAATTAAAGCTTTTGATACTAGTAGAAAACATTAATAAGAAAAGGTGTGGCTAAGATGAAGGAGATACGACCAGAAGTCTTATCGCAAAAAGAAAACTATAAATTGTTAATAGGATCTATTATTCCTAGACCAATTGCATTAGTAACGACAGAATCAGATGATAACGTATTGAATATAGCGCCGTTTAGCTTTTTCAATGTTGTATCTTCAGACCCACCGATTCTTTCCGTTGCAGTACAAAGAGTGAATGGTGAAATGAAAGATACTGCACGAAATATCGTTCAGAATAAAGAAGCGGTCGTGCATATTGTAGATACAGATAATGTGAGTGATGCGAATCAAACAGCAGCTTTGTTAAGTCATGAAGAGAGTGAACTCGAACGTACGAATTTTGAAACAGTAGATTCAGTTGAAGTTTCTGTGAAAGGCTTAAAGCAAAGTAAAGTTCGATTTGAAGCGGTTCTATATGATGATATTGTAATTGAAAAAGACGGACAACCTATTTCAGATTTATTATTGCTAGAAGTGAAGTATTATCATTTTGACGAGCGTATCTATAATGATGGCTATATTAATAAAGAAGCGCTCAATGCGGTAAGTAGACTTGCCGGGAATGATTATGCAGAAATCGGACACACATTCACAATCGAAAGACCATAATATGATGGGAGATAGTAAATATGAAACATATATTTAAACAAGGTGCACAAGGTAAACCAGTATTTCTATTACTTCACGGAACAGGTGGAGATGAAAGAGATTTATTACCATTAGCAGAAATGCTTGATCCGACTTATAGTATTTTGAGTGTTAAAGGTGAAGTATCTGAAAATGGTATGGCTAGATATTTCAAAAGACTCGGAGAAGGGCAATATGACTTAGAAGATTTAGAATATAGAGGACAAGAACTGTATCAATTTATAGAAGCATCATCTAAAGAATATGGCTTTAACTTAGAAGATGTTATTCCAGTAGGATTCTCTAATGGTTCTAATATGGCGATTAATCTCATATTAAGAGAACAAACACCATTTCAAAAAGCATTACTCTTTGCACCACTTTATCCATTAGATTTAGAAAATAATCATAAAGATTTATCTCATTTTAATGTCTTTTTATCAATGGGGGCAAGAGATCCAATCGTTACAAACGCACAAAGCGAGCGCGTGATAGAAATATTTAAAGAACGTAACGCAACAGTGACAGAAGCATGGGTTAACAGTCATGAAATTACGCAAGAAGCGGTACTTAAAGCAAGAGAAATATTATAAAAAGAAGACCAGCTCAACCGAGCTGGTCTTTTCTTGTGTGAGGGGGAGTAGTAGTAGGGAGTGGCTAACGATCAAGAGTAGAAAACAAGATCGTTAGAATTTCTAACGTTCAAAAAAACAAAACAAGATCGTTAGCACGCAAAATCGCAAGGATTCAAAGAGAAAAAGTAACATAATAAAAAATCTCATGTGGCACTGAATGATTCAGTCACATGAGATTTTTATATTTTATGATGGTACTTCTGTTCTTTTTCCGCTATGTTTTCTAAGGATAGCAGCTGATATAGATGATACACCACCGAAGATGATAAAGCCTATAAACATCCACATTGTACTATTAAGTTCGATATCGTGGTGTAAATACAATAGTCCTCTTAATGTTTCTGCATAATGTCTAAATGGATTCCATCCAATCATATAGTCTTGATAAAATTGTGGCAACATTTGTGTTGGTAACATTATGAGTTGCAAACTAAAGAATAACAATACCATAAATAATGGAATAGCTTTGACACCCAACCATGTCATAAATCCTAAGATTAGACTGATGAAAGCAAGGATCGCGATTGAAATATATAAACCTATTTTAATTGGTTCATGAATTGTTACATTTAATACGTGCGTCATAAAGTAAATATATCCAAATCCACCGATTAATGCTGTAACAATAGCGCCGCCTAATTGGCCAAGTGAAGCGATAATTCGGTCTTTAATTGTGATATTATTACTTGTTCTGAATGAGAAGAATAGAACAACTGAGCCAACTAATGATGCTAACCATACTGGTGTGAACATTAAGAGTGGTAAGTTTCCGTTAGCTTGATGTGATTTAACAGCGTTCATGTTTGTTTTATCCACTTTAATTGGATTTGTGATACCTTGAATATCTGAAGCTGAAACGTCGACATCCATTTTATCTAAAGTTTGGATACCTTGTTTAGAAATTTGTGTATTTAGTTGATCGCCGATAGTCGTTAACATTGTATTCGCGAGTTGTGCACCTTGCATGCTTGCACCTTCGTTAACGATAATCTCAACTTGTCCTTGTTTAACTTTAACAGGTTCAACTTTGTTTTGTTCTTGCATTTTTTTAGCTTGTTCAGGTGGAATTTGTCCACTTTCAATTTTTTCTTTCATTTGTGACTGCATTTCTTTAATTTTTGCCTCTTGAACTGTCTTTTGAACTTTACTCATAGAATCTTTTGAAAGATTTTCATCTAAAATTAATGCCCCATAATATTTGTTGTCTTTGAAGCCTTGTTTTAAATCTTTCTTACTATCTACATCTACCCATTCAACTTTGTCTGATAAATCTTTATTGTCTTTAATTTTATCTGCAAAAGTTTTCCCGATATTGACATCTTTGTCTTGCATTGTTGTACCCTTATCTTGATTCACAATTGCAATTGGTACTGATTTAGGTTCTGGATTATATGCTGGAATAAAAGCAATCGCTAATAATAATAGTATGACGATTACTAGAATAGGTGTCATCCAAAAAAGTTTCTTTTTGAAAATATTCATATTTTTTCCTCCTTTATTAATGAACATTGTGTTGATTATTAATAACATTGTTTATTATAATAGAATTTAAGATAGTTACAATCGTCAATTGCTTACGATATGTTTATTAATCAACAAAAACATAAAAAATGTTCATTAAAATAAGGAGATTGGTTTAAAATGGCAGAAGATCGACGCGTAAGAAAAAGTAAAAGAGCAATTAAACAAGCTTTTATTCAGTTGTTAACAGAAAATAACCTTGATCGTATTACGATACAACAAATTTCAGATTTAGCAGATGTTAATAGAGGAACCTTTTATTTAAATTATGAAGATAAATATGCATTGTTAGATGAAATGGAAAATGAACAAATTGAAGAAATTAAAGGATATGTAGATATACGGAAGATGGATTTATCCACTAAGACGAGTGATCGTTTTATTGAAGAATTTGCGAATAAAGTCATTAAAAATGTTATTACACATATTGAGCAAAATATGGAATTTTATCAAGTGATTCTGAACTTAGAACGTAAAAGTCAAATCGAAGAACAATTAGCAGATATAGTGAGAAGTAATATTAAGCATTTAATAGGTAATAAGGATAATGTATTTGGCATTCCAGAAAATTACTACTTAAGTTATGTAGTTGGTTCAATGATGTCGATGATCAAATATTGGGTATCAGATGAAAATCGTGTATCTGTAGAAGAACTCGTAAATTATGTCTCAACAATCGCATCAACTGGACCATTGTCTATTATGAAACGTATGGTAGATGAGAATATTAAGTAATATAGAAGAAAATAATCATGAGATGAATATAATCGGTAGATGGTAGAGAATCTACTGGATTGTGCGCACGAAGACTGTAAGATATCGTGCGCTAGGGAACAAAATAGAGGCATAACGCACGAAGACTAAGAGATATCGTGCGCTAGGGAACAAAATAGAGGCATAACGCACAGTCATCCACTCAATACAATCCATTCACATTATATGAATATAGAAAAGGCAGGGGCTATCTTAGCCCCTGCCTTTCTTATTTCTTTATTTTATTTCATCGCGAGATTTAATGATTTTATTGATAAACCCATAGTCTTTTGCTTCTTGTGTGCTTAACCAGTAGTCACGGCCAGTGTCTTTTTCTACTTTTTCAATATCTTGGCCAGTTTCTCTTGCGATTAATTCATTAATTTTATGTCTTGTACGAATAATTTCTTTAGCTGTGATTTCCATTTCAACAGATTGACCTTGTACACCGCCAGAAGGCTGATGAATCATGAATCTTGTATTAGGTAAACTGTAGCGATTTTCTTTTTTGCCAGCTAAATAAATAATAACGCCCGCACTTACTACCCAACCAGAACCGATAATATTAACTTCTGGTTTAACGAAATTAATCATATCATGAATGTAATAACCTGAATCTACATGACCGCCTTGGCTTGAAATAAATAGATTAATAGGTTCATCACTCATTGCTTCTAATAGTAATAGTTGATTACCGACTTCTTTTGCCACTTTATCATTGATTTCCCCGGTAATAATAACAGTACGTGTTTCTAATAATTTTTCAGTAAGTATATCTTTTTCGTTATGTTTTTCTTCAGACATGAAATCACTCCTATAATGATTGATAATACTATTGTGAACGAGTGCGATTTTGATTTCAAATAATTTGACCTATTTTGACTAAATTTAAATATTAAATAAATCGTTAAATGATTCTGACATTGTAGGGTGCGTATATATGTTATCTCTTAAAATGGTATATGGAATTTGTTGATCCATTGCAAGTTTCAGAATGTTAATCAATTCTTCAGATTCTTTACCATAAAGACTTCCACCTAGAATGAGCTGACTATCAGCATCTACAACAACTTTAAATAAACCTCTGTCATCATGATTAATTTTATGGCGAGGGATATTCTTCACTTCAATTTGACCTTCTAAAATATTGTGACCATTTTTCTTAGCTTTACTTGCAGTGTAGCCAATTCTTGAAAGTGGAGGATCTAGAAATACTGTGTAAGGCACATATCCTCTATTTTCTGTTGTGCGGTGCTGTTTGCCAACTAAATGGTCTTTAACAATACGGTAATCGTCTAATGAAATATAAGTAAATTGAGGACCGCCTTTAACATCTCCGACAGCATAAATATGGTCTACAGAAGTTTGTAGATGTTCATTAACTTTAATTTCACCTTTATCTCCAAGTTCGATATCTGTATTTTCTAAAGCTAAATCAGTATTAGGCACACGACCAGTCGCAAGTAATACCGCATCCCTAGTTATATCGCCTTGAGAAGTATGCACAACGGGACGATTTTTTTCAGTAGAGAAGGCTGTTACTTCAGCTTCATCAATAAATTCAATATCTTGACGGACGATTTCGTCATAAATAAGAGAAGCAATATCTTTATCTTCAGTTACTAATACATGCTTACGAGGATGGACGATTTTAATTTTACTGCCCAATCTTGAAAAGATTGTCGCAAATTCTAATGCAATATAACCAGCACCAATAATGACAAGTGTTTCAGGTAAGTGATCTAATGACATTATGCCTTTAGAATCATAAATATTTTCAGTAGTCTCAATACCTTCTATTTCTGGAATATTTGAACGCGTACCCGTATTAATGATAATCTTATCCGCTTGAATCGTTTCAACTGTTTCATTAGATTCATTTAAAAGTAATACCGTATGGTTATCTTTAAAATGTGCTTTATAAGTGTACACTTCGATATTGTCATCAGAATTAAGATTGTTAAAATTCTTCTTATTTAAAGCAGCAACGACATCTTTCTTACGATTCATCGCTTCAGAAAACGAATGATGTTCCAGGCTCTGGTGGAGTAATGTCTTACTCGGAATACAACCAACATTGATACACGTACCACCATACATATTTGAATCCTGCTCAATAACCGCGACCTTCTGACCTTGCCCTGCAAAATCTTTAGCAAGCGTCTTACCAGCCTTACCAAAACCAATAATCAACATATCAAATCGTTTCATTTACAAAACCTCCATTTGTGATGATTTATGTTTAGTATAACGTTTTTAGGAATGTAAATCTGTGTAAGATGCTTCAATATGAGATAACAAAACTTCTATTATTTTAACGTTTTCAAATTTATGCATAAAAATCCAAATTAATTATGAAAGCGTTTAATACTATAATGAATTTACAAATTACATAGGAGGCAAAAGATATGTCTAATAATTGGTTAGAGATAGAACGTAAAGTCATAATTGTTACAGGTGGAACATCTGGAATCGGTAGACAGATTGTGAATTCTCTATTAGAAAATGGTGCAATTGTATATAATGTAGATTTAAAAGATAATCCAATTGATAATGAACATTATTATTTTATTCAAACGGATGTTACAGATGAAGAGGCGGTTCAAAGTACAGTTAGTCAAATTTTAGAAGAGCAATCTCAAATTGATGTACTCGTTAATAATGCAGGCATAAACTTACCTAGATTATTAGTGGATGTTAAAGGTGAAAAACCAGAATACGAAATAAATATGAAAGATTTAGATTTAATGTTTGGTGTGAATTTAAAAGGACCCATATTATTTAGCCAAGAAGTAGGTAGACAATTCGTCAAAAATAATAAAGGCATTATTGTTAATATTGCGAGTGAAGCTGGTCAAGAAGGCTCAGAAGGTCAAAGTATATATTCTGCTACAAAAGCCGCATTAATCGGATTTACAAGAAGTTGGGCTAAAGAATTAGGTAAATATAATATTAAAGTTGTAGCAATTGCTCCAGGAATATTAGAAGAAACTGGATTACGAACTAAACAATATGAGGAAGCATTAGCTTATAGTAGAAATACAACTGTCGATAAGCTTAATGGTGATTATTCAAAATCTATACCGTTAAGAAGAGTTGGAGAATTAAAAGAAGTAGCTGATTTAGTTTGTTATTTAAGCTCAGATAAATCGAGCTATATTACGGGAACAACAATTAACATTTCTGGTGGTAAATCAAGAGGTTAAATTAAGAGATAGAAAGGTGGGGAAGTTATGTTATTGAATAAAAAACATTTATTAGTAATAGAAGTATTGCAGAAAGAACATATATCAACTGATAAACTTGCCCACCAACTTTCTATATCTCAAAGAACCTTATCTAACTATATTAATCAATTACTTACACATTTTGGTGGCTCAATTAGTATTATTAAAGATCACCATGAAATATCGATGATTGTATTAGATGAATCAGTATTCTTTAATATTTTACAAAAACTAAAAAATAATATAAATAAAAGCATTCATGAAGTAGAAGCTAGAGAGGAAAGTGTTTTTAATTATTTATTGAATAATGGTATTTGCACAATCGATGATATTGCTGAAGAGCTATATTTGAGTAAAAGTATCGTTAATAATACTTTGATAGAAATAAAAAATATATTAAAAAATTACAAAGTTGAAATTAAAGGTACTCAAAATGTAGGACTCAGAATCGAAGGTACTGAAATTGAAATAAGGAAAGTATTGATTGAATGTTTTCCAAATCAATACAAAAGTACTATTTTACCAGAACGTATAAATGAAATATTAAAAAATATTCAAGAGAAGTTTAACTTAGACGCTACTAGTTATAGAAGGTTAAGACTTTCTATACAGGTCATATTAACTAGGTTAGACGAAGGATTTAATATTCAACAAAATGTTCAAATAGACGAGAGAGTTTATGATTCGGAAGACTTCAAAGTTGTTAGTGATATAAAGGATTATATTGAGAAGCATTATGAAGTTGTATTTCCAAATCTAGAAATTTTACTAATCGTTTTTCAAATTATAGGTAGGAGAGCTTCAATTATTGATGAAATGATAAATGAACAAGATCAGACAATACTTAATAGTATTATTGAAAATACTATTAAAGACATTAACTTTTACTACACTATAAAAATAGATGAGCAACTGTTCAGTAATGATATAAAACTCCATATCAAATATCTTATTAATAGACTCATATTCGAAATTAATATTCATAATGATTTAATAGATGAGGTTAAAAAGAGATATCCATTTGCTTATGAATTATCAAAGGTACTTGCAGAAAATATTGAAAAAGAATTAGATATAGAAGTTCCTTTAAATGAACTTGGATTTTTATCAATTTATTTTAGTGTTTACTTGCAGCAATTAGAACAAAAGTTAAAAGAAATAAAGACGATTGCGTTTATAACAGACCAGGGATTAAGTAGTGGAAAATTGGTCACAGTTCAACTAGAAAGAATCTTTGGTAAAGATATTCAAGTGAAAGTAATAAATGAAAATCAAATTCAATTGAATGATATAGATCAATTTGATTTAGTAGTTTCAACAATAAAAAGTAATAGATTATTTAATAAAATTATATATGTAGACAATATTTTAGATGAGCAAGCTTTGAAACTTAAGATAGAGCAGTTTCTAATATATAAAGATGTTAATAATCGCCAATTATTTAATAATAGTATTTTAGTTGATTTTATAAATGAGTCTGATGTTTATCATATTAGTAAAAGAATGAACTACAAAGATGTCATTCGCTATTTATCACTTGAAATGATTGATGAAGAGAAAGTAGATTCTAGCTTTTCGAATAGAATCCTAGAAAGAGAAGATAATAAATCTACCATAACTGGTTTATTAGGCTTCCCTCATACTAGCCACAGTCTAAATGATATATGGGTGAAGTTTTGTATATTAGATGAACCTCTATTAGATTATGAAAATGTAAAAATTATTGTAATGGTAGCAACACCAGAAAATGAAGGTAATGAAGCGGTACTAATTCGGTTATATGAAGAAATATTAGCAATTACAGCTAACAGTTATATCATTGAAAAAATCAATTGTGATACGGATTATATATCGCTTGCACATATACTAAATAAAGAAATCGGAGGTTAGTTATGTTTTTTATTATATTGATTATCATGTTAGCTGTTGGATTTGTAATTCAGTATTTATTAGGACTACTTCAAATTAAAAATTTTACAAAGCATTATACAAATATGCGTGAAAAAGGGCGTGTAGCAATAGGTAGAAGACCAGCAATTTTTAAAGCTGGGACACTCGTTTTACTACAAATAAATAATCGAAATGAAATAGTAGAAGCGAGATATATGCAAGGGGTAACCGTATTTTCTAAATTTAAAAAATTAAAAGGTTTAGATGGTTCTAAAATCAATAAATTAAGAGATACAGACTTGAAAAAATATAACAAGTTGTTAATTAAAGCAATATTGGACGCACAACATACATTTAACGTCATTCAATCAGGAGGAGAAATTGAGAAGATACCATCTCCAATGATAAAGGCAGTTAAAAAAATAAATGGAATGTTTAAAAAAGAAGGGAGTAAATCATCATGGACTTCATAGTTAAGTTAGCTGAAGGATTTATTAAGTTATTTCAAACAGGTGCAGATACATTTATAGACTGGATGACAACAATTGTACCACTCGTTCTGATGTTATTAATTGCAATGAATACTTTAATTCAATTAATCGGGGAGCACCGCATTAATATTATTGCTCAAAAATCATCTAAAAACCCATTATTAAGATATTTGGTATTACCATTCCTAGGATCGTTTATGTTAGCAAATCCAATGGTACATTCGCTCGGTAGATTTATGCCTGAAAAATATAAACCAAGTTATTTTGCTTCAGCTGCACAATTTGCACATACAAGTAATGGTATTTTCCCACATATAAACCCAGCAGAGTTATTTATTTTTATGGGGATTGCAAATGGTATTCAACAGTTGGGATTACCAATGACAGATTTAGCAGTTAGATATTTACTAGTTGGTCTTGTTATGAACTTTATTGGTGGATGGGTAACAGACTTTACAACAAGTTATGTTGAGAAACAACAAAAAGTTAAATTAAGTACTGAAGTTAAACTTGAAGGGTGAGGTGACATAAAATGAGTCAAAAAGCTAAAATTGTAAAAGGTTCAGGTGGATTTGGCGGACCATTAGAAATAGGTATTGAAGGTAAAAAAGATAAAGTTATGTATGTTACTGGTGGTCATAAACCAGATATCGTTGATAAAATTTGTGAAATAACTGGAGGAACACCAGTTAATGGTTTTGAAACATCAGTACCTGAAGATGAGATCATGGTTGCTGTAATTGATTGTGGTGGAACTTTGAGATGTGGTATATATCCTCAAAAAGGTATCCCTACAATAAATATAATGGCAACTGGTAAAAGTGGTCCATTAAGACAATATATTACTGAAGAAATTTATGTTTCTAACGTGGATGTTAATCAAGTGACAGTAGCTGGAGAAAATAATTCTACTGGTAATCGTACTGACTCTAACAATTCTGCAGATACTTCAGAAGAAAAAACGACTTATTCTAAGAATAAAAAAATTATGGAAACAAGAGCAGAGCAAGAGAATAAATCACTTTTAACTAAAATTGGCTTAGGTGCAGGTAAAGTAATCAATACTTTCTACCAAGCTGCACGCGATGCAGTAGAAACGATGTTACATACAATTATTCCATTTATGGGATTTGTAGCTTTGCTAATTGGTATTATTCAAGGATCAGGAATTGGAGATTTATTTGCTAAATTCATGTCACCATTAGCAGGTAATATTTGGGGATTATTAGCTATTGGACTTATATGTTCATTACCATTCTTAAGTCCATTATTAGGACCTGGTGGCGTTATCGGTCAAGTATTAGGAACACTTATTGGTGTTGAAATTGGTAAAGGTAACATCCCTCCTCATTTAGCATTACCAGCATTATTTGCAATAAATACACAAAATGCTGCAGACTTTATTCCGGTTGGTTTAGGTTTAGCAGAAGCAGAAACTAAAACGATTGAAGTTGGTGTGCCATCTGTTCTATATTCAAGGTTCTTAAACGGTGTACCTAGGGTGTTCGTCGCCTGGTTAGCAAGCTTCGGTTTATATAAATAATTAAGGAGAGTAAATGATATGTATCAAACAGAGATTAAAAAAATAGGAAAAGATGCTAATGCATTTGAAGCAGAAAAGATGATTATATTATTCGGTGATAACGCACCAGATGAATTAGTAGATTTTTGTTACATTATTGATATTAATCGAGTTGAAAATGAGATTACTGAATCAAACAAATTAGTTATTGATGGAACAGAATATGGAATTACAAAAGTCGGTTCTGCAGTAAATAAAAATTTAAATGATTTAGGGCATATTACTTTAAAATTTGATGGAAGTACAAATGCAGAACAATCTGGATCATTATATTTAGAAGACAAACCACTTGTTTCACTTCAAGTCGGTTCAAAGATTGAAATCATGTAAAATAACTTGAACAGAAAAAAGCTTTGAAATCAGTTTTTTTCTGTTTTTTTATAAAATCATCCAAGAAATATGAGTAATATTACAAAATTGGTCGACCACTTATAAGGCTACTAAACTTATGTGTTTGTGGTGGTTTTCACAAAAGTGAACGCTCAACAAAGTGTAAAATTACAGTTGTGCTTATTTTTCAATATGGTAGTATACATAACTATATTGAAAGGGTGTTTATAAAAACATGAAATTCAACAAGAATAAAATAAATGTTGTAGATATGAAACAAACTAAAAAAAGTGTTTATGCTACAGGTATTGGTAATGCTATGGAATGGTTTGACTTTGGTCTTTATTCTTATTTAGCAATTATCATTAGTAAGAATTTCTTTACATCAGTTGAAAATGATGAACTGAAATTAGTCTTTACTTTCGCTACATTTGCGATTGCGTTCTTAATGAGACCTCTTGGTGGTATTATATTTGGTAGAATCGGAGATAAACTTGGCCGAAAAACTGTTCTTACAACTACTATCGTATTGATGGCAGCTTCAACGTTATTAATTGGATTATTGCCTACTTATGATCAAATAGGTATTTGGGCACCAATTTTATTATTACTAGCGAGAATTATTCAAGGGTTCTCAACTGGTGGGGAATATGCAGGTGCAATGGTATATATTGCAGAATCTTCTCCAGACAATAGAAGAAGTGCTTTAGGTAGTGGATTAGAAATTGGTACTTTAGGTGGCTATATTTTAGCTTCGTTATTAGCAAGTGGATTATTTATTGGTTTATCAGATGCACAAATGCAAGCATGGGGTTGGAGAATTCCATTCATTCTAGGTGCACCACTTGGTTTAGTTGGACTTTATTTAAGAAGACATTTAGATGAAACACCAATTTTTGAAAATGATATTTCTGAGAATGATGAAAAACCAGAACCATTCATTTCAATTATTCAAAATCACAAAAAAGATATTATCGTTTGCTTTATAGCAGTTGCGTTCTTTAATATTACAAACTACATGTTACTTTCATATATGCCGTCATACTTGGACGAAGTAATTGGTATTTCAACAACAGTTAGTACCATCCTTATTACAAGTGTTATGGTTATTATGGTGCCATTAGCATTTATATTTGGTCGTTTAAGTGACAAAATCGGTAACAAAAAAGTTGTGTTATTCGGTACATTTGGTTTAACAGCATTTTCAATGCTAGGGTTCTATTTCATAGGACTTAACCAATTAATGTTTATTTCATTAGGTATCTTTATTCTTGGCTTCTTCTTATCAACATATGAAGGTGCAATGCCAAGTTTATTACCAAGTATTTTCTATACAGATGTTCGTTACCGTACATTAGCCGTTACATTTAATGTATCTGTTTCAATATTTGGTGGTACAACACCATTAGTTTCAACATGGTTAGTGCATGTCACACAAAATCCATTAGCACCAGCTTATTATTTAACAGCTGTAAGTGTTATAGGATTTGTAACGATACTATTCCTGTTTGAAACAACATCAGGCAAAGCATTAAAAGGATCATATCCAACAGTATCTTCTAAAAAAGATTACGAACATGTCGTTAAAAATTCTGAAGATGCATTATGGTGGACAGAACAAGAATTACAAAAAGGTAAAGTAAAAGCAGATTAAGGTAGATATTAAGAAAGCCGAAGACGTTTGTGACGTCTTCGGCTTTCTTAATGTTTGCTTTTAACAAATAATGATGTAATGAGTCCTAATGCTGCAACTGTACTTATAAAATAAAATACAAATTGTACAGCATGTGCGATTATTTCTCTTCCATTTAAATCACTTGAGCTACCTGTCACTTGTTGTTGTCCGATAGTATACAGTGTTATAGCTAGTGCGGTACCAGCAGAACCTGCAACTTGCATTAATGTATTCATAGCGGCTGAACCATCTGCGTACAAGTTTGGCGGTAGTTGGTTAAGACCATTCGTTTGAGCGGGCATCATAACCATCGTTACACCTAGAAATAGGACGATGAATAAGCAAATGATTACCCAGACAGGTGTTGATGATGAGAGTACGATTGTAAATCCAATACTCGAAATTAATATTAATAAAAATCCAGATATACCAAAATATCTTGCGCCGTATTTATCAAACATTGTTCCGATAATTGGAGATAAAACAAAGTTTGTTGCGTTTCCTGGTAATAGAACTAAACCAGCGAGTGCAGCTGATAAAAGTAGGCTACCTTTTAAATAAATAGGTAATAAAATAGCTGTTGATAATATAACCAACATTAATAAGAAAATCATTATGACACCTAACGTAAACATCGGATGTTTAAAGACCGATAGATTTAACATAGGTTCTTTCATATTTAATTGTCTCATACAGAAAAGTATTAATGCTATTATCGCAATGATAAGTGGTAACCATACGATAGGAGAACTGATTGAAACTTCTGCCATCGTACTTAATGCGTAAATTAATCCTGCAAATCCAAAGGTTGATAAAATGATAGATATAAAGTCGATTTTTGGTTTCGTAATTTCTGAGACATTACTAATTTTAACGTATGCGAAAATGGATAAAACGATATAAAATAATGCGCTAAACCAAAAAATAAAATGCCAACTTAATGTTGATATAATAATCCCAGAAAGCGTTGGTCCGATAGCTGGTGCTAGCGTAATAACTAAGCCCATTATACCCATTACGATACCACGCTTATTGATTGGGAATATTGTGAGCATAACGGTCATCATAACAGGAAGGATAATACCTGTTCCAATAGCTTGAATGAGACGCCCAATCATCAATATGGCAAAGATAGGTGAATTGGCCGCAAACAAAGTACCTATTAATGAAATAATAAATCCACCTAAAACAAGCTGACGTGTTGTAAACCAACGAGTTAAATAGGCGGAAATTGGAACGAGTATAGCAAGGACTAATAGATAACCAGTTGTTAACCATTGAGCTAATGGTGCACTTATACGATAATCTTCCATAACATTTGTTAAACCCATGTTTAATGCTGTTTCTCCAAATAAGCCTATAAATGCACCTAACATTAATATTAAAGCCATTGCTTTTGGACTTTTAACTTCTACTTCTGCTTTGTTCATGAATTCTTTAATCTCCTTCTACTAGTGAATACACGATTAATGTGTATTAATATTTTGCTGAGAGCGTATGCAACTAGCAAAAGCATAGTTTGAATTATTAGTATTATTATTAAAATAATAACTCATTTACTTTAGCAGAAATTTCGTCGTATTGTCAACTTGGTTTACAAAAAGTTATTCTATTTGCCAATCCATTTTCATAATTTCTATTAGTTTATGAACGGTTTCCTGACCAATTATGTCTATAATTTGTTGTTCTAACAACGCTTTATGTTGTTTACTTTCAAGATAACAAGATTCTCCAAGAGCGGTTAATTGTATGGACTTTTCTTTCTTGTTGCCTTCAACATCTTGTATATCGACAAGGCCTTTGTCGTTTAATTGTTTTACAAATTTATGAACAGCTTGTCTAGAGATATTAACGTGCTTGTTAATATATGCCATCGTTCTTTTATGTTTATAAATTTTAGCCATAATGTACCATTCAGATCCTGAAATATGCATGTCATGTGTTTCGTTCCACATATTTTCTATTTTTGAACGTACAAGTCCGTGGCGTTCACTAATTAAATCAAATAAATCTAGTTCTTGTAATTCACTATTTGATATCACACTTAAAACCTCAACTTTCCAACGTATGAATTGACTCAACTATTCCGAAATATTTTTTTAATATGGCTTTATATTGATCACGTTTGAAGCTTTCTTTTTGTTTATGATTTTGAGACGTAATGGTTAAATGATCAGAAGACATGCTGACTCTACCATATTCTGTGGCCATTGTAATAATAAGCTTCTGAACGAATATTGAATCAGGATTGTGTTCATTATAATCTAAATGTTCTATAAAGAAGTCCCAAGGTCTACTGATTTCATTTGTTAAATAAGATGTGCGCCATGATTGGTCATCTAACTGCTTTTGAAGGTGTATGACACTATCCTTATCTAAAATAGCACGATAATGCCCGTTAGTATCATCAATGAATTGAATATTATCTGGGTCAGAAATTGGAATAGCTTTTGTTGGTAAATCACCAAATCCTACGTCTGCAATATAAGGTTGATCTAAATGTACGATTGTCGACATATGTGAACCGTCTCTACTCCAATTGTCATCTGGTGTATGAATTGTTCCTGATACACGATCAACCTTAAATCCCTTTTCTTTTAAATAATATTGAAAAATCGTATTTAATTCATAACAAAATCCACCACGGTGGCGATGAACAATTTTGTTAAATAAATCATCAACATTTACTGATATCGGTTCTTTATTTTGAACGCTAATATTTTCAAAAGGTACAGTGTACATAAATCTTTCGATATAGTGGTTCAAAGTGCGTAAATCAACTTGATTAAAAAATTCCGTGTCTATTTTTAAGTAGTCTTCAAATTGTAAAATGTTCAACTAATAACCTCCTATTTAAATCATAATTCTATTATAAAGGATACATGGGTAGAATATGTTAATATAAAATTGATATACAACGTTATTTTAAAGAAAGCTAGGTCATGCATATGAGAATTGGTACCATTTCAGATTTGCATATAGATAGAAGTAAAGATTATTACCCTCAAGATTTTGAGTATATTTTAGCTCATGAAATTACACATTTGAATTTAGACCTTTTATTAATAGCGGGTGATGTTTCAAATCATTATTTACAGACGATGCAGTTTGTTCAAAATGTTAAGCGTCATTCTAAAGTTGAAGTGCTGTTTATACCTGGCAATCATGATTATTGGAAAAAAGATCAAGAAGAAAAAAGTTCATATGAAATTTTTGAATATTATAAAGCACAACCTGAAAGTATCATAGCAAGTCCATACATTGTGAATGAAGATTGGGTGATTGTCGGACATAGTGGTTGGTATGATTATAGCTTTGCAGATCAAAATAAATTTAGTATGGAAAGGCTAGAACGGAGAAAATATTACGGCTCTACATGGTTAGATAAAGAACATATCGATTGGGGAAAATCAGACTTAGAAATGTCTCGATTAGCTGCAGAATCCGTAAAAAATGATTTAGAACAGGTAAAAGATAAAAATATTATATTAATGACGCATATTGTGACCAATCGAAAATTTGCAGTCCCAATGCCTCATAGAATTTTTGATTATTTTAACGCATTTATAGGTACATCAGACTTTGATAAATTTTATGAAGCTTATCCGATCAAATACAGCATTATGGGTCATGTGCATTTCCGTAATATAATAGAAGAAAGTGGTATTCAATATATATGTCCATGTCTCGGATATCAAAGAGAGTGGCGAACGACTGATTTAGCAACTGAAATTAAAAATACAATACAAGTTATCGAAATATAAAAACATATATCGAAGAAAATTTATGATTATAATAGGTGATTAAATGAAAAAGTATATATCATTATTTATCATAGCAGGTAGTGTGCATGCGCTATTTTCATTGTATTGGGGACTTGGTGGAGAAGCGGGTCTCATAACAGTTGGATCTTGGGTCTTTACATTAAGTGCACAGTTTGGAGTATGGATTAATATCGCCCTACTATTAATAGGTGTGTTTAAATTTTTAGCAACCATTGTGCCATTAACATTAACCAATCATTTTGATAAGAAAATATATATGATATCTTTAATTGGAAGTATTTTTCTCATGATATATGGCGGATTAAACATGATAATTGGCATATTAAAGATGTGTGAAGTAATCGAGAACCATAACTATTTTACAACCTTTGGACAAGCATTCGTGTGGGATCCATTATTTTTATTGTGGGGAATCGGATTGTTTGGATATGTTATGAAAGTGAAACAGAATAGATAAAGGAAAACGCCACTGGCAGGAGCTAGTGGCGTTTTTTTGATGCGATTGAATACTCAATAAATTATTAGTGAATAATAAATTGTCCATAGTTAAGGACAGATATTGAAGTGTAAACGTTTACAATTAAAGTATAATGACACTTAACAGGAGGTGATGACATGTTATTCAGCTCTAAGGAAGAGCAACTCATCAATCAGTTAAACTTTTACGATTTTATCTCTTCCAATGATGTATCTAATAAATTATTAGTCTCATCTAAAACAATCTATAGACTTGTTAAGAAAATTAATGAAGTCACAGAAGAACAATATGGTGAGAAGATGATAGAGTCTGAAACTGGCAAAGGTTATAAAATCAATAAATTTTATATTGATAAGAACATTTATTCAATTGTGACAATCAAAGAAGAAAATTTCTTGTTAGAGATTATGATGAACTTGTTATTTCAACATCCTAAAAAGTTAAGGAAAAATCATATTTTTAGTCAAAGTTATTTTAGTGAGAGTACTGAAGAAAGAAGAATTAGAAGTATCATCGAATATTTAAATGACTTTGATATTAATGTATACAATATGCATAACGTCATTTATGTAAAAGGTAATGAAGTTGATATAAGACGCGCTATTAATGCGATACTGCTTTCAATAAATAAAAATCAAGTGCTAGATGATATGGGCTTAGATATTAATGCATCAGATAAACACTTTCTAGATCATCAAATACTTCTTATAGAAGAAAAGTTAAACGTAAATTTATATTACCCATATGACGTCAACATATTTACTCATTTATATATGGTGTTGAAACGTTATAGAGAAGGTAAAGTCAATCAATTACAAAACCAAGATGCTTTAGATGATGAAGAAAAGGATAAAATGCAACGAAATAAAAATATAAAAGAAACAGCAGATATTCTTTCGCATAATTTAAGTAAACATCTTTGTTGCGAATTACATGAATTAGAAGCATTCTTCATTTTTCAAAACTTGTATTCGTTAAATATCGAGAAAAAAGAGTATATGAAAAAGGATAAATTTAATGCAAATGAAATAACCCTTGAATTTGTATCACAATTTTTCGGTATAGAAAAAAGTGATGTAAATGAGAAAGAAAAATTATATCAAGATTTATATAACCATATATTGCCCATGATAGGAAGGCTAAGAATTGGGATAAAGCTTGAAAATAATATGTTGAAAGAATTGATTTTAGAATATCAAGAAACTTTTATTAAACTGTTAGAAATATCTGAAGGTATTAACAAACATTTAAATGAATATGCAGATATTGATGAAGCGGAAGTAGGATATATTTCATTGTATTTTGAAAAATTCAAATTAGAAAAAGAACATAGAAAGAAAGTATTGCTTGTTTGCTCAACTGGTATTGGGACTTCTGAACTGCTTCAAATTAGATTGAAAAATAGTTTTCCAAATTTAAAAATAATATCGACTATGAGTCATAGACAAATGCAGAAGAACAGTAAGTTCATTGAGGAAGAAGTAGATATTATATTTTCAACAATAAGAGTAGATAACAAACATTTTGAGAAACCAGTTATTTGCATCAGTCCAGTGCTTTCTGACAAGGATATAGATCTAATTGATTATTCATTAAAGGAGTTGAGTTAAATGGAAGATACGATTAATTTAAAAACTATCATCAACAAAGACTTAATGATTATAAACAGCGATGCAAATAGTAAAGAAGCTATATTAGAAGATTTATGTAGCTTATTAAAAAACAAACAATATATTGAAGATCAACAGCAATTTTTAGAAGATATATATTTACGAGAAAGTGAAGGCATAACGGGTATTGGAGACGGTATTGCAATACCACATGGGAAGTCTGGATCTGTAGGTGAAACAACTGTCGCAATAGCGACATTAAAAAATAAAATCGCTTGGGAAACGCTAGATGAAGAACCTGTTGAAGTTGTCATATTGTTTGCTGTAAAAGATACAGATGCGACGACAACACATATCATCTTATTGCAAAAAGTGGCGACATTATTAGCTAGAGAATCATTCATTAATGCAATAAAACAAATCAATAATAAAGAAGAATTATACGATTTAATTATAAATGCATAAGGGGAGATTAATATGTTAATCAGTGGTAAAGAAATTTTAAGAGTAGCTAATGAAAACAAATTCGCAGTACCAGCATTTAATGCAGGTTCTGGACAGTTATTAGACGCAGTAATGCAAGCTTGTGAAGAAACTGAATCACCAGTTATGATTGCGATTCATCCAGATGAGTTAAAGTTTTTAACAGATAGTTTCGTTGCTCAAGTTAAATATTTTGCAAATCATAGTAAAGTGCCTGTGTGTATTCATTTAGATCATGGTGCTAGCTATGAACAAGTTATACATGCTATTAAATTAGGTTTTACTTCAGTTATGATTGATGCATCTCATTTACCATTTGAAGAAAATATCGCGGTTACTAAGAAAGTGGTTGATATTGCTCATCCTGTTGGTGTATCGGTAGAAGCGGAATTAGGAACGATTGGCGATACGGGTAATACGGTTGAAGGTGGTGTGTCTGAAGTGATCTATACAGATCCATCGACTGCACAAGAATTTCTTGAAAGAACGGGTGTTGATAGTTTAGCAATTGCTATAGGAACTGCGCATGGTATATATCCTAAAAACATGAAACCAGAATTAAAGTTAGATATTTTGAAAGAAACAAGTCATCTGACAGATATACCATTAGTACTTCATGGAGGATCAAGTAATCCGGATAATGAAATTCAAGAGGCAGTTAAACTCGGAATTAATAAAATTAACATTTCAAGTGATATTAAAATTGCATTTACGAATAAACTACGTGATGTTTTAGACAATCAAGATAGTGAAGCGAGAGAACCTAATGTGCTCTTCCCATCTTGTATTGAAGAAACTAAGAAAGTTGCTGTAGAAAAAATAAACTTATTTAATTCAGTTAATAAAGCAAATTTATATTAAGGGGTGGATGTTATGAATATAGTAGGTATTGCAGCATGTACTGCAGGTATTGCACACACATATATAGCAAAAGAAAAGTTAACAAATGTAGCAAAAGATAGAGGACATGAAATTAGTTTAGAAACTCAAGGATTATCGGGCACACAAGATGAACTTAAACAAGAAGATATTAATAATGCAGATGTGGTATTAATTGCAGCGGATATTAAAATAGGTGGACGTGAAAGATTTGAAGGGAAGAAAGTTGTAGAAGTTCCAACGAGTTTAGTTGTTAAATCACCAACAAAGTTAGTTGAAAAGTTAGAAGAGTTGACGATTTAAATCAAAAAGGGGTTTGATAAATAATGATACTCAAAGAAATTGGATTTAAACGACATTTAATGACGGCAATTTCATTCTTTTTACCAATCATTGTTGCATCGGGGTTTTTGTTAGCAATTGGGAACTTAACAGGTGGTCAAGAAATAGAGAATTTTAAAGAAGGATTTAAGTTTTCTGATGCTATGACTACAATGGGTGGATATGGGTTGAGTCTATTGCCCATGATTGTATCAACAGCTATTGCGTACTCTATTACAGATAAACCGGGAATTGCACCGGGATTAATTGTAGGGATGGTTGCATCTGGTATTGAAGCGGGATTTCTTGGAGGACTCGTAAGTGGTTATATTGTTGGAATAGTTGTTGTCTTATTAACGACTTACATTAAAGTTCCATCATGGATGGAAGGACTCATGCCAACGCTTGTATTTCCTTTTTTAAGTACTTTTATTGCTGGTGTTATTATGTATTATGTTGTTGGTACACCGATCACTTGGTTTACTGAATTGATTACAACATATTTAGGTAACTTAAATACATCTTCACTATTTTTATATGGTGCAATAATAGGTATATTATCTTCTATAGATTATGGAGGACCAATTAATAAAGTTGTGTTTGCATTTGTATTCGCATTATTTTCAGAAGGTATCTATGAACCAGTTACGGTACTTATACTCGCATCTATGGTGACACCATTTGGTTTAACGATGGCATATTTTATAGGAAAAGTAGTTAACAAAAATATTTTTAATAAACAAGAAATTACTACTTTAAAAACTGCCTTTCCAATGGGTGTATGCCAAATTACTGAAGGATGCTTTCCAATTATTTTAAATGATTTAGGTAAAAATATTATCGCCACGGGAATAGGTGGAGCTATTGGTGGAGGTCTCAGTATGCTATGGGGAGCAGATAGTCATATTCCAGCATCAGGTATGTTTGCATTACCAACTATGACTAATCCTCTTAGTTTTATTTTCGCATTACTGATTGGCTCTTTAGCAACAGCAGTTACAATATTAATATTGAAAAAACGAGTAGATGTAAATGCTGAAGTAGTCGTTAAAGAAAAACAAGAAGAAGAGATTTCATGGGACGATCTTAAAATATCATAATAAAGGTGATAGTTATGAATAGTCATTATAAGAATAAAGTGAAAGAATATTTTTTGTCATCGAATATAAATTTTACAGATTATGAAATTGAAAATATAGAATATGCTGACTTTGGACTCAATCATATTGAAACAGAAGGCCTTAACTTAATTGTTTACGTTAATGATAATGGCTATTGCGCTAAAGAAATGGTGTTGTTGCCACGTCAAACATGCCCAGAACATATACATCCAGACAAACTAGGGAAGAAAGGTAAAATAGAAACTTTTAGGTGTAGAAAAGGAGAAGTATATTTATATGTAGAAGGTGAAAGAAATGTTGGTGAATTATCAGCGAAGATACCAGAAGGAAAGGCTGAATATTATACAGTATTTCATGAAGTACAATTATTGCCAGGAGAACAATATACCATCCCATCACATACAAAACATTGGTTTCAAGCAGGAGAAGAAGGTGCCGTTATATCTGAATTCTCAACAACTAGTTATGATGAACTAGATGAATTTACAGATATTCATGTAGTTAGGTAAGGAAGATATATTAATAGAAGAAACGCCACTGGCAGGAGCCAGTGGCGTTTTTCGTCATATAAGATGATAAAGTTTGAATGTCGTAAGGGACAGAATTCCGAGAAATGTCCGTAACGGGTGTTGTAAGGGACAGAATTCTGAGAAATGTCCGTAACGGGTGCTGTAAGGGACAGAATTCCGAGAAATGTCCGTAACGGGTGTTGTAAGGGACAGAATTCTGAGAAATGTCCGTAACGAGTGCTGTAAGGGACAGAATTCTGAGAAATGTCCGTAACGAGTATCGTAAGGGACAGAATTCCGAAAAATGTCTGTAAGAGAGGTCCCTCTAATTACCACAATTCAGAATAATGGAAGATAGGCGCACCTTCAATACCACCATCCATACTTATTATTTCTGCTCTTGTAATTTTTTCGCGATTTGTTGTATTTCTTGTATTTGTTTCGTAGTGGATTTAATACCACCTGATGAGAAGTACCATGATTTTGCGTCTAAGTTTATGATGTGATTATTTTTTACGGCATCTACGTCTTTAAGTACGTCGTTTCCTAGTACTTTCTTACTTGTTCCTTTTCCGTCTGTTGCTTTGTCTCTATCCATTGAGAATATGACTTCTGGATTTTTTGAAGCGACATATTCAAAGCTGACGGGTTGGCCGTGTGGATTTGGTTTGACTTTCTTATCTGCTGGTTTAAATCCAAGTTGATCGTAGAGTAGACCACCAAACCTTCCACCTGGTCCGTAAGTAGATAATTCACCTTGACTTGTAAGCAGTAGCATGACACTGTTATCTATATTTTTAACTGATTTCTTCGCTTTTTGTTCTTCGTTTTTAAGTTGATCTGTAAGTTCTTTAGCTTTCTTTTCTTCCCCAAAAATTTTGCCGAGTTTCGTCGTATTATCTGATACTGATTTTATGACAGCATTATCATCTGACCCTATATAGAGTAATGATGCGTTAGGGGCAGCTTTCTTAAATTCTTTTAATGTTTCGCTGCTTGCTGTACGATTTGAAAAGATAATTAAATCTGGGTCGATTTCAGCTATTTTTTCAAAATTCGGTTTTCCTAATTCACCTACATTTGTATATTTATCTTTCGTAAATGATTTTAATTCTTTAGGCAACATTGAGTCACTTGAACCTATTGAAATACCGGCTACATTATTTTCTTTACCGAGTGCTTTTATGATATCTGTTGCACCGTAATCAAATGTGACGACTTTTTTAGGATCTTTTGTGACTTTGACTTTTTCCTCTTTTTGTTCTGCATCTCTTCCGTCTTTGTATTTACCACGTAATTCATATTTTTGAGTAACTGTGACCGTTTGCTTCTTGCTGTTTGAATCACTTGTTCCTTTTGTTTGACCACATGCTGCTAATAAAAGTGTGATGACCATTAGTAAAAGTAACTTCTTCATTATGCATGCTCCTTTATTTTAATATATTTATTGATGGAACGACTTTAAATAAACCTGTTGATTCTATCATGAATTTTAAAATTCTGACATGACTCATGCCTGTAAAGACAACCGTTTTATCATGGTTGAGCGCATTTTTCATAATGTGATTTGCCATAAATTGATTACGTTCTGACCATTCGAGGGAAAAGGCGATACCAGGACTATCTGCAAGTGAACGAATGGCAAAAACTTGTTCTAAAGGAATGACTGTATCATGATATTCAGTTAATTGTTCATATAATGATAAATCTTGTGCCTTTTTATTTTGATGACTTTGTTTTGCCTCGTTTAAAAGTTGGTATATTATAGGGTTATCATTTTCAAGGTATTCATCTGCAAAGGCTGCACGAATTTTACGTGTTTGCATTTGATTGTTGTCGATTGGTATAACAGTTGGTAATTTTAATTTCAATGCGAGTGGTATCGCTAAAAAATGATGTTCGTTTAGTTGAAGCGGCAATTGTTTGCGAGATAGTAGATTAAAGTCTTTAAGCAATTGTCCTTTATTTTTAATATCCCATTCAATAGCGATTAAATCTGGATTGTATTGCTGTAATTTATTCAAAATGACGTTAGCATCTTCTATGTAACGTTGATAGGATTCTAAAAAATATTGATTGCTTTGGTCTAACCGAATATGTGGTGTACCAATAATGCAAATTTCTCTTTGTGCCAATGTGACACCTCCTTAATTGATAATCGTTATCAATTATACAGTAACACTTTTATAAATACAATGTAGCTATTATTTTAAGATAATTAAATAATAATGTTATAATTAAATAATAGAAAATTTAGATTCAGGAAAGGGCTGACAGAATGTTTTTAGCTTGGAATGAAATGAGACGAAATAAGACGAAGTTTGGTCTAATCATTGGCGTATTAGTTATGATTAGCTATCTTTTATTCTTATTATCGGGGTTAGCAAATGGTTTGATGAATATGAATAGAGAAGCAGTAGATTTATGGAAAGCAGATGCGATTGTTTTGAATAAAGATGCCAATCAAACAGTTGCACAATCATCTATTAATACAGATGATGTAAAAGGCAAATTTGATAAAAGTGAAGGCTTAAAGCAAACGGCTGTTATTGCTTCAGACGGTAAAAACAAAGAGAATGCCACAGTCTTTGGTATCGATGGAAAAGGCTTCCTAATGCCTAAAATAGAAGACGGCAAACTGTTTGAGAAAGATAATGAAGTCGTTGCAGATCATACTTTAAAAACAAAAGGATTCAAAATCGGGGATACATTAACACTTTCAAATAGTGATGAAGAATTAAAAATTGTCGGTTTCTCAGTAAGTTCTAAATTTAATGCATCACCTGTCTTATTTACAAATAATGAAACGATTGGGAAATTAAATCCGATGTTAAAAGGCGATAAGATCAATGCGCTAGTCGTTAAAGATAAAAATTGGAAAGATGTTGAATTGAACAAAGATTTAGAAGTAGATGACATTGAATCATTTATTACGAAACTACCAGGCTATCAAGCGCAAAATTTAACATTAAACTTTATGATTGTGTTCTTATTTGCGATTTCAGCAATGGTTATAGGTATATTCTTATACATTATTACGTTACAAAAGAGAAATTTATTTGGTGTCTTAAAAGCGCAAGGATTAACGAATGGCTTTTTAGCACGTTCAGTTATGAGTCAAACTATTATTATTGCTTTAATCGGTACATTGATTGGCTTTGGATTAACGATGTTAACAGGATCGTTCTTACCAGAGGCAGTACCTATCAAATTTGATTATTTAACAATGTTGTTATACGGCATCGTGCTTATTATCGTTGCAATTTTAGGTAGTTTATTCTCAGTATTAAGCATTCGAAAAGTAGAACCATTGAAAGTCATTAGTTAGGAGGCGGAATCATGTTAGCATTTGAGAATGTAACAAAGTCATTTAAAGACGGTAATAGAACGATAGAAGCAGTGAAATCAACTAACTTTAAACTAGAAAAAGGCGAACTAGTTGCCATTATTGGACCATCCGGGTCAGGGAAAAGTACACTGTTAACAATGGCGGGTGCACTACAGTTACCATCAGAAGGTACAGTATCTTTAAATGGTCAAAATATTAATCATTATAATGAAAAACAATTATCTAAACTTCGATTAAAAGAAATCGGATTTATACTTCAAACAAGTAATTTAATACCGTTTTTAACCGTTCAACAACAATTTGAATTACTTAAAAAGGTAAAAAAAGATGTCATGAATGTAGAAGAACATTCAAGATTATTAAAACAACTTGGTCTGGATAAAATATTAACCCAATTACCAAGTGAAATATCAGGCGGTCAAAAACAAAGAGTCGCTATCGCTAAAGCACTTTATACAAATCCATCCATTATACTAGCAGACGAACCTACTGCATCATTAGATACAGAAAATGCAATAGAAGTAATGGAAATATTGAGAAGAGAAACAAAAGAATTAAATAAATTATGTATTATCGTAACGCACGATCAAAGACTGACATCATACTGTGATAAAGTATTTAAAATGGTAGATGGTGAGTTGAAAGAAGAATAACGAGGTTGATTTAATAGAATAAAAAGTAAGAGGCTAGGATATTGATGATATCCTAGCCTCTTACTTTTTATTCATAACTTTTTAATGCTTTTTCCATGATGTCCCAAGCTAAGTCTACGTTTACTTCTGTAGCGAAATAGGCATTAGGTTCTTGTTTATAAGTATTATGCAAATCAACAGACATTGTGCCATATGTGAGGTCACTTTGATGCTCAATTTGGATAAATGTTTTTTGTAATGTGAATATTTCAGAATGCAGTAAATATAAAATTGTACAAGCATCATGGATAGGACCTCCGTCCATATCGAATTGCGATTTATATGTAGATTTAAAGAACTTTAAGAGTTCAACTACGAAATGTGATATTGGATTATTGATTTTATGAAATCTTTCAATAACAGCATCGTCTGCTAATAATTGATGTGTTACATCTAATCCGAATACTACAACTGGGATACCACTTTCAAATACTTTTTTAGCTGCTTCTGCATCAACCCAAATATTAAACTCCGCTGTAGGTGTCCAGTTTCCGAATGTTCCTCCCCCCATAATGACGATTTCTTCTATATTATGAGCAATCTTAGGTTCTTGAATAAGTGCCATCGCAACATTTGTTAAAGGTCCTGTTGCTACGAGTGTTATAGGATCGTTACTGTTTAATACTTCTTCAATTATGACATTTACACCATGCTGATTTGTAGGCTTTAAGTTTGGAACTTTCGGTAATTCAGGACCATCTAAGCCACTTTCACCATGAATACTTTCAGCAAATGCAGCTTTCTTGATTAAAGGTCTGTCCGCACCGACTGAAACAGGAATGTCGCCTCTATTCATAATATCTAATACGTTTAAAGCGTTTGTTGTATTCTTATCTACTGATTGATTTCCCGCAACAGTTGTCACTGCTAAGATATTTAATGGGCTAGATTGAGCGCCAGCCAATATTAATGCGATAGCATCGTCATGCCCAGGATCACAATCCATGATGATATTTCTATTTTGTAACATTTAAACACGTCCTCTAAATTAATTTATGTCTTTATTTCATTATACTAAAGCGCTTTCAACTAAACAAAATAAACAGACTATAAAAAATTATTCTAAATAAGGTCTTGTATTTTAAAAGATATAAGTATATAATTTTAAATCGTAAACGTTACTATTTGTAAAAGGAGTGTACGAAATGAAAAAATGGATTGGGGTATTAACAGTTGTTTTTGCAATTTGTATGGTATTAGCAGGCTGTAATCAAACAGATAGCAAAAATAATGATTCTGATAAATTAAAGGTTAAGACGACGGTTTACCCACTGAAATCTTTTATAGAACAAATTGGCGGTAAGCATGTAGAAGTAGAATCTATTTATCCTGCAGGAACAGATTTACATAGTTATGAACCAACGCAAAAAGATATTTTAAACGCGAGTAAAGCGGATTTATTTGTTTATACAGGAGACGATTTAGATCCAGTAGCAAAGAAAATTGCCTCAACTATTAAAAAGGATGATAAAAAATTATCACTTCAAAATAGTATGGATCAATCTGAACTTTTAACAGATCAACATGAACATGGTCATGAGCATGGGGAAGGTCACGATGAAGATGAACATCATGAACATGGAGAAGAGCATGAAGAACACGAGCACGAACATGAACATCATCACCACGGTGGATTTGATCCTCACGTATGGTTAGATCCTAAAATTGACCAAGAAATGATTAAAGGAATTAAAGATGAATTAATTAAGAAAGATCCAGACCATAAAGCAGATTATGAGAAAAATTATAAAAAATTAAATAATGAATTATCGGATATCGATCAATCATTAAAAGATGCTACTAAAGGTCATGAAGGTCATACAGTGTTTATATCACATGAATCTTTAGGTTACTTAGCTAATCGTTATGGATTTGTACAAAAAGGTGTTCAAAGTATGAATGCTGAAGATCCATCACAAAAAGAATTAACTGAAATTGTTAAAGAAATTAAAGATACAGATGCGAAATATATTTTATATGAAAGCAATATCTCATCAAAAATTACAGACACAATTCGTAAAGAAACAGATGCTAAACCATTAACATTTAATAATATGGAATCTTTAACGAAAGAACAATTAAAAGAAAAAGACCTTTCATATCAATCATTAATGAAGGAAAATATTAAAAATATCGAAAAATCTTTAAATGACAAGATTACAACAAAAGATGACAATAAAGCTGAATCTCATGATAAAGCAATTGAAAAAGGGTATTTCAAAGATTCACAAGTAAAAGACCGTAAACTATCAGATTATGAAGGTGACTGGCAGTCAGTATATCCATATTTAAAAGACGGCACACTTGATGAAGTCTTCGAACATAAAGCTGAAGAAGATGGTAAGATGTCTGAAAAAGAATATAAAGCTTATTATGATAAAGGCTATAAAACAGATGTTGAGAACATCAAAATTGAAGGCAATAAAATCAGTTTCACTAAAGAAGGTAAAACAACAACTGGAGAATATGAGTACGATGGCTATGATATCTTGAAATATGAAAAAGGTAATAGAGGCGTAAGATACACATTTAAATTAAAAGGTGAATCAAACGATAATTTACCGAAATATGTACAGTTTAGCGATCACAATATTTATCCTAAAAAAGCTGCACATTTCCATATATTCACTGGCAATGATAAAGATAAAGTCTTAAAAGAATTAGATAACTGGCCAACATATTATCCAGCTAAATTATCTAAAGACGAAGTAAAAGAAGAAATGTTAGCACATTAAAGCAAAGAACCTGAGACCACGGTGGTCTCAGGTTCTTTTATATATAATGTAATTATTTTTGGCATTACTATACCTACATCATATCGAATACTTAAATATAAGTCTACTTTTTATATAAATGATTGCTATACTAAATTTAATAAAAGGGGGATGTTAAAATGACAAATATTTATGATCAAGATGATTTCTTTGAAGGTTATAAACAAAAGAGAAATCATGCATTAAGTTATAACGAAGTTGTTGAAATGCCTGAAATAAAGCGGTTAATGCCAGATTTAGAAGGCAAAACAGTACTTGATATTGGCTGTGGTATGGGGCATTTGATTGCGCATATGTTGAAGTTAAATCCTAAACATATTACAGGAATTGATGAGTCACTTAATATGATTAGCGCAAGTCGCGAAAAATTCAATTCTAACAATGTCTCGTTATACCATGAATCATTTATGGCGTTTCAGACGAATGAAAGGTATGATGTAATCGTATCTTCTCTTGTATTTCATTATATCGAAGATTTTAAACGATGTGCCGAGAAGTTGAATGAGCTATTAAATAGTGGTGGTACGTTACTATTTACAATGGAACATCCCATACAAACAGCTACTAAAGATCCGGAAGTCGTACAAGAAGATGACAAAGGGATGTTTTTACGAATGGAACATTATTTTGATGAGTCTACTCGCTCAGCAAATTGGTTAGGTGCTGATGTTTATAAATATCATCATACGATTGAAACAATCTTCAATAATTTAATAGAAAATGACTTTGAAATCCAATGTGTAAAAGACCTCGGGCAGTCTGAGGAAGTATTTAAAATGTATGATCAAGCTCGTATCAATAAGTTGAAACAATTTCCACCATTTCTATTAGTAAAAGCAAAGAAAAAGTAGAATAGGACCAGTTAATATTTATAAAAAAGCACACATATAAAGTTAGATGTTTTTTAACTTTATATGTGTGCTTAAAATGATGATAATTAATATTTTATTTCATTGATTTCAGTTGTTTTAAGATGATTTCTCTTTGTTTTTCTAGAGAAATTGGATCATTATATTGCGTTTGTTGTAAATCTAATTCGATAACATGGTTATTTTTAACTGCATCAAGGTTTTTCCAATTAGTTGTTTGAGTGAATTGTGGTGTTTCTCCCATTGTTGCTAGGATAATATAATCACCTGTATAATCAGAAAGTTCTTCTTCAGATGGAGTTGCCATATAAGCATTCTTTGTTTCTTTTTCTAATTTTTCAGGTTGTGCCATTCCGTAACCACCGTAAACAATCTCTGTACCACGTCCATAGTTTTTACCGAAAGCTGTTAGACCTTTTGGAGTTGATTGAAGGACAGTAATAGTTTTACCGTCTACTTTATCGCCTAACGTTTTTTTATCTTTTTTGAGTTTTTCTTCCCACTCTTTTATCCATTTTTCTGCTTTGTCTTGTTCATTTACAATTTCCCCGAGTTCTTTAGTAGCAGCTTTGTAATCTGATTTCATAGCATCCATTTGGACAGTTGGTGCAATTTTTTTGAGTTTATTAATGTTTTTATCTTCTTTAGTAGTGATGATTAAATCTGGCTTTGTTTTAGCAATATCTTCAACATTATTTTGACCTAACATTTTTGCACCTTTAGTTGCATCAGATAAAGTTTTATTTTGCTTTACAAAATCAATGACGCCAATTGGTTTATGGCCAAATTCAACTAATGCACCTATATATGTAGGGTGTAATACGACAATTCTTTTCGGATCTTTAGGTATTTTAATTTTTTCACCATCATCTTGTTTAAATACTTTAGTATCAGATGAAGAATCTGATTTTGTTTCTGACGACTTTTCTTTAGTATCTGAATTATTACTACAAGCTGCCAAGAAAAATAATAAACATAAACTAAATATAAATAATTTTTTCATAAAAAAACCTCCCATTTTTTTGATAATGATAATCAATATCATTTAAATTATAGCAATTAAAGTTAATTATTCAATACTTTATTTTTAAATTTATTTGACTTTGTCATTTTTTAACTATATCTTTGGTTTGTGTTAGTAAAAGAAGGGGTGAATATTTTGGTTAAACGATTAATTAGTGCAAATACGTCTGATATTTTGAACTTTTCATCAGGGGAATTGAAGCAAAGTATTAAGGCGAGTGAAGGTAGAACGGTACTTAGCGAGAATGTTGTCGTACATACGCCTGCTCTAGTTCAAGATATTACAAATGCGGAAATGGCAACTGCTTTTGGAGCAGATATGATTTTACTGAATGCTTTAGATGTCAATGAACCAGTGATTAAAGGTCTTTACCATGAAGCTTATAAAGGTACTGGCAATTCTGTTCAAGATTTAAAGAAACTTATCGGTAGACCTATTGGGGTAAATTTAGAACCAGTTGATGATAAAGCGAATATGGCAGAAGTTAAACTGGATATTTCTGCGGGTAGAAAAGCGACTAAAGAAACTTTTATACGAGCTGAAAAATTAGGTTTTGATTTTGTATGTTTAACTGGGAATCCAGCAACAGGCGTTACAAACAATCATATTTTAGAAGCGATTAAAGTAGGAAAGTCTCATTTTAATGGACTTATTATTGCGGGTAAAATGCACGGATCAGGTGTAGATGAGCCGGTAGTTAATTTAGAAGCTATAACGAATTTTGTAGAAGCTGGGGCAGATATTATATTAGTGCCTGCAGTTGGAACAGTATGGGGTGTCAGTGAAGAAGAGGTGAGAGAAGCTGTTCAAGTTGCACATAATCATGGGGCACTTGTGATGAGTGCAATCGGTACATCTCAAGAAGGTTCGGATGAGGCGACGATTAGAGAAATGGCTATTAAAAATAAAACATTAGGCGTTGATATTCAACATATAGGAGATGCAGGGTATGGTGGATTAGCACCAGTCGAGAACATATATGCATTAAGTAAAGCCATAAGAGGGCAACGTCATACAGTATCTAGAATAGCAAGATCAATCAATAGATAAATAAGAATGAAGAGAGGATGAGACAGTGTGGATTGTCTCATCCTTTTCGTATTTGTTTGGAAAGGTAGTATAGGTCCAGAAATAGGAAATATGGACCGATAAAAAAATTTACCGGTCCAGAAACGGGAAATATGGACCGATACGAAAAATTATCGGTCCAGAAACGAGAAATATGGACCGATACGAAAAATTACCGGTCCAGAAACAGGAAATATGGACCGATACGAAAAATTATCGGTCCAGAAACGAGATTTGCAGGCCGATAAATAAAAATATCGACCCGAAAACGAGACTTACAGGCCGATAAATTAAAATATCGACCCGAAAACGAGATTTGCAGGCCGATAAATAAAAATATCGACCCGAAAACGAGACTTACAGGCCGATAAAAAAATTTATCGACCCGAAAACAGGATTTACTGCTCGATAAAAAAATTTATCGACCCGAAAACTTCATGTAATTATAATCTGCTATCCAATCACCACAATAAAACATCCAAATCTGCATAAAATCTACCTATTATAAAAGACTTCCGTAATACTACGGAACTTTTCGATATGCTACTCATTTATGAAAACGTTTACAATAAAATTGTATTAAGAAATGTTTGATTAAAGGAGGAAGGTTTCAATGTCAAAACTACCAGAGGATTTTTTATGGGGAGGTGCTGTAGCAGCGCATCAACTTGAAGGTGCTTGGCAAGAAGATGGTAAAGGAATCAGTGTTGCAGATGTTATGACTGCAGCTTCTCACGGGAAACATCGAGAAATTACAGACGGCGTTATTGAAGGTAAATATTATCCAAACCATGAAGCAATTGATTTTTATCATCGATATAAAGAGGATATTCAATTATTTAGTGAAATGGGCTTTAAATGTTTCAGAACTTCGATTGCATGGTCAAGAATTTTTCCGAATGGCGATGACCAAGAACCTAATGAACAAGGTTTAGCATTCTATGATGATTTATTTGATGAGTGTTTGAAGCATGGGATTGAACCTGTCGTAACATTGTCTCACTTTGAATTACCTTATCATCTTGTAACTGAATATGGTGGCTTTCGTAATAGGAAAGTGATTGATTTCTTCGTTCGCTTTGCAACAGTTTGTTTTGAAAGATATAAAGACAAAGTTAAATATTGGATGACTTTCAATGAGATTAATAACCAAGCTAATTTTGATGAAGATTTTGCGCCATTTACGAACTCAGGCGTGAAATATCAACCAGGTGAAAATCGTGAACAAATTATGTATCAAGCAGCACATTATGAATTGGTTGCGAGCGCTCAAGCAACTAAAATTGGTCATGACATTAATCCAAACTTTGAAATAGGATGCATGATAGCAATGTGTCCAATATATCCAGCAACTTGTAATCCGAAAGATATCTTAATGGCTCAAAAAGCGATGCAAAAGAGATATTACTTTACGGATGTCCATGTTCATGGTGCATATCCAGGTTATATGACACAGTATTTCAAAGATAAATCTTTCAATTTAGATATTACAGATCAAGATATTGAAGATTTGAAACAAGGCACAGTTGACTACATTGGCTTTAGTTATTACATGTCATTCGCAATTTCACATGAGAAATCTAACGATAAATATGATTATGTTGAAACACGTGATTTAGTAAAAAATGACTATGTACAAGCTTCGGATTGGGGATGGCAAATTGACCCTGAAGGCTTAAGATATGCGATGAACTGGTTTGCAGATATGTATCATTTACCATTGTTTATTGTTGAAAATGGCTTTGGTGCAATTGATGAACTTGGTGAAGACGGCATTGTTCATGATGATTATAGAATTGAATATTTAAAAACACACATCGAACAATTTATCAAAGCTGTCGATGAAGATGGTGTCGATTTAATGGGATATACACCATGGGGTTGTATAGATTTAGTATCTGCCGGAACGGGCGAGATGAAAAAGAGATACGGCTTTATTTACGTAGATAAAGATAATGAAGGTCACGGCACGTTAGACCGTTCTAAAAAAGATTCATTCTATTGGTACAAAGAAGTTATTGCAAGTAACGGTGAACAATTATAACATTTGGAGGTTTTTATTATGAAAAAAGCGTTAATTATATGTGCAGCAGGTATGTCATCATCACTTATGGCTAAAAAAACAACGAGTTACTTACAAGAAAAAGGACATGACATTGAAGTCGATGCCGTTTCAGCAAATGAAGGCGGGAAAATGATTGAAAAACAATCTTTCGATTTATATTTAGTGAGTCCACAAACTAAAATGTATTTTAAAAAGTTAAAAGAAGCTGGAGATAGAGTTAATAAACCAGTAGTAAATATCCCGCCACAAGCCTATGTTCCGATTCCAATGGGCATTGAAAAATTGGCAAGTGTAATTTTGCAAGACATAGAATAATCAGTATAATATTCTCTATGAAATGAGGGAAGCTTATGCTTAGTCAAAGAGAAATAGATATACTCAGTTATTTATCACAGCGACGTAATGAATTTGTCAAAAGCTCAGAAATTGCAACGATCTTGCAACTCTCAGATAGAACGATTCGAAAATATATCAAAACCCTTAAACCTGAAATTGAAAAAAATGGTGCAACTTTGATTGCTAAACAAGGGTATGGTTATCAACTCAAAATCAATTTAATGATTGAATTTGAAAACTTTTTAAAAAGATATTTGAGTACTAAATCTGTGAATCAAGAAAGTATCAATGATTCAAAAGATAGACAATATTATATTTTGAATTTATTACTTTTTAATAAGACAGCTATTACGATTGAGCAATTAAGCGAACAATTATTTATCTCGAGATCCACAATATCTCACGATATCGCAAATATAAAAAAGGTTATTGGACAATATAACTTAGAACTCGTGAGTAAACAGCAACATGGAATTGTAATTGCTGGAGATGAACGAGATAAACGACATTTTATAATGGATTATTTCTTAGGAAATAGTTTCTTTCATTCTATTAATAAATATTTTCAAGATACGCCACTTTTGCAGCAAATTAATATGGAAGAGTTGGCAATCATTGTTGTAGATGAAACGAGAGAATCTAAAGTATATTTATCAGATTATATACTCCAAAATCTTGTACTACATTTAGGACTGATGATCAGAAGACTGTTAGATGGGCATTGTTTAAAAACAATTGCTTCTAATGAAGAGGTATTAACAGAAAATGAATTGTCAGTCGCGAGAAAAATTTTAAATCGTGTTGAACGTATTTATCAAATATCGTTTCCAGAAGAAGAAGCGAAGTATATCAGTTTGCATATTATGAGCAAAGGTTCAAAACAACAAGAAAGCGACGAAGAGTGTGATTTATCTTATCGCGTGTCTCAAATACTAGGAAAAATAGAAGAGGATTTTGGATTTCCAATGTCGTCAGATAGTCAATTGTTGTATGGACTTGTTACCCATTTACAACCGTTGATTAAACGGATTCGCAATAATATCCACTTGGAAAATCCGATTTTGAATGACATTAAATCACAAAATGAAGCGTCACTTACGATGACAAAAAATTATTTTGGTGAATTAGAAGAGTTAAAAGACCAGGATGTCAGTGAAGGAGAATGGGCGTATTTAACATTACATTTACTTGCAGCTATTGAAAAATATTACCAAAGAGAAAAGTTAAATGTCCTCGTTATTTGTGCAACTGGTTATGGTAGTGCACAGATGTTAAAGGTTCGAGTAGAAAAAGAATTTAGTTTGCAGATGAATATCATTGATGTGATTAGTTACTATGAAATAACAGACGAAAAATTAGAAAATATTGATTTGATTATTTCATCTATTGATTTATCAACCATCGTATTTAAAGTACCTGTTATACAAGTGAATGTATTACTCAATGATCAAGATATTAAGAAAATTAATACATTTGTTCATCATCATGATTCAAAATTCTCATATAATCATGTGTTAGAAGAGAATATGGCACTTGAACAATATAGTTCTTTCTTTAGTCAATATTGTAGTGAGCATGCGTTTAATTATATCGAAGAAGCAACCACTAAACATCAGCTATATCAGCTTTTGATCAAGCAATTAAGTATTAAAGAAGAGCCTTGTTTTGAAGAGAAGTTGAAACGACAACTTCGGTATAGAGAAGAGTTGAGTACAGTTGTATTCAGTGATGAAGTAGCTGTTCCACATACAGCACAGCCAGTTGGAGATTATTCAAGTATAGCCGTAGCACTTGTACCTGGCGGGGTGTATTGGAATGAACAGTTTCCCAATATTAAGCTAATCATTATGTTATCACCTTCAAAATATAACGACAATGAGCTCAAAACGATCATCGATATTATCGTGAACCTCATAGATTCAGATGACAAAATTTCTGAACTTATGAATTGTAAGGATTATAACAGCTTTAAAAACTATATGATTGGTCAATATCACAAGTAAAGGGAGTTAGTCTATGGAACAAGAAGAAATTCAAGTTGTTGCTTTTGAAATTATTTTACATAGTGGGACTGCGCGTACAAATATACATGATGCTTTTAAAAAGATGCGTGAAAACAACTATGAAGAAGCGGAACAACTATTAGATGAAGCAAACCAAGAGATTACGTTAGCGCATCAATCTCAAACGGATTTACTACAAAAATATGCATCAGGTGAGTCTATTAATATGGAAATTATTATGGTTCATGCACAAGATCATCTCATGACAACAATGACGTTAAAAGAAGTCGCAATTGAGATGTTGTATTTGTATCAAAAAGTAAATGATGCAGTATAAACGAGGGATGAAAAATGGATCAAGAAACAAAAAATAAAATTGAAAAAAATAGAAGAGAAACAAGTCTCAAAGCTATGTACTTCAATCGATTTTTATTAGTGAGATATATGTCTGCTTTGTTCTTCTTTTCTAATTTATATTGGTTTTTTACACTTGTGATGAGTCGCTCTTTAGCATTGATACTGCCACTTGTGTTGATGATTGTGATTTTGATCAGCGTTGCAGAACAAGTCAGAATGTATGGTAATCATACAAATCAAGCGAAATATACTTATTATTGCTTTTTAAGTATAAGCGCAGTCAATCTATTGCTTATACCAATTATATTATTCACACCATTATTCCAATATTTATATCCATTTATTGTGGATCAATCAGCATCTCGACTTTTCGTAGTTGGCATATTGGTATGTGGTTTATGTATCAGTGGATTCATCTTATTTAGATTACACAATATTCGACACAATAAAGACTGGCATTATAAACGACTACAAAGATTTGAAAATGCACTGAACTAATCAAAGAAAAGGGGTCTTGATATGGGATCAGAAAATAAAGTTTTTGCTTTTTTAGAGAAGTATTTAATGGGTCCAATGGGGAAAATTGCTTCATTTAGAATTGTAAGAGCGATTATGGCAGCTGGTATGGCATGTATACCTTTTACAATTGTAGGGTCAATGTTTTTAGTGTTAAACGTTATTCCACAGACTTTTACGTTTTTAGAAGGATTTTGGAATAGCACATTTTTAAAAATTGGTGATTTGTACATGTTAGCCAATAAAGCAACGATGGGGATACTAGCCTTGTATTTCTGTTTAGTTATTGGTTATGAATATACTAAAATTTACGCAGATGAAGAAGATTTAGATGTTAATCCACTTAACGGTGCATTATTGTCTATGTTTGCTTATTTTATGGCCATTCCACAGTTAGTAATGGATGACGGTAAAATGGTCTTAGTTAATATTATGAAAAAAGATGTCAATATCTTTAATGGTTGGGAAATGTCTGGTGATGGTGTCAGTAGGCTAGGTACGACCGGGATATTCACAGCAATTATCATGTCTATTATAGCCGTTCAATTATATAGACTATGTGTGAAACGTCAATGGATTATTAAAATGCCAGAAGCGGTACCAGAAGGGGTTTCAAGATCATTTACAGCATTAATTCCAGCATTCTTAGTTGCTTTCGTTATACTGGCGTTTACGGGAATATTAGTAGCTTTTGATACGGATATTTTCAAAATTATTGCTGTACCATTTGGATTTGTTGTTAACTTAACAAGTAGTTGGATTGGTATACTCGTGATTTACTTCTTAATTCATGCACTTTGGATTGTAGGTATTCACGGCGCAAATATTATCAGTGCTTTTATTACACCAATTGTCTTATCAAACATGCAATTAAATATTGAAGGGGCGAATATTCCATTTGCAGGAGAATTCCAGAACTCATTCGTTGTTATGGGTGGATCAGGTGCGACATTAGGACTATGTGTGTTTATCGCATTTTTAGCTAAATCAGAGCAACTACGTGTATTAGGAAAAGCATCATTAGCACCAGGATTATTTAACATTAATGAACCACTTGTATTTGGATTACCAATTGTTTATAACCCATTCTTAGCCATTCCATTTTTCCTAGCACCAATGGTATCAGCTTCAATAGGGTATTGGACAATTAAATTAGAACTTGTGAAACCGATTATTGCACAAGTACCATGGCCATCACCGATTGGATTTGGGGCATTTATTGGAACAGCAGGAAGTCTAATGGCAGTACTTGTTTCATTAATTTGTGGATTTGTAGCATTCTTAATTTGGTTCCCATTTATTAAGATATATGATAAAAAATTAGTAGAACAAGAAAAAGGAAACGACGCATTAATATAGAAGTTTGAGATGAAGAGGCAACGCTGAGGTGGCGTTGCCTCTTCCTTTTTGTGTTGTGTGATTTCTGGACCGATAAATGGAATTATCGGTCCAGAAATGAGAAATACGGACCGATAAAATAAAATATCGACCCGCAAACGAGATTTACAGTCCGATAAAATAAAATATCGACCCGAAAATCCACTCCGCATGACCTCATCCTCCATTTTATTTCGGTTACAAAAACAATTTTAAATAAATTCTTAAAAAGTGCAGAAAAAATATAATTCTATAGTATAATTAAATTTGGTCGAAATTTATTTAGGAGGTCCATTATGAAAGAATTTTTCCAATATTATAAACCCTATAAAGGATTGTTTTTCTTAGATTTTGGTTCGGCTGTTTTCGTAGGTATTCTTGAATTAGTGTTTCCACTTATAACGAGTATATTTATTGACCAGCTATTGCCAACTAAGAATTGGAGTTGGATTGTGATTTTTGTTTTTCTTTTATTATTCATATACGTTGTTGAATCTGTATTAAAATTCATCGTGACGTATTGGGGGCATAAACTGGGGACTAATATTGAAAGAGATATTCGTAATGAGCTTTATGAGCATATTCAAAAAATGAATTTTGGATTCTTTGATAACCAAAAATCAGGTAAAATCATTGGACGATTAACGAACGATTTAATGGATATTGGAGAAGTTGCTCACCATGGACCTGAAGATGTGTTTGTAGCTGTGATGACGCTTGTGGGTTCATTTGTCATTATGTTGACGATCGATGTGAAACTTGCGCTTATTACGTTCTGTGTTGTACCGATTATTTTTGTATTAACGATTTACTTTAATCAAAAGATGTCAGGTGCTTTTAAGAACTTATTTAGCAATGTTTCAAGATTTAATGAGCTTATTGCTGATAATGTTGGTGGTATGCGTCTTGTACAAGCATTTACAAATGAGGGTCACGAATTAGCAAGATTTAAAAAGGTCAATGATAATTTTAGAGCGACAAAATTAAAAGCATATTCATATATGTCTTGGAACTTGTCAATTAGTCATATTGCTCAAAAATTAACGTTAATCTTTGTGCTGATTTTAGGAAGTTATTTTGTATTAAATGGATCGTTGTCATATGGTGGATTTGTAGCGTTTATTATGATTACAAATCTGTTATTTAAACCGTTAGAGTCTATTAATATGGTTATTGAACTATTTCCTAAAGGTATTGCAGGATTCAAAAATTTTAAAGAGATTGTCAATATGGATCCAGAAATTAAAGATAATGACGATGCTATCGAATTTATAGATGAACCAGATACAATTGAATATGAAGATGTATCATTCAAATATTCAGAGAAATTAATCTTAAATCAGCTTTCTATCAAAATTGAACAAGGTGAAAAAGTAGCACTTGTAGGACCGAGTGGGGGAGGTAAAACGACAATTTGTTCGTTATTACCAAGGTTCTACGACCCGTTACAAGGTAAGATTAAAATCAATAATCGAGATATTAAATCTTATAAGTTGGAATCATTAAGAAAACAAATTGGTGTTGTACAGCAAGATGTATTTCTTTTCGGTGGAACATTAAGAGATAATATTATTTATGGTAATTTAAATGCGACAGAAGAAGAAATTAATTACGCAGTTGACCAAGCACAATTAAGAACGTTTGTAGATGAATTGCCAGAAGGTTTAGATACTGTAGTTGGGGAACGCGGCACAAAATTATCTGGTGGACAAAAGCAACGTATTTCAATTGCGAGGATGTTCTTGAAGAATCCGCCAATTATTATTCTTGATGAAGCAACAAGTGCTTTAGATGTTGAAACAGAAAATAAAATACAATCAGCATTTAAGAATTTATCACGTGGTCGAACTTCACTGATTATTGCACATAGACTGAGTACAATTAGACATGTCGATAGAATTGTATATATCGAACAAGGTCAAATTCAAGAAATGGGCAGTCATGATGAACTCATGGATAAAGGTGGTAAATACAAAGATTTATACATGTCACAGTTTGAACAAATTGATGAATTTTAACATTTTGCCAGAGATCTTTTTGAAGAAAAAGGTCTCTGCATTTTTATATTTTGAGCTAAATAATAGACTTTCATTTCAAAGCTGTTATTATAGAGTGGTAATATCTATGATTAAGAGGTGTAACATGAAGATTTCTAAAGGATCAGATTATGGGTTACATGCATTGGCATATTTAATTGCTAAAAGAGATCAACAACCCATCAATGTTAAAAGTTTATCTGAAACGTTAAATGTATCTGTAACATATTTATCTAAAATATTAACGCAATTAGTAAAAGCAGGTGTTATTAAATCTGCATCTGGTGCAAAAGGTGGTTATTACTTAGTTAATAATTGGGAAGACATAACTGTCTATGATATTATTACAGCAATTGATGGTCATCAAAGTACGCTTGAAGATAGTTTTGATCACGGTCCTGAATGTAAAATACAAGCGATATTAACTTCAGCTGAAGATGAAATGACGCAAGCTTTGAAAAATAAAACTTTAAAAGATTTAATGTAAGTTAAATCTTTTTTTATCTATGAATTATAGATATTACGACTCTATAATAGTTATGAAAGGTGGAAATACCATGTTTGATTGTATCGTAATAGGTGGAGGGCCAGCAGGATTAGCGAGTGCACTCACGTTAGGAAGAGCTTTAAAGAAGACATTAATGATAGACAATAATAATGCGAGAAATAAAGTGACACAGCATTCACATGCATTTTTAACACAAGACGGTGTAAGACCAGAAGAATTGAGAGCTAAAGGAGAACATGATGTTGATCAATATGATGATGTAACACGTATCAATGACACGGTGTTAAACATATTGAAAGAAGAGCATTATTTTATTGTTGAAACAGCCAATCAACAATATAAAGCTAAAAAAATTATGGTATGTACAGGATTGCGAGAAACATTACCAGAAATTGAAGGTTTAAAAGAAAGTTATGGCAAATCTGTCTTTTATTGTCCATGGTGTGATGGATATGAATTGAGACATAAACCATTACTTGTAGCTGTTCAACCTGAACATGTGAAAAATATGGCGATGCTTATTAACAATTGGACAGACGATATCATTATAAGTAGTCGTGATTTTTCATTATTAACTGAAGAAGATAAAGCGTTTATTGAAAGTAAACATATCACATTAGTAGAAAGCGAAGTAGCTGAATTTAAACATCATAAAGGACAAATTAATGAAGTTATCTTTAAAAATGGTGAACGAATCAATAGAAGCGGTGCAATCATTGGTGTGAAGTGGGATACTGATTTTGAATTTTTAAAAGGGCTCAATATTGAAAGAGAAGACAACGGAAAAATAAAAATAAACGAGTTAGGTGAATCATCTGTACCAGGATTGTTTGTAGCAGGAGAGAGTAAAGATTTCATGGCATCTCAACTTATAGACGCAGCAGCAAATGGTAATCAAGTCGCAAAATTTGTAGCAATGCAAATCATTATGGAATCATAAAAAAGGAGTAGGACGAAAAATATAGTCCTACTCCTTTTTTGCTTATTTTTTAGTTATTTTAATATTAATTTCAAAGTCACCGAATTGAACATTTTGATGTTCAGAATCTGAAGTTGGTTGAAGTATTGTGTTCTCAACTCTGCATAACTCTTGGATTAATGAGTTCTTCTTCTGGGTCTTAGCTATTGAGCCTGAAAAGCTTTTTGGTGGATTTGCCTTTAATTCTAATAGTTCTGATAAAATATCGTCTCTTGTTCTCATACTTATTGCCTCCTAATTTAATAGTTACAATAAAACAGCTCATCTTAAGATTAAGAAGAGCTGTTTAGAGAATCTTCTTATCTTTCAAGTTAAACTTGTTGGATTTAGCACAGTACATACGCCTGTTGCTGAGGTTTCATCGGGCCAATTCCCTCCGCCTACTCTTAATAAGACTACGAGCTATTTTATTGTTTCTTAATCATAACGAATTAATTGTATTTTGTCTAATTTTAAAAAGTTAAATGTTTAAAAAGTTTGAGATGGTCTATATATTAAATGAATATGAAGCATAGGAGGAATAGAATATGAAGTATAAAATGCTTTCTTTATTATTGTTAGCAGGTATCGTGTTAGCAGCATGTGGTAATAGTGACGATGATAACAATGATAAAAAAGATAATCAAAATGATGAAAAAACTGAACAAACAACTAAAGAAAATAGTAACGACGATCAAAACACAGATGATGATCAAAGTTCTGACAAAGCAACTGAAAATACAGTTAAATGGGAAGACGTTAAAGTCTCTCCAGAAGATGCTGTAAAAGCTGCACAAAAAGAATCAAAAGGTGAACTTAAAGATTTATCGTTTGAAAAAGAAACAGGTGATTGGAGTTATAAAGTTGAATTAGTTGATGGAACAAATGAAAATAAAGTACTGATAAATGCAGATGATAAATCTGTTACGAATGTTGAAAAAGAACAAGAAGATAGTGATGATAATGACCAAACATTCAAATTATCAGATGTCGCTAAATTTGAAGATGCACTCAAAGTAGCACAAGACAAAGCTAAAGGTGATATAAAAGAATGGTCACTAAGTGAAGATAACGGAAAACTTGTTTATTCTATTGAATTAAAAGAAGGTAATAAAGAATCAACAGAATTTACAATTGATGCTAAATCTAAAGAAATTCTCGAACAAGAAACAGATTAATATATTAATAGGCATAGGATAATTCATTTTATCCTATGTTTTTTTGTGCTCTCTTAATGATTATCATTCTCAATTAATGATTTCAAAGAAATCCTAAAAAAATTAAGGTTTCTAAATACTATAAGTACAGACTTATATTTGTATTTTTCATGAATTCTATAAAATTTTTATTGACTATTACACATTATAGGCATAAATTAAAGATGATAATGATAATCAATTAGATGGGGAGTGTTATGATGAAAAAGTTAGCAACAACTTTATTAGCAAGTACTTTAATTTTAACAGCGTGTGGGAATAGCGCTGATAAGAAAGAAAATGAAGATAAAAAAGAAACAAAGGAAACGAAAAAGTCTGAAAAAGCGGATTTCTCAAAAGAAACAAAAGCTTATAAAGATTTTACAACTGAACAATTGGATAAATTCTTAGCGGATACTGAAAAATTCGTTGAAGCGGTTAAAGCAGACGATATCGAAAAAGCGAAAGAAATTTATCCTACAGCTCGTATGTACTATGAAAGATCTGAGCCAGTTGCTGAAAGTTTCGGTGATTTAGATCCGAAAATTGATGCACGTTTAGCAGATATGAAAGAAGAAAATAAAGAAGACGAATGGTCTGGTTATCACAAAATTGAAAAAGCATTATGGGAAGATAATACAACTAAAGATATGGCACCACTTGCTGATCAATTATTAAAAGATACGAAAGAGTTACGTGCAAAAGTAGATACAGTAGATGTGACACCTAAATTAATGTTACAAGGTTCAATCGACTTATTAAATGAAGTATCTAGCTCTAAAATTACAGGTGAAGAAGAAATTTATTCACACACAGATTTATATGACTTTAAAGCAAACATTGAAGGGGCAGAAAAAATCTTTGAAATATTTAAAGATAAAGTAGCAGATAAAGATAAAAAGCTTGCTGACACAACACAAGAAAGATTTGATAATGTTAATAAATTATTAGATCAGTATAAGACTAAAGATGGTGGATATGAAGATTATACGAAACTATCTAAAGATGAAACGAAAAAACTTTCTGAAGCTGTTGATAAATTAGGGGAATCTTTAAGTCAAATGGCTGTTATTACGGAGTGATGATTGATGTCTAATAATGAAAATCATATAGCTAGAAGGGATTTTCTAAAGCTTGCTGGTGTTGGAGGTGCAGGTTTACTGATAGGTTCTACTGGTGTAGGTGGTACTTTTCTTGCATCTCAATACTTTGCTAAAGATAAAAAAGGCGTAAAAAATAAAATCAATTTTTATGGTAAATACCAGTCTGGCATCACGACAGAACAACAAAAACATATTTACTTTGTCGTTCTGAGCATTAACAAAATGTCAGTTTCAGATGTTAAAGAAATGTTTAAAGTATGGACAAATTATAGTGTCCATTTAATGAATGGTGAATATGTAAAAGAGCTTAGTAAAAACAAAATGTTACCAAGTCCAGATACAGGGGAGGCGATTGGCTTAGATGCCAGTCGTCTGTCTCTTACTTTTGGTATAAGTCCTTCATTCTTTGAGAAAGTAGGATTGAAAAAGCATAAACCAGATTTATTAAAAGATTTACCACATTTTCCTAAAGACCAAATTGATGACAACTATTCAGGTGGAGACATTTGTATACAAGCATGTTCAGATGATCCGCAAGTTAATTTTCATGCTATCAGAAACTTAATTAGAGTGGCTAAAGGTGAGGTTTCAATGAAGTGGAGCCAAGCAGGATTTACCTCATTTGAAGAGAAAGGTGGTAAAAAAGAAACGCCAAGAAATTTATTCTCTTTTAAAGATGGAACAGGTAATCCTGATGTCCAAAATAAAAATGATTTAAATGAGTATGTCTTTATACAAGATGGTTGGGCTGAAAATGGTTCATATTTAGTCGCAAGAAGAATTCAAATGTTGTTAGAAACATGGGATAGAACGGCTTTAGGTGAACAAGAAGCTACATTTGGTAGATACCGTCATTCTGGTGCACCAATTGGTAAAGAAAAAGAATTTGATACATTTGACCCTGATATTAAAGATAAAAATGGCGAGAACTTGATAGAAAAAGAGTCACATGTCAGTTTAGCAAAAGCATCTAAAACGAATTTATTAAGAAGATCTTTTTCATATTCAGATGGTATAAACGCAAACACAGGCGCTTTTGATGCAGGATTACTCTTCTTAGCATTTCAAAAATCACCTGAACAATTTATTAAAATCCAAAGTAAAATGGGTGCCATTGATAAATTAAACGAATATATTACACATCGAGGTTCAGGTATTTTTCTATGTTTACCAGGTGTCCAAGAAGGAGGATATTTAGGTGAAACGTTATTCAATCGTATTTAGTTTAGTCGCAATACTATTTATGCTGTTATCTTTGACCGCTAAAGCAGAAACGAGTTTAAGCGATATTTACATCAGTGTGACAGATGCCAAATCGGCTATACAAGATAAAGACGAAAAGGCATTCGACAAGCATTTCAAAGAGATTAAAGGTAATTGGCAAAGTACGAATAAAAAAGACCATAAACTTGTGGAAAAAATAGATCAAGATATCGAAAAAGTTAAAAAAACAAAGTCTCAAAAAGATAGAGAAAGTGCGTTAAATACACTGACTTCTGATTTAATTGATTATGAAAAAGTATTAAATCCTGTTGATAAACAGAAGAAACGAGATCAGTTACAAAATGAAATGCAGCCATTGATTAAAAATATAACAAAGGCGATTTCAGATAAAGATTTTGATAAAGCAAAAACGATAAACAATCAATTAAATGCGACTTGGACAAAGAATGAAAAAATTGTTCGAGAAGAAGATATTGGCAGATATGGTCAAGTTGAAACCGCATTAATGTTTACAAGAATTGAATTAACGAAAGATAAAGTAGACGCTAGTAGTGCACAAATGCAAGTCGATCAATTGAAAAAAGAACTTGATGATTATCATGCAGGGAAAAAATCAGATGCTAAAACGAGTGATCAAGATGTTAATATTTTAAATGAACATTTAGATACTGCTATTAAAAATATAAAAAATGATGATTTAGCTAAATCAAAGCAAGCGTTACAACAATTTATTATTGCATGGCCAAATGTTGAGAGTGAAATTAGCACGAGAAATGGTGCGTTGTATACTAAAATAGAACAAAAAATTCCTCAATATGCAGGTCAACTTGATGAAGATAATAAAGATGACATTGGTAGCCAGTTAGAAACACTCAATCAAGAAATTAAATCAACCATTTCTAAGACGAGCTATACATTTTGGGATGCAGCTTTAATCTTATTACGTGAAGGTGTAGAAGCATTGCTTATTATTATGGCATTGCTTACTGTAACACGTAAATCTGAACAAACAAAAGCATCAAAATGGATTGTTGCAGGTAGTGTTATCGGTATTGTATTAAGTATTGCGTTAGCTTTCATATTTAAAGCAATATTTGAAAACTTAGGTTCAACAAGAGAGTTAACAGAAGGTTTAGTAGGTATAGGATCTGTAATATTAATGATCATCGTAGGTATCTGGTTGCACTCTAAATCAAGTTTAGATTCGTGGCAGAACTTCATCAATAAAAATATGGATAAAGCCATGTCTACTGGAAGTATCGTTACTTTCGGGTTAGTCGCTTTCCTATCTGTGTTTAGAGAAGGGGCTGAGACGATTATCTTCTATTTAGGTATCGTTGGGAAAATCTCAACATGGTCATTAATATTAGGAATTATCGTCGCATCCGTCATACTGGCGTTAATCGCAATCTTCTTTAACCAAATTACAAAATGGATACCAATACATCGCTTATTCTTTATCATGTCATTATTCATATTTATATTGGCATTTAAAATATTAGGCGTAAGTATTCATACATTACAAATATTAAATATAGTACCACAACATACAATTAATCACTTACCATTTATAGACTTAATAGGATTTTATCCAACATACGAAACATTGATACCACAATTAGCATTAGTCATTTTAGTTGTGATTTATTATGCAATGAGTAAGAAAAAATAGAGTAATTTAAAACGCTAAGACAAAGCCATTTGTCTTAGCGTTTTTTAGTGTGTCGCCAAAGTCTTAGACTTTGGTGGTATTTTTTATGCGCATGCTTTCCGCGGGCATGTTCTCAGCCTGTAGTCTTCGAATCATGCTGTTCCCGCAGGAGTCAGCGCTAAAAAATACCCTTTGAAATGATTTCTGTTTCAGATTTAGTACTTAAAAATCAATTTAGTTTTCGTGGTAATTGACATAATAAACTTGATCAATAAATTCTTGTATGAGTTCATCTTCATATTTATATGCTATCTTCTCACTCATCTTTTCATCTAAAATTATATTGTCACTTATATAATCTTGATAATGTCCAATTTCATGCGCTAAAGTTCTTAAAATATTTAAATCACTATCGAAAAGTGACATTTCTTTTTTTAATTGTTCATAGCTATTTGTGGAAACGACTATTCTCGGATACTTAAATAAAGATTTGGGATATTGGAAGTAACCATAAGAATCTTCGAGTTCTTTATGCGTAATATGAATATTAACTTTTATAGGAAAGTCCAATTCTTTTTTAATGAAATTTCTAAATTGTACAAAGGCCTTCTTTAAATGAGCACTTATTTCAGAATCAAACTTCAACGTGAGTCCATCCTTATATGGTGTAGAACTATTATTATGACAAAATAAATATTTGTAAGTTAAATAATTACTAATTCGAAGAATATTTTGTTCAAAACTTTCAAAATGATTAATGAGTTCTTTATGTGTAACTTTTTCGTACTCTAAAGTATAGAATTGTGCGATATGATAATTTAAATCATATAAAATTTCAGAAAGTGCACATTCCAATCTGTTTACAACAATGTTATAGCTCTTCTTAGCAACAAGATATTCTTCAATATTATATAAAGAATAATATATATGACGATTATCAAAGTCTACTTGGCAGTCTGAAAGATAACCATAAGAACTGATTGGAGCATCATGGATAATAATTTTAATGCTTTGATTTAATATGTTATTTCTATTAATCCATTTAATATAATTTCTGATGCTTTGAACTACACTTGTGTGATTACTTTTATTTATTACTGTTATTTTATTCATCTTCATCATCCTCAAATACTTCTTACAATAAATTATCTATATATTACAAATATTGTCAATTGCATTCTACATGCCTTTCATGACATTTGTCATATGATATTCGTGACAGTTTGTACTTATAACAGGTGGTGTGATTTTTTATAATATAGGTAACTTATAAAGGACGGTGATGATTATGATTGATGTTCAAAATGTAACGAAAATCTATAATCAGAAAAAAGTTGTGAGTGATGTTTCTTTTCAAATTAATGAGGGTGAATGTACGGCTTTAATTGGTCCAAATGGTGCTGGTAAGTCTACGTTGATTGATATGATTATTGGTGACAGATACCCTAATGACGGGCAAATTATTAGTGATGATCAACAATTAGATAAGAAGCGGATGGGTATTTTGTTTCAAACGACGGCTTTTCCGGATGTGATGAAAGTTAAGGAGTTGTTTTATCTTTTTAAGTCTTTTTATAAAGATACGATTTCGATAGAAACTTTTAAAGAAATTACACGATTTGATAATGATAAACTTGAACAATTTGCTGCTAAATTATCTGGTGGTGAACGTAGAATATTGGATTTTACATTATCTATTATTGGAAAACCGGACTTTGTCATTTTGGATGAGCCGACAAGTGCGATGGATACTGAAATGAGAAAGCATTTTTGGAAAGTGATTGAGGAAATGAAACAAGAAGGTAAAACGATATTTTATACTTCTCATTATATTGAAGAAGTTGAAAGAATGGCTGACCGTGTTGTTGTACTTAATAAAGGTGAGCTTGTTATGGATAGTACACCTAGAGCGATACGTCATAGCGAAAACAAAACGATGATTCAAATTCCTTTATCGAAAAAAGAAGTAGTGAATATTCTTAAAAATGTTTCGGTTGAAGCATCTAAAGATATGCTCATCATTACCACTGAAGATGTAAATCCTGTTATTAAAGCTTTTATAGACTATGGCATTGATTTTAATGAGGTAGAAATTATTAAAGAGTCATTAATGGATACGATATTTTCAAAAAATGAAGAAAGGGTTTGATGAGATATGTTATGGGCGTATTTTAAATCTGAATTGTTATTGTTAACGAGAAAAAAATCATATTTAATACTTTCGATTATGTTACCGTTAGTATTTTATTTAATATTCACAGCGCTACTGGATTTACCTAAAGAATACGAAGCTAAATTTTATAAAGAATATATGTTTAGTATGGCGACGTTCAGTTTAAGTAGTTTCTGTATTATGACATTTCCATTAGAGATGATTGAAGATAAGAAAATAGGATGGTCAAAAAATTTATTCAAAACACCTTTATCACCGAGTTATTACTATGCAGGGAAAGTAATGAAATTAATGTGCATGTTTTGTTTAGCTATTATCGCATTATTTTTAACAGGTGCTTTTTATAAAGGTGTTGAAATGTCAGCAGGTGAGTGGATCGGCTCAGGATTGATGTTATGGGTTGGTTCTAGCATGTTTTTATCAATGGGCGTTCTCATATCTCAAATAAAAGATATTCAAAAAGCTAGTGCTATCGCGAATATCATATATTTAGGACTTGCTGTATTGGGTGGACTTTGGTTCCCAACAGATCAGTTTCCAGATTGGCTAAAGCATGTATCTTTTGCAACGCCAACATATAATTTAAGAGAACTTTCTTTATCTGTGACAACTCAAGGTGGTATACACTTTGTTTCACTTCTTATATTGGCAATTTATTGTATACTGTTTATAAGTATTGCGTTGATTATACGTAAAAAGACGGAAGTGGTTTAATGACATTAATAGAAAGAATTAAAGAGAATCCTATAGGTTCATCAAACTTAATTTATCTCATCTTTCCGATATTGAGTTTGACAGTACTTGGTCATAGAGGACCTTTATGGAGCGGTATATTGGTTACCGCTCTATTTACGATAAGTTACTTAATGATGATTTATGTAAATTTATCTAAAAGAACTATACTTAGAAGAATACTTTTAACGGTTCATTTTTTAGGTATATTTTATTTTGTAGATTATTTTAATGCTTCTCATTTATTATTCTTTTTCTATGCAGCTTATATTATTCCATATGTCTTTCAAACTAAAATGAAATCTATCGAAGTATTGATGTATATTGTGTCGTTTATGATTGCGATTTATATTATTGCAGTTGATCATAGAGACTATTTAATTATTATGATACCTATGAGTATTGTCATTATATTTATTATGTTTGGAAATTTTAAAGCGTTAGAATCTGAACAATTAAAGGAAGAAATTAGAAGTAAAAATGAACATATCAATACGTTAATTGCTGAACAAGAGCGAAATAGAATCGGACAAGATTTACATGATACGTTAGGTCATGTGTTTGCGAGTTTAAGTATTAAATCTGAACTTGCGATGAAGTTAGTGGACAAAGATATTGATAAAGCGAAAGAAGAAATGGCATCTGTGAATGGATTATCTAAAGAAGCTCTTGTTAAAGTAAGAGCAATTGTAGATGATTTGAAGTTGCAGTCTTTTGAAGAAGAAGTGAAGACGATGGAGACATTGTTAGAAAATGCGAACTTATCATTTGAATTTAAAAATGCTGATCGAGCTCAGTCACTCAGTCCAACTCGGCAGTCAGCACTGTCAATGATTTTGAGAGAAGCGGTTAACAATGTCATTAAGCATGCACAGGCTACTAAAGTAACAGGTGAAATCGTTGAAGAAAATGAACATTTAACATTGGTAATCATAGATGACGGCATAGGTATGAAACACATTGATGAAGATGATTTTAAGAGTATTAAATATCGTGTTCATGCATTAAAAGGTCAATTAAAAGTAAGTAATTTAAATAAAGGATTAAAAATGACGATCACATTGCCTAGAGGGGATGACACATTATGATATCAATTGTTATAGCAGAAGACCAAGAAATGTTACGGAAAGCCATGGTTCAATTGATGGAAATGAATGATGAATTGAATATTTTAGGGGACTTTTCAAATGGAGAAGATGCATTAGAACGTATTCAAACTCTCGAGCCAGATGTCGCGATACTAGATGTCGAAATGCCTAAAATGACAGGATTAGAAGTATTGAAAAAAGTAAAAGATTCAAATTTAAATACGAAAGTCATCATCGTTACAACTTTTAAAAGACCAGGATACTTTGAAAGTGCGGTAGCAAATGATGTTGATGCATATGTATTGAAAGAACGATCAATAGATGAACTTGTAGAAACAATTAAGAATGTGATGGACGGTAATAAAGAATATAGTGAATCTTTAATGACATCAATGTTTAAATATAGAAACCCATTAAGTCCGAAAGAACAACTCGTATTGAAAGAAATAGGCAAAGGCTTATCCAGTAAAGAAATATCAAAAGAATTATATTTATCAGACGGCACAATCAGAAATTATACATCGATTATTATAGATAAATTAGAAGCAGATAACCGGTTTGATGCATGGCAGAAAGCAATAGAAAAAGGATGGATATAGTGAGGTGCAAGGGGAGTAAAGGTTATTAGGGAATTTCTGGACCGATAAATAAAATTACCGGTCCAGAAATGAGAAATACGGACCGATAAAAAAATTTATCGACCCGAAAACAGGATTACCAGTCCGATAAATGAAAAGCTGAGCCATCATTTGATGATGTGCTCAGCTTCCTTATTGATTATTTTGTTTTTACGGTGTGTATAAACTCATATAATCCGTTTAGTTGATCGAGTTGTTGATTACAATGTTCACTATCATGGCAAATGTAATTACCATTTTTAGTATATGTTCCATCACCTTTAGATTTCGTCGTAGATAGAAACATGGAAACATTGGATTCTTTCTTACATATACTACAGATTCCAGGCTTAATGGTTGGTGATAAATCGCCTGATACGCCTATCAATTTATCGTCTTCATAGAGCACGATAAATTTCTTTTGTTTACCAGAATCATTCCAACCTATATATGAAGACTCTTTTAAGTCTATGTTATCCCATTCTGGTTGTTTTAACTTTTTAGTCTTTTTAAAGATCTTTTCAAGTTGCTTACTTGAAGGCTGTTCAAATGGGACGACGTAGCTTTTAAGCCCAAATAATAATTTCTCAATTTGTGATCGAGAAATCTTTTTATTCATAATGATTTTTGTGAAATCTTCTATTTCTGAATACTTTTCCTCAAAAAGCTGTGAAATATGGTCGTATGTTATAGCTTGAAACGTATCGATTGTTTTTATATCATTTACAGATTTATAAACGTTAAATAACTGTTCTGATTTTTCTTTAATACTAACGAATTGATATGGTTTAATGTAATTATTCATATTAAATCCCTTCTTTTAAATTATTTCATTTGATCGTTGGGTATGAATAATTGTAGAGAACATGACACATTTAGTAGCATCTTAAGATCCCTCCTTATCAGACACTAGTATAGTCCTTTAGCAATGTAATTTCAAATGTATATTATTATAAAAATTATTCGAAATAGTGTAAAATTAAAAGACAACCAAATATGGTTGGAATTTTTTATTATATGGAGGAATTAATTAATAATTGGGGACCACAATTAGTTTAATCACGTTTATTGTATTACTCGCTTTAACCGGATTCTTTGTTGCGACGGAGTTTGCGATTGTAAAGGTCAGGTCATCTAGAATTAACTATTTAGCAGAACAGAATTATAAGAACGCTCAACCAGCTAAAAAGGTAGTTGAACATCTTGATGAGTATTTAGCGGCATGTCAGTTAGGTATAACCATTACAGCACTCGGAATTGGTATGGTTGGAGAATCAACATTTGAGTTTATTTTGCATCCACTTTATAGTAGCTTTGGATTATCAGAATCGGTTATTCATATCTTAACTTTAGCAAGCGCATTTATTATTGCAACATATTTACACGTTGTAGTAGGAGAAATGGCGCCAAAGACTATCGCAATTCAAAAAGCTGAACAAGTTACATTGTTCTTTGCAAGACCGATTATACTGTTTTACAAATTATTATATCCTTTTATCTTTATTTTAAATGGGTCAGCAAGAATGATATTGAGCTTATTTGGTATGAAACCTGCGAAAGAATCTGAATTATATCACTCTGAAGAAGAATTGAAGATGTTGATTAAAGAAAGTCACCAAGGCGGAGAAATTTCATCAACAGAATTAGAACATATTAATAAAGTATTTATTTATGATGAACTTGTTGTTAAAGATTGTATGATTTCTAGAGACAATATGACAATGATCAATAGTAAATCTAGTCAACAAGAAGCCATTCAATTTGTGAAAAATGGTTATTATACAAGATATCCAGTGTATCAAGATGATAAAACAAATGTTATTGGATATATACATGCGAAAGATTTATTGAAAGACAACATACAAGATATAACTGAATTAATTCACGAAATCATATATGTCAAAGAGACAGACGCCATTCAAAACGTATTGGATAAAATGAAAAAGCAACGTGCACATATCGCAATCGTTCATAATGAAGACGGTCAATTAGCAGGTATGATTACGATGGAAGACATACTTGAAAATATTGTCGGTAACATTGAAGATGAACACGATAGATAGACGTAAAAAGAACCTGAGCCAAAAAATGGCTCAGGTTCTTTTATTCTGACTGTTTCTTTTTTGGTGGCCATATGAAATACGAGATGGTGATGGCTAAATCAATAATGAGCACTATTGACCAAATGTGGATGACACCATCCATAGCTTCAGTCCTACTTTTGTCATGAATTAAGTAAATGATTGAATGTAGAATACCTGTCCCTATAATGTAAGAGAGTAAATGTTTGAACCAACTTTTCGCATACAGTTTCGCATACGCGAACCCACTAGGCTTCTCAGGTTTGCTGCCTTCTTTCATGACATAATATCTGAAGCGGTCATCAGCCCATTGAATCATACTTTTACCAAAGACAATTGAAACGGATATATAAACAGCAGCAATAGCATGAGGTGTTTCGGCCGTTGCGCCATTCATTAAATCTACTGCTGTTGTGATTAATAGAATCAAATCAATAACGGGTGTTAGTGCTAGAAAAATGAGCCCAAGCTTTTTCTGTCTGAATACATATCTTGTGACGAGTCCGAGTAGTATAACGACCCAGAATGCAACTTCACAAAAAATAATGAGCCACACAATAAAATTCATGACTTATCCTCCTTTATCTCGTAAGCTTTGAAATTTCTTCGAATACAATTGCTTCAATATCTTCATTTGAGGTCTGTTTTGGATTTAACAATTTATGAAGTGCTAATCCATCAATTAATGCGTGAAGTCTCATTGAATTAAGATGTATATTGCTGTTGTTTTTTAATAAGTTGTCGCGTTCTAAAATCGTTAATACCGTTGTACATAGTTCGTCTAATCCATCATCTAAAGTACTTTGTCCGTATTCATGGCTGTCATATCGAAAGGCCATCCATACTTCCATATCAGCTAATCTCTCTTCATCTAACGGTAAAACGGTGAGTAAACATGCTTTTACTTTATCAATTGTGTCTTGGTTATCAGACGTGAGTATTGCTTCGATTCTCCTTCTTACTTTTAGTTCTACTTCAGACATAACTGCACTGAGTAATTCTGAATGACTTGGAAAATAGTATCTAATTTGTCCAGGTGTCATTTGTGCGAGTTTAGCAATTTGTCTAACCGTAGATCCCTTTGCACCATTTTCAACAATTGACTGAAAAGCATATTGAATAATTTGTTCTTTTTTTTCTTTATGATTAATAATTTTTGGCATAGTAGAAGTCTAACATATTTTAATACACCTGTGTTAAATAAAAGTTTAAAAAATAAATTAAATTAATTAATAAAAATATAAAAATGCATTGACTTTAACGTTTGCAATACATATGATGAAATTATAAATTGGAATTTACAAAATCTTTACATTCTTTACAAATAATTAATATTAGGAGGTATGAGTATGGCGAATTTCTTGAAACCGGCTAAACATATAGATCCTCTGCCAAGTGAACAGGTAGATGATACATATAAGAAATTGAGACTTCAAGTCTTTATAGGTATATTTCTTGGTTATGCTGGTTACTATTTATTAAGGAAAAACTTTTCACTTGCGATGCCAGCATTAATTGATGAAGGCTTTAGTAAGACGGAATTAGGGTTTGCTTTATCAGCTATTTCAATTGCTTACGGTTTTAGTAAATTTATTATGGGTACAGTAAGTGACCGGAGTAACGCAAGAATATTTTTAACATTAGGTTTAGTATTAACGGCAATCGTTAATTTATTGATGGGTTTTATACCTGTCTTAACATCTAGTGTATTTATCATGTTTATTATGCTTTTCTTAAATGGTTGGTTCCAAGGTATGGGGTGGCCGCCATCTGGTAGAGTACTTGTACATTGGTACAGTGTTAGTGAACGTGGTGGTAAGACAGCAATTTGGAATGTCGCTCATAATGTTGGTGGTGGATTGATGGCACCAATAGCTTTGTTAGGTATTTCGATTACAGGAACATTATCGTTTGGTTACTTAAAAGGCTTTGAAGGTGCTTTTATTTATCCGGCTATTATTGCATTAATTATTGCACTTGTTTCGTATATTCTAGTTAGGGACACACCTCAATCAATGGGATTACCACCAATTGAAGAATATCGAAATGATTATCCGAATAAAGAACAGAAATCTTTAGAAGTAGAGCTATCAACAAAAGATATTCTCTTTAAATATGTATTGAATAACAAATGGGTTTGGATGATTGCTATTGCAAATATCTTTGTTTATTTTGTTCGTTACGGTGTGCTAGACTGGGCACCTACGTATTTAAGTGAAGAAAAAGGTTTCGATTTAAATGCATCAGGTTGGGCATACTTCTTATATGAATGGGCAGGTATCCCAGGAACATTATTATGTGGTTATATTTCAGATAAAGTGTTCAAAGGTAGAAGGGGACCAGCAGGATTTATATTCATGTTAGGTGTGACAATCGCTGTCATTGTATATTGGTTAAATCCAGCAGGAAACCCATTAGTAGACAATATTGCATTAGTCGCGATAGGCTTCCTAATTTACGGACCAGTTATGTTGATTGGCTTACAAGCATTAGATTATGTACCTAAAAAAGCAGCAGGTACTGCTGCGGGATTAACTGGATTATTTGGTTATTTAGGTGGTGCTGTAATGGCTAATATCATTATGGGACTAACAGTTGATAAGTTCGGATGGGATTCAGGATTTTTATTATTGACAATTATTAGTGTCCTTGCAATGCTAAGTTTTATCTTAACTTGGAACAAACGTGGACAAGAAGTTGTAAAATCATAATATTATATGAACTGAGACTGGGGTAGTTGTACCTTAGTCTCTTTTTGTATTTAATGAAGTTGTATTAAGTCGAAATATCGAATGGTAAACGTTCGCGAAATTCAATGATACGATTCAATATATTCTCACTTTATAAATTGTATGATTCTTTCAAAATATTAAAACATTTACCTTAATCTGATTTTCTTCAATTTATATATTTACTGATTAAAGTTTTCGAATTATAATAACGTCATTATAATTCTATATTATTAAATAAGTAATTCGATGTTTACTTATGGGATTTGGATTAAATTTATTAAGATATCAAAGAATTAGGAGATTTGTTGTGAGAAATATATATGAAATCAAATACCTAAAATATTCTGCTACTAAATATCGCAATCATATAGGTATTTCTTTTTTTGTAGTATTAAAGGGGCATGTTATGGTTACGATCAAAGAGAATAGTAACCAATATAAAGAAGGGGAAACGTTTGTTGTTAAACATAATGAGTGGTATAAACTCGATGTGCTAGAAGGGAATATTGTTGTACAAATTCATTTGTATGAGTCATTAATATCAACGATGATACCGGAGTTACTTTCATATCATCAGTATATACAAAACCAAACAGAATTAGTCACTTTAAGAGACCATTTAATATGCTTGTGTGATTTATATTTAATACAAGAAAACAACCGCAATTTAAAAATAATGAAGCAACTTATTACAATATTAGAATTTTATAGAGACCGTTTAACGGTTTATTCAAAAGAATGTCCAATTGTTAACCGACATATGAACCCGATAATTGATGAAATTAAAGATTATATATATGATCATTATAATGAACGTATAACCATCAATACATTTACCGATAAATATCATATTTCTGAATCGTATTTTTCGAAATTATTTAAAGAACAAATGGGTGTGAACTTTAAAGATTATTTAACGGACATCAGATTGTTAAATAGCACGTATGATTTAATTCATACACAAGAAAAAATAATCGACATATCTGAAAAACATGGATTTTATAATGTATCGTCTTATATTTATTCTTTTAAATTGTATTATGGTGTTACGCCAAAAAAGTATCGTGATATGATACAACGTAAACACGCACAAATTGAACGACAAAGCTTTTTTAATGAAGTAGATCATGAGCGAGATTTATCAGATGAGGAAGTTAAATATTATTTAAAAAAGTTTCAAGAGGATTATTCAAGTATGATATGTACATAAAAATTTAGTATTTTTATGTAAATAAAACCTCCCAATCTCTTTTAAGGTTAAACAGATTGGAAGGTAAATAGTTCGTATTAAGATTGTGCAATATATTTTTTGATAACTTCTTTGTTTTTTTCTTTGAAGATATCATTGTGGCTCGATACGCGACCGCCTGCTTGTGCTTCAGGATCGATATAGCTTTTAGCTAAGTTCGCAGCATTTGCGGCATCATTGAAACAAGAAGCAATCAAATGGACTTTTGCATCATGTTTAAGAATATCACCTGCACCGAATATACCAGGTACTGAAGTTTGACTGTTTCCTAAACCTTCAATAAAGAAATCATTAACTAAATTGACTTTTGTTTGTGCATTATGAAGTAACTCTGATTCACGATCAAAACCATGACTAATGATGACTTCATCAACAGGTACGATTTCTTGTTCATTTGTATCAACATGTTCTAAAACAACCTCTGTGATAACTGGTTTATTAGGATCACTGTTAAGTTGTTTAATAACCATACTTGGTTTTTTAGTGATATCAAGTTTATCTAATAATTGTTTCATATGTTCATGCCCAGAAATTTCCTCTTTTCTGTAGCAAAGCGTAACACTTTTCGCATATTCTGATAAATCACAAGCCCAATCTAATGCAGAGTTACCTGCCCCCGAAATTAATATGTGTTTGTCTTTAAATTTCTGGATAGACTGCACAACATAATTTAAATTGGACAATTCAAAACGCTCAGCACCTTCAATATCTAAAGTTAAAGGCTTAATTATGCCACCACCAACAGCAATAATGACAGATTTTGAATGATACTCATGACCTTTTTCTGTATATATAATAAAATGTTGTTCTTCAACTTTTTTAATATCAATAACTTTTTCTTCTAAGCACACTTCTGGACCGAAATGTAAGCCTTGTTGCACTAAATCTTGAATAACTTCATAACAAGGTTTTGGCGCAAGTGCCCCTATATCCCAAATGACTTTTTCAGGGTAGACATGCATTTTACCGCCTAATTTATTTTGGAAATCTATTATTCTTACGCTCATTCCTCTTAACCCGGAATAAAAACTCGCAAATAATCCCGCTGGACCCCCGCCGATAATCGTAACGTCTGTAATATTCATCAGTCATGATTCCTCCTAATTATTTCAACTTACGGTTATTATCCTATATTTGCAAATGATAATCAATATCAATGAAGGAATTGTCATAATTTTTATTTAAATACATATGTGAATTTTTTTAGATGAATAAAAATTAGGTGGGCATACTTGTATGGGCGGGATTGATAGATAGATGACTGTATGGTCGAAAAATGAGGTGGTGTTAGAGACAGAATTCTGAGGAATGTCCCTTAGTGACCGCCCTCTAATTACCAGAATTCATAAAAAATGAAAGCTAACACACTGTCACATAATGAAAGGCTGAGACAATTTTTCCTGTCTCAGCCTTCTTATCAAACTTATGCGATTGGGAAGAGTGATTCTATAAGTTGAATGTTCTCTTCTGTTAAGTTCACTTCTAATGCTTTTAAGTTATCGATAACTTGTTCGCCTCGTTTAGCGCCTGGTATGATCACATCTAATGATGGTTTTGTTAAATAATATGCTAACACAATATGCGCTACGTCTACGCCATGCTCTTGAGCGATTTCGCTAAGTTTGTCTACTTTTTTTAGATTTTCTTTAAAAGCTTCACCTTGGAATTCTGGTTTTTCTGCTCTTAAATCATCGAATGTTGTATTCTCATCATATTTACCAGCTAATAATCCTGCAGCTAATGGGAAATATGGAATAAATGTAATATCATGTTCTGCGGTATATTCTAAGATGTGTTCATTCTCACGATTTAATAAATTATATTCATGTTGAATAACATCTACATTACCATTTTTATTGGCTTCTTTAAGTTGTTCTAAAGTGAAGTTAGAAACACCGATTGCTTTAATTTTTCCAGAATCTTTTAATTCTTGTAAAGCTGCAACTGCTTCGTCTTTAGGTGTTTCATCATCTGGGAAATGAATATAATATAAATCGATATAGTCAGTTTGCAATCTTTTAAGGCTGTTTTCAACTTGTTCTTTTAAAAATTCAGGGGCGTTAGATAATTTCGTATCATCACCGTCAAAGTAATGAGCCCCTTTAGTAGCGATAACGACATCTTCGCGATTGTATTCTTTAAGGACTTCTCCGACAAGTTCTTCTGATCTTCCAGGACCATAGATGAAAGCAGTATCTAATAAATTAACGCCATTGTCTAGGGCAGCTCTTACAACATTTTTACCTTGTTCTTCATCTAGGTTTGGATATAAATTATGACCGCCAACAGCATTAGTTCCTAAACCAATTGGGTTAACTTCAATATTTGATTTACCTAATTTTACACGTTTTGCCATTTCAATCATCCTTTTCTCATTGTTTGTTTTAAATTTGAATAAGTTTGAATTAAAATTCTTCATAAGTTGCTGGATCTTGATCTTTAAGTCGTCCATCAGCTTTAGTTAATGCATCGATTGCGTGTAAATCTTCTGATTCTAAATAGAAATCAAACACATCTAAATTTTGTAGTTGTCTTTCGTTAGATGTTGATTTTGGAATTGGGACAATACCATTTTGAACGTGCCATTTTAAAATGATTTGTGGAATTGTTTTATTATATTTTTCAGCGATTTTACCAATTTCTTTATCGTTTATAACTTCTGAAGCGCGACCTAGAGGACTCCAAGCTTCTATTATAATACCTTTTTCTTGATGATATTCGAGTACATCTTTTTGGTTGAAATAAGGATGTAATTCTATTTGGTTAACTGCAGGTAGTACACCAGTTTCTTTTTCTAATGTATCAATATGTTCTTCTAAGAAATTACATACACCTATAGATTTAATAAGGCCAAGTTTCTGTGCGTCTATGAGTGCTTTCCAAGCTTCTACATATTTGCCTTGTTTAGGGTTTGGCCAGTGAATTAAATATAAGTCAATATATTCTACACCTAATCGATAAATCGATTCTTGTATAGCAGTAATGGCTTGATCATAACTATGATAACGACCAGGTAGCTTTGATGTTACGATAATTTGATCGCGACTAACATGGCTTTCTTGTATCGCTTTTCCGACAGTACCTTCATTTTCGTAGTTATATGCAGTATCTAATATGCGATATCCATTGTTTAATGCGTTTACGATTGCATGCACACCAGATGATCCGTTCAATTTATACGTACCAAATCCTACTTGCGGTAACACTTGTCCATCATTTAAATGATAATTTTCCATGATAAAATGCCTCCTAAATAAATATAATGACTGTACACTTGTAAACTATATCATAACTATTTTTGTTGATAGGAATAATCAGCTTATAAATATTTTGGAAAACGTATTGAATTCATATAGTGAATGTAGTAAGATGTATCTCATTGCGCAAGATAAGTAGCTAATAGCTAGAGTCATATTATTGAGAAAAGAAGGGTTAAAATGGAGCGTGTATGTGTCATATCATTAAGCATTATAGATGCAATCATGATACTCATGTTGGTACTGTTTAATACGGCAATTATTTCTAATATTTATGTATTAACAGTTTATGCTTTAATCATGGTACTGGTTTCTGGTTATATCGTATATTTAGCTATCAGTATGAAATGCGATCAATCTATTAATCAATTTGATCAATATTCTAAATAATTAAATTTAACGAGTAAAAATGTATATGATTGAAACTTCAACGAATAAGCCTTGATGGTTTATTCGTTTTTTTATTTATATAAAAATCGTAAATAGTATGTAAAAATGTAGTAACATACTTTTAAGTTGCATGTTATAATAATGATGCTTTTAATTAAACGAAAAGGGTGGACAATAAACAATGTTTTTAATCATCAACATAATTGGTTTGTTGGTATTCATTGGTGTCGCTTTTCTTTTTTCTAGAGACAAAAAGAATGTTGATTGGAAATCAGTCTTAATACTAATTGTCATTAACTTAGTATTAGCATGGTTCTTCACACAATTTTCTTTCGGAGCGAGATTCGTTAAAGGTGCGGCTGATGGCGTATCATGGCTTTTAGAATCTGCTTTTTCGGGAATTGGATTTGCATTTGGTAGCTTTACAGCACCAGGGCCAGGGAAAATGGATATGGCAGTTTCAGCGTTACTACCAATTTTACTAGTTGTACCAGTATTCGATATTTTAATGTATTTAGGTATTTTACCAAAATTTATTTCAATGTTAGGTTGGGTTATTTCAAAAATAACAAGACAACCTAAATTTGAGTCATTCTTCTCAATTGAAATGATGTTCTTAGGAAATACGGAAGCTTTAGCAGTTTCATCTAAACAATTAACATCTATGAATAAAGTCAGAGTACTTACGCTTGCAATGATGTCTATGAGTTCTGTATCAGGGGCAATTGTTGGTGCGTATGTCACGATGATACCAGGAGAATATGTATTAACGGCAATACCATTAAACATCATTAACGCGATTATTGTAACAACAATTTTAAATCCGTTTGATTTAGACCCAGAAGATGATGTTGTGGCTGAGATAGACGAAGGGGAAAAACAGCCATTCTTCTCATTTTTAGGTGATTCAGTCATCAATGCAGGTAAACTTGTATTAATCATTATCGCATTTGTTATCGCATTTGTTGCGATTGCGGACTTGATTAATAAATTACTAGGTATTATGGATCCAATTCCATATTTACCAAACATAAGATTAGAGTATATCCTCGGAATCTTTATGTTCCCATTCGCAATTTTACTTGGTATGCCAGTTGGGGAAGCATGGGTAGTTGCTCAACAAATGGCACTTAAGATAGTAACAAATGAGTTTGTTGTTATGAGCACGATTAGTAAAGAAATAAGTGAATATTCAACACATAGAGCAGCAGTAATTAGTACATTCTTAGTATCATTTGCTAATTTCTCTACTATTGGTATGATAATAGGTACTTTGAAAGGTATCGTTAAAGAAGATGTATCTAATTTCGTATCTAAATACGTACCAATGATGTTGTTATCAGGTATTTTAGTATCGCTGTTAACAGCAGCATTCGTTGGATTATTTGCTTGGTAAGTTCAATAAACACTTTTAAAGTTTAAACTTAAAAGCAACAAGCACATTTAATGTACTTGTTGCTTTTTTTATAAAGGGGGATATATCATGCTCAAAAAAGTATTAGATATATCGAGTATTGTTTTGTGGTTAATTTCTATTATATTAATTATGATTAACTTTGCCGATTTACCTGACAAAATACCGAGTCATTATAATTTTGCAGGAAATGCAGATGCATGGTCGACTAAGACTTTTATATTCTTTATGCCTGTATTAGGATTATTGATATGGCTTATACTTCATTATTTAGTCAGTAATCCAAAGATAGATAAATACATACATGTTCCATCACTTTATGATCAACCAAATAAAGCCCAAATAGAAAATGCTAAATTATTAATTTACTTTATCAAATTCGAAATGATGGCATTATTTACATTTCTCGTCATTAAAGACTTATATACAGCGCTTGGTATGCCTTTTAAGTTGGGTGTATGGGAAACAATCATTATATTAAGTGTGATAGGCATAACGATTATCATATTTATGGCTCGAAATTATATGTTAGATAAAAATGAAAATACGAAATGAGTGGAAATATATGTCAGAATGTACTTGGCCAAATAGTGATTTAATGAAAAAATATCACGAAAATGAATGGTGTAGAATTAATAAAAATGATGATTACATCTTTGAGATGCTATCATTAGAAGGTGCACAAGCTGGTCTTTCTTGGGAAACGGTCATTCAAAAGCGAGAAGCATATCAAGTAGCTTTTAAACAATTTAAAATTGATCAATGTGCAGTGTTAACAGATGAAGCATTAGAACACATTAAAATTGAATATAATGTTATTAAACATATAGGTAAGATAAAGTCCGTAAAAAGTAATGCATTATTAGTTCAAGAAATACAACAAACATATGGCAGTTTTGCAGATTTTCTTTGGTCATATGTAGATGGTGAGCCAATTATAAATGAATGGCATGACATGTCAGAAGTGCCGGCAGAAACAGATCTTTCTATTAAATTAAGCAAAGACTTAAAGAAATTAGGTTTTAAATTTGTTGGTCCTAAAATCATGTATTCTTTCTTACAAAGTATCGGTATAATAGATGACCATCTCATCACTTGTCCATATCATAGTTATAATAGAAATAAAAAGGGCTGAGACAATGTTTAAACCTTGTCCCAGCCTCTTTATGTTATTTCAAAATTATGCATCTTTGTCATTATTAAGATTTGTTTGAATAAATGTTTCAACTGAATCACGTAATTCGTTAAAATGATCAGTATCCATGTTTAAATCTTGGAATGTTTGATAGATATCTTCTAAGATTTGGCCTTGCGTTTCGATACCCAATTCAGTTAAAGAAACACGTAAATTTCTCTCATCATTAATCGCTCTTTCGCGATTAACGAATCCTTTTTCTTCAAGTTTCTTTAAAAGTGGTGTTAAAGTCCCAGAATCTAAGTATAGTCTGTCGCCTAAAGTTTTAATATTGATTACTTCGTTTTTATCTATAGCTACAAGAACGATATAACCTGTATAAGTTAGATTATATTTCTTCAATATTGGTGTATATTTTTTTATAAGCTCTTTTGACGCAACATATAACATGAATCCAAGTTGTTTGTTGATTGGTGGTATATCCATTTTATTATCCTCCTTACGTCAAAATTAAGCCTATTATGAAATGAAAACAAAGTCAAGTTATTTACGAAATGTTCATAAAATAGAAAAAATTATCGCACTCAATACAGTTTTATAAAATCTCAGTTTTTGCATTTATATAAAATTGAATTTTATAGAAATAAAAGTCCGATTGTAATGTTATTTTTGATACTCTATTATATATATAAAGATAAAGTGAGGTGTGTAGTATATGAATCAACAACGCTATCCTAAATCTATAGTTCAAGAAATTGTGATGAATGCTGGTTTAGTATTGTTAGAAGCGGGTTCGGAGGCTTTTCGAGTTGAAGATACAATGTATAGAATGGCTAAACGATTAGGGTATCCGAATAATCAATGTTATGTCAGTTCAACAATTATAAATTTCGCTTTAGATATTGACGACAATATTAGAGTATATAGAGTCAGTAAAAGAGATACGAATTTAGGTAATATTCATCGCGTGAATAACATTTCTAGAATGTTAGATAAAGGGCAAATATCAGCTGAAGAGGCATTGAAGCGTATTCGTACTATACATAAATCCCCATTACCATACTCGTTACCGTTTAAAATGATTGCTGCAGGTTTTATTTCAATTTTCTTCCTATATTTATTTAGTGGACATAAAGAAGATATCATCGCCACATTTATTGGAGGTGCAATAGGTTATTCTATAGTAGAAATTCTACATTCATGGACACGTGTTAAATTTATAGCAGAAATTATTGCCGCGAGTGTCATCGCATTAATCGCCATTTATAATCAAATGTTATTTGGAGGAGATGCGTTAAATATTGCGATTATATCTGCAGTTATGCCGATCGTTCCAGGTGTGCTCATAACAAATGCGATTCAAGATTTATTTTTAGGTCAATTATTAGTGGGTATATCTAAAGGATTAGAAGCAACCTTTACTTCTATTGCCATTGGTGTCGGTGTAGGTATCGTGTTGTTAATATTCTCATAAGAGGTGAATTATGATTATAACGATAATATTAAACATTGTATTTAGTTTTGGTACGGCTTTCTTATTTGCTTTATTATTTAATTCACCTAAATATTTATTAACCCCTGCTGGTATAGTTGGTGCCATAGGGTGGGGTGCTTTTCAAACGGGTATGATGGTTAATGGTTCTGACGTACAATCTTCATTTATAGGCGGTTTGTTTATAGGTGTGGCAGGGCATATGATGAGTAGAAAATTCTTCTCGCCAGTTATTCTCTTTATTATTCCTGGTATCATACCACTTGTACCAGGTGGCACAGCCTATGAAGCGATTAAAAATTTAGTATTAAATGATTATCATGAAGCATTAATTACGATGATAAAAGTTGCACTTATCTCAAGTTCAATAGCACTTGGGTTACTCATAGCAGATTTATTATCGAAAGTTTACTATAAATATAAGAAACATCGACAATTAAATAAAGTTAAATAAAAAGGTTATCACGCATGTATTTGTAAATAATAAGCGTCATAACCTTTTATTTTTATTCGTAAATATATTTAAGTACTTCTAATGCTTGATCCACTGTCTCAACAGTTACATTAGCTTTGTTAGATAACTCTTTAAGCGGGTGAATTAAGTCAGTTGGTCGTATAAGTATTAACGGCTTGTTTAAAGCAATCGCCGTTGAAGCATCCATTGCTGTATTCCATTGTTTATATTTTTCACCAAATAAAGCAATGACAACATCAGCTTTATTCATTAATACTTGTGTACGAAAATTATTAATATCAGAAGCGGCATTATCTTTATAATAATTATTAGGTTGTTCACCTAAAATAGATTCGCCAATATTATCAGAACGATCATGGTTGGTTTGTGGACCAACAAACGTTAGTGGTAAATTATGTTGTTCAGCCTTCTGAGTGATTTCTTCTCTCCAATTATCATGAATTTGTCCTGCTAAATAAATCGTTAAATTTGTCATACGAATATTCACTCCTTTTTTATTAGTTTAACATATTTAAAACAATCGTTTTCTTTGATATGATTAGAAAAATATTAATAAAATAGTATGGAAGAAGGCTCTCAATATGCATACAATCGAAATAACAGCTATTCAAGAAAATGAAATAGAAGCTTTATCAACAATATGTAGAACGACTTTTAAAGATACATTTGTAGACGACATGCCACAAGAAGATATGAATCAATATTTTGAAGAAGCATACAATCATGAAACACTTTTAAGTGAATTGCAAAATAAAGAATCATGGTACTTCTTTGCCAAAATCAATCAAGAAATCGCAGGATACATGAAACTCAACATTGGATCAGCACAAACAGAACCAATGGGAGATGACTATCTAGAAGTACAACGTTTATACATGTATAAACAATTTCAGTCAAAAGGAATCGGCAGTGAACTCATGAAAAAAGCCTTTGAAATTGCTAAAGAACAACAAAAATCAAAACTATGGCTAGGCGTATGGGAGCATAATCATCAAGCACTCAACTTCTATACTAAACATGGATATAAAATAGTAGGATCTCATCAATTCGTAGCCGGTAATGACATATCAACCGATTATATCGTTGAGACAGAAATATAGTGATGAATATAATATAAGGAGGCAGAATATGCTTATATTTTTATTTATTTTAGCTTGCGGACTTTATGGTTATTATTTGGTTAACCGTAAAAGAAAAAATTAGAAAATGATATACAAAAAAGAGACCTAATTTCAGGTCTCTTTTTATTATGAAAATCGCAATAGAGATAATAAATTCTACATAAAATCTGAAAAGTAATCTCTATATTTAAAGTTAACATATGCTCCAATTACAAACGTTATTATCAGAAAAACAAAGTTATATATCACTAAATCCCAATTATTAATAAAGAACCATTCTTTATTTAGAGTCGCTGAACGGTATCCTTCAGCAAGAAAATAAATGGGGTTATATTTGATGATATTTATGACAATTTTATTATCTGGTAGATAAAGAATAGACGATACAAAAAATAACATTCTCATTAAAGCTTGTATAATCATTTGAGTGTCTCTTATGATGACGTTTAAAGTCGATGTAAATATAGCTATCGATATCGAAAGTAAAAGTGCATATGGAATAAATATTAATAATTGTATTAAATATATAGATGGTGTAAATCCAGCAATAAAGCATATTAAAGTTATAATACCCAATAGCACTAAATGACTATAAAATTTACTCACTACGATATAACTAGGTAATATTGAAATTGGAAAGTTCATTTTTGCTACTTGATGTAAAATTAATTTAAACGTAGTGAGTCATAGGTAGAATAGGTGTATTTGGGAGTGATTGCATTACAATTTTTAATCATTTTTTTATTTATCATAGGATATACTGCATTTAGCACGTGGGTACAGGTATATGGATTAAAGAGGTATAATAGAAAAGTTTCCAAAAAGCTATTTAGAATGATATTAGTAACAAATTTCGTGTTAGCGATAATATTAATCATCATCTATATCTGTTTTCCTTAATAAAGATATAGGTGCGATTTCTTCATTATTTACTCATATTGAAATGAAAGAAGTGATTAATGTTAGGAGGGGTATTTATGATTAAAATACTCTTTATATTTTCAATTGTTTTTGTAATTTATTATTTATTTTGGAAATTATACATTATCTGCGCAAAGTTTTTGAAACAACAAAGAAGAACAAAGAATAATTATATAGTAAAACATATATTACTTTCAACTGGGGAAAAGCTTAGTCACGTAGATTTAATAGTCGTACTATTGTTAACTTACTTAAGTTCTAGATAGACCATATTAAGATACTAATGCTATATTTAATGATGAATAAACAATAATCAAAAGTGTGATATTAGAGTGAAATATAATTCTATAGAAGGTGCAGGTATTGATGAAATTCAACAAAATAGCCAGTGTCGAAAGTAACTCAATTATTAGGGATCTATTTCAAAATATATTGAATATAGAAAATATAAAAGATGTTGAAGAGTATTACAGTATAACTGAAAATGAACTGTATTCTGTTAGTAATAATGAACGTATAGTAGGACTAGTGGGGTTAATCAGTACTGAACAAGAAGTTGTGATTAAACATATCGCTATTCAAAGTCACATACAGAATAAAGGGCTAGGAACTGAGATTATAAATAAAATACATCAATTATTCCCTAAACAGAAGTTAGTAGCTGAAACGGATAATGACGCAGTAGGTTTTTATATTAAACTAGGATTTAAAATTATTTCTTTAGGGGAGAAATATCCAGGAATTATTAGATATAAGTGTATCAAAGAGTTCTGAAAGATATAAAAATAAGGTGATTAATGTATATTTTAAACATGACATGATATGTATTAGATGATATAATGTAATAAATAGAAAGAATTGTTATATTTTAACATTATATCTCATCTTTATATGGAGTAGTGCTTGAACTTATTATTGGTGTTGGCTAAAAGTCGCCTATTATTTTTTATAATTCTCTAACCAATGAGAAAAGTAAGCTATTGCACATTCATATATAATGGGTGCAACGATGTGGACAAAAGTAATTACTGTAAAACCCCCTCACTATTGCACTAGTGAGGGGGTTTTAAATGCAATGTTTCATTTACTGTTAGTTTGGACTTGATTTAGAGTTTTGGTTATCATTAATTTAGAAGATGATTGTGGTAATACACATACTAATTATTTTAAAATCAAGGAGTGTTTGAATATGCTTGAGAATAAAGAGAGTTTTAGATTACTTTATCAAGCTATAAGCGAACTATCAGTTAGAATTGGTGATAATCAAATAGAGACAAACTCTGTAAGTTTATTATTATTGGATTTTGATTTTGAACATGAGGTGTTTGATAAACTTATGTTAGCTATTATGAAGTATTTGGGTAATGTAAGTTTAGATGATATAAATCATAGAGAACTTTTGGAATTGATAGATCAGACTATTCCAGAGGATAGACAATTAAATGAATTTGTGAAGAACAAAATAATTATAGGTTTTGCTAATAATTATTTTCCTGAATTACAGACTGTAGCAAATGACATAAAGAATGAAATGGGTATGTCTATTGCTAAAAGTAAATAAATTTTTTGAACATCAATGTCAATTTTACACATGACATGAAATGCAATAGGTGGTATAATGTTACTAACAAAAGCAATTGTTGTGACTCAACACCAAACCCCCTCACTACTGCCATAGTGAGGGGGTTTTATTAATGGTGTCGGCTAAACGTCGCCTTTTATTTTTTCTTACGATTCTCTAACCAATGAGAAAAGTAAGCTATTGCACATCCACATATAATGGGTGCAATGATATTGACAAAAGCAGTTGTCATTCTCAACACCTCCTCTCTATGTAGAATTACGCCATAGAGGTGGGCGACGATATAATTATATCATTATATTAAAAAATTAAAAACTTTTATTATAAAATTGTGTTTGATTTAATGTTTGTACCTAATTTTTTTGTAAACTGCATTTTGTTTTTGAATTTTTACTTAAATACTACTTTTGACAATACCGATTTTCATTATTTGTAGTTAAGGATATAATGTTTCTAATATATGATTAAATAGAATTTTAATCTATATTATGAACTAATTGTTATCTTCTATAGAAAAGGGTGAATTTATGATTATCTGGTTAAATGGGGCATTTGGTTCTGGAAAAACAACTACGGCTTTCGAATTGAATAAGAGATTATCTAAATCTTTTGTTTATGATCCTGAAAATTTAGGTTCCTTTATACGTCATAATATACCAAAGAATTTACATAAAGATAATTTTCAAGACCATGATCAATGGAGATACTTTAACTATGATTTATTAAAGTATATAGCAGAGTCATATGACGGTATAATCATTGTACCTATGACTATTATTAATATTGAGTACTACCAAGAAATTATTGAACGCTTAAAAAAAGATGGGATTCGGTTAGATCATTATATACTGTATGCAAATAAGAAAACTTTAAATAGACGTTTGAATAAAAGATTGGAATTGGGAGAAACGTTTGCTCGTGTTCAAATGGACGACTGTATTGAGTTTTTTGATAATATTGTTACAGAATATAAAATATATACAGATCAATTAAATGTTGACCAAGTTGTTAATGAAGTCGCTCAAAAGAGTCAATTAAAGCTATTAAAAAATAGAAATTGGATAAAGAGAAAACTCGATAGAATTTTAACGACATTTAAGCATATTAGATGATTAAATGTTATATTTTAAGACGAAAACCCTTCACTAATGTGATAGTGAAGGGTTTTTTGATTTATCTAATAAAGCTTTGAATAGCATCTATTAAACTGTAGACGCCTAAAAATGATACGACGAGTACGACGAATATTCCGATGATGTTCAGGACGATGCCGTTTGCAAATTTACCCATCATATTCTTCTTATTTAAGATTACAAAGATTAATATTGCGATGAGTGGTAAAATGATGCCATTTAATGCTTGTGCGATTAGTAAGACTTCTAATGGTTCGAACCCGAGTGAAGAGGTAATGATACCAATGAAAATGACGATTGCGAACACGAGTCTATACTTTTTACTTTTTACGCCACCTTTCCAACGGAGACAACTACTGATTGTTGCTGCAGCACCCATTGGAGAAGCAATTGCTGAAGATAGACCTGCTGAAAATAATCCGACACTCATGAATATAGGTGCAAAGTCTCCCAATACCGGTTTAAGTGGTTCGGATAGTTCTACTAAGCTTGTGACTTCTTTACCATGGATGAGTGTTCCTGCTGTAATCAGTATGGCAGCAGATATAAGTCCTCCTAATCCTATCGCAACAATTGTATCAATTCTTACAATTCTTAAGTCTTTAATGCCATTAAATCGTTCGTGAATGGAGCTAGCATGTATGAAGAAATTATAAGGTACAACTGTTGTACCAATAAGTGCGATAATTGTTAATAATGATCCGTTAGGTATACTCGGTATAAATGCACCTTTTAATACTGCGCCGAAATCTGGTTGAATGACAATAACTGTTGTAATAAAGATGACACCCATAATGAGCACGAGTACAGTCATAACTTTTTCTATTAAACCATAGCTACCGCTTAACCCAATTAACAAAATAACGATACCAATGACAGGGGCAATATAATTTTCTGGAATGCCAAGTAAATAGGAAGCACCTAACGACGTCCCTAATAAATCCCCAGATATGTATGCTGCACAACCAACTGCTACAGCAATCATACTGAACCAAACTGTGATGAGTTTAAGTAATTTGTGATTAAAAATATCCCGTATAGCTTCTCCTAAACCTTCATTTGTAACAAGAGCCAATCGAGCAACCATTTCTTGAAGCGCTATCGTTGCGATAATTGAGAAGACTACTGCCCAGAGTAAGCTGTATCCAAATCCAGCACCACCTTGAGTCATGGTTGTAACGGTACCAGGACCAACAAATGATGCAGTAATAATCATTCCAGGACCAAAAATACTAAACCTACTTCTTTCTCTCTTTTCAGTCATATCTTGTCATCCCTTCGTTTGTAAGGCATTAAACTTTGTTTAAAAACTTAATATGGCCGGCTAATACGTAAAGTACAGCAGTTGATACAAAGTGAGCAGAGTTTTGGTTCGCATCTTGCATTGGATAAACTTCAACAAAGTCCATACCAATAAGACCTAACTTTCCAAATTCGTAAATCATTGTTAAAAGTTCATAACTTGTTAAACCATTACCATCAACAGGTCCGCCTGGATTAAAAGCAAAATCGAGTACATCACTACAGATCGTTAAGTAAACAACATCAACATCTTTACTTGCCTGTGCATAAATATCACGCGCAAACTGACGTAAATCAGTTGTTTCTTTAATTTCATTAATCGTGATGGTAACCGCACCATTTTCTTTGGCGAATTGTCCCGTTTCAGGCTGGTTACGAGGTCCATGAATACCAGTATGAATTAAGCTTTCGTTTCGAATGCCTTCTGTTTCATATAACCTCATGAATGGTGTATTACGTGCAAATTGTTCATTTTCATAGTGAGGCATATTATCATAGTGCGCATCTAAATGAATAATGCCTACTTTTTTCCCGGTGTTCGTTAATCCTTTTAAAATCGGATATGTGATACCGTGATCGCCTCCTAAACCGACTAAAAATTTATTGGATTTCCATAAATATTCAGCAAATACTTCGATGTTCTGAACCGTTTGATCAACATCATGTGGTACGGTTGAAACATCACCTACATCCCCGATGGATAAATGCTTATGTACATCTATGTGATCTAATTCAGGTAAATATCCGCTATATCTAGCAGAAGATAATCTAATTTGTTTCGGTCCTAATTCACACCCTGTATAATCTCCCCAAGTGCAAGGTCCTTCGAAAGGGACGCCATATACGAGAACGTCTGTGGAATAATCTTTTTCTTTTGTTAAGTTTTTACCACCTAAAAAGCAAGGTGTATTGCCATAAATTCGTTCTGTCATTGTAAAAGTTCTCCTTTCAATTATTTATTCACATTATATAAAAGTAATCATTTGTTTTCAAATTTTTCTGAATATTAATTTTATAAAATGAACATATTTATTAAAATTAGTATGATTAATTTTGTAGCGTTGACAATTTTAATGGAACCGATTACAATCATATCAGGTTAATATATTTTTTTAAACCTTTTTGGTACCGGTACCAAAAAGAATGGGATAAATAAGGAGTGAAATCAATGAATTATAAAAAGGAAGCTCAGAATATTACTGAAGCAATAGGTGGTAAAGATAATATTGAAGCTATTGCGCATTGTGCCACACGATTAAGACTTGTATTAAAAGACGAGTCTCAAGTAAATGAAGACCAATTAAATGATATGGATATTGTTAAGGGGACTTTTTCAACGGGTGGGCAATATCAAATTATTATAGGTTCTGGAACGGTTAATAAAGTCTTTGCGGAAATGGAATCTTTAACTGGATTAGAGGCATCTACGACATCAGAAGTAAAAGAAAAGTCGACTAAGAAATTAAATCCGATTCAGCAATTTGTAAAAATGTTATCAGATATATTTGTTCCGATTATTCCTGCAATTGTAGCAGGTGGTTTATTAATGGGGCTTAACAATATTTTAACTGCTAAAGATTTATTTTATGATAAAGCGTCATTTATTGATGTTCATGATCAGTTTGCAAGTTTAGCCAATATGATTAATGTTTTCGCGAATGCACCATTTGTGTTTCTACCAGTTCTAATAGGGTTTAGTGCAGCGAAGCGGTTTGGAGGAAACGCATTTCTCGGTGCAGCACTTGGTATGATACTTGTACATCCTAGTTTAATGAATGGTTATGATTATCCTAAAGCTTTAGTAAAAGGCGACGAAATCCCAACTTGGGAAATATTTGGACTTTCTATCAAAATGGTTGGTTATCAAGGACAAGTGTTACCTATATTAGTCGCATCTTACATACTTGCTAAGTTAGAAATTGGATTTAGAAAAGTCATTCCTTCTACTTTAGATAATTTATTAACACCATTACTGTCATTATTCTTTACAGCATTTGTTACATTTTTAGTAGTTGGACCAGTTACACGAACTGCAGGGACATTCTTATCTGACGGTTTAACTTGGTTATATGAAACGGGTGGCGCAATCGGTGGATTATTATTTGGATTACTATATGCACCGATTGTTATTACTGGTATGCATCATAGCTTTATCGCTATAGAAACAACATTGATTGCAGATAAAGCAAATACAGGCGGATCATTTATATTCCCAATTGCAGCAATGTCTAACGTAGCACAAGGGGCAGCAACACTCGCAGCATTCTTTATTGTGAAGAATCTTAAAATGAAAGGTACTGCTTCAGCAGCAGGTATTTCTGCATTATTAGGTATTACAGAGCCAGCTATGTTTGGTATAAACTTAAAATTACGTTATCCATTTATCGGTGCAATAATAGGATCAGGTGCCGGTTCTTGTTATGTAGCTGCAACAAAAGTAAAAGCCATTGCACTCGGCACGGCGGGATTACCAGGATTTATCTCTATAGCTCCAGGTAGTTGGTTTAACTATATTATCGGTATGGCGATCGCAATTGTTGTCGCATTTGTTGTCACAATTTTATTATCTAGAAGAAAAGCATATAGAGATGTGCAATCATAATATTTGTTACGACCTCTCATTATTTCGTACAATAGAAGTAGTTATTAAATGGAGGTATTGAACATGAAATTAAATGAAATTGATGAAAATGAATTATATCCTACAGAAAAAGTTGGTCCAAGTGTATTAGGAACAATCATTTATAAAGTAGGCGAACAAAGCCAATTTAAAGGGGCATATATTACAACAAACGAACGTGTCATTATGAGCGTTGATATGAACGGTGAACCTTATAAAAGAGTATTTAGTTATCAAGACATCAAAGCTGTTACAATAGAAGATAAAGGTGTATTATTTATTGAATTCCCACAAGGAAAAGTTGCAATGATTGATATTGAAGAAGGCGACAAAGAAGCATTCAAAGATTACGTTAACAATCTCGTTCAACAATAAATAACATCGTTAAAAACCTTTCAATGAAGACCATAACAGGTCTAAATTGAAAGGTTTTTTATATACAAATGATGAAATTGATTAACCGTTATTCATGCTAATTATATTGATTTCGTTAAATATTTTATCTAGCTTTTCAAAGTCTATATCACCATCTGCTAATTCAGACCAATGTATAATTGCCGCTAAATTAGATCCATAAATAAACGGAAGTAAAGATTGAGGTAGGTGGGTAGGAGTCGTAACTTTATCAATATTATTTTTGAAATCTTTACTAAATACTTCAATGAAGTGTTTAATAAGTTCATCCATAAATGCAGTATCACTATTATCTTTTTGCTTTTCAAATACGTCACTTAGCTCACTGATAAATGCCTTCTCCATCGATTGAAAAGGATGGTGCAGACGATCGTATAAATCTAATTCAAAGAAATCTTTCGTATATTCGCTTAATGCATATTGTAAAAGATCAAACTTATCCATAAAATGCTTGTAAAATGTTGTTCTATGTATAAGAGATGCATGACAAATTTCATTTACAGTAATATCTGAGAAATTCTTCTCTTTAAGTATTGAGACTAATGTTTCTGTGAGAGCTTTTTTAGTTTTAATCACACGTAAATCCGTTTGTTTAGTCAAAATAAATTCCACTCCTTTAATATACAGTGTATGCATAAAATTCATGAAATGCAAATACTGAGTGCGTTATTAGCAGTTTTGGCTAGAAGTGCAAATAAGGAGACCAGTAATTACAATTCTCAGTAGTTTTGTAACTAACAACTCCGTTACAAACAAGTTTGGCCAGAAGTGTTCACAAGGCCATCGTTATGAACAAGTTTGGCCAGAAGTGTTCACAAGGCCATCGTTATGAACAAGTTTAGCCAGAAGTGTTCACAACAGTTTCTATAACTTATACTTATATAATAGAAGAGACTAGGTCGTTATGACCTAGTCTCTGCTTTATTATTTCGTTAACATATCTTTAAAGTATTTAGATTGTTTTTCGACTGAAATTGGATCTGAATACATAAATTCATTTCTTGGATAGTAGTATATGTGATCGTCTTTAACTGCCGGTGTATTTTTCCAAATGCTACCTTTAGTTAATGAAGAGTTTGGTGCTTTTCCATTTTCAGTTGGGATTAATAAATAATCACCAGTGTATTTATTAAAGTTCTCGAATGAAGTTGATAACCAACCTTCTTTAGGAATGTCTTTTTGTGCTGCTTCTGGATGTTTAAATCCAAATCCTTGATAAATAACTTCAGAACCTCTACCAAAGTTCTTACCGATTAATGTAAGTTCTTTAGGTCCAACTTCCATTATAGAAACTGTGCTGTCTTTGCCGATTTTATCTTTGACTTCTTTCCCATCTTTAGCCATGATATCTTCTATTTCTTTAATTTGTTCTTTAGCTTTATCTTCTTTACCTAATAATTTCCCGATTTCGATGTGTACTTCTTTAAAAGTTCGTTTACTGTGGTCGAATGGTACAGTAGGTGCTATTTTTTCATATTTTTTTATTTGTGGGTTAGCATTATAAGTAATGATTAAATCAGGTTTAAGCTTTGTAACAGCTTCAACATCTTCAGAACCAACACGTTTCCCGTCTTTATCGTCAACATATTTTGATTTAGGGAAATCAGCATCTGTTCCGACTGGATCAACACCAAGTTTTTGGAAGTTACCTTGGTTAGTTGTTAATACGACTACACGTTTTGGATTGTTAGGAATTTCAACTGTTTTACCTTCATCTGTTTTATATTTGTGACTTTTGTTTTTAGATGAGTCATCATCTTTGTTGCCACAAGCTGCTAATACAAGTAACAATGTAGCGAGGAATACAAGTAATTTTTTGGTCATTTTTCTCTCTCCTAATTGATAATTACTTTCAATTATAACATGTTATTTCTTTAAATAGTATCAATTTTTATATTTTAAATTTGTGTATTAATTGTAAATAACGCATAATATCTTTAACGATGGAGGTGATGTATCATGCATGAAATTAGAATAGAATGTCCCAAAATATTCGACTATGAAAAATGCTTAGATTATTTAAAAAGAGATGAGAATGAAGTGTTATTTGAAGTTGAAGATCATAAAATTTATCGTGCAATTAATTTAGATGGCGAGAGACTGTTGATATGTATTTATTATCATAGTCATTACTTAATTGTTGAGGTTTTAAATGATGTTTCTGTAAATCCAGCACTTACCGAAAAAATAATTGCATATATAGAAGAATGGTTTGATTTCTCAGCAGATTTATCATCGTTTTACCAATATGGCAGGAAAAATGAAATATTAAAGCCATTAATCCGTAAATTATATGGTTTAAGATTGATTAGACTTCCAAATTTATTTGAAGCTATTTCCTGGGGCATAATTGGTCAACAAATTAATTTAACATTTGCATACCAACTTAAAAAGAGACTTGTTCAAACTTATGGCGAGAAAATCACGTATAATCATAAAGCGTATTATATCCATCCAACAGTTGAAGTGATTGCGAATGTTTCAGTACAAGAGTTGATGGATTTGAAATTCTCAAGAAGAAAAGCAGAATATTTAATAGATATTGCCAAAAGAATGCATTCTCAAATGTTATCTAAAGACATGTTGATGGATATTAAGGATACGAATGAAATTGAGCGTTCACTGATTAAAATTAGAGGGATTGGTCCATGGACTGCACATTATGTTATGATGCGTGCATTAGGTGTTCAGGATGCTTTTCCAATCGGAGATGTTGGTTTACAAAACGCATTGAAAGACATCTTGAATTTAGATAAGAAACCATCTAAAGAACAAATGTTAAGTTTAAATGAAGGTTGGCATGAGTGGAGTTCTTATGCAACATTTTATATATGGCGAGCACCATATAATCAAAATTAAAGAGTTGGATTGAAATCTCTACGATAAATAGGGTATTTCATCCAACTCTTATTTTTTAGTCTAAAGTTTGTTCTTCACCATTAAAGATAAGTTTTGGTTCAATTGTTGCTTTTAAAGAATGTGCAACCGTACAATATTTATCGACACTCAGTTTTATGGAACGCTTTAATTTTTTTAAATCCACTTCACCTTCAACATCGAATGTTAATGTGACATGTTTCACTGATCGAGATGTTGTATCTTCTCTTTCATCATCTACAGTGATTTCCAATTTCGTAACTTGAGCTAAACGTTCTTTCATTAAATTGGTAACATCAATTCCAGTACACCCAGCTAAACCACTTAACATAAGTTCAACAGGAGATGGTCCATTGTCATCTCCACCTGATTCTGTTGGTGCATCAGAAATGATGTCGTGGCCAAATTTGGATTGTGCTTTAAAAGTTTTCTTACCTTGCCAAGTAGACTTAATCATTAAGCTCTCCTCCTCTTTTTTAAAATTGTATCAACTTCAAATAATATAGACTAGTAAATCGTCTTTCCCATAATTATTCATTAAAATAAAAAAATTTGTTTTTATGTCTTTTTGTTCATATTCAGTTCATATTGCCTCGTTATGATATATATATACATTAAAGAGAGAGGAACGGATAGACATGAAACTAGCACTTAAAGAACTTACTTATTACAAATTTAAATATTTACTCGTAACATTAATTTTATTCTTATTAGCATTTTTAGTGTTATTTATATCAGCGTTAGCACAAGGATTGGCTAAAGAGAATGTATCGGGAATTGAACAATGGAATAAAAGTACGTACGTAATAGCCAGTGATGCTGACAATAACTTAAGTCAGTCTAATATTACGACGAAAACTGATGAAGCTGTTAATACAATAGCTAAAGGCGACACAGTCAAAACAGCAATGCAAAAAATTGATACTAAAAGTGGAAAAACGAATTTAATGTTTACACAAATGACAAATAACATTAAACCGAAACCAACAGAAGGACATTTACCTCAAAATAAAAACGAAGTGTTATTGAATGAGAAATTAAAATCAGAAGGCTTTAAAGTAGGGGACGAAATTAAATTATCAGAAGGCGATCAATCATTTGAAATCTCAGGATTTATTGATAATATCATGTTCTCACATACATCTATGGCTTATGTAAATAAAAATGGCATGGATACATTGAAAGGTCATCATATTTCAGTCATTGCATATGACAACTTGAATGATCATCAAAAAAATGAAATCAACGATGTAGACAATGTTAAAGTCATTTCACAAGATGACATGTTAAATGCCATTCCAAGTTATAATGCTGAACAACAACCATTGAACTTGATGATTGTATTCTTATTCGTTATTTCAGCTATTGTTATCACGGCATTCTTCTATGTTATGACAATTCAAAAAACAAGCCAATTTGGTATTTTAAAAGCAATCGGTACAAAAAACAAATCACTTATCGCATCATTAATGTTGCAAATTCTGATGATCACATTAGTGGGCGTGGTCTTATCCATTGCCGTTATATTCATCATCAACAGTGTGATGCCAGTTTCAATGCCATTCTATATTGACGCAAACTTAATGATGTTAATGGTAGCCGTATTCATCGTTGTTTCATTAATCGGCGCCGTACTATCACTGATTAAAGTGACAAAAATCGAACCACTTGAAGCTATAGGAGGAGAATAATAATGGGATTAGTTGTTGAACATGTTACAAAATCATTCGGAGAAAAAGAAGCAAAAACACAAGTATTAAACGATATTACGTTTACAGCAGAAAAAGGACAGCTTGTTATTTTGAATGGCGCTTCTGGTTCAGGGAAATCTACATTACTTTCTATTATTGGTGGATTACTTGGCAAAAGCTCAGGAGAAATAACATTAGACGATTTAGATTATGTAGACTTATCAGATAAAAAATTAACAGATATGAGATTGAATCAAATAGGGTTTATCTTTCAATCATCACACTTAATACCATATTTAAATGTTACAGATCAACTTGTTTATGTTGGAGAAATGGCTGGCATGCGTAAGAAAGATGCTAAAGAAAGAGCTGAAAAATTATTAAAACAAATTGGTTTATCTCATAGACTCAAATCATATCCAAATGAATTGTCAGGCGGGGAAAAACAACGTGTTGCAATTATGAGAGCTTGGATGAATCATCCAAAAATGATTTTGGCAGATGAACCTACTGCAAGTTTAGATTCAAAACGTGCAATAGAAGTAGCAAAAATGATTAAAAATAGTGTGAAAGAAAATAATTCGATTGGTATTATGATTACACATGATGAAAGAATATTTGAATTTGCAGATAAAGTGATTAAATTAAGTGACGGAAGAATTGAGGAACAAGTATCATAATTAGGAAAAGCGGCTGGAGAATGTTAATCATCTCACAGCCGCTTTTTGTGTGCTTATTTTTTAATGAAACCTTTGAGATTTAATTTTTCTAGAATATCTGGTCTTGTTTTTTTGCTCATCATATTTTTAATTTGTTCTGACCAAGATTCTGAGCGTTTACCTTGTGTGCGTTTTTCATAATATTCTTGGATATCTTTGTCATATTGTTTAATTTGAGTAAGTTGTTGCTCTTTGTCGGCATTATATTGATTTTCGTGGAAGACATGTTCAAATGGTAAACGTTGCTTAGGTGAACCTTGATCGTCATCACTCGGTACACCGACAGCCATACCAAATAGTGGGAAGACATGCTCAGGTAAGTTTAATATCTCACTCACTCGACCAACATCGTTACGTAATGATCCTAAATAAACAATACCTAGTCCCATATCTTCAGCAGTTAAAGCAACATTCTGTGCAGCAAGTGCAACATCTATCGTACCAACGAGCAAGCCTTCAGCTGACTCAAAACTAGATTGCATATTGCCTTGTGTTTCTTGGTTAATTAAACTATGACGGTAATAATCTATCACATACACAAATAAATAACCGTTATCGACAACATGTTGTTGCCCTGATACTTCTTTTAATGCTTGTTTAATTTCTGGGTCTGTAATACCAATAATAGAATAAGCTTGAACGTAACTTGAAGTTGAAGCCATTTGTCCTGCTTTTACTAATTTTTCTACAGTCTCTTTAGAAAGAGGTTCATCTTTAAACTGTCTAACAGATCGATGCTGTTGAGTTAAGTCAAATACGCTTTGATTCATTGTGTTCAGTGCTCCTTTATAATACTTATGATATATAAATGTTATCAAAAATATTAAAAATATTCATATAAGGTGCTTTAAAGAGTAGAAAAATAAGCGTTTAGGATATCATATGACATCCCAAACGCTTATTAAGTGAAGCTTATTTAATTTTATTTAACGCTTGTTCTAAATCTTTAATAATGTCTTCACTAGATTCTGTACCAACTGATAAGCGTACTAAGTCTTTCGTAACACCTGATGCAAGTTGTTCTTCGTCTGTTAATTGTTGGTGTGTCGTACTTGCTGGGTGTATGATAAGTGATTTAGAATCACCAACGTTTGCTAATAAAGAGAATAAATTCAGTGCTTCAACAAATTCGGGAATAGCTTCTGAATCACCTTTAACACCAAATGTTAAGATAGCGCCTTGGCCATTAGGTAAGTATTTAGTTGCGAGTTCGTGATATTGATTAGATTTAAGTCCAGGATAATTAACCCAGCTTACTTTTTCGTGATTTTCTAGAAACTCTGCAACTTTTTGAGCATTTTCAGAATGACGTTCTGTTCTTAAATGTAAAGTTTCAAGTCCGATTAGGAATTGTTGTGCATTAAATGGTGATAGTGCTGGTCCAATGTCACGCAGCAATTGTACACGTGCTTTCGTAATGTATGCAGCTGCACCAACGTCATTGACATAAGATACACCATGATAACTTGGATCAGGTTCAACTAATCCAGGGAATTTGCCATTATCCCAGTTGAATTGACCACTATCTATAATCACACCACCAATTGATGTACCATGCCCACCAATAAATTTAGTCGCAGAATGAACAACGATGTCAGCGCCAAATTTAATTGGTTGTAGTAGGTGAGGCGTAGCAAATGTATTATCAACGATTAATGGAATGCCATTATCGTGAGCCACTTTAGCAACAGCTTCAATATCTAATACATCGATACGTGGGTTACCAATTGTTTCAGCGAAAATAAGTTTCGTGTTTTCATTGATTGCTGCTTCAAAATTTGCTGGGTCATCTGGATCTACAAAGTGTACTTTAATGCCGAATTTCTTTAAAGTTACAGCAAATAAATTATATGTACCACCATATAGGTTAGTAGATGCGACTACTTCAGAGCCACTTTCTGCAATATTTAATATACTCAAAGTAATGGCTGCTTGACCGCTACCAACACTTAATGCTGCTAGTCCGCCTTCTAATAAAGCGATACGTTTCTCGAATACATCATTCGTTGGGTTCATAATTCGAGAATATATGTTCCCTTCTTCAGCTAATGCGAATAAGTTCTTCGCATGTTCAGTAGATTTAAACGTATATGAAGTTGTTTGATGAATAGGTACAGCTGTAGAACCTGTTACAGGATCAGGTACTTGACCACCGTGAATTGCTAATGTCTCTTTATTCCAATTTTCTTGTGTCATTCATAATTACCTCCTTAAGTTATATATGCCATTATAGTCAGACAATTTAAAAAATTCAATTAAATCCGAGTTAAAAGCTAAGAAAAATTCATTAAGGCTGTTAAAATGCGTATTTGAATTAAAACCGACTTTACTTATAAGAATAGTTGTGATAAATTCAACATATTATTATGTTCGGGAGTGGATGACTTGCTTAAAGTTGAAGGATTGTATCATAAATTTGGTACACAAGAAATTTTGAAGAATATAAATTTTGAACAAGAAAAAGGTACCGTCACAACAATTATTGGACCAAGTGGATCGGGGAAGACGACACTACTAAGAAGTTTAAATATGCTTGAAACACCATATAAAGGATTAATCGAACTCGGGAATTGTAAGTTCAATGTAGAAAATTATCAAAAGCAGGATGTTACACGCTTAAGAAGTCAATCTGCAATGGTTTTTCAACACTATAATTTGTTTAAAAACCGTACAATTTTAGAAAATATTACAGAAGGTTTGATATACGGACAAGGAATGAAGAAGAAAGAAGCTAAAGAGAAAGCTATGAAATATCTTAAAAAAGTATCTTTAGATGATAAAGCGGATGTTTATCCTGTTCAACTGTCAGGTGGACAACAGCAACGAGTTGGTATTGTGAGAGCGCTCAGTATCGAGCCTGAAGTGTTGTTATTAGATGAACCAACTTCAGCACTTGATCCTGAATCTGTACAAGGTGTGTTAAATATCATTCAAGAAATTGCAAGCGAAGGTAGAACGATGGTTATCGTAACGCATGAAATCCAATTTGCGAAAGAAGTATCTGATCAAGTTGTGTTTATGGATAAAGGTGAAATTATTGAAAGTGGGACACCGGAAGCCGTTATTGATAATCCAGCGTCTGAGCGTACGAGAAGATTCTTAAGTCGTTTAACACCAGTCGGATTGTAGGAGGTAAAGAATGAAATATATTAAATTATTGATTTTGATGATGCTCATCATCTCTTTATCTGGTTGCGGCACAATCACGAAAGAAAATAACGGCAAAAAAGTTGTCAAAGTGGCTTTATCTGCTGAAGTCAATCCGCCTTATTTATATACAGATAGTGATAATAAACCAGTCGGATACGATATGGATTATATGAAAGAGCTTGAAAAGAAATTACCACAATATGATTTCCAATATGAATTTGGAGAAGAAGAATCTAACGTTGTTGGTATTGGTGTTGGTAAATTTGATATGGGCATTAATTGGTTCTTCAAAACCCCTGAGCGAGAACAGAAATTTTTGTATCAGAAGGAGCCTTATGTTTATTCTTTAACAACACTTATTGTACATAATGATACAAATGATATTGAAACTTTAGATGATTTACAACATAAAAGTCTAACGCCTATGTCACCGAGTGGCGGCTTATATTCAATCTTAACAGGTTACAACAAGACTCATAAAAATCAAATCGACATTGATGAAATCCATAAAGTTTCAAATGGTGAAAATTTCAAAATGATTGAATCTCAAAGAAGAGATGCCATGTTCTTAAACTTAACAACTTACCAAGCAATTCAAAAAGAACTCAATGCTGACGTGAAAGTTGGTGGCGTTGTTTCAAAAGAATCTGTTCATATTTTATATAACAAGAAAAATACGCAATTACAAAAAGATATAGACAAAGCAACTAAAGAATTAAAAGAAGATGGTACGCTAGAGAACTTATCTAAAAAATGGTTTGGATTTAATATATTTGATGATAAAGAGTCATTAAATGATATTAAAGACCGCTTATAAGGAGGAGACATATGGGAACTACCACTTGGCCAGATTTGTTTGCGCAAATACTGGATAAACTACCAATTACATTGTTTATTACTGTTCTTTCTCTTTTATTTGCGATGATATTGGGGCTAGTATTAGCAGTTATTAGAATCAAAAAAGTACCTGCACTATCCCAAATCGTAAAATTATATGTATCCTTTGTCAGAAGTACGCCACTTATATTACAACTATTTTTAGTATATTTTGCGTTACCGATCATATTGCAGTGGGTTTACATTGATATTAATCATTTTAGTAGACTTTTCTTTGTTATTTTGACATTCACGCTACATACTGGTTCATATTTATCAGAAGTGATGAGAGCTGGTTATAACTCTGTTGATAAAGGACAAATTGAAGCAGGGAAAACAGTTGGTCTTAATGATCGTACAATTTTATTAAGAATTATTATTCCACAAGGATTTAGAAATAGTTTACCGAACATCGGTAATCAAGTTATAGAACTGATTAAAGACACATCATTAGCATTTACAATCGGTTTAATCGATATGATGGGACAAGTGAATTTAATTATCGGTAATAACTACGGACTAGGTATGTTTCCCGTATATGTCGCGATTTGTATCATTTACTGGGTCATCTGTATCATAGTCGAGTTTATCGTGATGCTTTTAGAAAAGAAATACAATATTCCATATCAAACTGAACAAATGAGGTGAGCAATTTGACGATAGATTTTCCTTTTATGTATGAACATGTTGGAGATATTTTAAAAGGTGTGCCGACAACGTTATTAATAGCAGTTGTCAGTATGGTATTTGGATTAGTGATTGGTACTGCTTTTGCATTAATAAGACAAGCTAAGTATCCAGTTATTAATCAACTCATTGTCATATTTGTTTCATTCTTCAGATCAACACCACTCATCGTTCAGTTGTTTGCTTTTTATTATGGAACACCTGTAGTAATAGAGTGGTTAAACAAAATGTGGCACTGGAACATTGATCCTGATGGTATCAATCCTTTAGCAATCGTATTATTTGTATTTACATTACATTCAGCTGCGTATTTGACAGAAGTGATGCGTGGCGGTTTACGAAGTGTTGATGATAAACAAATAGAAGCGGCACTAACAGTTGGACTTAGAAAGCGACATATACTCATGAGAATTGTGATACCTCAAGCTTTAGGTTATGCAATTCCAAACTTAGGTAATCAATTTATTGCTTTAATTAAAGGGACAGCAATCGCGTTTGTGGTGCAAGTAACAGAAATACTCGCAATCAGCCAAATTATTGCTAACGACGGTTATCGTTTTGTTGAAGTATATATTATAGCAAGTGCAATATATTGGATTATGGCTATCATTTTCGAATGGATTTTTGGCAAGATGGAAAACAGAGTTGGAAAATATTTATATCAAACATAAAGCGCAAGGTCATAGATTATCATTTCCTAGGAAATTTAATCTATGACCTTATTTTTTATAACTTTACATCGTATAAGTGTATACTAATAGATAAATAAATAACGGGGGTGCATCATGATTGAAATCCGACCAGTTGAAATGAAAGACGCAAATGAATTGTTAGATATAGATATACGTAATAGAGCACTATTTGAATCGTATTCAGCAGCAGATCGCAAAGATTCAGACTATCAACTCTATAATTATAGAAAAATTATAGATAAACATTTACAAGATATGACAGAAGATAAAGGCTATCACTATGTCATTGTACATAAAGAAGATAATAAAGTAATCGGAACGATAGATTTATTTGCAATCGTCAGACACAATATTCAAAGCTGTATGATGGGTTATGCATTAGACGTAGCATACAACGGAAAAGGTATTACAACATTGGCAGCAAAAGAAGTCATTCGTATCGCATTTAATGAGTTAGGATTTCATAGAGTTGAAGCAGGCGTACAACCAACAAATATCGGTTCAGTTAGAGTATTAGAAAAAGCAGGTATGACTCGCGAAGGACTAAACAGATCTAACGTAAGAATAAATGGCGAATGGAAAGATCATTACCTATATGCCATCGTAAATGAAAACTATTAAAGATAGGTCAGTAATATGGTGGTAGTAGGGTTGGGCGTTTATATATGTTTGTTATTATTGGCTAATTACTTAATTAAAAATGAAAAATTCTATATTATTCATACGATGTTTACAATAATCTTTATCTGTTTTAGCCAAATTCCTTTAAATTATTATGCAAAACTTGATGGGGACTTAAATGGCATTGTATTGGTATTTGGATTGATGTTTACAATACTGATGAGTGTATCCATGTTTCTTCAAGTGATTTGTGATTTAATATCTTATACGAATTTGTTTAGAGCAGAAACTATAGATAAAATGTTCAAAATAGTGTCTGATCCATTAGAAGTAGTAGGTAATATACTGAAATCAGTTTGGCTATTACTATTTGGTATACATTTAATTCAAAATAATGAATATGGGATAGGCTTATTATTTCTAATATGGGGATTATTGATTGTCTATTATATTGGCATACTTATATATTATGTAACAAGATACAAAAAAGGTATTATTCCAAATGTATTTTTTATAAATATTGAAACACTATTGATATTTTTAATTCTATATATAGGTACTTTTATTATATGAAGTGACTTTCTGGACCGATAAAAAAATTTACGGTCCAGAAATAAGAAATGTGGACCGATAAATAAAATTACCGGTCCAGAAACGAGATTACCAGGCCGATAAAATAAATTATCGGCCTGGTAATTTCCTAATACCACATTAAATGAAACAAGCGGAACCATATCCAAAGATGGTTCCGCTTGCTCTGCTCTATTGTCTTACCTACCTTGAATCGGGCTGGTCTATTTTTCTGTGGTGATCTATATATAATCCGAGTGGTGTTAGTATGAACGAAAGTATGATATATGCCCAATTCGATGTATATATTTTAGGTCCTAATTGTAAATAGACGCCTGGTAAATAAAAGGCTAGTATCGTCACAACTAATGTCCCGAATATCAATATATTAGTAATCATGGTTGTCCAATTGGATTCGCTATATATTCGTATTTGAACGACTTTAAATATCATCCATATAAATATAAAAATCATCGTAAATCCTGTTACAAAGGTTATGAGGAATGTGTAAAGATAAGTGAATTCAACTTGTGTGAAGAATCCTGTGAATCCTCTTATGAATGAGAAGACACCTAACAATATAAGGATGTGTAATCCGATGAATTTAAATATATTCTGGAATGTTCTATTTGGCATATTTCTAATCATCGTGTCGGCATGTTTTTTTGGATCGTGTTCAAAAAATTCCATGGCATGCATACCATCTTTTTCGGCACTTAATAAATGATTGAGTATATTGAGCAGCATTTTCTCTGAGTCATATTCATTGATGCTCAAATTTGCGCGTACATATGTTATATAATTTTCGTAAACTTCTCTATCGTGACTATTGAGTCTTAATCGTTTTACGTTGTTTTCTATTATAAGGTCGCGTGTTGATTTTTTCATCAGCGTTTTCCTTTCTGTTATCAATAATTTTATTCTAACAAGTATTTTCTAATAAAACATTACAAATTTGAGGTTTATACTTTTTACAGATGATTAATTTTTCGATATTATTAAATGTAACAGGTGGTGTAGTCTTGGAGATTATGACATTATTTATTATCTTTTTAGTAGGGATTTTTGCAGGAACGATTAATATTGTATCGGCTGGTGGCTCGTTAATTGTCTTGCCGTTACTTATATTTTTTGGATTACCAACTACTGTTGCGAATGCATCGAACAGGGTTGCGATTTTAGTTCAAAATTTATTAGGCTTATATGTGTTTTACATAAAAGGCATGAAAAATGTTAAGTTGAGTTTGATGTTAAGTGTGCCTGCTATAATTGGCTCTTTTATCGGCGTTCATTACGCTATAAATCTCCCGGATGCTGTCTTTAACCGCATGTTAGGTATTATTATGCTTCTCGTTTTAATCGTTATGATTATTCCTACCAGATGGAAAGATACACAAAAACAATCTGAAAAATTATCTACCTTTAGAATTTTCCTTCTTATTATTGTTTTTCTAGCACTTGGTATTTATGGTGGCATTGTTCAAGCTGCTGTAGGATTTTTATTTATTATCGCTTTAAATTTAATTATGCCAAGACTGACTTATGCAGAAGTTCAATGTATGAAGACGTTAGTTATAACGATTTACTTATCATTATCTACCTTTGTTTTTATTTTTCAAGGTTATGTTAATTGGCCATTTGCCATAAGTTTAGCACTTGGTTCAGGTCTAGGTGGCTTTATTGGTGGTCGTTTAACGGTTTCTTTACCTGAAAAGAAACTGAAAATTGTGATGTTTATTATCATATTTATTTTAGCAATTAAGTTACTAATCGAGAATAATTAGGCAGGTTAAAAATGGTTGTCATAAAAAATATAGAAGATGACGCAATGATTTATAACATTAGTGAAATGGCTGCTTCATCATTTAAAGAGGAAAATCAAAGTTTGAAACTTGCTACATCATTGGAATATGAGGCGATAAAGCGGTCTCTTGAATATGAGAAGAGTGTTTTGAAAGGTGCTTTAATTCAAGATGAATGTATCGGTTTTATATGGGCGAAATATAATGTTCATGATCGAGAGGTTAAGATATACAACCTTCTCGTAGATAAAAGTCAAAGAAATAAAGGTATAGCAACCGCTTTGAAACGAGAAATAGAAAAGTGGGCGAAAGATATGGGTGCGTATACCATCGTTTCAACAGTCCATGCTCACAATAAAACAATGATTCATTTAAATGAATCAATGGACTACGAAGTTGAAAAAGTTATTATGCGTAAAAAGCTATTTTAAACAGAAGAGAGGAATTTTATGGCCATATTTGAAGGTTTTTTATGGTTCATCATGGGTATTATCCTAAGTTCAATCATACATCATTATATTTCTAAAATACCTTTAAGTTTTGTTCAAATTATAATTGGTTTTGTTATATTCTTATCTCCAATTCCAGTTGAATTAAATTTTGAGTCAGAAGTATTTATGGTAGGTATTATTGCACCGTTGCTATTTTTAGAAGGTATTTCGGTATCGCGTGTTCATTTAGCGAGGTATTTGAAACCCGTTATGTCAATGGCATTAGTGCTTGTATTCTCAACAGTTATTGGTCTTGGCTTCTTATTACATATTATCTGGCCAGAATTACCATTAGCTGCATGTTTCGCGATTGGTGCAATTGTTTCACCTACAGATGCGGTAGCAGTTCAAGCTATTGCGAAAGGTAAATTATTGCCTAAAGGAGCTATGACCATATTAGAAGGTGAATCTTTACTAAATGATGCTGCAGGTATCTTATCATTTAAGATTGCATTAGCCGCATTAGTAGGTGGTTCATTCTCCTTAACCGGTGCAGTTGGACAGTTCTTTATAACTGCAATCGGTGGCGCAATTGTCGGGCTAATCATTGGTTATGGTGTTGTACAGTTACGTGTTTATTTAACACGAAATGGTATTAATAACGGTAATATGCTTACGTTCATCCAGGTTATTACACCATTTTTAGTTTATATTATTGCTGAAACATTCCATTCATCAGGTATTATTGCTGCAGTTATTGCAGGTTTAATTCACGGTGTCGAAAAAGATAGAATTGCTCAAGCAACAACGAAAGAGCAAGTAACATATAATCATACTTGGGATTTACTGAGTTATTTATTAAACGGTTTTGTATTTATTTTATTAGGCTTCTTAATACCTGAAGTCATGATTAATATATTAGAAGAACCACAACATGAAATTATGCATGTGATAGGTATTACATTATTTGTAGCTGCATTAGTGTATCTATTTAGATATATTTGGGTGCTTATTTCATATCCATATTTCTATTTACCAGAAAGTCGATTTTCTAAAATGTTAAATACGGGTAAAGATATTGCCCCAGAATCTCAAGTAGATAAACCAAATCGCTTTAAATATGCGTTTATTATGACGGTTTGTGGTGTTCACGGTACCATTTCATTAGCAATTGCATTGATGTTGCCATTTAAATTGTCAGAACACACTGATTTTATTTATCGTGATCATCTATTGTTTATCGCAACAGGTGTTATTTTAATCAGTCTTGTACTCGCACAATTAATATTACCGCTCGTTACACCAAAAGCTAAACCGAAAGATCAAAGTTTACTAACATTTAACGAAGCTAAAATTTTATTAATTGAAAGTGCATTAGAAAATCTACAAGAATTTTACAGTAAAGAAACAAGCTATATTTACGGTAAAATCACACGCAGTTATCATATGCAATTATCATTCTTAAGAGAAAATGAAGAAAAAGATGAAGATATTAAAGAGTTAGAACGTATGCAACGCATTGCGATTGATACAGAATTCAATACGTTGGATAAACTCATTAAAGAAAATAAAATATCTCAAAGTACATTTGATAACTACAGACAAATTACAGAACGTTCATCAACATTTAAAAATGCTTCTTTATATACAAAAGCAAAATTAATGTTGAAATTGTTTATTAGACGTAGAAAAATTAAAACATTCATCAGTGCTACAAGTTCACTTTCAATTGAAAGTAACATTAAAGAGATGAGATTTATAAGTAAAGAAGTGCATTTCAATGTTGTTAAAAGATTAACAGAAGAAATGAATGACAACAACGAATTTGAAATTAGCATCGTATGTGATTCTTACTTGAACAAAGTTGAAAGATTAACGCCTGATTACTTCAAAGGCAATCACACTGCTGTATATACAGAAATGGAAATTTACGCATTAAGAATTCAAAGAGAAATGATTAATCAGTTAACAGAAGAAGGTAAAGTCAGTCGTTCAATGGCAATCAAACTAAGAGAATCTGTTAATTATGATGAAATGATCGTTCTCGGTAACAGCATATAGTTTGTTTTCAATAGATAGCTTACATGTTGTGTGGTAAAATGTTTAAGACTATATATAGGAGGCGACACCTATGAAGAAGGCACTTTTACTTATGGTGAGCTCATCAATTATTCTAGCAGCGTGTGGCAATGATGATGAACAGAAAAATCTAGAACAAGAAATTAAATCTTTAGAGAAATCGACTAAAGATTATCAAAAAGATAAAAAGTCTTTAGAAAAAGAAAATGAAAAGTTAAAAGAAAGTATTAAAGATAAAGAAGAACAATTAAAAAAGCTTGAAGATGAAGTGAAAAGCAACCAAACAGATACAGAAGAATCTAAAAGAAGCAAAGATGATTCTAAAGATAAAAAAGAAACTTCAAGTACTGAAAGTAAAGAGGACTCAGCAAAAAAGCCATTTCCTAATACAATTCGAACATCAACAAATGGAGATGTTGAACTCATTCATGATCTTAGAGATAAACATTTTCAATTTGAAGACAGTGGCATGAAAGTCAATATTGATCATTTGCAAATTTTCCAAGTGCATAACATGCCTGAAGGACAGGTCTTACTTTTTAATGGTGCAAAAAATGGTTATGTCGTGATGTATGAAGTATTAACTGAAAATACTTCTAATCATAAGTTATACTATGATAATACGGCGTCTATTCAAGATGGTAGTCATAAACAACGATCTGATTATGCATCATTTATACCAGACTCTCACAATGAAAAGTACATGAAAAAGTCTAAAGAAAATACAGATGAATATCAGCCAGGAGAAAAGACAAAAAGTTTAAAATCTATTCCAATTTCTCAAAAAGCCTATGAAGCGCTTAAAAATAACCGTGCTACTTTCAATATACACGGTGGCGTAAGTAAAACTGCTACATTTGATGATGCAACTGATAAAGTAAAATCATTTAAATTAGATTTATAGGTCGCGTTTAGATTGAATTGTATTAGGGAATAAACAACAAAGGATTATTTGAAAAGAGGGATGTCATCGTGCACGAAAAAGAATTTGTTCTGATTGAAGGCGGAAAAATGACATTATTAGAATTAGGTCATGAAATCGAAACAATCACAGGTCGAACATTACAATCAACAACAGGTGAGGTTAGAAGTTGGCCATCAGAAGCAGTAATTTTTAATCGCAAATCTAATATTAATCAAGTCACATATCGTTTTAACGAAGTTAATGATTTGATTGATGCAACGATTGAAGTTCCTAGAGGCTTTAAAAATTATGATACTGATCCTGTAACAATTAAACTGCTAACATATATTAGAAAAGCATAGTACACATAACGGAGCGGGATGATGAAATCTTTTAAGTATAAAAGATTTCTCACTCGCTCCATATTTTATACATAAGGAGAAATATAATGAGGTCTAAACTGTCGATCTGGAGTTTAATAACATTGCTTGTCTTTGTTATTGCGGGTTGTTCAAATGACGTAACTGAGAAAGAAGGCAAAGAAGGAAAAATTGTATTATCACCTAAAAGTGATGACATTAAAGGGAAAGTCTTGTTTGATAGTGCACATGGTCAAACAGCAGGCAGTGCAGATTGGGTCATTAATGGTGGCTTTTCTGATTTTGCTGATGCATTAACGAAAGAAAACTATGAAGTAACAGATTTAGGATATAACCAATTATTAAATTATGATAAGATGAAAGATTATGAAGTCGTTGTTATTCCAGAGGCTAATAATCCACTTAAAGCGAGTGAACAAGATGCTATAGAGCAATATGTGAAGTCTGGTGGAAGTATATTAATGATTAGTGATCATTATAATGCCGATAGAAACTTTAATCGATATGATTCTTCAGAAGTGATGAATGGTTATAGAAGAGGTGCTTTTGATAATCCTACAAAAGGCATGAACGCTGAAGAAAGCTCCTCAGATAAGATGAAAGATGTTCAAAGTAGAGATTTCTTAAACGAAGTGTTTGGCTTGAGATTTAGATACAATGCATTAGGTAACATTAAAGTTGATGATTTGGCAGATGAAAAAGATAGTTTTGGAATTACTAAAGGTGTTAAAGCAGTATCGATGCATGCCGGTTCAACAATCGCTATTACAGATCCTGATAAAGCAAAAGGTGTCGCTTTTGTTCCTAAATTATCCAAAGATGATGCATGGAATCATGCAGTAGACCAAGGCATATACAATGGTGGTGGCCGCAATGAAGGTCCATATATTGCTGTGAGTAAAGTTTCTAAAGGTAAAGGCGCATTTATAGGCGATTCTTCAATGGTAGAAGACAAGTCACCAAAGTATAAACGTGAAGACAACGGAGAAACTAAAAAGACTTATGATGGATTTAAAGAAGAAGATAACCAAAAAATGATTATGCAAATTGTAGATTGGTTAAATAAAAAAGATGATGACCAAGATTTATCATCCATGAATGTTCAACTTGATGAAAAGACTGATTTATTGAATTTTGAACAACCTGAGAATAGTAGAGAAAATGAAAAAGAACCTTGGGGAACACCTAAACAAGGCTATAAATGGTATGATTCCTCAACTTATGCATCTGGAAGCTATGGTGCAAAAGCAGAAAGTAAAAATAATAAAGCTGATCAATCAACGACGTCTAGTTCTAAGCAACAAAATAATAATCAAACATCCAATAGCGAACAAGGTACATTTGAAATGCCATCATCCGTTCAAAAACAAGAGAAATTTGAAATAACAGTCCATGTCGATGAATCGAAATTAGTAAATAATAAATTCCAAATGTCGATCAAAAATAAAGACGGGCGAGAAGTAGGTATGTTCGACGGACAAGCACCAGGAGTTTCAAGTTCAGTATCACCAAAAATTAAAAACGGTGTAACAGATTGGTATTTTAAATCCAAAATAGCAAACGAAGCAGACAACGAAGTAGAAGTTGAAGTCTTATCAGGCGGCAACGTGATAGCTAAAACCACATTAAATATACAATAACAGGTGTCGTTAGGGACATAATTCTGAGAAATGTCCCTTAATGAGTACTCTCTAACTACCACAATTCAGAATAATGGAAGTTACAGCATTCTAATTACCATAATTTGGAATTTTGGCAGTTAGCAGTATCTCAATAAATTTCATATAACGACATTAAAGCGTCTGGGCATATGATTATGCTCCAGACGCTATTTATATATAGTTATTTGTAACTTTTTATTTAAATTTTTATTAATAATGTAAAATGCATTTTAGTTGATATAAGCGTTTCCGTAGATTAAAATTAAACTGTAATCAATTTAAGGGAGGCGTTTTAATATGGCTTTTGAATATCCAACTGCAGCAAATGCAAAATACAAAGTTAAAGACAAGTATCAGAACTTTATCAGTGGTAAATGGGTGGATCCTAAAAATGGTGAATTCTTTGATAATGGATCGCCAGTAACTGGTGAAGTATATGCAAAAATTCCTCGTTCTACAAAAGAAGATATAGATGAAGCAGTTAAAGCAGCACATAAAGCACAAGTTGAGTGGGCGAAAAAGTCGCCAGCTGAACATTCGCAATTACTCTTAGATATAGCAGATCGTATTGAAGGAAATTTAGAAGAATTAGCAGTTATTGAAACATTTGATAATGGTAAACCTATTAGAGAATGTCTAGCAGCTGATTTACCATTAGTTGTAGATCATTTTAGATACTTTGCTGGAGTTGTCAGAGCAGAAGAAGGGGCAATCTCTCAAATTGACGACAATACAGTAGCGTATCACTTTAAGGAACCTATTGGAGTAGTTGGTCAAATTATTCCATGGAACTTCCCATTATTAATGGCTACTTGGAAGTTAGCGCCAGCAATCGTTACAGGTAATGCTGTTGTACTTAAACCAGCAGAACAAACACCTGTTTCAATTTTACATTTTATTGAACTGATTCAAGACTTATTACCAGAAGGCTTGATTAATGTTGTAAATGGTTTTGGTGCGGAAGCAGGACAAGCTTTAGCGACACATGAAAATATTAATAAAGTTGCATTTACGGGTGAAACAACTACTGGTCGTATCATCATGCAAAATGCGAGTCAAAACTTAATTCCAGTAACACTTGAATTAGGTGGTAAATCACCAAATATCTTCTTCAAAGATATTATGGATGAAGATGATGACTTCTTAGATAAAGCTGTTGAAGGATTAGTGATGTTCGCACTTAACCAAGGTGAAGTATGTACATGTCCATCAAGAGCATTGGTACATGAAGATATTTATGATAAATTTATCGAAAAATGCATCGAGCGTGTAAAACAAATTAAGACAGGTAATCCTCTAGATCCAGAAACAATGCTGGGTGCACAAACGTCACAAGAACAAGCTGAAAAAATTAAAAGTTATTTAGATATTGGTAAACAAGAAGGTGCAGAAGTATTAGTTGGTGGTAATGTAAGAGAAGAAGCTGGAGAATTAGAAAATGGTTTCTATATTGAACCAACAATATTTAAAGGCACACAAAATATGAGAATATTCCAAGAAGAAATTTTTGGACCAGTATTATCATTAGCGACATTTAAAGATGATGAAGAAGCTTTAGAAATGGCGAATGATACTTTATATGGTTTAGGTGCGGGTATTTGGACTAGAAACCAAAATAAAGCTTATCGCTTTGGTAGAGGAATCCAAGCAGGTCGTGTATGGGTGAATAACTACCATACTTATCCAGCTCACGCTGCTTTCGGTGGTTACAAAATGAGTGGTATTGGCCGTGAGAACCATAAGATGATGTTAGAACATTATCAACAAACTAAAAACTTACTCGTGAGTTATGACGAGAAGCCTGCAGGACTGTTCTAAATGACTGAACAAGTCACTGCTACTGAAAAAGCCAAATCACTCATTAGAGAATTAAAGAAAACACATGGTGAAAACCTTATATTTCATCAATCAGGTGGATGTTGTGATGGTAGCTCTCCAATGTTATTTGTTGAAGGAACATTAATTATTGGAGATGTTGACGTGAAATTAGGTGAAATTGAAGGTGTCCCATTCTATATGAATAATAAGCAATATGAATATTGGAAACATACGAATTTAGAAGTCGATGTTGTTGATGGAAGAGGCGGTATGTTTAGTATAGAAGGCCCAACTGGGAAGAGATTTCACATTAGGAGTTCAGTAAGATCATAATTTTTTGAAGGATGTGCTAAAATATTAGTACATCCTTTTTTGAATATGATAAAGGTTGGGTGAATGAAATGAAACATTACATTGAAACAAAACGTTTAATACTTAGAAATTGGAAAGATGAGGATGTTGCATTATTTCAAAGTATGAATGCAAGTCCTGAAGTGAGAAGGTACTTTCCAGATATATTGAGCTATCGTGCGACTGAAAATATGATTGACCAAATGAAATCGGTCATCGATCAACATGAAATTGGTTTATTTGCTGTGGAATTAAAAGAAACTAAAAGCTTTATTGGTATGGTAGGTTTGAATTATATTCCAGAAGGTAGCGAATTAAGTTTCCCAGAATTACCTTTTTATGAAATAGGTTGGCGCATGGATAAGGATGTATGGGGTAATGGGTTAGCAACAGAAGCGGCGGAAGCAGTATTAACATATGCTAAATCAAAAGGTATCGATGAAGTGTATAGTTTTACGTCGGAAATTAATAAACCTTCCAGAAGAGTCATGGAAAAATTAGAAATGAACCATATTAGGAATTTCTTACATCCAAAAGTCATATATGATGATGATTTAGCAGCACATGTTTTATATCATAAAGTATTGTAAGGAGTAGATGATATGATCGTTATTAGTGCATGTTTAGTTGGAGAAAAAGTAAGGTATGATGGCAACCATAAGTTAGATTTGTTCTATAAGAATCTAATAGATGAGAAGAAAGCAATTAGTATTTGTCCTGAAATATTAGGTGGCTTACAAGTTCCTAGAGAACCAGCAGAAATCATCGGAGGAGATGGTTATGATGTGTGGAATGATCAAGCAAAGGTCATGACTGTTGCAGGTCGTGATGTCACAATACAATTTAAAGAAGGCGCTAAACGTGCACTCTCTATTATTAAAGATTTAAATGCCGATACAGTTATTCTGAAAAGTGACAGTCCTTCATGTGGTAGTACTGTTATATACGATGGTACATTTACGGGAAATAAAAAAGAAGGTGTCGGTGTTACGACAGCCCTCTTTACATTAAATGGTATTAACGTCTATGATGAAAAAACATTTTTAACTATTTTTGATAATCACGAAGTTTAACGGGTTGTGCCATTTTCATAGCACTAAATAAATCATCGATATTTTCTTTAATAATCGCTAAATTTTTATAATCTGAACTGATAAATTCAGTTGATATTAAATGATCAATCATTAAACTTAATGGATTGAAAAATTGTTTAGTATTTAATGCACCAATTGGTTTATGATGTAGTCCTATTTGAGACCATGTATAAATTTCAAAGAATTCCTCTAAAGAACCAGCACCACCAGGTAACATAATGAATGCATCAGCCATATCAGACATCATTTGTTTTCTTTCATGCATTGTTTCGACAACATGATATTCTGTTAAATTCTCATGAGCGATTTCACGTTCTCCTAAAAATCTTGGCATTACGCCAATAGCAATACCATCATGGTCAATGACACCATTGGCAACTGCTCCCATCATACCAGTTGATCCGGCACCGTATACTAACTCATATTTATTTTCGGCTAAATATTTACCTAACACATAAGCTTGTTCTGTATAAATTGGGTCATTTCCCTTACTTGCGCCACAGAAAACAGCAATTTTCTTCATATATATTACTCCTCTCGCATATGTAGTATAATAACTTAAAAGATACTTCTATTTATTTAAGAAGGGGGTATAACTGTGAATATATTTTTAATGGTCGTGCTTATTGTGCTTATTTCATCAGTAGCAGGTCTTATAAAAAACCACCAAAGTAAAACGGTTAGAATAGAAAAAATTAAATCCCAACGTGTTAAAGATGAATTAGAGCTTGAAAAATTAAAGCATGAGAACTATCTATTAGAGACGGATAAGATGCGTTTAGAATTAGAACAAATGAAAGAAATAGATAAAGTTAATTTAGAAAAAGCTAAAAAACAAATGATAGAATAATAACATTCTGGACGATTATCATTGTCCAGAATGTTTTTTTATTAATTTTGATAGAAATTCTGAAAAAACTTTATGGTCATCTTGTGTGAGTTTTTTAGGTCCTTTCGTTCTACCACCTTGTTGACGTACTTGAGCAGAAATATGTCTTTGTGTTAACAGTTGTTCAATATTTTGAGGCGTATACTCGTAACCTTTATGGTGGATAACATGAAGGGCTTTATTTAATAAAAGACTCGCTAGTCCATAATCTTGCGTCACAACGATATCATCTGGTTGCGTCAATTTGACAATTCTAAAGTCTGCACTATCTGAACCATGATCAACATATATTGTTGAAACATAATCGGGATATTCCCTTAGTGAGAAATGGTTAACACTTCTAATAATAAGAACAGAGATGCTTGTATGTTGAGTTAAGCGAATGATATCATCCGTAACTGGACAAGCATCTCCATCTATAATAATTCTGTTAATCATTTATTGCGACGAAATCTTTTCTTAGATTTTTGGTGTTCAGTCGTATGTTCATCATATGGAAATTGACTGATATGTTGAGACATTGACGATTTATGTTGATTAAATAGAAGATGACTAGATTTTTCTTTTTTCTCATTTCTAACTCTTTCATTGACTAATTCTTGAATGTTTGGTTTTGCTTGTTTAGAGCTTACGTCGTTGATTGATTTTGCATTACTGCTTTGTGTAGTTGCTGTGTTCATTTGATGTCCCTCATATTTCTTTATTTCTTTAATACGTTCTTCTTTGTTTTGTTGCTCTAATTTTTGTTCTTCTTGTTCACGCGCTTCGATATTACTTTGTAACTTTTTATCTAACTTCGTCACATCTTTTTCGTTTTCTTTTTGAAGTTTTTCACCTTTTTTAGCTTGTTGTTCTTCAGCTTTTTGGTAATGAGTCAATTCTTTAATACGCGCTTTTTTATTTTCTTTTTGTGCTTTTTCTTCTTCTTTATTACGAGCATCGATATTTTTTTGAAGTTTTTTATCTAAATGATCAATTTCTTTTTGTTGTTGTTTTGCTTCTTTTTGTTCTTCTTTAAAAGGTTGTTTCATTTGTTTGTTATATTCATATAAACGTTTCTTTTGAACAACATATGATTTTACAGGTTGTGTTTTTTCTGCAACTTTATCTTTCGTTTCGATTGTTTTATCTTTTACTTTATGTGAAAAATCAACAGTCGTTTCAGTTACATGTTTAACATCTGGATGTTCTTTTATTTTTTTGCGTTCTCTAATTAATGGAACTAATACAAGTGGTAATGTGTTAACAATTAATTTAACTTTATCATTCATGAGTCATTCCTCCGTAGTCATTTCTTATAATATATCTTATTCCAATACCCTATATCATAATCTTCAAACGATTGGTACGATACGTTAGCCGATATTCTGACCAATTCCAAAACCGAAATATGCAATGGCAATAATAATAACTAAAATAATACGATAAATCGCAAAAGGTATTAATTTAACTCTATTAATCAGTTTTAAGAATAATTTAATAGAAATAAGTCCAAATATAAATGATGCGATAAACCCTACAATATAGAAAGGTATTTGATCCAATGTTATAAATTGTAGATTTCCAAGTAATGCTTTTGCACTCGCTGCAAACATAATGGGTACTGCCATTATGAACGTAAAGTCAGAAGCAGCTTTATGATCTAACTTTAAGAAGACACCTGTCGAAATGGTTGAACCTGAACGACTAAATCCTGGCCATAATGCAATTGCTTGAGATAGACCAATTACAAATGCTTTTGGATAGTTCATATCATCTACTTTGTGTGGATTTGTGACGCGTTTAGAATACATATCCGCACCAATCATATATATAGCCCCAAGTAATAAACCGATTAATACAGTTGGAACACTAAATAAATGTTCTTCAATAAAGTCATCAAATAATAGTCCAAGAATACCAGCTGGTACAAGCCCGACAATAATATGTGACAATTTTAATTTTCTTTTTTTCTGTTCGTTTTGTTTAATATGTAACATTTCAAAATATCGATTTCTAAATATCCATGCTGCTGCAAGGATCGAACCTAATTGGATCACAACTTTAAATGTGAATGCTGATTCGCTTCCAAGAAAGGCTTTAGACTTTAACCACATATCATCTACTAAAATTTGATGTCCTGTAGATGAAACAGGTGCGAATTCTGTTAAACCTTCAACAATACCTAATATAATGGCTTTTATTAATTCTAATATAAACATAGCTTTGCTCCTCTATTTTTATGAAAGTCTGTGGTTATCTAGAGACAATCACCGTATCATTATTGTACCAAATATTACAATGTAATATGCTAATATTTAATAATACATTTTAGTTTATTTTTTTCATAAAGGCGTTATAATGGAACAAGGTGGTGAGATTGTGAAAGATTTAACAAAGTATAGTATGCATTATAAAACGTTGCAAATATTTATGTTTCTCGCTTCGTTTTTATTAAGTATAACAGTCGTATTTCAAAATATATATTTAGGGAAAATTATTAACCAAATGCTCGTCGTAAAATCAAATGGTCAACAACTTTATTTATGGCTAGCAATCTTGCTCATTGTATTGCTTTTAAGAGCATGCTTTAACTACCTTAATCAATTATCAGGACAAAAACTTTCTTATAAAGTTAAAAGAGATGTTAGACATCAATTGATAAATAATGAAACAGATAGAACTAAAATAACAATGATTACTGAAGTGGTTGAGGGTATACATCCTTTTTATGAATCTTATTTGCCTCAAGTCTTCAAATCAACCATTATCCCAGTAACGATTATCATTACATTACTCTTTATTCATTGGCCAGCTGCTTTAATTATGATGATTACAGCGCCATTTATTCCACTGTTCTATATTGTCTTTGGACTAAGAACTCGTGATAAAGCGAAAGACCAAATGCAATCTTTAGATCAATTTGCAGCAGAATTTATAGATTTAACAAAAGGTCTCGTATCGTTAAAACTATTCAATCGAACACATCAAACGACTGAAAAAATCTATAAATCAAGTACGTCATTTAGAGATTTAACAATGGAAATTTTGAAAAGTGCCTTCTTATCAGGCTTAATGTTGGAATTTATCTCAATGCTTGGAATAGGTATTGTGGCACTTGAAGTTGGCCTAAGATTAATCGTATTTCACGATGTATCTTTTGTAGTTGCCATCATTACTTTATTATTAGCACCAGAATTTTATAATGCGATTAAAGACCTAGGACAAGCTTTCCATACGGGTAAACAAAGTGAAGGTTATATTGAATTGATTGAAGAAATGAGTAATGAAGAATCTATACAAGCTTCAAACATTCATATTGACTCAAATATTAATGATGAAGATCTCATTCAATTTGATCATGTATCATTCACTTACCCAGAGCGTAAAGATTTTTCATTTGATCAAATCAATTTAAGTATAAAAGAAAATCATCATACAGCAATTATTGGACCGAGTGGTGCTGGTAAATCGACATTAATCAAACTTATGTTAAATGAATTAAATCTCAATGAAGGTAAGATTATTTATAAAAAACCACTAAAAATGGGTTATTTATCTCAAAGACCTTATATTTTTAGCGCAACTTTGTATGAAAATGTCACGATGTTCCAAAATTATGATGAAAAACGTGTTAATGAAGTGTTAACTGAAGTGGGCTTACTTGAAAAAGTAAAACAATTATCTAAAGGTATGCATACTATGATTGGTGATGGTTATGAAATGTTGTCTGGTGGAGAAATGAGAAGAATAGAACTAGCCAGATTACTATTACTTGATCCAGATGTGGTTATTTTTGATGAACCAACAACTGGATTAGATATTGAAACCGAACAACTTATCGTGCAAACTGTTAACCAATTTGCGCATCAAAAGACTATTCTCACAATCGCGCATCGAAAAGAAGTGTTGAGATATGCCACTGATTTTATAGAAATTCATAATGGAACAGTTCAATCATATGACGCATCTCAAAAAGGTGGTGGTATGTCATGAAAAAAATAAAAATTAAATTTGATAAAGACTTCTATCTTTCTATTGTAATAGGCGTCTTTGGCATGCTAACTGCACTTGGAATGTTTGCATTAAGTGGATATATGATATCTAAAAGTGCACTTGGAACACCTTTATATGCATTAATGATTTTAATTGTATCTATTAAGTTATTTGGTTTTGTTCGTGCAATTACTAGATATTTCGAAAGATTATATTCGCATCGTTCTACATTTACAATGTTGAGGGATATACGTGTTAACTTATTTAATCAACTCATCCCAATTGTTCCAAACGTATTTAGAAGATACCGTTCGAGTGATTTATTAACGCAAATGGTAAACCATGTTGAACGATTACAAAATATTTTACTAAGAGTATATTATCCACCAATTGTTATTATCATTACGACATTTATAACAATACTCGTGATGATTAATTTCAATATATATGTCGGTGTGATTATAGGACTTTCAATGTTAATGTCAGTCATAGTCATCCCTTATTTATCAGCTAAAAGAGCTGAAAGCTTAGCTGAAGCTGTTCAACAAAGTGAAGAAGCATATGTGGCTGAATACTTTGATTTTGAAAAAGGACGTTCAGAATTAAAAAGATTCCAACAATATCGTGCATTTAAAGAGAAAGTTTTAAATAAACAATACCAATATGAAGATAGAAAATATAAAGAACAGAAATTTTTAAGTTCTTATGACTTTATGCTGAATTTATCATCTATGGTGAGTATTTGGTGTATGACCATTTTATGTCTTTGGCAAATACAAGACGGTGTATTAAACGCTGTATTCTTTGCGAGTATATTAATGATTACAATTACGTTATTTGAACAAGCTATCCCGATGACTAATGTTGCATTTTACAAAGCGGATACAGAGCGAAGTCTTAAAAATATTGAAGAAGTCATCAATCAATCATTTGAGGTGCCTCAAGAACGTTCAGTTCAAAATCATGCATTGTATAAAGCAGAGAATGTAATGTTTAAATATGACTTCCAAGAAAGAGAAACGTTATCTCAAATTAACTTTGAAATAAATAAAGGGGATCATGTAGCTATTATAGGTCCTTCAGGTTCAGGTAAGACAACGATGCTCAATATATTAATGGGATTATATAGTGTGAATGATGGCAGTTTATCCTATAAAAGTGAACAGTTGTCTCATATGATTCAGGAAGATTATGTGAATGGAATCAATACAATGTTGCAACATAATCATTATTTCGAAGGCACAGTAAGAGAGAATTTATTAATTGATGTGGAAGATGAACTTATGACTAACGTTCTTGCTGCTGTGAATTTAAAGCATTTAAACTTAGATCAGCAGCTAACTAAAAATGCTGAGAATATTTCAGGTGGGGAACGCCAACGTTTATCTTTAGCAAGATTGTTGTTAAGGAAAGCACAAATATGGTTACTTGATGAACCAACAGCTTCATTAGATGAAGAAAATGAAGAAAATGTTATGAATCTCTTATTAAATAAAGACGATACGATTGTAATTGTGACGCACAACTTGAAATATTTACAATACTTCGATTATATAATCGTTATGAATGAAGGACATATCATAGAGCAAGGTAGTTATACACAACTCATTAAAGAACAAGGTTATTTATATAAAGTCATTCAATATAATGAGCAATTAGATTAAATAATAGATAAAAAATAAGCATATCACTTTAAACTGAGAATTCAGTTGCGTGATATGCTTATTTATTTTGAGCAAGATGATAGAGGCTTGCTGTATTATTTTTCTTGATTGATTTTATCTACATTATTGATCAATTTTTGTAATAAGTTGTTTAATTGATTGGTTTCTTCATCATTTAACTCTGATACATCTTGAATTAAATGTGAAGCTTGGTGTAAATGTGGTTTCATTTGTTCACTTTTTTCAGTTAGATGAACAAACACTTCTCTTTGATCTAATTCAGAACGTACACGTTTAATTAAATCTAAATTTTCCATTCTTTTTAATAAAGGGGATACAGTACCTGTATCTAGGGCTAAGTCTGTTACAAGCTTTTTGACATTGACCGGTGCAGTTTCCCATAAAATCGTTAATACTAAATATTGTGGATATGTAATATTGTACGTCTTGAAAATTTTGTTTGAATAATAGCGGTTAACTTGTCGTTGCGCATTATACAAATTAAAACACAATTGGTTTTGGATATCTAATTTATCCGGCATAATCTTTCCCCCAAACTACAAATGCAATGGTTCATTATTTTTTTTTGAAATCTCCTAATTCATTATATAATGAATATTTTTATTTTGTAAATATTTTAGTGATGTGTAATTTATGAATATTTAAAGTATAAGTTATAGGATGAACTTTAAGTCTTTGTAGTTTCTGAACTTATATCATATAATTACAGAAAGGTGGTTTGAATATGAGTCAAAGTATGAAGAATAAAAATAAAATGGCAGTAACAATTTTGACAGGTTTTTTAGGAAGTGGTAAAACAACATTACTTCAAAGACTCATCATGAAAGCAAAAAACTCTGGCCAAAAGGTCGCAATCATTATGAATGAATTTGGTTCTTTTGATGTTGATAGTAATTTGTTAGGTGATGATGTCTCTACTCAAAGTTTATTAAATGGTTGTATATGTTGCTCATTGAAAGATGATATTGAAGTTGTATTACATAATTTATATCATAAAGACCAGCCTGATCTTGTATTAATTGAAGCTACTGGTATTGCGCATCCTGTAGAAGTAGTGGATGCATGTCAAAACCCTACATTAGTAGATAAAGTTGAAATGCCAACAATTATTGGTGTAATGGACGGGAAAAGATATTTAGAAAGATCGAGATATACCGTTCAGACGAAACAATTAATGGAAGAACAAATGTTATATTCTCATTTGATTATTATTAATAAGTCTGATGAATTATCTGCTGAAGAAAAAGCATCATTAGAAACGTCATTACAAACAATCAAACATCAACCAGTGCTACACTTTACGCAGTTTTCAAATATTGATGGTGTTGAAATACCTGTAAATGAAGTTTTGTCACTTCAAGCTAAACATAGTCATCATCACGGTATTCAATCCATAAATTATACATTTAGTGGTCCCATAGAAATGAAACTATTAATGAATTTCTTAAGACAATTACCTGATTCGATTCTTAGAATTAAAGGATTTCTCAAATTTAGGGAAGAACCAGAACAAACCTATTTATTTCAATATGCATTTGGGGTACCTCAATATGAACCAGAAATAATGAATATGCCTTTAACAATTGTCATAATAGGTGAATCTATAGATAAAGCAAGTATTCGCAACAAGTTAGATATGTTGAATTTTTCTTAGGAGATGATGGGATGGAAAGAATTCGTATAAATAAACATGTTAGTTATTCTAGAATTGTACATGGTTTTTGGAGATTGAATGAATGGGGTTATAACAATCAACAATTAAATGATTTTATACATGAAATTGTTGATAGAGGCATTACAACAATGGATCATGCTGATATATATGGTAATTATACATGTGAATCATTATTTGGTGATGCATTAGCATTAACACCTAATTTAAGAGAGAAAATTGAAATCGTCACAAAATGCGGTATTATTTTACCGAATGATCAAATCGCTAAAAATACTGGTCATCGATATGATCAAAGTTATAATCATATTATTGAATCAGTTGATAAATCGCTTTTAAATCTTAAGACAGATTACATAGATACACTACTGATTCATCGTCCATCTCCATTAATGGATCCAGATGAAATGACGCGTGCAGTGATGCATTTAGTTGAACAAGGAAAAATAAAAGCGTTCGGTGTTTCAAACTTTAAATGCAATCAATATGAATTATTAAATGAAAGTTTGAAGAAAGAAATGTCTCATATCTCAGTCAATCAAGTTGAAGTATCACCATATCAACTTGAAAATATTGAAGATTGTACATTAAATAGAATGTTGCAACATGATGTTAAAGTAATGGCATGGAGTCCATTAGCTGGCGGTAAATTATTTGATCAAACTGATGAAAAAGCAAGACGCATTATGGCAGTTATACAACCATTAGCAGAAAAATATAACGTATCAGTAAGCACGGTCATTTACAGTTGGTTACTCAGATTGCCATCAAAAGTAATGCCAATTGTAGGCTCAAGTAAGATAGAAAGAGTCGACGAAGCTGTAGATGCTACGAAATTACAATTAACAGATCAAGAGTGGTTCGATATTTATGTCGCATCACGTGGTGAAGATATACTATAGTATGATAATGATATAAAGATGAGGCTGGAACCAATATACAGGTTCCAGCCTCATTTTTTATATTAATATTTATTTTTCTAATCTATTTAATGTAATTTCTGCTAAAGATTTTGCTGCTACTTGCAAGCAATCTTCATTCACATCAAATTTAGGGTGGTGATTCATATATGGTTCTGTTACGCCTTCTGGTTTACTGCCTACAATGTAGAATGAACCAGGAATTTTTTGTAGATAGTAGGCGAAGTCTTCTGATCCTGTAACTTGAGGTATTTCAACTAACTGTTGGAAATAGTCGCCGTTACTATTTGATAATATTTCTGCTACTTTATCAGTTTGTTCTGGATGGTTGTAAAGTACAGGATAACCAAATTGATAATCTAAGTCATATTCAATATCGAATCCAACTGCAACACTATCTGCAATTTTTTTGATTTCTTGATACATTGTTTCTTCTAATTCAGGGTTTAAATATCTAGCAGTACCTTTGATTGTAACGCTATCTTGAATAACGTTGTATCCACCTGGTGCTTCGAATGCGCCAATCGTAACGACACCCATATCTAATGGATCGATACGTCTTGATACAATCGTTTGAATAGCATTTACAAAGTTTGTCCCAGCAACTAATGCATCATGTGTTTTGTGTGGACTTGCTGCATGTCCGCCTAAACCATTAATCGTCAATTTGAATGTTGAACTTCCTGAGAATGATGGTCCTTTATTGTAACCAATAAATTCAGGTCCAGCTACTGGAACGATATGGATACCATAAACTTCATCTAAATCATCAAGTGCGCCAGATTCTACAAGTGCTTTAGCACCACCAGGAGGTTTCTCCTCAGCATGCTGATGAATGATTTTAACTGTGCCAGGTAATTCTTCTTTAATTTCAATAAGTGCATCTGCAAGTCCCATTAAATAAGCAGTGTGAGCATCATGGCCACAAGCATGCATAACACCTTCATTTTGTGATTTGAAAGGAACATCTGTTTCTTCAGTTATAGGTAAAGCATCAAAGTCAGCTCTTAAACCAATCGTTCTACCTTCTTGACCACCTTTAATTTCTACAATAATAGCATGTTCTTTTTCTAAAGGTTGTGTTACTTTAACATCTTTGCCTTCGTAAAATGATTTAATATATTCAGCAGTTTGCGCTTCTTCAAATGAGAGTTCTGGGTGTTGGTGCAAATGCCTTCTAATATCAATCATGTCACTTTCTTTCTTTTCAATTAGGTTAAAAAGCTTTTCTTTTAAATTGTTCATGATTTACCTCCTAAAATTATACTAGAAAAGTATAACAGTAATCTTTTACTGTATAAAATGATTGCACTTATAAAACAACTAAAAATTTTTGGTTGATTTTGGTTGAAAGTGAACGAAAGTGATTGACATTGAAATGAAAACGTTTTATTATGTAGAGGAATAGGGGAGATTGTATGTTAACGACTGAAAGACACCAATTAATATTAGAAGAGATTAATTTACGGGAAACAGTATCTCTACAAGAACTTATTAATTTGACGAATTCAAGTACATCAACAATTAGGAGAGATTTATCTCAACTTGAAGAAAGAGGTTTGCTCAAAAGAGTTCATGGTGGTGCAACTCAAATTGCAAAGCGCCATGAAGAGCGTAATATGACAGATAAAGAATCGCGACATCAAGATGAAAAACAAGAGATTGCACGATTAGCTGTCAGTCAAATTTCAGACGGAGATACGATATATTTAGATGCTGGGACAACTACTTTAGAAATGATTCCATTTATTACACAACAAGATATTATCGTTGTAACAAATGGTTTAACACATGTAAGACCGTTATTAGAAAAAGGCATTTCGGTTTATATGACAGGTGGAGAAGTAAAAGCAACGACATTTGCGAATATAGGCGTCAATGCAGTTAAATCCCTTGAAAGATATCGTTTTGACAAAGCTTTTATTGGTATGAATGGCATTGATTTGAACTATGGGTTAACGACACCAGACCCGTACGAATCTGAAATGAAAGAAAAGGCTATTCATTTAGCATCTCAAGTATATGTCTTGATAGATCATTCTAAATTTAATGAAGTATCGTTTGCGGAAGTGACATATAAGAAATCAATAGAAATATTAACTTCTCACAAAGCGATTCAAACATTAACTAATTTAAATCAATTTAAAGAAAAATATAAAATTAACGGAGGACTAAAATGATATATACAGTTACGTTTAATCCATCAATTGATTATGTAATGTTTACAAATCAATTTGAAGTAGGTGAATTAAACAGAGCACATGAAACAAACAAGTTTGCTGGTGGAAAAGGTATTAATGTTTCTCGAGTACTTCAAACATTAGATATCAAAAGCACAGCGACAGGTTTTATAGGTGGATTTCCTGGAGATTTTATTAAAGATGCACTTAATCAAGCAAACATCTTAACTGACTTTGTAGAAGTTAAAGATGATACAAGAATAAATGTGAAATTGAAATCTGGTTTAGAAACTGAAATCAATGGACCGGGGCCAAATATTGAACCTCATGACTACAAAGAATTTTTAACGAAAATGAAAAATACGCAATCAGAAGATACGGTTATAATTGCGGGCAGTGTACCAAGTTCACTACAAAATCCAGTATATCAAGAAGTAGCAGAAATACTTAAACAGACTGGTGCGAATTTAATCGTGGATGCTGAGAAAGATTTGATGAAATCAGTACTAGCATATAATCCGAAATTTGTTAAACCAAATAAACATGAATTAGAAGAAATATTTGATACACAAATTGAAACGGATCAAGAAGTCATTGAATGTGCTGAGCAATTATTAAATGAAGGTGCTCAAGCAGTCATCGTTTCACTCGGTGGAGAAGGTGCTATTTATGTGGATCAACAAACACGATTAAAAGCTATCGTACCAAGTGGTCAAGTTGTGAATACAGTTGGTTCAGGTGACAGTACTGTTGCTGGTATGGTAGCAGGATTAGAAGCAGACAAAGACATAGAATCAGCATTTAAATTAGCGGTAAGCTGTGGTACAGCAACAGCATTTAATGCGGACTTAGCTAATATAGAAGATATAGAAAAAATAATTTCTAAAGTAATCATTAAACATGTTTAAAATAGGGAGGTTATTAAAATGAGAATTACAGAACTATTAACGAAGGAAACTATTGCAATGGATCTTTCTGCAACAAGTAAAGATCAAGTCATTGATGAGTTAGTTGCGCAATTAAACAGCGCTGGGAAATTAAGCGATGAAGCAACTTTTAAACAGGCGATTCATGCAAGAGAGTCACAAAGTACAACAGGAATTGGTGAAGGTATTGCGATTCCTCATGCTAAAACAGATGCTGTACAATCCGCTGCGATTGCTTTTGGTAAATCTGTTGAAGGTGTAGATTATCAATCATTAGACATGCAACCAGCTCATTTATTCTTTATGATTGCAGCGCCAGCTGGTGGTGCACAAACACATTTAGATGCCCTTGCTAAACTTTCAGGCATTTTGATGGATGAAGATGTAAGAGCAGAGTTATTACAAGCAAAAAGTAAAGAAGAAGTGTTAAATATCATTAATAAGCATGATGATGAAGCTTCAGATGAATCTTCAGAAGAAGCAGCTGTAACGAATGCAGAAGCGGATTCAGAAAAAGGACTTGTATTAGCTGTAACAGCATGTCCTACAGGTATTGCACATACTTATATGGCTGCAGATGCATTGAAAAATCAAGCTAAAAAAATGGGTGTACCTATTAAAGTTGAAACAAATGGTTCAGGTGGTATTAAAAATCATTTAACTGATGAAGAAATTGAAAAAGCATCAGGTATCATTGTAGCAGCAGATGTACATGTTGAAACAGATCGTTTCGATGGTAAGAATGTGATTCAAGTTCCGGTTGCTGATGGTATTAAACGCCCAGAAGAATTAATCAATATGGCACAAGACACATCACGCAAACCATTCGTAGCTAAAGGTGTGAAACAAAGTAGTGCTTCTAGCAATGAAAAACAAAGTGTGTCTAAGACGATATATAAACACTTAATGAATGGTGTCTCTAATATGTTACCACTTGTTATATCTGGTGGTATCTTGATGGCAATCGTATTCTTATTTGGTGAAAACTCATTCGATCCAAAGAGCGGACAATATAACGAATTTGCAGCTAATTTATGGTCGATTGGTAGTGAAAGTGCATTTAAATTAATCGTGCCTATTTTAGCAGGTTTCATCGCTAGAAGTATTGCAGATAAACCTGGTTTTGCATCTGGTTTAGTCGGTGGTATGCTAGCAGTAGCAGGTGGTTCAGGATTCTTAGGTGGTATTATCGCTGGTTTCCTTGCAGGTTACTTAACAGAAGGTATCAAATATGTATTTAAGAACTTACCTCAAATGTTTGAAGGTTTAAAACCTACATTAATTTATCCAATTTTATCAGTATCACTTACTGGGTTACTTATGGTGTATGTGGTAAATCCACCAACAGCATGGTTAAACAATTTATTATTAGACGGATTAAATAACTTATCTGGTTCTAATATTATGTTATTAGGTTTAGTACTTGGTGCAATGATGGCAATTGATATGGGTGGTCCATTTAATAAAGCGGCATATGTATTTGCGACAGCAGCGTTAACTGAAGGAAACGCAGCAGCAATTACTGCAGCTATGGTCGGTGGTATGATTCCGCCAATAGCAATAGCAACAGCGATGTTAATATTTAGAAAGAAATTTACTAAAGCACAAAAAGGTTCTATTATTCCAAACTATGTGATGGGGTTATCATTCATTACAGAAGGTGCTATTCCATTTGCAGCAGCAGATCCATTACGTGTCATTCCATCAATGATGGTTGGTTCAGGTATTGGTGGAGCGTTAGCTTTAGGATTAGGTTCAAGAATTCAAGCACCACATGGCGGTATCTTTGTTATATTTGCAACTGACTTCGGTCATGTGTTACAAACATTACTAGCAGTAGTTGTCGGTGCATTAGTTGCAGCAATTATTTATGGTGTTATTAAACCTAAATTAACGAAAGAGCAACTTGAAATCGCAGAAGAAGTAGAATAATCAATATATCGTGTTAAATTAAAAGCTGTCTACAGAGTTGTGACTTTGTAGACAGCTTTTTTAGTCAGTGCTTTAAATCCTCGGCCAAAAGTATGATGCTGATTTAACATGTTTAAAATTGAAAAGTTGGGGAAATTTTTATATGATTAAATTATTATAATATGTAGAAAATGGTAAACATAGGGAAAGATGTGAACAATGTTATATTACAAGACAATTATCAAATCAAATGACGCAGAATGGGTTACGTTGATACACGGAGCTGGTGGTAGTTCTTCGATTTGGTTTAAACAAATGAGATATTATAGGAAACATTTTAATATATTACTCGTAGATTTGAGGGGGCACGGGAAATCTGCGAATAAAGAATGGAAGAAAAATGATTCGTTTGAACATTTAGCAAAAGAAGTTGTAGATGTATTGGACCATTTGAAAATAGATAAGACTCATATTATTGGCATGAGCCTTGGCACAATAGTTGGCCAAACAATGGCGCAATCATATCCAGAGAGAATTACGACATTGGTGTTAGGTGGCGCTATCATTAATGTAAATTTAAGGACTAAATTCTTGTTAGCTATCGGCCGTACAATTATGAATTTTGTGCCGTATATGTTGCTTTATAAATTATTTGCTTACATTATTATGCCTAGGAAAGCTCATGAAGAATCTCGCTTAAGATTTGTGAATGAAGCTAAGAAAGTGTCTCAAAAACAATTTATCAAATGGGTTAAATTAACGAAGCTTGTAAATCCTTATTTAGCACATTTACAAGTTGCAACAAGAGATATTCCGACACTCTTTATCATGGGGGAAGAAGATTATTTGTTTATGCCTCCAGTTGAAAGACTCGTTAAAGAGAATGAAAATTTTTCAATAGAAATAATAGAGCAAGCTGGTCATGTATGTAATATTGATCAACCTGATGCTTTTAATAAAATTAGTTCTAAATTTATCATGCAACATGTTGGAACTACGGCTATATAAAGAATGTATGTGTAGACTTCTACATTTACATTCTTTCTTATATCATTTAAATTGTGATAAAAATATGCTACACTAAAAATAATATGCTAATATCGGGGGAGGTGACGCTAAATGGGAAGGATTTAGTTTTGAAAACGTATACCGTAAATAAACTTATTGAAAAAAATCATACAAAGGTGGCCATAGCGTCACCGCAAAATATTTGGAGGTGAATCCCTAGAAATAGGGAACTAATTGGAAATTTCGACCATAATAAACTTTATTGTATTCTTTATATTAATTGCATTTACAATGGTATTTGTAGGATCTGAATTCGCACTTGTAAAGGTGCGTATAACTAGAATTGAACAATTAATTTCTGAAGGAAGTAAATCAGCTAAAATTGTACATAAAATGATCAAAGAACTAGATTATTATTTATCTGCATGTCAGCTTGGTATTACTGTAACATCACTTGGATTAGGTTGGATTGGTGAACCAACATTTGAAGTATTAATACATCCTGTATTAGACTTCTTTAACTTACCAGACGCATTAACAACAACTTTCTCCATAGCGATCAGTTTCTTAATTGTAACGTTTATCCATGTAGTAGTTGGTGAATTAGCACCAAAAACGGTAGCAATTCAACAGGCAGAAAGACTTACACTTGTCTTCGGCCGACCATTATATTATTTCGGTATTGTTATGAAACCGTTAATTTGGTCAATGAATGGTGCAGCACGTATTCTAGTTAGAACAATAGGTATTCAACCTACTAACGAAGAACAAGCAATGTCAGAAGAAGAATTAAAGCTTATCATGACTCAAAGCTATCAAAGTGGTGAAATCAATCACACTGAATTAGCTTATATGCAAAATATTTTCTCATTCGATGAAAGATTAGCAAAAGATATCATGGTACCTAGAACACAAATGGTTACATTAACAGAACCATTTAATATTGAAGAATTATTAGAAATTATAAATGAGCATCATTATACACGTTACCCAATTACTGAAGATGGTGATAAAGACCATATTAAAGGATTTATAAATGTTAAAGAATTTTTAACAGAATATGCTTCAGGTGAACAAATTAAAATTAATAACTACGTACATGACTTGCCGCTTATTCACGAAGTTACAAGAATTAGTGATGCATTAGTAAAAATGCAGAAAGATCATGTGCATATGGCGTTAGTTATTGATGAATATGGTGGTACAGCTGGTGTCATCACGATGGAAGATATATTAGAAGAAATCGTTGGTGAAATTCGTGATGAATTTGATGATGATGAAGTAAATGATATCATTCAAACTGGTGAAGATACTTACCAAATTAATGGACGTGTAACTTTATCAGAACTAGAAGAAAAATTTGGAATTGATTTCGTAGATTCAGACGATATTGATACAATCGGTGGTTGGTTACAAGCGCATAACCCAGAAATTGAAAAAGACGACTATGTCGATACAGAATTTGATAAATGGGTTGTCATTGATGTTGAAAATCATCAAATTAAGACAGTTGCTTTACACAAAGATTTTATAAAAGAAAGAAAAAGTATATTTGACGAAGACGAAGAAGACGAGGATTAAAAAGTGAGCAAAACTACATTAACATCATTATTTAGGTTTACAGGATATTTAGAAGGTGGATCATTACTGTTATTAGTATTTATAGCAATGCCTATCAAGTATATGTTGAGTAATCCAAATGTAGTTTCAGTATTAGGCATGATACATGGCGGATTATTTTCAATTTATGTCATCATGATATTGGTAATGGCACTTATTGTTAGAATTCATATAAAGTGGCCAGTCATTGCTTTTATAGTAGCATTTATTCCTTTTGGAACATTTATATTTGATCATTTCTTTGTAAATGGCAAATCTTATGAAAAGATAACGCAATAATAAATTGATATTAAGAGCATGGGACAGATATTTAGTTCCTGTGCTCTTTTTTTATTGCATGAATTACAAAAGTCGATGGAAGTGTAACTAACGCCGCCCATACAAATGTCGTCAGAAGTCCAAAATAGACGCATACTGTTTTGTTTTAATGAAGATCATCATGTAAAATAGGGAATATAGTAGATAGATTGAGAGAGGAACCATTTTTATGAGAATAAATAAATTTCTAAGTGAAGCTGGTGTATGTTCGAGGAGAGGTGCTGATAAATGGATAAGTGCTAATCGCGTTCAAATTAATGACGAATATGCGACACTAGGGTCTCAAGTTGAAAGTACGGATGTTGTGAAGGTTGATGGTGAAGTTATTACAATTGATAAAGGTTATGTATATATAGCACTTAATAAACCACGTGGTATCACATCTACTACTGAAAGACATGTTAAAGGTAACGTTGTAGACTACGTTGATCATCATGAAAGAATTTTTCATATTGGTAGATTAGATAAAGATTCAGAAGGATTATTACTCCTGACAAGTGATGGTGATATAGTGAATGAAATATTACGTGCTGAAAATCATCATGAAAAAGAATATGTCGTTTCAGTAGATAAGCCATTAACGAAAGACTTCTTAAAGCAAATGTCTGAAGGTGTTGAAATTTTAAATCAAAAGACGCTCCCAGCGAAAGTATCACAAATTAATGATAGAACATTTAAGATTGTTTTAACACAAGGTTTGAATCGTCAAATTAGACGTATGTGTGAAACGTTAGGATATAATGTTAAAAAATTAAAAAGAATTCGTATCATGAACATTAAGCTAGATGGTATTAAATATGGTGAATGGCGTGATTTAACGAAAGAAGAATTTGAAGAACTGACACGTTCGCTCGCTTATACACCTAAAAGAGACCGTATGACATCTAAATAAAGGGGATAATAAAATGGTTAAATTAAATAACAATGTAGAGATACCAGAATTAGGTTTAGGCGTATACAAAATCGAAAATGCTGATGTTGAAAGAGTTGTCCATACAGCAATTGATGCAGGATATCGAGCGATAGACACAGCTTGGTTTTATAAAAATGAAAAAGCATTAGGCACAGCTTTAAAAACATTAAATATCAATCGAGAAGATTTATTTATTACAACTAAATTATGGAATGACTTCCAAGGTTATGATGCGACTATTAAAGCGTTTAATGACTCATTAGAATCATTGCAACTTACGTATATCGATATGTATTTAATTCATTGGCCATGTCCTGAAGACGGATTATTTATTGAGACGTATAAAGCATTAGAAACGTTATATAAAGAAGGTAAAATTAAAGCGATTGGTGTATGTAATTTTAAAGAACATCATTTAGATAAATTATTAGCTGAAACTGAAATTGTACCTGCAGTTAACCAAGTTGAATTTCATCCATTATTTAATCAAAAAGTATTACAAGCATATTGTGAAAGTAAAGGTATTAAATTAATGGCATGGAGTCCTCTAATGAGAGGTGGCGAATGGTTAAAAAACGCAGATTTACAAAGTATAGCAGATCAGTATAATAAGACTGTTGCACAAGTTATTATTAAATGGCATCTACAAAAAGGTAGACTCGTTATTCCAAAATCTCAAAACGATAATAGAATCAGAGAGAATTTTGATGTATTTGATTTTGAATTGAGTGATGAAGATTTAGACAAAATCGACCAATTAAATACAGATGAACGACAATTTAGAGATCCAGATGAAGTTAAAATTGGAGATATGAAGTAAAATATAGAACCTTCACAGATTTGTTTGAATTAAGATGTATTTCATATGCATCTTTTAGTAAAATGAAACTGTGGAGGTGCTTTATTTGTTTAAATTTAAAAAACCAAATCAACATGGTGTATGGTCAATGATTGTACTACCAATCGCATTCGGAATTGCAGCAACTGGTTTTACATACTTTCATTTATTATTGTATTTAGGTGTACTAGCATCTTATTTCATGAGTGATCAAATCTTCTTCTACTTAAAGAAAAGGAAGAAAACAATAGGTTATATTTATACGGCAGGCATATTTGCTTTGATTGTCGTCATATCTTTTATACCAATCGTATTACATAAACCTATTACGATATGGATTTTTCTACTGATGGTACCTTCATCATTATTTAATGCCTATTTTGCTAAAAAGAAAAATGAAAGAGCATTTACTAATGATTTAATAGCTGTTTTGATATTTTGTTTATTTGGTGTGATCAGTGCGTTATTAAATGTATCTATAACAGATGTACAATCTTGGTTACGAGTCTTTATATTAAGTTTCTTATATTTCTTCGGTACAATTTTATACGTTAAGACGATGATTAGAGAGAAAAAATCCGTAAAATATAAATGGTCATCTTGGATTTATCACTTATGTATAGTTGTTGTAGGGTTCTTTATACATCCACTAGTTATGTTGATGTATATACCGAGTTTAATACGATCAGTCGTTTTATATGGTAAGAAAATAAAAATTATGCATGTAGGCTTAATTGAAATAGCTAATTCAGTATTTGTATTAGTAGTAGGATCTATATTTTTATATTAAAAAAGCAACCATCCGCAAATGGTTGCTTTAACTTTATCTATTAATTGAAGATTGATTATTTTTTGATCAATTTCAAAATAAATGATAATACAAGAATTAAAATAATTGAACCGATTAGTGCTGGTATGATTGCGACGCCACCCCATACTGGACCTAAATCTCCAAGTAAAGAACCACCAATCGCTGAACCAATTAAACCGGCAATAATATTACCTACTATGCCGCCAGGTATATCTTTACCTAATATAACACCTGCTAGCCAACCTATTAGTCCACCTACGATTAACATTAATATAAAGCCCATTTGAGTGTACCTCCTTAATTATATTTCTCATTACTATATTTAAGTACCCTGTTATTCGCTATGTGAAACATAATAAGAAGTTTTGAATAACTTTTGCCATAAAATAAACATAATATAAAAAAGGAACACTGGTATTAATAGAAACCAATGAGGCGTAAGGACAATCATACATATTAATGCTACAATCGATAATATCTCACCAACTAAACGTGGGTGAATAAAGTATCGATATATACCATTTTGGTAGATTTTTGCGAGCCTTTTACCGTCTGATTCAATAGGTTCTGTGAATAACGATAAATAAGCAATGATTTGTCCAAATATAAATAAACTGACACCTAAATAAGGTACTGATTGATAAATTGAAAGTGTACTATCTAAGTAAACAATGTTTAAAGACATACTAAATACAATTGTAATAATATAAAGTACGAAATATTGATTTTTAATGTAGTTTGGAAAGTATTTAATTTGAATCCATGTATGTAAAAATGCCCATATAAGTAACATAGTCGTTACTGCAATCGTGATGAAGTTGATTTCTTTGATGATTATAAAGGATATTAAACCATTCAAAGCAATTGTGATTGAAATTGCGTAATGATTGATACGCGATTTCTTATTCATTACTACAAAGTTATATGACATCAAGACGATACACAGAATGATATTAATTGAAACGAGGAATGCCATATCTGTCTCCTGCCTTAAAATAGTCTCATCTAAGAATTATAACAATTTCTAAACATATAATCACTAAATATATGTTTAGAAGAAAAATTTAAAGACCCTTTGACAAATGGAATAAACTTTAATAGTATAAAAGCAAGCTATCTTGTAATACAATATAGCTGTGAAAATTGGAAGAGGTTATTAAGATGTCGACAATTAAGACACAGATGAGAAAAGGTTTATTAGATGCTTGTATTTTATCTATCATACAATCTCAACCAGTATACGGTTATGAATTATCTCGCAAATTAAATGAACATCAATTTACCGATGTAAGTGAAGGAACGATATATCCTATTTTACTTAGATTATTAAAGAAGGATTTTATTTATAGTGAGTTTAAGCATAGTGAACAAGGACCTAAAAGAAAATATTATTATATTACAGATAAAGGTCGCGAAGAATTAGAAATCGTACGAAAAGAATGGCTTGAAATTAAAGATCCTATTACTAAATTGTTAAAAGGGAGCAATGAAGATGTCTAGAACAACTAAACAACTGGTCAAAGAAAACAACGAGAAGAGAAAGCAGCTAAATGAAGCAGATTTAGAAGTTTATGAAGATTTCTTATTATATGTTAGAACGGATTTAAGAGTAAATGAACATGAATCAGAAGTCATATTAATGGATGTCCTTGATCATTTATTAGAAGCTGTTTCGAATGGCACTACTGCAATTGAATTTTTCGGTCATGATGTTAAAGGTCATGCTGATGATATATTAAATGAACTACCGAATGAATCTAATAAAGCAATTTTAAAAATGGTAGGAATGGGTGTAGCTTACTTCTATAGTGTATATTTTGTTATTACAGGTATAGTAGGTATATTTGTTGATTATAAGACACCACTTATATCTACACTTTTCCTTTTACTTATCGTACCAATAGGTGGATTCTTTATTGTTAAAGCATTATTCAATATTATCCAAAGATATATCTTTGATAAATCTAAATATAAGAAGATAAAAGAATCAGCATATGCTGGACTATTAGTTGGTGTTATACCAGCAATTCTAATATTAGTACCTAACCTTGTATTTAAAGATATGATGAAAGTTTATATTCCTTGGTGGATCTTTCTAATATTAGGTATAGCAATTTATGCTATATATAAAGTCATGAAAAGACAGCCAAAAGCTGTATAAATAAGAATAATAAACCAAAATAAATAAGCACATCACTTAAAGAGCATTTTCAAGTTAGTGACGTGCTTATTTTATACTGTGTTTAATATTTCCTAGGAAATATTAAACACCTTTTTTATTACTCCATAACAGCGTATGTAGCTGTGGTAGAACAAAAATATCATTTAAAGTATCATTCGTTACTTTATCAATCAGTTGTTCATATTTTTCGAGTAATTTCTCAGTATGGTTTGAAACGCTATCGTCTAGATACGGATTACCTACTTGTAAATAGAACGGGATAGAAGGATATCGTTTGTGTATATCTTTAGCAAATTGATAGTCATCTTCGTCGAAAATCACAACTTTAAGTGAAAGACTTTCTTTTACACATTGTGCGATAACTTCATCTAGAATTATTAAATTAGGTTTCATACCAGAACTTGGTGGCTTAGGACTAATCGTTAAGTCATCGATTAGCGTCATCCATTCTTGGAATTTAGACCCTTGAGTTTCAAGTGCGGTCTTTATATTGCGTGCTTTAAGAGCTTCTACGAACGGACCTATATTTTTAATCAGAGCAGGGTTACCACCTGATATCGTAACGTGTTGATATTTATTTGGAGCGAGTTGATCTAATTCAGAAATAATATCTTCTGGTTCAAGTAATCGAATATCATCTTTAGCTGAGCCATCCCATGTGAAACTTGAATCGCACCAACTACATCTATAATCACAACCACTTGTTCTAACAAACATCGTTTTTTGACCAATGACTGCACCTTCACCTTGAATCGTTGGACCGAAGATTTCTAACACTGGTATTTTAGGCATTGTTGTCACCTTTCTTAGTTGGACGGTAAACGACATAACTTGTAGGTGTTTCTCTCACAAATACTTGTACACATTTAGGTTTGTTATCGCGCTTATCTAGAGATGCTTGAACGATATTATAAATTGTTTGAGCTACTTGTTCAGTTGAAGGACTATAATCTTTGAATTCTTCAAAGTCATTTAAAAGTTGATGGTCATAACGTTTATGGATTAATGATTTTAATTCGCTAAAGTTTACTAAAAATCCCATTTTATCTAATTCGTCGCCAGCAATTGTTAAATTAACAAAATATGTGTGTCCATGTACATTCATACATTTACCGGCTTCTTCGTATGGAATATAATGTGCACTTGAAAAATTAAAGTCTTTATTCAGTTCGAAAGCATAAGGGTGTTGAACGCTCGGATAAATTTGTTGTAACATTATAAACTTCCTTTCGTTTCTAGGTATTGGTCTAATCCTTGTTTTCTTAATTTACAAGCAGGACATTCACCGCAACCATCACTCATCACACCGTTATAACACGTTAATGTTTTTTCTCTAACATAGTCTAATGCACCTAATTGATCACTTAGTGCCCAAGTTTCTTTTTTATTCAACCACATAAGCGGTGTATGAATGACGAAATCTTTATCCATTGATAAGTTAAGTGACAAGTTCATAGATTTAATAAAGCTATCTCTACAATCTGGATACCCACTAAAGTCTGTTTCGCAAACACCTGTAATAATATGTTTAGCACCAATTTGATATGCTAATGCACCGGCAAATGATAAGAATAGCAAATTACGTGCTGGCACAAATGTATTAGGTATACCATTTTCGTCATTTTCAATTTGCATTGAATGGTCTGTTAGTGCGTTAGGAGATAGTTGTGAAAGTAGTGACATATCTAGAATATGATGCTTTAATCCTTGTTCTTTCGCAATGTCTTCAGCAACTTTAATTTCTAAATCATGGCGTTGGCCATATTGAAAGGTAACTAATTCTACTTCTTTAAAATGTTTTTTCGCATAGAATAAGCATGTTGTACTATCTTGTCCGCCACTGAACACAACAACTGCTTTTTCATTTTTTAATGTTTCTGACATAGTGTTTCTCCTTTATAAAGGCATAAAAAAAGCCTGCCTTCTATAAAAAGGTAGACGTAGGTGTCTAGTTTTTTATAGAGGGTGTAAGCTAGTAACCTCTTAGTTTATTGAATATACAAATGATAATATAATCAAATTGTAAAAGCAAGTTTAGTATATGGTATGATTGACATGAAATTAAGGAAAGAAGAGCGAATAAACATATGATTATAATGATAGATAACCACGATTCATTTACATATAACATTATCGAGTATATTAATATACTGACAAAAAATGAACAAATAAAAATTTTGAAATCTGAAGAGGTTACTTCTGATGTTGTACATGCAATCAATCCAGATGCGATGATCATTTCACCTGGCCCTGGTCATCCAGATGATTATGTACAGTTAAAGGCATTTCTTCAATCTATTTATACAGATGTCCCCATCTTAGGTGTATGTCTTGGTTTTCAATTATTAATATCTACTTTTGGTGGCAAAGTCGTAAAAGGACCGCGTCCGGTACATGGACATACGGCTACGATTAAACATGATGGGAAAGGTATTTTTGAAGGATTGCCTGAATCATTTGAAGTGGCAAGATATCATTCTTTAATAGCTGATAAACACCATATACCTGAAGGGTTTAAGGTTTCGGCATGGTTAGAAGAAGGTATCCCGATGGCTATACGACATCAACATTTACCTATTGAAGCGGTTCAGTATCATCCGGAAGCAATATTAAGTGAATATGGATTAGAACAAATTGCGAATTTCTTAGTAAAGGCAGGTGTAGAGATTGAAGACACATATACAATTTAAGTATATTACAGACAGTCAAATAGAAGAGAAATTAGATTATAAATTTGAGAATCCTGTTGTTATTAAATATGCAAGAACGATTGAAGAAGTATCAGACCTTGTACATGAAGCAGAGCGCTATCAAAAGGAAGGATACTATGTAGTCATGACTTTACCATATGAAAGCGCAGCTGCTTTTGATTCAGCGTTAAATGTTTATAAAGCGTCTCATCATTATGGGAGTATTCAAGTATTCGAACAACCCGTCTCACACTTTAATAATAAAACGTATCATACATATATAAATGAACATATTGAATGGCGAAGAACAGATTCAGATGAACGTTTAGCAAACAATATACTTGCTATTCAAGATGAAATTAGAGTAGGAAATACGTATCAAGTTAATTATACGACACAACTTGAATCAGAACCGATTCGTCATGGATATGCATATTACCAATCACTCACAGAGGATGCTAATGGAGATTATCAAGCATATATTGAACTTGAAGATGAAACTATTATGTCGATTTCACCAGAACTTTTCTTTCAATATGGTCCTTATCAACAAAGGCCAAACACAATATTAACGAAACCAATGAAAGGTACAATTTCAAGAGGAAATCATAAAGCAGAAGATCAAACAAATTATGAACAACTTAAGCATTCTAAAAAAGATAGAGCAGAAAATGTCATGATTGTAGATTTACTTAGAAATGATTTAAGTAAAATTTCTGAAGTTGGTACGGTTAATGCCATTGATTTATTTAAAATCGAACCTTATCAAACGGTATATCAAATGACCAGCACGATTCGAAGTCAATTGAAAGCACAGCATTCATTATTTAATCTAATTCAAGCGCTGTTCCCATGTGGCTCGATAACGGGTGCACCAAAAGAATCAACGATGGCCATTATCAAACGATTAGAGAATAGACCAAGAGGTATATATTGTGGAGCGATAGGTTTGTTGTTACCTGATAACAGAATGATTTTTAATGTTCCAATCAGAACGATACATTCAAATTCAGAAAGAGCAGTTTATGGTGTTGGAGCTGGTATCACAATAGATTCAAATGCTGAAGCTGAAATTGAGGAATTCAAAATGAAATCTAAAATATTAGAAAGCAGACATGTAAATCTTATTGAAACGATGAGATTAGAAAATGGAATAGTCCAAAGAAGTCACGAACATACGCACAGAATTTCTACAAGTGCTGAAGCTTTAAATATTCAATTCAATAAAGATAAGTGGGATATTATGCTTAATGACATGGTTAATCATTATGTAGATGGCACATATAAATTAAGAGTAGAATTAAATTCAGATGGTACATTTAATGTTGAAGCTTCACCAATAACTGATTCATCTCAATCTTTAACCGCTCAGTTGTTACCGAGTACACCAGTTTCTTCTATTTATACGATACACAAAACAACTGAACGTCAGCATTTTCAACATAATCATGATACAGATGTCATATTGTATTATAATGAAGAGAATGAAATAACAGAATTTGATATTGGTAATGTCGTTATTAAAATAGGTGATGCATATATCACACCTCCATATCATGGACAATTTTTAAACGGTTGTATGAGGCAAGCATTATTAAAGGATAACCTCATTGAAGAAAAAAATATTACTGTGAAAAAATTAATCAACGATATCGAAAGTTTAAATTGTGAAATATACATGATTAACAGTTTGCGAGAATGGACAAAAATAGATTTAAAATTATGATGGCAATATAAAGATACAAATAGTAAAATAGTAAACATCATATAAGGACGGGTGAATAAAGATGTTCTTAACATTATTATATTTAGTAATAGTGATTGTTATTGTATTTTACTTAAAGCGAATCGTTTTAGGTGAATTGAGAAAAGAGAAAAATAAGCAAAGTTTTGCGTATTTATATATTGGATTTGCCGTTACAATTGTTTTTGTAGGCTTATTTGTAAATCAATTAACACATGTATTTATTGATTTAACAGATGTATTTTATCGTAAATAATGATGCTTTATATATAGCAGAATAGAATGAGGTGTCTTAAATGCGCATATATCCTAAGGGCGATTCTGCATTAACTGTAATGAGCGATCGTGAACCTTCGAGACAGCTAACGCATGAAATTAATGAATTTAGATTAGAAATATTAAATCAAGATATGCCTTTTATAGATGAGGTTATACCAAGCGAAAATAGTTTGATGGTTGTGTATCATCCATATAGCATGATGATGAATCACAATATTAATGAGCCATTTAAATATATGACTGAATTTGTAGAACGTATTATTTATCAGAAAAAACAAGACATTAATGATAGAGAAGTTATAAAGGAATCGATTATGATAGATGTTATTGTGGGTGGCGAATATGGTCCAGATTTCGATACTTTAACTGACTTGTCAGAAGAAGAACAAAGTCAAGTGCTGGAATCTAGAACTTATTTTGTTTCAATGATAGGTCATACACCAGGATGTCCTTATTTATCTGGATTAAGTCATCGATTGCATTCAGGTAATGCACAGTTCAAACATTTTATCCCTAAAGGATCATTGTGTATTGAAAGAAATAAATTATTTATTACGACAACTGATACAAGTGGTGAATGGCCAGTCATTGGTTGGACGAATATTGAAATATACGATAGACAAAATAATGTTTGTAAGCTTAATTTTGGTGATGATGTCATCTTAAATATTGTAGATCAACTACAAAGCAAGGATGGAGGGTATAAGCCATGTCATTAATTATTCGAGAAGCTGGACTATACTCTTCGATTCAAGATTTAGGAAGGCAAAAACAGCAACATATTGGTATTGTTAAAAATGGCTCAATCGATCAATTAAACCATAGACTCGCTAATATGCTTGTTGGTAATGAAGAAGGCGAAGCTATAATCGAAATGACGATTAAGTTGCCATCTATTCAATTTACAGAACCAACTTTAATTGCATTTACAGGGGCTAACTTCCCAGCATTTGTAGATGGTAAGAAAATAGCACCATATAAAATTCATTTGATGGACAAAGGTGAAGTATTAAAATTTGGCGAAGCTTCAAAAGGTACGAGAGGTTATTTAGCAATTGCAGGTGGTATTGTTGCTGAAGAATGGTTAGGTTCAAAATCTACGAGTATCCGCTTAGAAATGGGTGGCTACCACGGTCGTACTTTACAAGCAGGCGATGAAATCGAAATTTGCCGTAACTACACCCCTTTACAAAAAAAGCTATTTGAAAATCTAGAAGAATGCAAAACAGCTTCATGGGGCGTAGACCAATATACGTTAGCCTTAAATTATTTAACAGATATATTCCATGTTATATCGGGAGAAGGTATGACACACTTTAATGAAGCAGAGATTAAGCATCTTGAGAGCCAAGTTTATAAAGTATCTAATCGCTTTAATCGAACAGGATTAACATTAGAAGGAAACTCCGTTATTAATCGTAGAATCGTCGATCAGTCATTTTTAAGTGTTAAAAAAGGTACTGTTCTATTAAATGAAGGGAATCAACCGGTCGTGATGTTGAATGATCATCAATCATTATCCAGTTATCCTCAAATTGGAACAATTGCTTCTTATCATATCGATAAATTAGCACAAAAAAAGCAAGGTTCAAAACTCATCTTTAAGAAAATAACAATACAAGAAGCGGAACGCAATATGAGAAAACATGCTCAATTCGTTAAGCAAATTAAAACCGGCATCAGATATAAATTAAATGAAGAATTAAACAAGTAATTTTCATGTGTGAATTGTGTCTATTGTGTGCACTTTTTACACATTTCTTATTTGTATTTTAGGTTTTTAGTTGAAATTTATTGTAAAATAGTATAAATTATAATACTGTACATTAAATATTACAAGAATATTACAACCTTCAATAATATGTAATGAAATAATAATGAAAATTGATATGAGTTGAGATACGGAGGAACGGTATGAAAACTAAAAATAGGAAGATAGGCGTCTTTACATTCTTCTTGCTAACGATTTTAGCAATAGCGTTAAAGACTTATTTTGCCTATTATGTAGATTTGTCACTCGGGGTAAAGGGACTCGTACAGAATTTAATTTTATTAATGAACCCATACAGCTTGATTGCGCTAATATTGAGCGTATTCTTATTCTTTAAGGGAAGAAAGTCGTTCTGGTTTATTTTTATCGCTGGATTTGTACTATCGTTCTTACTATATGCGAACGTCGTGTACTTTAGATTCTTTTCAGATTTCTTAACATTTAGTACTTTGAATCAAGTAAGCAACGTAGAATCAATGTCTGGTGCGGTATATAGTTCATTCTCTTGGTACGATTTTATATATTTCACAGATACGATCATATTCTTATTTGTGTTGATCTTTAAGAGAAATAATTTATCAGTAAAAGCATTTCCAAAGAAATTTGTCCCAGTTGTTATGGGTGTAGCAGTAGCACTATTTTTCCTAAACTTAGCATTTGCTGAATCAGATAGACCAGAATTATTAACACGTACATTTGACCATAAATATTTAGTTAAATATTTAGGACCTTATAACTTTACGGTTTATGATGGGGTTAAAACGATTCAAAATAATTCGCAAAAAGCATTGGCAAGTGAAGATGATTTAACACAAGTTAAAAATTATACAAAACAGAAGTATCAAGAACCTAACAAAGAAACGTTTGGTATCGCTAAAGACAAGAACGTTATTAAAATTCACTTAGAAAGTTTCCAATCATTCTTAATTAACTTCAAAGTTAATGGTGAAGAAGTAACACCTTATTTAAACTCTTTAGCTAAAGGTGATAAAGGTTACAAATACTATCCAAACTTCTTCCATCAAACGGGACAAGGTAAAACAGCCGATTCAGAGTTAACGATGGATAATAGTATTTTCGGTTTACCACAAGGTTCAGCATTCTCATTAAAAGGTGACAACACTTATCAATCACTACCAGCAATTTTAAATCAACAAGGTGGCTATGAAACATCAGTCATGCATGGTGATTACAAAACATTCTGGAACAGAGATCAAGTGTACAAGCATTTTGGTGTAGATAAGTTCTATGATGCAACTTATTATGATATGCAACAAAAAAACCTTGAAAACTTAGGCTTAAAAGATGAAGTATTCTTTGATGAATCTATTGCACATCTAAAAGAACAAAAACAACCATTCTATTCTCATTTAATTACGTTGACTAACCATTACCCATTCACATTGAGTAAAGAAGATGCAACAATCGAGAAACCAGACACAGGAAGTGCAACATTAGATGGTTATATTCAAACAGCTCGTTATTTAGATGAATCATTAGAAAAATTCATGACAGAACTTAAAAAAGAAGGTTTATATGATGATTCAGTAATCATCATATACGGAGACCACTATGGTATTTCTGAGAACCATAATAAAGCAATGGCTAATTTACTTGGTGAAGATGAAATCACTCCAGCTAAATTCATGGACTTAAACAGAACGCCATTCTTTATGAAAGTACCAGGTCTTAAAGGTGGCGTCGATGAAACATACGGTGGCCAAACAGATGTAATGCCTACACTATTAGACGTATTAGGTATTAAGTCAAACAACTACATTATGTTTGGTACAGACTTATTAGCTAAAGGACACGATCAAACAGTTGCATTTAGAAATGGTGACTTTATAACGCCAGAATATAAATCAATCGGTAGCACTGTGTACGACAATAAGACTAATAAACCTATGAAGACGAAACCTAAAGATTTAGAAGAAAATAAAAATAACGTCGAAAAAGAACTCGAATTATCAGACCAGTTATTACACGGAGACTTATTCAGGTTCTATGATAACCCTGACTTCAAGAAAGTTAAGCCATCAAACTATGAATACAAATCCGGTAACGGTTATCAAGAAAAATAATTATGAGTAGATAAGTACCACAAAATCATGAGATTTTGTGGTACTTTTTTATGTTGGAAATGGGAGATGTGAGAGTCTGAAAATATACTTTTTAGTGAGGAATATGGGTTAAAGTTGTAGTAAACTCACAAGATTGGTAAAGAGGTGAGTTAAAGTTGTAGTAAACTCACATCTTTTTCAAAAATATAAAATGATTATATAGAAATGAACACTTTTGATTATTTAAAAAACATCCAAGTCATAGCTTAACTTCCTAATAAAGCCAAGAGATCATCCAAGTCATGGCTTAACGCCTGAATAAAGCCAAGAGATAGCCCATGTCCTAGCTTAACGCCTGAATAAAGCCAAGACATTCCCAAAATCATCGACATCTCTAATTCACCCAATCTACACAACGCCCATACCTCCAACCCTCAACACATTAATCAATGAAAAAATCCCAATCGTCCTCACGATTGGGATTTGTATTCTATCTAACCTAAAGCGACATCTAATATCATCATTATTGTGAATCCACCCATTAATCCTAATGTAGCTAAGTCAGTGTTATTACCTGACTGTGATTCGGGGATGAGCTCTTCTACAACAACAAATATCATTGCGCCGGCTGCGAATGCTAATGCATATGGTAATACTGGTGTAGCAATGATAACTAGTAATGCGCCTAGCATTGCGAATACGGGTTCAACTAATGCTGATGCTTGACCGTAGTTAAATGACTTCCATCTTGATAAACCTGAAGCACGGATTGGCATAGAGAGTGCTGCGCCTTCTGGAATGTTTTGTATACCGATACCGATTGCTAATCCGAGTGCGCCTAATAATGTTGCACCTTCGTTTCCAGTTGCAACACCACCGAAAGCAACACCGATGGCCATACCTTCTGGAATGTTATGCAATGTGATGGCTAAAAATAGCAAAGTGTTTTTGCCTAATTTAGTGTCAGGTCCTTCTACTCGCTGACTTTTATCAACTGCATTTTGGTGTGCATGGGGTATGACAAAGTCTAGTAGTCTAATAAACAATCCGCCTAAAAGAAAGCCGATTGCTGCTGGTAACCAAGGCATTGCTGAATGTGAACTTTGTTCTATAGAAGGTTGTAATAAAGACCAAAAACTAGCTGCAATCATGACACCTGCAGCGAAACCTTGCATTGTATTGATAACCTTTGTGTCTATATTTTTGAACAAGTAAACGAACGATGCACCGAATGCTGTTAATAGCCATGTGATGATACCTGCGAATAATGCTTGCAAGTATGGTGGTAGTTCTGTAAAAATCTGTTGCATAGTTTTTGCTCCTTCATATCTTTTGTGTGAAAAAAAGTGTATAATATATTAATTGAAAACTGAGAATACTAAAGGATGTTAATTCATGGAAGCATATAAAATTGAAAAACTTAATAAGCAATATGGTGACAAAATTATTTTTAATGATTTAGATTTATCCATTTCTTACAAAGAACGCATTGGTTTAGTTGGAATCAATGGAACAGGGAAAAGTACTTTGCTTAAAGTTATTGCAAATATTGATGATGATTATGATGCGAAGACATCTTATCCTAACCAATACCAAATTGCATATGCAAGCCAAAAGCCTGAACTTGATGAATCTTTAACTGTAATCGATGAAGTGTTAAATAACGAAACTGAATTGACGAAAGTGATTTCTAAATACGAAAATGCTTTAAATCAATATCAACAGACGGGTGAATCTAAAGATTTAGATCTTATGATGAAATATCAAACTGATATGGATCGACTAAATGCATGGGATTATAGTGCGGACGTTAAAACTATTCTATCAAAACTAGGTATAAATGACTATCTTAAAAAAATAGCTACATTAAGTGGTGGTCAGAAAAAAAGAGTTGCACTAGCAAAAGAATTAATACGTAAACCAGATTTATTATTATTAGATGAACCGACAAACCATTTAGACATTGAAGGAATTGAATGGCTCGTTAACTATATTAAACAATATCCCCATACAATCATGTTTGTTACACATGATCGTCATTTCTTAAATCAAGTTTCTACAAGAATTGTTGAACTTTCAAATGGTAAACTTACAAGTTATCCAGGTAATTATGAAGCGTATATTGAAGCAAGAGCTGAAAAAGAAGAGATTGAAGCACAACAACATGTTAAAAAGAAAGCGCTGTATAAACAAGAATTGCATTGGATGAGACAAGGTGCTAAAGCTAGATCAACGAAACAACAAGCAAGAATACAACGATTTAATACGTTAGAAGAAGATTTATCAAATAGAAAAACACAAGGTGAAGCAAGTTTGAATTTAGCGCATGCTCGTCTCGGTAAACAAGTATTTGAGTTAGACGATATTTCTAAATCTGTTGGAGATAGAAAATTATTTGAACACTTTACAACGATTATTCAAAAAGGCGATAGAATTGGTATTGTTGGAGAAAACGGCGCAGGTAAAACGACATTACTCAATATTATTAGTGGCTTAGATCAAACATTTGAAGGTAATCTCATTACAGGTCAAACTGTGAAAATTGCTTATTTTAAACAGCAAGACGAAAGTTTAACTTCAGATAAGAGAATGATTGATTATTTAAGAGAAGAAAGTGAAGTTGCTAAAGAAAAAGATGGCACAGTTGTATCTGTAACGCAGTTGTTAGAAAGATTTCTATTCCCAAGTCAGACGCATGGCACTCAAATTAATAAATTATCAGGTGGAGAACAAAAACGTTTATATTTACTAAAACTATTAGTTCACGAACCAAATGTATTAATTCTTGATGAGCCAACAAACGATTTAGATACTGAAACTTTAACAATATTAGAAGCTTATATTAATGAGTTCGGTGGAACGGTTATAACGGTAAGTCATGATAGATATTTCTTAAATAAAGTGGCAAATAAATATTGGTATATCCATGATAAGCAAATCGAACCTATGTTAGGTACATTTGAAGATTATTTAGAATATAAAAGAGAGATTGAGAAAAAAGCAACACAACAACATAAAGAAGTTCAAAAAACAGAAACGAAACCTAAGACTTCTGTAAGATTATCGTTTAAAGAAAAGCGTGAACTAGAACAACTTGAGAAAAATATTGAATATATAGAAACAAGATTAGAAGAAATCGACCAAGAAATGGTTGAACATGCTACAAATTATGAAAAATTAAATGAACTCGCAAATGAAAAGACATCAATTGAAACGCAATATGAAGAAGATTATATGCGTTGGTCATCCTTATCAGACAGATTATAAGCGTATAGAGGTGTATATATAGATGCAAAATATTTTAAAAGAGTATTTCGGATATCAACAATTTAGAGATGGACAGAAAGAAATTATTGATAAAGTTATTGATCATCGTCCCACTTTAGGTGTTATGCCAACAGGTGGCGGTAAATCGATTTGTTATCAAGTGCCGGGTCTATATTTAGATGGATTAACGATTGTGATTAGTCCATTGATTTCATTAATGAAAGACCAAGTTGATAGCTTGAGATCGATGGGAATCAAAGCTGAATTTTTAAACAGTACTTTAACAGCTAAAGAGAAAAAAAGAGTAGAGAATGAACTTGTCTCAGGACAGTTGAAATTTCTATATATTGCACCTGAAAGATTTAATCAACCACAATTTATACAAATGTTGAATAAATGTAATGTACAGCTCATCGCATTTGATGAAGCACATTGTATTTCGAAGTGGGGACATGATTTTAGACCAAGTTATCAAGAAGTAATTACACATGTTATGAGCTTGCCTCATCATTTTAGGGTGGTGGCATTAACAGCAACAGCCACTAAAGAAGTACAAGAAGATATCTCTCAAAAATTAGGAATTGCTGAAAGTGATATTGTTGAAACGTCTATTAAACGTGAGAACTTAACTTTTAAAGTGAACAATACATATCAGAGACTTAATTTTGTTAAAGATTATGTGAAGAAAAATATTAATCAATCAGGTATTATTTATTGTTCTACTAGAAAACAAGTTGAACAATTAAGTGAAACATTTGATGATTTAGAGATTAAAAATGTGATGTATCATGCAGGGCTACCAAAAGATGAACGAGAACGTGCACAACGTAAATTTATTGAAGATGATATCAAATTAGCAATTGCAACTAATGCTTTTGGTATGGGAATCGATAAATCAAATGTTAGATACGTGATTCATTATAATATGCCTCAAGATATCGAATCATATTATCAAGAGGCTGGTCGAGCTGGTCGTGATCAGTTAGACAGTGAATGTATCTTATTATTCTCAGACCGTGATATAGACCTTCAAAAATTCTTCATTTCTTCAAGTTCTGCAGATGATGAATACAAAGAAAAGCAAGGCGAAAAGCTTCGACAAATGATTCAATATACGAAGACGACTAAATGCTTAGAAGCGATGATGATTCATTACTTTAATCCTGATGAAAAATTAGAAGAGTGTGGCAGATGTTCTAGTTGTTTACAATCAGAAAAATCATATAACATGACAACTGAAGCACAAAAAATATTAAGTTGTATCGCGAGGTTAAAACAAAAAGAAAAACGTAATATGATAATACAAGTATTAAGAGGAGAACAAACACCTCAAATAACGTCTTTAGGATATGATGAACTCAGTACTTATGGTATTTTAAAAGATTATACGACGAATGAATGTCATCATTTGCTTGATGAATTACGTTATAAAGGCTATTTAAATGAACATAAAGAAATATTAAGTGTTGATCAAGAAGCGATGGATGTATTGCGTGGAAAAGTTGAAATTATGACAACACCATTTAAATCTAAACCGAAAGAAATCGTTGATATTCAAACGATTACAGATGTTGATAGATCATTGTTTAATCGATTAATAGAAGTTAGAAAAGATTTAAGTAAAGAATTAGAAGTTTCACCGCTTTCTATATTCTCTGACCAAATTTTAGAGCAATTTGCTAAACGATTACCTGAATCTAAAAAAGAAATGATTTTAATCGACGGTATTGGAAGTTATAAATTGAAACACTATTGTCCGATATTTATTGAAACCATTAAAAATTATAAACAACCCATTTAAGAAAGAATAGGCATTATATTTTGAAATTAGGGTAAATAATATAAAGGAAATTCTAGCACTGATAAAAAAGAGGAATGTGGTGTCTATTAATGATTAAGTTTGAAGCTGTTTCAAAGATATACGGGGATAAGAAAGCAGTAGATAATGTAAGTTTTAATATTAATGAAGGTGAATTTTTTGTACTTATAGGACCTTCTGGGTGTGGAAAGACTACAACACTTAAAATGATCAACAGGTTAATACCTTTATCAGAAGGATTTATATATTTTAACGATAAACCAATAAGTGAATATGATGTTGCGGAAATGCGATGGGACATTGGGTATGTTCTCCAACAAATAGCGCTTTTTCCGCATATGACGATTAAAGAAAATATCGCACAAGTACCAGAGATGAAGAAGTGGAAAAAGAAAGATATTGCGAATAGAGTAGATGAATTGCTAACTATGGTCGGTTTAGATCCTGAAACATATCGAGATAGATATCCAAGTGAGTTATCTGGAGGACAACAACAACGTATTGGCGTTATTCGTGCACTAGCTTCCGATCCGCCAGTTGTCTTAATGGATGAACCATTTAGTGCACTAGATCCAATTAGCAGAAAGAATTTACAAGATGATTTACTCGAACTTCAATCACAAATTAAAAAAACAATCGTCTTTGTAACACATGATATTGAAGAAGCAATGAAAATGGGAGACCGTATTTGTTTATTGAATCAAGGACATGTGGAACAAATTGGAACGACAGAAGACTTTATTCATCGCCCTAAGAATGATTTCGTAAAATCATTTATTGGTAATGTGGATGCGCATGTATTAAAGCAAGTGAAGTTAGGAGATATTGCGCAACCAATTTCAGAAGTAAATACGCATTCTATTGATCAATATCCTAAAGTTTCACCAGAACAAACGATTGACGACATATATGGATTATTAGCAGAACACGAAGCGATTGTGATGGATTCAGAAAATGCATCACCTAGCCATATTGTGACAAGACAATACGTGTTTAGTTATTTAGCTGAAAAGAATAGAGGTGTTTCTTCATGAATGCCTTAATCGAGACACTTTCAAGCCGTAAAGGGCAACTTTTAGAAACGTTAATTGAACATATTCAATTGTCATTTATTGCACTTTTAATTGCAGTCGTAATCGCAGTTCCGTTAGGTATATTACTGACAAAGACTAAAAAGTTAGCCGAAGTTATTATTAACATCGCAGCTGTATTACAAACAATACCATCTCTTGCTTTACTAGGTTTAATGATTCCGCTATTTGGTATAGGGCGAATACCGGCAATTATTGCACTTGTTATATACGCGTTATTACCAATATTAAGGAATACATATACCGGTATTAAAGAAGTAGATCCTTCATTGATTGAAGCGGCACGTGGTATAGGTATGAAGACTGGTAGAAGATTGTCTAAAGTTGAGTTACCACTTGCAATGCCAGTTATGATGGCTGGTATTCGAACAGCAATGGTATTAATCATTGGTACAGCAACATTAGCAGCTTTAATAGGTGCTGGTGGTCTAGGGGATTTAATATTATTAGGTATTGATAGAAATAATTCAACTCTTATATTACTTGGGGCAATTCCTGCAGCTATTTTAGCAATTTTCTTTGATGTATTTTTAAGAATTTTAGAAAGAATTTCATACAAGAAGTCTTTAATTATTCTTGGAACAATATTAGTCATATTCTTATTATCTGTAACGATACCTTTATTTGCTCAAAAAGGTGATAAAATCACATTAGCAGGTAAATTAGGATCTGAACCAGAAGTTATCACAAATATGTATAAGATTTTAATTGAAGAAGAAACTGACAACACTGTAGAAGTTAAAGCAGGTATGGGTAAGACATCTTTCCTATTTAATGCATTAAAGTCTGACGAAATAGATGGATATTTAGAATTCACAGGTACAGTTCTAGGTGAGTTAACGAAAGAAACACCGAAATCAACAACAGAACAAGAAGTATATAATCAAGCTAATAATAGTCTTGATAAAAAATTTGATATGCAATTGCTTGAACCGATGAAATATAATAATACGTATGCTTTAGCAGTTAAAAAAGAATATGCTGAAAAACATAATATTAAAACTATTTCAGATTTAAGTAAGGTAGAAGATGAAATTCGACCTGGTTTCACTTTAGAGTTTAATGACCGTGAAGATGGTTACAAAGGTATTCAAAAGAAATATGATTTAAACTTTAAAGATGTTAAAACTATGGAACCTAAATTAAGATATCAAGCACTTGAAAGTAACGATATTGATTTAATCGATGCATATTCAACAGATGCTGAGCTTAAAGAATATGGCATGGTTGTATTGGAAGATGACAAAAAATTATTCCCACCATACCAAGGTGCACCACTTATGAAAAAAGAAACAATTAAAGAGCATCCAGATGTAGTGAAAGCTATGAATAAACTAAAAGGCAAAATATCTGATGAAGAAATGCAAGAAATGAATTATAGAGTGACAATCAAGGATGAAGATGCTTATCAAGTCGCGAAAGAATATTTACAGAAGAATGACTTGATCGATTAAATACCATTGATTTATGAAAATGATTAGGTCTATAATACTAGTAAATTAACAAACGGTAAATTTCGGTTTACCGTTTTTATAATTCAACTTGGAGGTCTAAAAATGAAGCAACAATTAAGTGAATTACAAGCATACCAACCGGGGTTATCTCCGAGACAATTAAAAGAAAAATACGGCATAGATGGAGACATGGTCAAACTTGCTTCAAATGAGAATTTATATGGTCCTTCACCAAATGTTAAAGAAGCAATCAAAGCTAATTTAGATGAATTATTCTACTATCCAGAAGTGAAACAATTTGAAGTGAAAGAAACATTAAGTACATTTCTCAATGTGAAAAAAGAACAAATATTCTTTGGTTCAGGTTTAGATGAAGTGATTATGATTATTTCAAGAGCAGTTCTTGAAAAAGATGATGAAATTTTAACGAGTGACATGACATTTGGACAGTATAGACATCATGCCATTATTGAAAGTGCTCAAGTTAAAACAACACCAATTAAAGATGGATATTTTGATTTAGATGCAATGTATGAACAAATTACAGATAAAACGAAACTGATTTGGATTTGTAATCCGAATAACCCAACAGGCACATATTTGCCTCATGATGCAATAGAAGCATTTATTCAAAAAGTACCAGATGATATTATCGTTTTAATAGATGAAGCATATATAGAATTTGCTGTTGCTGAAGACATGCCAAATAGCTTAGAATTGCTTTCAAAATATAATCAAGTCGTTGTCTTACGTACACTTTCTAAAGCATATGGATTAGCAGCACAACGTATTGGTTATGCAATCGCTAATGAATCATTATTAGACCAATTAGATATTGTCAGATTACCATTCAATGTAACATCACTTTCAGCTGTTGCAGCAGATGCCGCGATTAAAGATCAAGCATACTTAAAAGACATTACAACAAAGAATCGTCATGAAATTGAGAAATTCTTAAATGCACCTTTTAAAGAACATATTTACGATAGCCAAACGAACTTTATATACGTTAATACAGACGAACCTCAAGTATTATATGATTATTTAATAAAAGAAGGCTTTATCACAAGACCATTCCCAAATGGTGTACGTATTACGATGGGCTTTAGTGAACATAACGATAAGATGTTACAAGTATTAGAAGAATTCTTTAAAACACACAGTTCGTAATAAAGGAAAGGCATTGCGTTCTTTGGTATACTAGTAGACATTGATATATAAAGGAGAAGGTATAATGACGAAGCAAACAATTGGTATCGATATGGATGAAGTGCTAGCTGACACAATAAAAAAACTTTTAAGACGTTACAATGAAGAAACTTCTTCTAATGTTACTATGGAAGAACTTAAAGGTACTAAAATCCGTAATATGATGCCTGAACATCAAGGTATTTTGACAAGCATTTTAAGAGAAAATGGATTTTTTAGAGACTTAGAAGTATTTCCAGACGCTGTGGAAGTTGTACAGAAGTTAAATGAATACTATGACGTATATATTGTTACAGCAGCAATGGACGTACCAACATCATTTGCTGATAAATACGCTTGGCTAAGAGAACATATGCCATTCTTAGACCCTCAACACTTTGTATTTTGTGGAGATAAAGGTATCGTCAATACAGATTATTTAATTGATGATAATCCTAAACAACTAGAAAGCTTCAATAATCATTCTATTATGTATGCAGCAGATCATAATATTGATATTGATAAATGGCCAAAAGTTCAAAACTGGAAAGAAGTAGAAGCATATTTCTTTGGTGAAAACGGGGAATATAATAAACAACAAGAATCTTTATCAGAATCATATAAATAAAGTAAAAGACATCAGCTTGGGAAGCTGATGTCTTTTACTTTAATGTATGCCTTGCATAAGTTTTTTAATTTTTGGCGTCATTGATAATACAATAAGTGAAACGACAATTGCGATTGCGCCGATTAAGCCAAAGTAGTTCTGTTGTCCTAACGGCTCAATCAGTTTAACTAATTGTCCGTTAATACCTTGTGCTGTTGCATTCGTTAAGAACCAAAGACTAAGCATTTGTGCTGAAAAGGCTTTTGGTGCAAGTTTAACGGAAACACTTGATCCAGTAGGTGATAAACATAATTCCCCAATAACACATAGGAAGAAGCTTAATACTAACCAAATTGGATTCATCAGTTCAGCTTGTTGCATCATCATAGCAATCATCATAGCAATAAATGAAATACCAGCGAATGCTAAGCCAATTACAAATTTAAGTGGTGTAGAAGGATTGTATTTACCTAATTTTTGCCACAAGAATGAAATAACTGGTGCAAATAGAACAATGAAGATTGGGTTAATGGATTGGAACCAACCTGCTGGTATCACGAAATTAATACCATATGCATTTAAATCTAATTGTGTATGTTCTTGCGCGAATACACCAAGTACGTTTGATCCTTGTTCTTGAATACTCCAGAATAAAACAGAAGCTAAGAACAATGGTACATACGCAAGTAATCTTGATTTTTCTGTTTGATCTATATCAGGGCTTCTATACATAATTGTCCAGTATATAAATGGTATAACGATACCGATAATTAAAACGATTAAACTGATTGAATTAAATGTAAGATAACCTGTTAAATATAAAATAGCTAAAAGAATAACAATACCTATTGCACTATATGTAAACATTTTAGCGTATTTAACTTTTTCTTTATGATTGAGTGGGTTAGAAGGATAATTTTCAACTTCCCCAAGACTTCTTTTTTGGAATAGAATGTATGCTACTAAAGCTAAAAGCATACCGAAAGCTGCGATTGAGAATCCTTGGTGGAAACCAACGCTTACACGTACTTTGTCGATAATAAGTGGTGATAATAAAGCACCCATATTAACTGACATATAAAAGATAACAAAACCTGCATCTAATCTATTATCATTCTTATGATATAAACCACCTACAACATTTGAAATGTTAGGTTTCATAAGTCCCGAACCTACAATGATTAATATCATAGAAATAAGAAATGCACCTAAACCAAACGGTAAAGATAACACTAAATGACCTAGCATAATAAGTACTGCACCGTACATTAATGATCTACGAGAGCCAAGTAATCTATCAGCTACCCAACCACCTAATATACCTGTCATAAATATTAATGAACCATACATGGCCATAATTTGTTGAGCTGTAATTTTATCTAAACCTAGTCCGCCTTGGCTGACAGTAAAGTATAAATAATACAGTAAAATTGCACGCATCCCATAATAACTAAAACGTTCCCAGAATTCTACAAAGAACAATATACCTAGGCCGCGAGGATGTCCAAAAAATCCATGTTGAGGGACAGTTTCAACCATTTCCTCTCGCGTCATTTTGCCCATAAAAAATCGCTTCCTTTCTAAACTTCCCCCGATTGTCAGGTAAGTTTAAAGAACATTTTAACCCTATATGTTAGTAAATTCAATAAAATTTTAATAAGTTCTAATATTGTGAATATTCTAAAATGATTAATATATCATTAAAAAGTATTTTTACACATATTAGTTAATTGTGTAACTCGTATTGTTGTGTGATAAGAGTGAAGCTGGGCTCTTGATGTTGGTATTAGGGACAGAATTCCGAGAAATGTCCGTAAGAGGTGCTGTTAGGGACAGAATTCCGAGAAATGTCTCTAAGAGGTGCTGTTAGGGAGAGAATTCCGAGAAATGTCCGTAAGAGGTATTGTTAGGGACAGAATTCCGAGAAATGTCTCTAAGAGGTGCAGTTAGGGACAGAATTCCGAGAAATGTCCGTAAGAGGTGCTATTAGGGACAGAATTCCGAGAAATGTCTCTTATTGAGCACATTCTAATTACCAGAATTCGAAATAATGGAAGTTACAGCATCCTAACTCCCACCAATCAGAACTTTCCCAATACTAAAAAAGGTAAGGGCAACTTTCGTTGCCCTTACCTGGTAAATGGCTAGATCTTATTTTACGCCGGCCATTAATGTTTTAATTTTTGGACTTGCTACAAGTAAGATGATTGAAATGATGATTGCGAATATACCTGAGTATAAGAAATAATCATTTGAACTAATACTTGTATAAATTTTTACCATTTGAGCATTCAAACCTTGAGCCATAGCATTTGATAAGAACCAAACACTCATCATTTGAGCTGTAAATGCTTTTGGTGCTAATTTAGTCGTTGTTGATAATGCGATTGGTGATATACAAAGTTCACCAAGTGTTACTAATAAGAAACTTGCGAATAACCAAACTGGGTTAATTAAAGTTGATGTGTCTGATAACGGAACGACCATAATAATATATGAAAGTCCTGCTAAGAATACACCTATAGCAAATTTATAAACAGTAGGTGGATTGAATTTACCTAATTTAACCCATAATACTGAGAACAATGGCGCTAAAATAATAATGAAGAATGGGTTAAGTGATTGGAACCATGCTGCTGGTATATTAAAATCAATTGCGCCACCTGTTAATTTAGCCATGCTTAATTGTGTCTTAGTATCTGCGAATTGTGCTAATACTGTAGAACCTTGCTCTTGAATCATCCAGAATGCTACTGCTGCAATGAATAATGGTATATATGCATATACACGTGTACGTTCATAATCTTCAGTCTTTTTACTTAATGAAATTTTCACGAAATAGTAAATTGGTAGAACAACACCAAGTACTGAAATAAAGTTTGCAAAATTAGGCAATGTTAATTGTCCGAATAGACTAAGGATGAAACAAACGATTGCGATAATTACGACAGTGATACCAACAATTTTGACCATTTTTTTCTTTTCAGAAGATGATAATGGATCAGGTACTTCAACGCCCGCTAAACCTAAATATTTCTTGTTTGTGATGAAATAAATAATTAAACCGATGAACATACCAACTGCTGCTACTGCAAAACCAGCATGGAAGCCTACGTTTACTTGTAACCAACCGATTAATAATGGTGAAATTAAAGCACCTAAGTTGATTGACATATAGAAAATAGTAAATGCTGAATCCATTCTTGGGTCATTCTTTTCATATAATAAACCTACTGTAGAAGAAATGTTTGGTTTCAATAATCCTGTACCAATAATTAAGAACAATAGCGCGATTAATAACAATGTAAAATTATTTGGTAATGATAATAAGATGTGACCAATCATGATGAGTATTCCACCGTAGAATAATGCATGGCGTGTACCAGTAATTCTATCAGCAATCCATCCACCGATAACACCACTCATATAAACAAGTGCACCGTAGATTGAGACGATTTGTAGTGCTAAACCTTGATCAATACCAAAGCCGCCTTTTGCTACTGAATAGTAAATGTAGTAGGCAAGAATAGCCTTCATTCCATAATAACTAAATCTTTCCCAGAATTCGGTAAGGAATAGTGTAGCCAAGCCTTTAGGATGACCAAAGAAACCTGTACGTGGTGTACTTTGGATAATTTCCTCTTTAGTATAATGTTTGTTACCCATTTTTTACTTCCCCTCATAATAAACTGTATTCATTTTTAGATGTACTTAAAATTAGCACATGTTAAATTGTAATGCTTTCACAAAATAAACACAAGTTAAAGATTAACAATATTCATACAATAATGACTATTAAAAATACTAGCGTCAATAGTGGCAAGGCTTAAGATAAATGTGAACAAATTTTTAAAATTGTAAGCGTTTTCTTTATTGGTGGGTAATATGTTTTGAAATGTGGAATTTATGTATATAAAAAGCCGAGTCATGTTGAATATGACTCGGCTAAATATTGGATAATTATCTGTTATCTATATTTTCAGGGTATAAATCGTGGTTCATCATACGATACTCTGCCATTTTTTCGTATTTAGAATCTGGTCTTCCGTAGTTTGTATAAGGATCTATAGAAATGCCTCCACGTGGTGTGAATTTACCTAAAACCTCTATATAATGGGGGTCCATTAATTCTATTAAATCATTCATGATAACATTCATACAATCTTCGTGAAAATCACCATGGTTTCTAAAACTGAATAAGTATAATTTTAATGATTTAGATTCTACCATTTTGACGTTTGGAATATAAGAAATATAAATTGTCGCAAAATCAGGTTGTCCAGTAATAGGACATAGTGAAGTGAATTCTGGACAATTGAATTTTACAAAATAATCTCTACCTTGATGTTTATTGTCAAACACTTCTAATACTTCTGGTTTGTATTGGTCATAATATTGATTATTTTGATTCCCTAATAACGTAATATCTTTTAAATCGTCTTTGTTTCTTCCCTCTGACATTATGATTCTCCTTTATTAATTGCTTCTTTAGGTTTTGGGTTTCTTTGGGCTTTCTTGAACATATAATAGCCTGCTAAGAATATAATAATGTATCCTAGGTAACTGAGTAAATCTGGTACTTCTTTAAATAAGATGAAACCGAGTATTGCACTGAATATTACAGATGCATATACAAATATTGAAATATCTTTTGCTGCTGCGAAACTATATGCAATTGTAATACCAAATTGACCAACTGTTGCAAAGACACCTGATAACAATAATATGATGACTTGTGAAAGTGTCATTGGTTCATATGTAAATATGACAAACGGAATTAATGCAACCGTAGAAAAGAATGAAAAGTAAAATACTGTTGTATATGATTTTTCACGTTGTCCTAAAGGTCGTAGTGCAGTATAAGCACCTGCAGCAAAAATTCCAGATAATAAACCAATAACTGCTGGCATCATATCTGAATCAAATGTTGGCTTAATGATAAACAATGCACCAAGAATCGCTACAACCATTGCAATTACTTGATATTTGCGTGCTTTTTCATTTAAAAATAACGCACAAAGTAGTATAGTCCAGAATGGGTTTAATTTCATTAACATATCCGCATCACTTAATACCATGTGATCAATTGCATAAATATTGAGTAATACACCAATAAGTCCAAGTGTAGAGCGTAAAATGAGTAACGGTTGATTTTCTAATTTACCGAAAAATGGTGCTCTATACTTCATGACAAAGTAAATAGGTACAATCATCGCGATGAGATTTCTGAAAAGTGATTTTTGGAAAACTGGTAAGTCACCAGATAATCTGAAGAATACTGCCATTAAACTAAAACCAATCGAAGAAATGAGTATTGCAATTATTCCTTTTACTGTGGAATTCATGTAAACACCTTCTATTTTTTATCAATGAACATATATTATCATAATTCACTTTAAAAAGTATATGACTTATTCAGTGATTGTTTTTAACAAAAAAATTTTTATGAAAGTAATTTTCAAATGTTGATATAGCAACGCTTAGTCGAAATAGAGAGAAAGTCAACCCTATTTTTTTAAAAATAATAAGGTATTATAAGTGTTATGAATCATTTAAAGTGTTATAATGAATCACATAATATAGTATGTGCTTATAAAACATAACACTATATCTTGTGTTTTGTGCATTTGAAATAAAAATGAATAAAGTGTTCATTTTTTTGTATTTCATTTATACAGTTGCATAGGCATTTACATGTGGTAGGTGAAAGTTTATGAAGATAATTTATTACTCTTTAACTGGTAATGTACGACGGTTCATACAGAGAGCAGGATTGTCTGACACAATGGCTCTCACTGAGGCAAACAAGACAAATGAAATAAATGAACCATTTATAATGGTTACAGGTACAATTGGATTTGGCCAAGTACCTGATACTGTACAAGATTTTTTGAAAGTGAATCATCATAATCTTAAAGCAGTAGCAGGTAGTGGAAATAGAAATTGGGGACAGAATTTCGCGAAAGCTAGTGAAGAAATCGCGAATCAATATCATGTCCCTTTATTGATGAAATTTGAGTTACACGGTAACCAAGCAATAGCAGATGAATTTAAAGAAAAGGTGGTTAATCTCTATGAAAATGATAAACAAACAAAAGAAAAATCATATTGAATTAAACAATAAGGTAACAAAGAGAAGAGAAGACGGCTTTTTCGATATTGAAAAAGATCAAGAAGCATTAGAAGTATACTTAGAAGAAATTGCAGAAAAAACAATTCAATTCAATGATCCTATTGAACGTTTACACTTTTTAGTTGAACAAGACTTTTATTATGACTTATTTAAAGAATACAGTGAGTCATCATTAAAAGAGATTAACCAGTTTGCAGATTCAATTCCTTTTCAATTTGCAAGTTACATGTCAGCTAGTAAGTTCTTCAAAGATTATGCTTTGAAGACTAATGACAAATCAGAATACCTTGAAACATATAAAGAACACGTTATTATTGTTTCTCTATATTTAGCTAAAGGTAATGTAGAACAAGCTAAACAATTTGTTGCAGGTATGATTGAACAACGTATCCAACCTGCAACACCAACATTCTTAAATGCTGGTAGAGCTAGACGTGGTGAGTTAGTAAGTTGTTTCCTATTAGAAGTTGATGATAGCTTAAATTCAATTAACTTTATAGATTCAACAGCTAAACAATTGAGTAAAATCGGTGGCGGTGTCGCAATCAACTTATCTAAATTGCGTGCACGTGGTGAAGCTATTAAAGGCATTAAAGGTGTCGCTAAGGGTGTATTACCAGTTGCTAAATCACTTGAAGGTGGCTTTAGTTATGCTGATCAACTTGGTCAAAGACCAGGTGCCGGTGCAGTATACTTAAACATCTTCCATTATGATGTATTAGAATTTTTAGATACTAAAAAAGTGAACGCAGATGAAGATATTAGATTATCTACTATTTCTACTGGTTTAATCGTGCCATCTAAATTCTTTGATTTAGCTAAAGAAGGTAAAGATTTCTATATGTTCGCTCCACATACTGTTGAACGCGAATATGGTGTGACACTTGATGATATTAATCTTGATGAATATTATGACGAACTTGTAGCAAATCCTAATATCATTAAAAAAGCTAAAGATGCACGTGATATGTTAAATACAATTGCTCAAACGCAATTGCAATCAGGTTATCCTTATTTGATGTTTAAAGATAATGCGAATAAAGTGCATCCTAACTCTAATATCGGACAAATTAAAATGAGTAACTTATGTACAGAAATATTCCAATTACAAGAAACGTCAATTATTAACGATTATGGAACTGAAGATGAAATCAAACGTGATATTTCTTGTAACTTAGGTTCATTAAATATTGTAAACGTCATGGAATCTAAGAAATTCCGTGATTCTGTACATATTGGTATGGATGCTTTAACAGTTGTATCTGATGATACAGACATTAAAAATGCACCAGGTGTAAGAAAAGCAAATAATGAATTACATTCTGTAGGTTTAGGTGTTATGAACTTACATGGTTTCTTAGCTAAAAATAAAATTGGTTATGAATCAGAGCAAGCTAAAGACTTCGCAAATGTCTTCTTTATGATGATGAATTACTATTCTATTGAACGTTCAATGGAAATTGCGAAAGAAAGACACGAAACATATGTAGATTTCGACAAATCTGATTACGCTTCAGGTAAATACTTTGAAAAATATATACAACAAGATATTAAACCTGAATATGATAATGTTGCAGCATTATTTGAAGGTTTCGATATTCCAACTGCTGAAGATTGGAAAGCATTAGCAGAAGCTGTTAAAGAAAATGGTTTATACCATGCATATAGGCTTGCTATTGCACCAACTCAAAGTATTTCATATGTACAAAATGCTACAAGTTCTGTTATGCCTATTGTCGATCAAATTGAAAGAAGAACATATGGTAATGCAGAAACATTTTACCCAATGCCATTCTTATCGCCTGAAACAATGTGGTATTACAAATCAGCATTTAATACAGATCAAATGAAATTAATTGATTTAATTGCAACGATTCAAGAGCATGTGGACCAAGGTATTTCTACAATTTTATATGTAAATTCAGAGATTTCAACACGTGAACTTTCAAGATTATACGTATATGCTCACCATAAAGGCTTAAAATCACTTTACTATACACGAAATAAATTATTAAGCGTTGAAGAATGTACAAGTTGCGCAATCTAATCAATTTAATTAAGATAGGAGATCTAACATGAAGGCAGTAAATTGGAATACACAAGAAGATATGACGAATATGTTTTGGCGTCAAAACATCTCACAAATGTGGGTTGAGTCAGAATTTAAAGTATCTAAAGATATAGCAAGTTGGGAAACATTAACAGAACCTGAAAGAAATGCTTTTAAAAAGGCGTTAGCTGGTCTTACTGGATTAGATACACATCAAGCTGATGATGGCATGCCTTTAATCATGATGCATACGAAAGACTTACGTAAAAAAGCAGTGTATTCATTTATGGGTATGATGGAACAAATACATGCGAAAAGTTATTCACATATATTCACGACACTATTACCGTCTAGTGAAACAAATGAATTATTAGATAAGTGGGTTGTTGAAGAACCACACTTGAAATATAAATCAGAAATGATTGTAGGTAATTATCATAAATTATGGGGTAAAGAAGCTTCCATTTATGATCAATACATGGCAAGAGTATCAAGTGTGTTCTTAGAAACATTCTTATTCTACTCTGGTTTCTACTATCCATTATATTTAGCTGGACAAGGCCGTATGACAACTTCAGGAGAAATCATCCGTAAAATTTTACTAGATGAATCTATCCATGGTGTGTTTACAGGACTAGATGCCCAAAGTTTAAAAAATGAATTATCACAAGATGAACAAATTAAAGCGGATAGAGAAATGTATCGTATGCTTGATTTACTATACAAAAATGAATACGAATATACAAAAACATTATATGATGAAATAGGATTAACAAATGATGTTATGAACTACGTAACATATAATGCAAATAAAGCATTAGCTAATTTAGGATTTGAACCATATTATGAAGAAAAAGCGTTCAACCCTATCATTGAAAATGCATTAAATACAAGTACTAAAAACCATGACTTCTTCAGTGTTAAAGGTGACGGTTATGTACTAGCATTAAATGTAGAAGCACTTAAAGATGAAGACTTCATCTTTGATGAAAAGTAAAATATTAAAAGAGTCTAGGACATACATTTTGTTCTAGGCTCTTTTTATTGTGTAATTAAAAAGTTAACATATTTTTCAATATTTATGGTAATTTATGTGATATTTATTGTTTATAATGAAGTTAATATATTGAAAGGTGGGTTATATTCATGAAAAGAATATTACTAGGGGTATTAACAGTATTAGTTATTTCTGTTCTAGCTGCATGTGGAAATGACAAAAAAGAGGATGAGCATCAACATTCAGAGCATAAGTCTTCTGATAAACCTCAAGCTTTAGAAGTGGCTTTAGATGTACCTAAAGAAGCTAAAAGAGGTGAAGAAGTAGAACTTTCTGCAAAAGTGACACTTGGTGATGAAAAAGTGAAAGATGCAGATGAGGTGATGTTTGAAATCGTTAAAGATGGGGACAAAAAATCTTCAGAAATGAAAAAAGTTAAAGAAAACAAAGATGGGGTATATACTTTAAAATATAAATTTAAAGATGCGGGTCAATATAATATAACAAGTCACGTTACTGCTAGAGATCAACATACAATGCCAAATAAAGATATTAATATAAAATAATTATAAAAGAGTGGTGGAATTTAATTCCATCACTCTTTTTTTAAATGGCATTGCATTTACCCATACTCTTCATTACAATAGAGATAATGATAATCGTTATCAACTAAAAAGAAGTAGGGTGTGAAATGGGAAAGTTTTTAATGCGTTTAGATGTTTTGATTATTTTATTAGTAATTGCAACGTTCTTCTCTATATTTATAGGTGTTTCAGAAGTAAAACCATTACATATATTAAATTTAACAGACGAACAGAAGAACATTTTAGTATCAAGTAGAATTCCGAGAACAGTCAGTATTATTATCTCAGGTAGCTCGTTAGCTATTTGTGGACTGATTATGCAACAGCTTACAAGAAATAAATTCGTTTCTCCAACAACTGCAGGGACAATGGATTGGGCCAGATTAGGTATATTAATTTCTCTTATCGCTTTTCCAGAAGCCAACATACTACTTAAATTATTATTTGCTACATTATTAAGTTTATTTGGAACAATGCTATTCATGCAAATTCTCCGTAGAATTCAATTTAAAGATGTTATTTTTATACCATTAGTTGGTATTATGCTCGGAAACATAGTGTCAAGTTTTTCTTCTTTTGTTGCATTACGTACAAATGCTGTACAAAGTATTGGTAATTTTATGCAAGGTAATTTCTCAATTATTACAAGCGGTAGATATGAAATTCTTTATATTAGTATTCCGTTATTGATTTTAGCATTTATATTTGCGAATCAATTTACGATTGCTGGTATGGGTAAAGATTTTAGTGTGAATTTAGGACTTAATTATCAAAAAGTCGTCAATATCGGACTGATCATTGCCTCAATCATTACGGCACTTGTTGTTGTAACAGTTGGTATGATGCCATTCTTAGGTTTAATTATTCCTAACTTAGTTTCAATATTCAGAGGAGATCATTTAAAAAATGCATTGCCACATACAGCTGTATTTGGTGCATTGTTTGTCATGATTTGTGATGTAATAGGTCGATTAATTATATTCCCTTATGAAATTACAATTGGTTTAACAATTGGTGTGATTGGTAGTTTCATATTTATAGTATTGCTGATGAAAGGACGTTCGAGAAATGCTCAATAAATTAACCCCTATACATAAATTAATCCTTTTATCTGTGTTAACGCTATTAATTGCAGCACTTTATTTACTTTATAACATTAATCCTAATATATTGGCGTATCAATTAACCGGACGTGTTAGAAAAGTTATTGCAATGCTATTAGTAGGTGGCAGTATTGCAGTTTCTACAGTTATTTTCCAAACAATCACGAATAATAGAATTTTAACACCATCCATCATTGGTTTAGATGCAGTCTATATGTTTATTAAAACGTCTTTAATATTTTTATTTGGTTCAACATCGACTGTCGTACTCAATAATCATCTTAACTTTTTGATTACATTGGTTGGTATGATTCTATTTAGTTTATTCTTATTCCAAATATTGTTTAGGTCTAAAGATCAAAATGTCTTCTTCATATTATTACTAGGTATTGTTTTTGGAACATTCTTCTCAAGTTTATCTAGTTTTATTGAAATGATGATAGATCCTGAAGAATTCTTATCTATACAAAGTGCAATGTTCGCAAGCTTTGGTGCAATAAATGAGGGTTTACTTACAATATCAGGCATTGTTTTATTAATTATGATATTCATTGCTTTTAAGATAAAGAACTACTTAGATGTATTGTCTTTAGGAAGAGACCAAGCTATTAACCTTGGTGTTAATTATACAAATGTGACGAGATGGTTAATGGTTATGGTTGCACTACTTGTCACAATTTCAACAGCACTTGTTGGACCCATTACATTTTTAGGTCTACTTGTCGTGAATTTAGCACATGAATTCATCAAAGAATTCGAACATAAATACATATTACCGGCTTCAATACTCATCAGTTGGATCAGCTTATTTTTAGGTCAATGGGTCGTGGAGCACTTGTTTGAAGGTAATACAGAAATTAGCATCATGATTAACTTTATAGGTGGCATTTACTTTATATTCTTAATTTTAAAGGAGCGTAATGTAGCATGATTAAAGTCGAAGGATTAACAAAAGCTTATCATCATCATAAAGTTGTTGATGAAGTAGATATAGAAATTGAAAAAGGGAAAATCACATCATTCATTGGTCCAAACGGGGCAGGTAAAAGTACGGTCTTAGCGATGGTCAGCCGCTTAATTGATAAAGATAACGGTAAAATCACGATAGACGATCAAGATATCGCTTCAATGAAAAGCAATGAACTTGCTAAGAAACTAGCAATTTTAAAACAAACTAATCATACAGAACTTAAAATTTCAGTAAGACAACTCGTGAGTTTCGGAAGATTTCCATATTCAAAAGGTAAATTAAAAAAAGAAGATCAAGATATGATTGATAAAGCGCTAGATTATTTAGGACTCACTGAAATTCAAGATAAATATTTAAGTGAGCTATCAGGTGGTCAAAGACAAAGAGCTTATATCGCGATGACGATAGCTCAAGATACAGAATACATTCTATTAGATGAACCATTGAACAATCTAGATATGAAACATTCTGTACAGATTATGAAAATCTTAAGAAGACTTGTGAAAGAAATGAACAAGACAATCGTAATCGTTATACATGATATTAATTTTGCTTCATGCTATTCAGATAGAATTATCGCGATCAAAGAAGGTAAAGTTGAAATCGCCGGTATTAAAAACGATGTTATTTGTGAGGATGTATTACGTGACATTTATGACTTAGAAATTAAAATTCAAGAAATTAATGGTCAACGTATTTGTGTCTATTTTGATGATGAATACATCGAAGAAGAAGAAATTAAAACATTAGCTATATAGCAAAATTGATATCACATTGAAAGGAGTGATGTTTGTAGTTTGTTGGGCAATAGGGTTTTGGACGCATAATTTATCATAATATTTGAAGGAGAGACATCGATAATGAAAAAAGTTTTCAGTTTTATTTTAATTGCAGTATTATCAGTTGTACTTGTAGCATGTGGAAGTAATTCAAGTAGTAAAGAAAAATCATCAAAAGGTGATACTAAGAGTGAGTCTAAAACAGTAGAAATCCAATCGAAATATCAAATTCGTGGTGAAAAGAAAGATGGCAGTGATTCAAAAACTGTAGAAGATAAAGTTAAAGTACCTGTTAACCCTAAAAAAGTTGTTGTATTAGACTACGGTGCTTTAGATACAATTGAAGCTTTAGGTGCTAAAGATGCAGTTAAAGGTGTACCAAAAGGTGAAGGTGGCGCATCATTACCAAAATTCTTAGATGCATTTAAAGGCGACGACATTGTAAACACTGGTTCAGTTAAAGAAGTAAACTATGATAAAGTAGCAGAAGTTCAACCAGACTTAATCTTATTCTCTGGTCGTACAGCTGGAACTGAAGTACAAGATGAATTGAAAAAAGCAGCACCAGATGCAGCACGTTTATATGTTGGTGCAGATGATAACAATTACTTAGAATCAGTAGAAGAAAACACAACTAACTTAGGTAAAATCTTCGACAAAGAAAGCAAAGCAAAAGAATTAAATGCTGATTTAGATAAAAAAGTGAAATCTGCTAAAGATAAAGCTAAAAAATCAGACGACAAAGCAATGTACTTATTAGTTAACGAAGGTGAATTATCTACATACGGTCCAGGTGCTAGATTTGGTAGCTTAATCTTTGATGTATTAGGTGTTACACCAGTAGATAAAGATATTAAAGCAAGCGGTCACGGACAACCAGTAAGTTATGAATATATCACTGAGAAAAACCCTGGAATCATCTATGCTATGGACAGAGGTCAAGCAATCGGTGGTAAATCAACTGCTAAGAAAGCATTATCAAATGACGTAATTAAAGATGTAGATGCAGTTAAGAACGACAAAGTTGTTAATGTAGATGCACAATTATGGTACTTAGCTTCAGGTGGCGTAAGAACAACTGAAAAACAAGTAGACGAAGTTATTAAAGGTTTAGAATAATAACATAAGAAAAGCATGGGACGTGGTGTCCCATGCTTTTTCTCTTATTCTAAAGGTTCTCCAATGATTCTAACTTCTCTTTTGAGTTCCACATCAAATTTCTCTTTAACGACTTTTTGAACGTGTTTAATGATGTTCTCATAGTCTGTAGCTGTTCCGTTATCAACATTAACGATAAATCCAGCATGTTTAGTAGAAACTTCTACACCACCTATTCTATGCCCTTGTAATTCAGCGTCTTGAATAAGTTTACCTGCGAAGTGATTTGGTGGTCTTTGGAACACGCTTCCGCATGAAGGGTATTCTAAAGGTTGTTTATCTTCACGACGTTGTGTAAGATCATCCATTGTTGCTTGAATAGATGTAATATCTCCATCTTGTAATTTAAAAGTTGCTTCTAGTACGACTAGGTGTTTACGTTGAACGATACTTGTACGATAGTCCAATTCTAAGTCTTCACCTTTAATGATATGTAACTGACCAGTATCATCTACTGCTTTAATATGGTCGATACAATCTTTGATTTCACCGCCATATGCACCAGCGTTCATATATACTGCGCCACCGACAGATCCAGGTATACCACAGGCAAATTCTAAACCAGTTAAATGGTGATCTCTAGCACGTCTTGAAACATCAATAATTGCTGCACCGCTTCCACATGTAATGGATTGATTTTTCACCGTTATTTGATTGAATTGTAATAAGCTTATAACAATTCCTCTTATACCACCATCACGGATGATAATATTAGAACCATTCCCCAAAAATGTAAGTGGAATTTGATTGTTATAAGCAAATTCTATTATCTTTTGTACTTCTGTATATGAAGTAGGTGATAAGTAGAAATCTGCATTGCCACCAGTTTTTGTGAAAGTGTATTTTTTAAGTGGCTCATTTACTTTTATAAGGGATTTTGGGAGAAAGTTAGAAAGCTCCTCCAAAATTGTATGATTCTCCAACGCACGACGTCCTTTCTGTATTATGCTCTCACATTATTATATCAAGATTTATCATCTTAAGCGAATGGGTTATTTTTTATGTTTTTGAACAAGTTGTTGAAACCATTTTTGTTTTTGAGCTTCGTAATCTTTTATACTATTTGCTTCAAGTAAAGCAGCTTTCTTAAAGGATTCAAATGTTTGTATGACATCTGTATCATTTGTTAAAAGTGACTCTACAGTTAAATAATCATATAACATTTGATTGTTTTGTTCAACAATATGTAAACGTGCTATTTGCTTTAAGCTTATAATGTCTTGGAATTGAGCCATCATGACTTTTTTATTGTAACCATTATGTAATCGATATATGCGGTGATAATTGAGTCTTTTTTCATCGAGGCTTGTAATATCGTGAAGTGATTTTACCGTAACAAGTACATCTACGATAGGTTCTGTAACATATTGTGTTTGTTTCGTACCACCGATATGGAATACATCTATCACTGGCGTATCAAGCAAATGTATTAATAATTGTTGAATACTTTCAAAATTTAGTTTAAAATCATCTGATGATTGTAATTGAATAAAGGGTTGTGGAAGTTTAAGCATAATAGCTCCTTTCTAAAATCCATGCATGAATATACTATATAACATTTTCATTATCCATGAAATTATGTATAATACAAGTGAAACAGGGGTGCAATGATGAAAATTAAATTATTTTATTTAATGATATTTGTTCTTGTTTTAATTATTGCAGCTTGTGGTAACGAATTACATTCAGATCTTCAAAAGTATAAAAGGGAAATGAAACCTATTTATAAAAAAGAGAATTCAATTCTTAAAGATATAGATAAATTAAGATTAAATCAGTTAGATCAACTTATTGGTACGGAAGTAACAGTTGAAAAACGTAAAGAATTGAATGAACTTCAAGATAAAATCGACAAGCAAATTATACCTGAAGTTAAAGATCTTAGTAAGCAAGCTCATAATATAAATGTAAGCACAAATGAGGTTCAAGATGCTCATGATATTTACATGAGTAATATAGAAAAGAAAGAAAAAACATTAGAAGAATTAAATGAGTACATTTCATTATTTAAACAATCCATCCAATCTAATGAGAAAATATTAGACTATACAGATGTATTTGAACAGAACAAATCTGATGCAGAGAAAAATGCTAAATTAGCTAAAAATAATCCTGATGATAAAGAAGATTATGATGCACTTGTTTCTGTTATTGATAAGAATAGTGAAGAATTAAGTACGAAAGCTAAATATTTAAATGATACTCAAAACGTGCAAGATAGAGCGGACTATATTGAGAAAGATATTATCCCATTATTTTCTAAAAATATTAAATCACTGAATCAAACGAATATTTCATCTAAACGTGTTAATCAGATGAGACAAGCTCAAATAGAAGTGTATTATACTTTAATTAATTACTATAAAGAACGTAAAAAAGGTATTCTTATAGAAGATAAACTTCAAAAAGTCCAAGTACAAAATGGCGTAAGTTCTCAATTTAGTTACTTAGGTAAAGATGAAAAGTACAACAAAGCGATAGATAGATTAGATAAGTAAAACACACCAAATACATTGTTTTATGTAATCGGTGTGTTTTATTTTATTGCTTATCAATTGTATCTTTAGGGTTGTCTTTGTTGCGCTTTGATAAATATATATTTTTACCTATAAGTGAAATAAACCATATAGAAAATGCTATTACAAGAATATACGATAATGCAGGTTGGTTTTTAAAATCAAATAAAAATAAGACAGAAATAATAAGTAAACATGCATTGATCGTATCAATCATACCCCATCTTTTAATAAGTACGGGTGAAGTATTTTTGGACAAATTTCGCACCTCCTTAATATATATTAACAAGTATACCAAAATTGTCTTGTGGTTAATATTATAGATTGCGGGTAAAGATAATAAAGATAATTATTAAAAATAGAATTTGCCATATAAATGGATAAATGATATAGTGTTCAATTGTATTGGTTAAATTATGATAGAGGTGAATTAAAATGGTCGTGAAATTAACTTCCATCGATCAATTTGAAAAAGTACTCAATGATAATCCAAACGTATTTGTTATGAAACATAGCAGTACTTGTCCTATTTCAGCAAGTGCATATGATCAATTTAACAAATTCTTATATGAAAGAGATATGGATGGTTATTACTTAATTGTTCAAGAAGAAAGAGAATTGTCTGATTATATAGCCGATAAAACTGGAATCAAACATGAATCACCACAAGCATTTTACTTTGTTAATGGTAATGCTGAATGGGATGCAGATCATGAAAATATCACAGTCGCAAGTTTATCGAAAGCAGAAGAGTAAGTGAAACATATGCAAACAGTCTGATTGGACTGTTTGTTTTTTTGTTAATTAAAGTAAAAAACAGTATAATGAATTAAGATAAAAAGCATGAGGTGAAAATTATGAGAGTATTAGTTGCGATGGATGAGTTTGATAGTATTTTATCTAGTTACCATGCAAATCGATTTGTCGAAGAAGCAATAAAGTCTCAATTTAATGAAGCAGACATAGTACAAGTCCCATTATTTAATGGTCAAAGGGAAGTTATAGATTCAGTATTATTATGGCAATCTGGCACTAAATATTCAATGGATCATCATGACGCATATATGAGACCAAAGTCGTCTTCATATGTTGTAACAGAGAAAGATATCATTGTCATTGAAGCGGGTAATGTTTTAACTTCAAGTGAGGATATTATTAAACCACTTGAAACGTCTTCATTTGGACTAGGAGAAGTGATTTTAGAAGCGCTGAATGAAGACAGTAATGAGATATTAATTTCAGTCGGTGATGTCGCAAGTTACGATGGTGGACTTGGTATGTTACAAGCATTAGGAGCTAAATTCTTTGATGCTGAAGGTAGTTTTATAGATGTTAGCCAAGGTGCAAAACAGATTAAATATATAAGAACAATTGATTTATATGATTTAGATAAAAGGTTAAAAGATAAAAATATCAAAGTGATAACAGACTTTGAATCAAAGTATTATGGTAAGAATAGTCGTATCATGAAAGAGCAAGCAAGCAATCAAATTGCTATTGAAGATGCTGTATCAATTGATAATGCTTTATGGTATATTAGTGAACTATTTAAGAGCCAACATAGAATCTTATTAGGTAAAGAAGAACGTGGTGGCTCAGGAAGTGGCTTAGCTGCCTTGTTTAATTGTCTATGGGACGCACAACTTGTTACAGGTGGAGATGTTGTAAATGAGCTTACTTATTTAGATAAGTTGATTGAACAAGCTGACTTAATCGTATTCGGTGAAGGTTTGAAACCTAATCAACAATTGCTAGAGACGACGTCTGTAAGAATTGCTGAACTTTGTAACAAATATCAAAAAGTCAATATTGCGATATGCGCAACAGATGAAAAGTTTGATCAATACTTGGAACAAGATGTAACAGCTATGTATAAAGTATTTAATAAAGATCAATATTCAATGAGTGATTTAGAATTAGGTATAGCTTTAAGACATTTAACAACACAATCGCTAAGATTATTAAAAGCTAATATATAAAAATAAGAGCCTGAGACACTGTATTTGTCTCAGGCTCTTATATGTTGTTTTAAGACTGTTGTTCAAATTCTGATACGATACCTACTATCGTATGTACAGCTTTTTCCATAACATCTATGGAAGCATACTCATACGGTCCGTGGAAGTTTGCGCCACCTGTAAATAAATTAGGTGTTGGTAATCCCATGAATGAGAGTTGTGAACCGTCTGTACCACCTCTAATAGGTTCAATAATAGGTGTCATACCTAATGATTCAATAACTTTTTCAGGTATGTTCACAAGTTCAGGTTGTGGCTTGATTTTTTCACCCATATTGTAATACTGATCTTTGATTGTTACAGTTATCAGTTCTTGATCATATTTATGATTTAATACTTTTGCGATATCTAATAAATGATTTTTTCTACGTTCGAACTGTGCTTTATCATGATCACGAATAATATATTGTAGCGTTGCTTTCTCAACAGTACCTGTCATGTCAGATAAATGATAGAAGCCCTCATAACCTTCAGTATGTTCAGGTACTTCATCACTAGGCAATTGATCATTAAATGCCATTGCTAAAGTATTAGCATTAACCATAACATCCTTCGCTGAACCTGGATGTACGTTTACGCCGTTAACTTCAACGACTGCAGAAGCCGCATTAAAGCTTTCGTATTGTAATTCGCCTTCTAAGCTACCATCTAAAGTATAAGCAAAATCAGCGTTAAATCGTTCAACATCGAAATGATGTGGTCCTCTACCAATTTCTTCATCTGGTGTAAAGCTGAATCTAATCTTGCCGTGTTTAATTTCAGGATGTTCTAATAAGTAAATAATCGCTTCCATAATCTCAACGACACCGGCTTTATCATCAGCACCTAGTAAAGTTGTACCGTCTGTTGTCATTAATGTATGACCAATTACTTTTTCAAGTTGTGGGAAAGTCTTCGTGCTTAATACTTTGTCTGTATTACCTAATGTAATATTTTCTCCGTTATATTGTTCTACAATAACAGGATTAACATTTGATGCATGGTAATCTGGAGACGTATCAATATGTGCCAATAACCCTATAGTAGGTACATCCTTATCTGTATTTGACGGTAAAGTGGCCATTAAATACCCTTTATCATCTACGTCAACTTCAAGATTTAATGCTTTAATTTCTTCTTCAAGCATATGGATTAAATCCCATTGCTTTTCAGTAGATGGCGTACTTTCACTTGCTGCATCAGCTTGTGTATCTACTTTTACATATCTTGTTAATCGATCAATTAGACGTTGTTTCAAATTGCTCGCTCCCTTTACATCTATTTACGTTATTTATTATACGCTTTTTTGTTTCTTAGAAGCAAAAGAATGCTTTGTTCTGACATAGATTTGGAAAATGATTTCAGAACATAAAATACCAAACGCGATTGCACCAGAAATGAGTGTCGCTTGTAGTGTTGTATTAATTGCAACATCATAATTGTTGATAACTAAGTTTTTAGTTGCATCATATGCTAAGCCTCCAGGAACGAGAGGGATAATACCGGCAACTATAAAGATAATCATTGGACGTTTGTAATAGCGACTCATAATATGACTCATTAACGCTAAGGCAAAGCTACCATAGAATGATGCTTGTACTTTATCGATGCCAAAGTCTAACGAAATGGTATAAATCATCCAGCCCATCGCACCAACAATACCACATGCTATTAATAGTCTCTTAGGTGCATTAAAAATGACAGAGAAAAACAACGTTGCGGTAAAACTTAACAAAATTTGATATATATAATCTAACATTTAAAGCACCTCCTTAACTAAGTAATAATACGATAGCAACACCAGCACCAATAGCAAATGCCGTAAGTGCCGCTTCTACACCTTTAGATATACCTGCAAGCAACTGTCCTGCCATTAAGTCTCTGATTGCATTTGTAATCAAGACACCTGGTACAAGAGGCATAACAGAAGCGATTGTAATTAAGCTTAAATTAACGCCTATAAAGAAATTTACACTAATCGTTGCGATTGTAGCAATAATTAATGAACTTATAAACTCTGTGAAGAATTTAATTCTAATCGTGTTATGGACAAGGGACATCGTTAAATATCCTACACCACCCGCAATGAATGAAGGGATGACTTCAGCTTGTTTACCACCAAACATAGGTAAAAAACAGGCTGATGCTATCGCTGCAGCTAATACTTTTAACCAAAATGGAAATTGTAATGAAGCATGATGTAAATGAATCAGCTCTGATTTAGCTTCATCTATCGTTAGTTCATTGTTAGCTATCTTACGTGATATTTGATTCGTTAAAGAAATCTTCTCTAAATCTGTTGTACGTTCATCTATTCTAATCAGACGTGTATTTGTTCTGTCATTAAGCGAGAATATAATCGCAGTAGATGTTACAAAGCTATGTGTATTTTCTAAGCCATAACTTGTAGCGATTCTTGCCATTGTATCTTCAACTCGATATGTTTCAGCGCCACTTTCTAAAAGTATGCGACCGGCAGTCATGACAACATCAATGATTTTATTTTCATCTATAATCGTGAAGTCTTGTATCTCTTCCATAGTAACCTCCAGTTTCGTATTGAATTTTATGTAAATAATCAAATTAAAAACGATTCAACAAAAAACATAGAATTGCTAGAGGCAATTCTATGTTCAGTTTATAACTTAATAATTGGATTGAACATTACTTTGTTTTGACCTTGTAATTTGGCTTCATGTAACATATCATCCGCATCTTTAAATACGCGGCGTTTAGATTTGTTATCTTGTTCACTTAAATAGCCTACACCAATTGAAACAGATAGCTTAATTGTTTCTTTGTTAGGTAAATGGAAAGTAGATTGTTGAACGCTATCTCTAATACTTTCAGCTAATTTAATAGCACTATCTAATGTTTCGCCAACAAGAATAATAGAAAATTCTTCTCCGCCGTTACGAAAAGCTTTAACATCTTTAGGTAAATAGTTGATTAACAATTGCGACATTTGTTTTAAGACCGCGTCTCCAGCCTTATGAGAATACGCATCGTTCACGTCTTTAAATCCATCAATATCAATCAATAATAATGCCATAGATTGGTCTTGTTCAGTTATTTGTTCAGTCGTCTTATTTAAATAACGATCGAATTCTTTAACATTTCCTAAACCTGTTAAGTAATCAACGGATTCTTCATTTTCATATCTTGAAATTAAATTTTTCAAGATCCAAATGTCTCTATAGACACTTGCACTAATAATACTTAGGATAAAGGAAACTGGCACAAGAAACAACCATTCGTTGAGCCATGAATCAGGATTTAAAAAGATAAGCGTTATCGCAATAATCATAATGCTGATTAAATACAATAATTGAATACTCACGAAATCACTTTGTTTAAGAAAAGGACCTATCATCCCAACAACAATTGCAATAATCAGTAAATGGATATCATCAAAAAATGGTGTACCCATTACAAAAATGTCAAATAGTACAATAACTACGGCACTTAAAACAGAATAAAATAAATTAGTAAATCTTCCTAAGAAGAGAATAGGTATAAAACTTAAAGAGAATGCATAGTCATGATACTGTATAGGATTAGATATTAATAATATTGAAACACCTGTCATTAAGATGGTGATATAATTTTGTGAAAAAGTCACAGTTCTCGTTTCGCTATATTGTATTCGATGGTATAGATAAAATGCTGCAATAGTTACAGATATATTGAATATAATTGCTTGAATCATTTAATTTAACACCATCCTTCATTTAGTAAGCCATATGATATTGTAATCTATTAGATTGCTTTTGTCACGGTATAACAGGTTATTTTGATAAAAAAGTTTCTTTTTTCACATGTTTGCTTATAGAGCTAGTTTAAACGCAAAAATCTTTGATTTCAAAAATGTGGTATACTATTATTTTTATGGCATGTAGAATGAAATTTTGATATTCTAGAAGTAATGTTTTAATCAAATTCGGTGCAATTACAAAATGAAGGTGACTCAATGTTTACTTTACAACTAATATTACTAACCATGATTGTAAGTTTAATACTAACACCTTTAGTTATCGTTCTTTCTATTAAAATTGGTGCAGTTGATATGCCAAACGTTAGAAAAGTTCATACTAAACCCGTATCAGTATTAGGTGGCTCAGTCATTTTAATATCTTTTCTCATTGGTTTATGGTGGGGGAAACCAGTAGAACATGAAACAATTCCTATTATACTAGGTGCGATTGTCATCTATATTATAGGTTTAGTGGATGATTTATATGATATGAAACCACTTGTTAAATTAGCAGGTCAAATTGCTGTATCTTTAATCGTCGTTTTTAACCACGTCACATTAGATTTTATTACGTTACCATTTGGTGTTGTAATAGAGTTTGGAATCTTTAGTATTCCAATGACAATCTTCTGGGTTGTTGCAGTAATGAATGCAATCAACTTAATAGATGGTCTAGATGGATTAGCTTCAGGCATATCATGTATCGCTTTAGTAACAATAGGATTTATCGCAATATTACAGCAGAATATCTTTATCATGATGATTTGTAGTGTGTTAATAGGATCATTATTAGGTTTCTTAGTATTTAACTCACATCCTGCTAAAATATTCTTAGGTGACAGTGGGGCATTACTATTAGGTTATATTATCGGTGTGTTATCGCTATTAGGCTTTAAGAACATTACGTTAATATCGCTATTCTTCCCAATGGTTATACTTGCAGTACCATTTATCGATATGTTGTTCGCAGTAATACGTAGACTACATAATCGTCAATCTATCGTTCAAGCAGATAAATCGCATTTACACCATAGATTGTTAGATTTAGGTTATACACATAGGCAAACTGTTATATTAATATATATGATTGCCATATTATTCAGCATATCAAGTGTCATCCTTTATTTATCACCACCATACGGCGTATTAATGATGTTTATTATGATATTAATAACAATAGAATTAATCGTAGAATTTACAGGACTCGTGAATGCAAATTACAGACCAATATTAAATTTATTAACAAGAACAAAGTATAAAAAAGAACGCTAATGTCGATTAGCGTTCTTCTTCTTTATTATATGGAAATGGTAGCGCGATGATATCTTGTTTGTTTAATTCGTACTTACCTTGGTTGACTTCGTTTAAGAAATCTATAAATGGTTCTTCTTCTGATGCTATCACATGTATAGTATAGGTAACTTTGTCTGTATAAGCAGTATCTACAAGTTGATAATCAGTTTGTTGTAATTCGTGCTCGAAGCGTCCTGTTTGATCATAGTCTAATGTTACTTCGAATGGTATTGCGTCTAATAAAACAATTCTGCCTACTTCTTTAATAACTTGGCTGACTGCACTTCCGTATGCGCGTATTAATCCACCTGCACCTAATTTAATACCACCAAAGTATCTTGTAACGACAACAACAACATTATGGAGTTGTTGTTTTTTTAATACTTCTAACATAGGCACGCCTGCTGTTCCTGATGGTTCACCATCATCATTTGCTTTTTGGATAAGCATTGTAGGACCGATAACATAGCTAGAGCAATTATGTGTTGCATCATGATGTTCTTTTTTCTTTTGTTGTATGAATGCTTTCGCTTCTTCTTCAGTTTCTGCAGGATGAATGCTCGCGATAAATCTCGATTTATTAATGACAATTTCAGTTTCATGTGCTGATTTGATTGTAATTAGTCCTTCTGCCATGTTAATACTTCTCCCTTTACATCGTAATCTGTTACGATTATTATATACTATTGAAATTAGTCGGGAAAGGATTGTATGAATTGAAGAATAAATTATTGATGTTGTGCTTAGTGTTGTCTATCGTGTTAGCTGCTTGTGGATCAAAAGAAGAAAAGCAAACGACGGACAAAGTGGATGATAGTCAAGGTGTACTATTAGATGAAAAAGGAAATCCAAAAGATACGATTCAAGTAAATAAAGATACTGAAAAAGCAGTCAAAGAAGCTATTGAAAAAAATAGAAAGTCTTTAAATGATGGTGATGTAGAAGCTTACATTAAAACAATCGACACAGATTCAAAACAACTAGACGTTAAAGAAGAAGAAAAAGTGTTAAAAGATACACTTAAAAGTTATAAATTCGATAAAAAAATATCCAATATTAAGTTTTTAGAACAGAAAAAAGATCAAGTTGTTGTATTCTATAATGTAGAAACGACAGCTCACCCTAAGAATGGTAGTAAAGATGAGAAAAAGACTTTTAACGAAGTTGTGACGCTTGTTAAAAAGGACGGCACATATAAATTTTCTAAAATGGCACAGGCAGCAATTTAGTTCATAAACTTCTTTTCAAATAACCAAGAATTAGATATGATGAGTATGGAAGAGAATCAAGGAGGATAACTTTATGAAGATTGCTGTTATAACAGATTCAACAGCATATTTAGATCAAGCATATATAGATAAATATAACATTAGAACGATTGCCTTAAATGTTATATTTGATGATGAAGTTTATAAAGAATTGTCAGAGATAAGTACAGAAGATTTCTATAAAAGAATGAGAAATGAAAAACAATTACCGACGACATCTCAACCAGCTATGGGTCAATATGTGGAATTACTTGAGAGTTTGAAAGACGAAGGATATACAGATGTGATTGCAGTTCACTTATCAAGTGGTATAAGTGGTACATATCAAACAGCTGTGACGTTAAACGATATGGTAGAAGGTATAAACGTTCATGCATTTGATTCTGAAATCTCTTGTTCAGTACAAGGTTTCTATGCTTTAAAAGCAGCTCAACTTATTGAACAAGGTATGACAGTTATTGATAACATCCTAGAACAATTAGAGAATATGAAACAAAATACAAATGCATATTTTATAGTAGATGATTTAAATAACTTGAAAAAAGGCGGTCGCTTAAATAGTGCACAAGCATTAGTCGGCACGATGTTACAAGTGAAACCATTACTACACTTCGTTGATACGAAAATTGTCCCTTACGATAAAGTGAGAACAAAGAAAAGAGCAATGAAACGTATTGAAGAACAATTAGCTCAAGAAGTTGAAGGTTCTAAAAACTTATCTATTGTTATTATTGAAGGAAACGATAAAGAAACTGCACTTTCCTGGAAAGCGCAAGTTGAAGAACAATTCCCTGATGCACAAATTATTATGAGTTATTTTGGACCAGTAATCGGAACGCATTTAGGAGAAGGTTCATTAGGTTTAGGATTCACAACGACCGAATTAGATTTAAGTATATAATATAACTACAGCACAAAAAGCTTCGGCTTTTTGTGCTTTTTTTATGGAGGTTAGAATGAAATTATACGGACGAATATGCCGAGATTTAAATGAAGTAACGACTGAAAAAGTTAAAGACAGTAAACCTGGCGTGTCTTTTATTCAAGGTAAATATATTTGTAATCAGTGTGGTAACAAAGATCAATCATTGTTTTATCAGTATTTTTGCCACCATTGCGAGCAAGAAACAACCTATTGTAGATATTGTATTGCACTTGGTAAAGTTCAAAGTTGTAAAGACATTTATTTCATTGAGAGCTTGCATGAAGCATCAGAATATCATTATCAGTTGGATTTTGAATTGAGTGAACAGCAACAACTTGCATCCTCTAAAATTAAAGACGCTATTTTAAAGCAAGAACATTTATTACTCCATGCTGTGACAGGAGCAGGGAAGACAGAAATGATATTTGAAGGTATATCAAAAGCTCGAAAATCGGGTATGAATGTTGCAGTTGTTTCACCAAGAGTAGATGTCGTGAAAGAAGTTTACTTAAGACTGATAAACGCATTTAAAGAGGAGCAAATTGATTTAATGTATGAAGGTCAGTTCGCGCAGTTTAATAGTTCATTTGTCGTATCGACAGTTCATCAACTTATGCGCTATGATGGACACTTTAATGTGGTCATTGTTGATGAAGTAGATGCATTTCCGTTAGAAATGGATAATCAACTGATGCATACCATTCGAAAAGCTTCTTCAGTGCAATCTAGTCATATTTATTTAACAGCGACGCCTAACAAGCAACTCCTTTCTAAATTTAATCATAATCAGATTATCAAACTCCCCGCAAGATATCATAAACACCCATTACCAGTTCCAGAATTTCAATTTAATATCATTAAAGAAAATAAACTCAATCAGAAGTTACTTACGTTTCTTAAATCCCAAATAGAACAAAATAGAAAAACATTTGTCTTCTTTCATAATATTCATTATATGGAACAAATATTTAAAGTGTTTCAATGTTACTTTTCAAAAATTGAATATGTATCTAGTCATGATGTGATGAGGCATGAAAAGGTGACGCGTTTAAGAAATGATGAAATAGACATTATGTTAACGACGACAATATTAGAAAGAGGCGTTACGTTAGAAAAATTAGATGTCGTCATCGTGCATACAGAGAAGTTTACAAGTAGTGCCATCATTCAAATTGCAGGACGTGTTGGTCGAAAATTATCTTGTCCGACTGGCAAGGTATTGTGTTATCACGAAGGTATCACACGAAATATGATACAAGCGAAACGTGAAATTATAGAAATGAATGATTTAGCACGCGAGAAAGGATGGTTAATTTGAATAAATGTTTAATTTGTCAAAATAATATAAATGAAGTAATCGATTTGTTAAATCTATTTTCAAAGCAATCTATAATATGTGAGCAATGTGCAAATCAATTAACATTTAATCATCAAACAAGACGATGCAAAAAATGCTTAAAAATAATGTCTGAAGAAGAGGATGCTTGTTTAGATTGCCAGTGGCTTTCGAATAAGTATCCATTGATTAATCAACTTTATACGCTTTATGACTATGATGGTCTTGTCAAAGCGCTTATACAACAATATAAGTTAAATGGAGATGTTGCGCTCAATCAAGTATTTCAATTACCACTTAAATTATTTAAGCGATATGATTACGTTATTCCGGCACCCATTCATCCTAATAAGTTAGAGCAGCGTACATTCGATCATGTAACAACAGTGTTGGATAATCATAAAATTAAATATATACAAGTTTTTGAAACTGAAGAAAGGAAAAAGCAATCTGAATTAACTAAAATTGAAAGGTCATCTCAGCATAATCCATTTAAAATAAATAAAGATATAGACTTTGAAAATAAGAGAATATTACTCGTAGATGATATTTATACAACAGGGTTAACAATGCATCGATTAGCGGAACTTTTATTTATTAGAAAAATCAGAAAAATAGATGCCTTAACATTTGCAAGAGCGGTAAATAATGATAAAATATAAGTAGGAAGAAACACAAGAGAAATTGAGCGTTAAAGGAGTCGGTGTTTTATGATCAGATTTGAAATTCATGGGGAAAACATCACAGTGACTGATCCGATAAGAAATTATATTGAGGACAAAGTAAGTAAACTAGAAAGATATTTTACTAATGTCCCAGAGGCGATAGCCCACGTTAAAATCAAAACTTATCAGGATTCTAGAAGTAAAATTGAAGTAACTATTCCGTTGAAAGATGTTACTTTGAGAGCTGAAGAAAGACATGAAGATTTATATGCTGGAATCGACTTAATAACTAACAAACTCGAAAGACAAGTACGTAAGTACAAAACTAAGGTTAATAGAAAGTATCGCGATAAAGGGCGAGATAAAGATGTCTTTGTAGTAAGTGCAGATTCAGCTGCTCCTGAAGAAGTTGAAGAGAATGATAGCGATAATGAAATTGAAATCATTCGTTCTAAGCAATTTGCATTGAAACCAATGGATTCTGAAGAAGCAGTATTACAAATGAACTTACTAGGACATGATTTTTACATCTTTACTGATGCAGAAACAGATGAAACAAGCATCGTTTATAAACGTAAAGATGGTAAATATGGATTAATTGAAACTTCAATACAATAAAAATGATTCACACGAACTGGTGCAGAATTTCTGCACCAGTTTCTTTGGCTATTGATAGCTTTTCATGTACAGAGGTGGTAATCTTAAATAGTGTAAAAAGAGATATAAACGTGTTATGATATATTGTTGTAAGATTACTAGTTTTCTAGTTGAAGGAGAGAACAAAATGGGTTTTTTATCAAAAATAGCTGATGGTAACAAACGAGTTGTTAAATCACTCGGAAAATTAGCAGACCAAGTCATCAATTTAGAAGATGAAATTGCTAAATTAACAGATGATCAATTAAGAGAGAAAACAGAACAATTCAAAAAAGAATTGTCAGAAATAGAAGATTATAAAAAGCAAGAAAAATATTTAGACAAAATTTTACCTGAAGCATATGCAATCGTAAGAGAAGCATCTACTAGGGTATTTAATATGACACCATTTAAAGTACAAATAATGGGTGGTATTGCCATTCATCGTGGTGATATTTCAGAAATGAAAACTGGTGAAGGTAAAACATTAACAGCAACAATGCCAGTTTATTTAAATGCGTTAACAGGTAGAGGCGTTCATGTTGTTACAGTCAATGAATATCTATCAAGTTCACAAAGTGAAGAAATGGCGCAATTATATAATTTCTTAGGTTTATCAGTTGGACTTAATTTGAATTCAATGGATACGGATCAAAAACGTGAAGCATATGCAGCGGACATCACGTATAGTACAAACAATGAACTTGGATTTGATTATTTAAGAGACAACATGGTTACGTATAAAAAAGACCGTGTTATGAGACCTCTTAATTTTGCCATCATTGATGAGGTTGACTCAATTTTAATTGACGAAGCGAGAACACCACTTATCATTTCTGGTGAAGCAGAAAAATCAACTACTTTATATACACAAGCCAACGTATTTGTAAAAATGCTTAAAGGTGAAGATGACTTTAGTTATGATGAAAAAACTAAAGCCATCACTTTAACAGAACAAGGTATTGATAAAGCTGAACGTATGTTCAAAATTGATAACCTGTTTGACGTGAAACATGTTAACTTAATGCATCATATTAATATTGCATTAAAAGCAAATAGAACAATGTTTAAAGATAAAGATTACGTTGTTGAAGATGGAGAAATTATGATTGTCGACCAATTTACAGGTCGTACAATGCCAGGTAGAAGATTCTCTGACGGCTTGCATCAAGCAATTGAAGCAAAAGAAGGACTCGAGATTCAAAATGAATCTAAAACAATGGCATCTATTACGTTCCAAAACTTCTTTAGAATGTATAACAAATTATCAGGTATGACTGGTACGGCTAAGACGGAAGAAGAAGAGTTCAGAAATATTTACAATATGACTGTTACGCAAATTCCAACAAATAGACCGATACAACGTAAAGATGAAGCGGACTTAATTTTTGCATCTCAAAAAGGTAAGTTTGATGCAGTTGTTAAAGATGTAATCGAGCTCTACAAGAAAGGTCAACCAGTATTATTAGGTACAGTTGCGGTTGAAACAAGTGAATATATTTCACAACTATTAAAGAAAAAAGGCGTTAGACATAACGTATTGAATGCGAAAAACCACGAACGTGAAGCAGAAATTATTTTAAATGCAGGTCAAAAAGGTGCAGTAACCATTGCAACAAACATGGCCGGTCGTGGTACGGATATCAAGCTTGGTGATGGCGTTGTTGAACTTGGTGGTTTAGCTGTTATTGGTACAGAACGTCACGAATCAAGACGTATCGATGACCAATTAAGAGGACGTTCAGGTCGTCAAGGTGACGTTGGTCGAAGTAGATTTTACTTATCATTACAAGATGAGTTGATGGTTCGTTTCGGATCAGAACGTATGCAATCTTTAATGGGTAAATTAGGTATGAATGATGATACACCAATTGAATCTAAAATGGTTTCTAGAGCAGTAGAATCTGCTCAAAAACGTGTTGAAGGTAATAACTTCGATGCACGTAAACGTTTATTAGAATACGATGATGTACTTAGAAAACAACGTGAAATCATTTACGGTGAACGTAATGATATTATCGAAAAAGATGATGTACAAGACATTGTTAAAGACATGATTAAATCATCATTAGAGCGTGGCGTGAACTATCACTTCGCAACAAATGAAGAAGAAATTGATTTTGAAGCGCTTGTTCAATATATTGAAGATTCATATTTACCACAAGGTGCAATTAAAGTTGATGATATTCGTGGTAGAGATTATGAAGATATCGTAGAAATTGTATTAGAAAAAATTAAAACACAATACAATGCTCAACAAGAAGACTTTGGTGATCAAATGTCTGAATTTGAACGTATGATTGTGTTAAGAACAATAGACCGTAAATGGACTGATCATATTGATACAATGGATCAATTACGTACAGGTATCCACTTAAGATCTTATGGTCAAATCAATCCACTTAGAGAGTACCAAAATGAAGGTTTGGATTTATTTGAAACAATGTTGAATGAAATAGAAGATGAAGTAAGTAAATACATTCTTAAATCAACAATTGATCGTGGCGAACAAGTTGAACGTGAACAAGTTGAAATAGGTGAAGCTAAACATGTGAGTGCAAACGATGGTAAAGAAAAAGTTAAACCAAAACCAATCGTAAAAGATGAACAAGTTGGCCGAAATGATCCATGTCCATGTGGTAGTGGTAAGAAATATAAAAACTGTCATGGTCAAGCATAAAGGAGTAATTTTATGGAATTAACGGAAATTAGACAAACATTAAATAAAAATAATGAAAAATTAATGAATATCAGGGGGTCTCTTTGACTTAGAAAATAAAGAGACGAACATTCAAGAATACGAAGAAATGATGGTTGATCCGTCATTCTGGGACGATCAAAATAAAGCACAAGACATCATTAACAAAAACAATGCATTAAAGTCTGTAGTCGGTGATTTTCATACTTTAGATCAACAGATTGAAGATTTGCTTACAACTGTTGAATTGTTACAAGAAGAATATGATGAAGATATGTACGAAATGCTTGAGCAGGATTTAAAAGCGTTACAAACAGACATCGATCAATTTGAATTGAAACTGCTACTTAATGGTGAACATGATGAAAACAACGCTATATTAGAATTGCATCCAGGTGCAGGTGGTACAGAATCTCAAGATTGGGGTTCAATGCTACTTAGGATGTATCAACGTTTCGCAGAACAAAAAGGCTTCAAAGTAGAAACGTTAGATTATCAAGCTGGAGATGAAGCGGGCATTAAAAGTGTCACAATTCTTATCAAAGGTCATAATGCATATGGATATTTAAAAGCTGAAAAAGGTGTCCATAGATTAGTGCGTATTTCGCCATTCGATTCATCAGGAAGACGTCATACATCATTTGTATCTTGTGATGTAACACCTGAATTTAATAATGAAAAAATAGAAATAGAAGTTAATTCTGAAGACATTACAGTCGATACTTATAGAGCATCTGGTGCAGGTGGACAGCACGTCAACACAACTGATTCAGCTGTTCGAATTACACACCAACCAACTGGTATCGTCGTAACATGTCAAAACGAAAGATCACAAATTAAAAATAGAGAACAAGCTATGAAAATGTTAAAAGCTAAACTCTACCAAAAAGAACTTGAAGAACAAGCAGCAGCTTTAGATGAAATTAGAGGCGAACAAAAAGAAATTGGATGGGGTAGTCAAATACGTTCATACGTATTTCATCCATATGCTATGGTTAAAGATCATAGAACTAATGAAGAAACAGGTAATACGAATGCAGTTATGGATGGCGACTTAGATCCATTTATCGATGCATATTTAAGAAGTCAAATTAATGAAAAATAATTTAAAGTAAGAGGCTAGGATGATTTTTAATATCCTAGCTTCTTTTATGATAATTTAAATTGTGAATTATTGAACAAAATGATGTCAGACGATGGTTTACATGGTAAAATATAGTTGATAATAAAATGAATGGAGTGTTATACATGAAAATCAAAATGGGCATGATTTCTGTAATAGCATTATCATCGTTAGTATTTGCAGGATGTGGACAATCAAGCGATGATAGCAGCAAAGAAGAATACAGTTCACAAGGGGAAAAAATCTTTAAAAACAATTCTTGCGTAGGATGTCATGGTAAAGATTTAGATGGTGCATCTGGACCATCACTTAAAAAAGTCGGTGCCAAAATGTCTGAGTCTGATATTGAAAAAATTATCAACGAAGGTAAAGGCAATATGCCAAGCAAAGTTGTAGATGAAAAAGATGCAAAAGAAGTTGCTAAATGGTTAGCTAAACAAAAATAATCATTTATATTCATTTTGCATACAAATTGGAAATTTTATTTTTTAAAACATAAGTATTTTAATTGAATATTGATAAATCGAAATGACGATGTTAATTGTGTATAAATAATTAACATTGTCTTTTTAAATGTCTACTTGACAGTCTTTAGTAACATTTTTATCTATAAAATTATAGAATGTTAACGTTTATATTACAGATTTGTAACAATACAATATTGAGAAAGATATTGTGCTATATTATTTCCAGTATTAATTGAGGGACATCATATAAATTAAAAATATAAATGTAAATACATACACTTCGGGAGGATATTTCATCATGAAGAAGACTTTCATTACATTAGCATCTGTAACTGCTTTAACAACTTTAGCAAATTCATCTGCCTATGCAGCTGATATTAAAGTAAAAGAAGGACAATCATTAGAGAATATTGCAGAAGAATATGGAACATCAGTATCTGAAATTAAATCTTTAAATAACATCGACGTAAATGTTAAGGTTGGACAAACATTAAAGGTATTAGAAGATAACATCTATACAATTCAAGATGGTGATACACTTAACAAAATAGCTGAAAAATTTGATGTTAATGTATCAGACTTAAAAGAATGGAATAATTTATCTTCAGATCTAATTTTAGTAGGTGATGAATTAAAAGTTGCAGCAGAAACTTCAGAACCAACTGCTGAACCTACTAGTTTGACAGTTAGTGCACCTGAATCTCCTGCTCAAGAAGATTCATTATTAAGATACGTATTTGAACAAACATCATATGGTAATGTTTACAATAGTGAAGACTCAGTTGCTTATGTTGCACCGACATTTAATCACAGTCAATCAACACAATATACAGAACCTGTTTCATACAGCCGACCAAATTCTGGTGGCGGAAGTAATTTATACACTTCTGGGCAATGTACGTACTATGCATTTAGTAAACGTCCAGATTTAGGTAATACTTGGGGTAATGCTAACAACTGGGCTAATGCAGCAGCTCAAGCTGGTTACACAGTAAACAACAGCCCATCAGCTGGTTCAATTTTACAATCAACTGCTGGTGGATATGGACATGTAGCTTATGTAGATAAAGTGAATGCAGATGGTTCAATTCAAGTTTCTGAAATGAACTACCAAGGTGTAGGCGTTGTATCTTCACGTACAATTTCAGCATCAGCAGCTGGTTCATATAATTATATTCATTAGTATTTATAGAAATTTAATAAATAAGCAAGTAGTTAATTCAGTTTAAGAATTTTAACTATTTGCTTTTTTTTATCATTATAGTTGATATAATAAACGTAAATGTTAGTGTAGAGGTTTGAAAACATGAAAAAAAGGTTAAAAATCATATTAGTTATACTTTTGTTATTGATTATTAGCGTCAGCGTTTATAAAGTAATGGATATCAATAAGTTTCAAACGAACGAACAGTTTAAAGAGCAACAAGGGAAGCAGTCGTTTCAAAACAGTCATCCAGCTACAGGCATGAATGTAAATAATGAAACTGTGAATGTTTTTTCATCTGAAAAATCAAAACAATTAAAAGAGGTAACAACTAAAAATGATATTACAGTTATTAATTTATTTGCCTCTTGGTGTGACCCTTGCAAACGAGAAATGCCTGAACTTGTAAAATATGCAAAGCACGAGGATAAAGGTGTCGAATTAGTTGGTTTAAATGTTAAAGATAAACGAAAACCAGCTAAACAATTAATGGACGATGTAAATGTGAATTATGATGTTTACGTTGCGCAAGATGATTTTCTTGAAAAGTTCAAATCGTATAATATACCTACAACTTTATTTGTAGATAAAAATGGCGAAATCAAAAAAGTGTATTTAGGTGAATTATCTGAAAAGACACTAAACAACTTAGTTACACAAGTTAAGGAGGAAATTTAATGGGGGTACATCAATATTTTAAAAGTTTGTCTGATTTAGAGAAATTAGTAAGATGTCCAGGTAAATTTAAATATCAAGACCATAATGTCGCAGCTCATTCCTTTAAAGTAACGAAAATAGCGCAATATTTAGCAACAGTAGAAGAACAAAATGGTCAAGAAATAGACTGGAAACTTGTTTATGAAAAAGCTTTGAACCATGATTATCCTGAAATATTTACAGGTGACATTAAGACACCTGTAAAATATGCGTCTTATGAAATTAAAAAATTATTCTCTCAAGTTGAAGAAGAGATGATCGATAAATTTATAACAGAAGAATTTCCTGAGCAATATCAAGATATATATAGACATAGACTACAAGAGGGTAAAGATGATAGTATAGAAGGGCAAATATTAAGTGTTGCTGATAAAATTGATTTATTGTATGAATCTTTTGGTGAAATTCAGAAGAGAAATCCAGAACCTTTATTCTTCGAAATTTATGAAAGTTCATTGGAAACCATCATGCAATTTGATCATTTAGCATCTGTACAAGATTTTATTCAACATATTATACCTGATATGTTACAAGAAAAATTTATACCACGTTCAGAGTTAAGAGAGATAACAATGACGATACTTGAGAAACGTGAAACAAAAAGGAGTTAGTGAATTGAATGATTTGGCCGATTCTAGCTTTGTTTCTTCCTTGTTTAATGGTTATTATTTTCACGCAAATTGCTCAAAATAAATGGATTGGTTTACTTGTATCCAGTATTATAATTGGTGTTTCGGTTTATAAAGGCTTTTTTAATAATGAGCTCATTATGTTGTTAGATGTATTGAGTTTAGTAGCTGGCTTTTATATAGTAGATACACTTAAAATAGATAAAATTGAATCAAGATAGATAAGAGGAATAATCATTTAGATTTTTCCTCTTATTTGTATGTAATTTTAAAATTAACGAACAAATGTTTGGTCATTTTTACAAATTTTTGATAAAATAAATATATATATTACAGAAAATGAGGAGGTTCCTATGCAACATTTTCCTTTTAAAATACATTCTGACTACTCTCCGCAAGGTGATCAGCCAGAAGCGATTAAATCTCTTGTAAAAGGCATTAATGATGGCAAGAGACATCAAACTTTACTAGGTGCGACAGGTACAGGTAAAACGTTTACGATGAGTAATGTCATTAAAGAAGTCGGTAAACCAACATTGATCATTGCACATAATAAAACGTTGGCTGGACAGCTATATAGTGAGTTTAAAGAATTCTTTCCTGAGAATAGAGTGGAATATTTCGTAAGTTATTATGATTATTATCAACCTGAAGCATATGTACCTCAAACGGATACTTTTATTGAAAAGGATGCCTCTATAAATGATGAAATTGATAAACTTCGACATTCAGCTACTAGTGCATTGTTTGAACGAGATGATGTTATCGTTATTGCGAGTGTCAGCTGTATTTATGGTTTAGGTAATCCAGAAGAATATAAAGATTTAGTTGTAAGTACACGTGTTGGTATGGAAATGGAACGTAATGAACTGTTAAGAAAGCTTGTTGATAACCAATATTCACGTAATGATATAGATTTTAGACGTGGGACATTTAGAGTTAGAGGAGATGTTGTAGAAATATTTCCAGCATCACGTGATGAACTATGTGTCAGAGTGGAGTTCTTTGGAGATGAAATCGATAGAATTCGAGAAGTGAATTACTTAACAGGCGAAGTTATTGCTGAAAGAGAACATTTTCTATTTTATCCCGCATCTCACTTCGTAACACGTGAAGAAAAAATGAAAGTTGCGATTGAGCGTATTGAGAAAGAACTTGAAGAACGATTGGCAGAACTTCGAAAAGAAAATAAACTTTTAGAAGCTCAACGACTTGAACAAAGAACGAATTATGATTTAGAAATGATGAGAGAAATGGGTTTTTGTTCAGGCATTGAGAACTATTCTGTACATTTAACGTTACGACCAAAAGGTTCTACACCATATACTTTATTAGATTACTTTGGTGATGATTGGTTAGTGATGATTGATGAATCTCATGTAACACTTCCTCAAATTAGAGGCATGTATAATGGTGACCAAGCGAGAAAAAATGTTTTAGTAGAACATGGTTTTAGACTACCAAGTGCTTTAGATAATAGACCGCTTAAATTTGAAGAATTTGAAGAAAAAACGAAACAGTTGGTTTATGTTTCAGCAACACCGGGACCATATGAAATTGAACATACTGATGAAATGGTCGAACAAATTATTCGTCCAACTGGTTTGTTAGATCCGATTGTTGAAGTCAGACCAAGTGAAAATCAAATAGATGATTTAATGGCTGAAATTAATGAAAGAATAGAAAGAAATGAACGTGTATTAATTACAACATTAACTAAAAAAATGAGTGAAGATTTAACGACTTATTTAAAAGAAGCCGGCATTAAAGTGAATTATTTACACTCAGAAATAAAAACATTAGAAAGAATAGAAATCATTAGAGACTTAAGAATGGGTGTTTATGATGTATTAGTTGGGATTAACTTACTAAGAGAAGGTTTAGATATCCCAGAAGTTTCGCTTGTGACGATTTTAGATGCAGATAAAGAAGGTTTCTTGAGATCAGAGCGTTCGTTGATTCAAACGATTGGTCGAGCTGCACGTAATGATAAAGGTAAAGTTATTATGTATGCTGATAAAATTACAGATTCTATGAGAACAGCATTAGATGAAACAAGTAGAAGACGTGCTACTCAAGAAGCGTACAATGAAGAACACAATATAACACCACAAACAATTAATAAGAAAATACGTGATGTCATATCAGCAACAGTAGAAACGGATGAAGTAACCGAAAAAGATACTAAAAAAGCGCCTAAGAAACTTACGAAAAAAGAAAGAGAAAAGACAATTGAGCGCATAGAAAAAGAAATGAAAGATGCTGCGAAAGATTTAGATTTCGAGCGTGCATCTGAACTAAGAGATATATTATTTGAACTAAAAGCAGAAAGGTGACTGAGATGAAAAACAAATCCATCATCGTAAAAGGTGCAAGAGCACATAATTTAAAAGATATAGATATAGAAATACCTAAAGATCAACTTGTTGTTATGACTGGTTTATCTGGTTCAGGAAAGTCGTCTTTAGCATTTGATACGATATATGCAGAAGGTCAAAGAAGATATGTAGAATCATTAAGTGCATATGCGAGACAATTTTTAGGACAGATGGACAAACCAGATGTAGATTTAATTGATGGTCTTTCTCCAGCGATATCAATCGATCAAAAGACAACAAGTAAAAACCCAAGATCAACTGTTGCTACCGTAACTGAAATATATGATTATTTAAGATTATTATATGCGAGAGTTGGAAGACCAATATGTCCAAACCATGGTATTGAAATTAAATCACAAACGGTTCAACAAATGGTCGATCAAGTCATGGAGTTAGAAGAAAGAACAAAAATACAAATTCTTTCACCAATCGTTTCAGGACGTAAAGGTACACATAAGAAATTAATCGAAGACATTGCTAAAAAAGGCTATGCAAGGTTAAAAGTAGATGGCGATATTTTAGATGTAGATGATGTTCCAGATTTAAACAAAAATCAAAATCATTCTATTGATGTCGTGATTGATAGACTTGTCATTAAACCAGGTATTGAAGCGAGGTTAGCTGATTCATTACAAACAGCGCTAGAATTAGCTGATGGTAATGCAGTTGCTGATATTATTGATGGTGATGAAATTAAATTTTCTGAACACCATGCTTGTCCTATTTGTGGTTTCTCAGTAGATCAATTAGAACCTAGAATGTTCTCATTTAACAATCCATTTGGTGCTTGTCCATCTTGTGATGGATTAGGAAGTAAACTAACTGTAGATATTGATTTGGTTGTGCCAGATAAGACTTTAAGTTTAAATGAAGGTGCAATTTTACCATGGCAGCCAATCAGTTCTAATTATTATCCAACTTTATTGAAACAAGCTTGTGAACATTTTAATATTGACATGGATAAACCATTTAATAAATTAACGAAAAAAGAAAAGAACATCGTCTTAAGAGGTCATGATGATGAAATAGAATTTAAATTCAATCAAGATTATGGCGTTAAAACAGAAAGAAAGAGAACGATGGCTTTTGAAGGTGTACTGAATAATATTGAACGTCGTTACCATGATTCACCATCTGAATACGTTAGAGAAGTGATGCAAAAATACATGGTAGAAAAAACTTGTGAAACATGTGATGGTTATCGTTTAAATGAAAAAGTACTTTCTGTCAAAGTAGATGGCCAACATATCGGTGAAGTAGTCAGATATTCAATTTATAATGCAATCAAACATTTTGATAATCTAGATTTAGATGAAACAGAACGTAAAATTGCGAAGCTCATCTTAAAAGAAATACATGAAAGATTATCTTTCTTAAATAATGTAGGTTTAGAATATTTAACACTCAATCGAGCATCAGGTACATTATCTGGTGGGGAAGCACAACGTATCAGACTGGCAACTCAAATTGGTTCTAGATTATCAGGTGTGTTATATGTGCTAGATGAGCCTTCTATCGGTTTACATCAAAGAGACAATGATCGATTAATTGATACATTGAAATCTATGAGAGATATGGGTAATACATTAATTGTCGTTGAACATGATGAAGACACGATGAAAGCGGCGGATTATTTAATTGATATAGGTCCAAAAGCAGGTGTACATGGTGGTGAAGTAGTTGCGAGTGGTACACCTGAAGAAGTTATGGCAAATGAACAATCTTTAACAGGTAAATACTTAAGTGGTAAAGAGAAAGTCTTTGTACCGTCTAAACGAAGAAAAATCACGAAACGTAAAATATCTGTTAAAGGTGCGACAAGTAATAACTTGAAAAATGTCGATGTAGACTTCCCATTATCAGTTATGACATGTGTAACAGGTGTTTCAGGTTCTGGTAAAAGTTCATTAGTAAATGAAGTATTATACAAAGGTTTGCAAAAACAATTGTATAACACGAAAACAAAACCAGGTGAACATAAATCTATAAAAGGTGTAAATGAAATTGAAAAAATTATAGATATTGACCAATCACCAATTGGTAGAACGCCACGTTCAAACCCTGCAACTTATACAGGCGTATTTGATGATATTAGAGATGTATTTAGCCAAACGAATGAGGCAAAAGTGAGAGGCTATCAAAAAGGAAGATTCAGTTTTAATGTTAAAGGTGGCCGTTGTGAAGCTTGTAAAGGTGACGGAATCATTAAAATTGAAATGCATTTCTTACCAGATGTATACGTACCATGTGAAGTTTGCGATGGAAAACGTTATAATAGAGAAACATTAGAAGTAACTTATAAAGGAAAAAGTATTTCTGATGTATTAGAAATGACAGTAGAAGATGCTTATCACTTTTTCGAAAGTTTACCTAAGATAAATAGAAAATTAAAAACAATAGTAGATGTTGGTTTAGGATATGTTAAACTAGGTCAACCTGCAACAACTTTATCAGGCGGTGAAGCACAACGTGTGAAACTTGCTTCAGAACTTCATAGACGATCTAATGGTAAGTCTTTATATATACTTGATGAACCAACAACAGGTTTACATGTAGATGATATTAAGCGTTTATTAAGTGTGTTAAATAGACTCGTTGAAAATGGCGACTCTGTTATCATTATTGAACATAATTTAGATGTCATTAAAACAGCAGACTATATTATAGATTTAGGTCCAGAAGGTGGAGATGGTGGCGGTGAAATAATTGCTACTGGAACACCAGAAGACATTGTTGAAGTAGAAGCATCTTATACTGGTAAATATTTAAAACCAATTTTAGAACGAGATCGATCATAAACCAGGAGGGGTTATTTATGAACGAAGTACAATTAAAAATTTTAGACCTTATTGAAGGTGGGAAAATTACTGTTGATGAAGCGGTGAAGTTACTTGATGCAACATCGAATAATCAAAAATCATCATCACCTTTTGATAAGAAATCTAAAGAAAATGTAGAAAATTTATTTGAAGACTTATTAGATAAATTTAAGACAACTGCCAAATCAGGTAAAACTGAATTTGAAAAGCAGTTTAAGGATAATGAAGGATCAGGTCAAGATCCTATTCAACAATTAGATGAATCATTAAGAAATATCATTAGAAATTTCAACAAAAATAACGACCAAAACAAAGATATTTAATTTTAAACCCTAGAAACGATAAAAAGTTTCTAGGGTTTTTATATTTGCTGAAACTGTTGTAATATTGATAATGATTGCAGTTAAGGTTAAAGTTCATTAGAATTAACATATATTAACCTAGAGGTGAACCCTATGATATCAAGTAGTAAATTAATAGAGCAATTTAATTTGGAAGTTATTGCCGGGAAAAATGGCTTACATCGTAAAGTAACAGAAACAGATATATCACGTCCTGGTCTAGAAATGGCTGGGTATTTTTCACATTATTCATCAGATAGAATTCAAGTATTAGGCACAACTGAGTTGTCATTTTATAATTTGTTGCCTGATGAAGAGAAAAAAGGTAGAATGGCTAAATTGTGTAGACCCGAAACACCAGCTATCATTATCACACGAGGCCTAGATGCACCAGAAGAACTCATTCAAAGTTGTAATGAAAGCAATACACCACTTTTAAAAAGTGAGTCTTCAACAACTAAATTGATGGGGCAAGTAACCGGATATTTAGAACGTGAACTAGCACCTGAAACATCATTACATGGCGTACTCGTAGATGTTTACGGTGTAGGTGTATTAATTACTGGTGATAGTGGTGTCGGTAAAAGTGAAACTGCATTAGAACTTGTTAAACGAGGTCACAGACTTGTTGCTGATGATAATGTTGAAATTAAAGAAATCAATAAAAATGAATTAATTGGTAAAGCACCTAAGATCATCGAACATTTACTTGAAATACGAGGTCTTGGTATTATTAATGTTATGACTTTATTTGGTGCGGGATCTATCTTGATGGAGAAAAGAATCAAGTTAAACATCAATTTAGAAACATGGAACAAAGAAAAAATATATGACAGAGTTGGATTGAATGAAGAAACTTTAAAAATATTAGATTCAAAAATAACTAAAAAGACAATTCCTGTTAGACCTGGTAGAAACTTAGCAGTCATCATTGAAGTTGCTGCAATGAACTACCGTTTAAATAATATGGGTATTAATACTGCTGAAGAGTTTAATAATCGTCTTAATGCAGAAATTTTGAAAAATGCACGTAAGGAGAATGAATAATGGAAGTGTTAGGCATTGATCCCGTAGCCATACAATTAGGGCCGCTAGCAATAAGATGGTATGGTATTATCATAGCTTCAGGTATATTAATTGGATATCTTATCGCACAAAGAACTGCTAAAAAAGTTGGAATAAAAGAAGAATCACTTATAGATTTAATTATATGGTGTGTCGTAATGGCAATTATCTGTGCACGTATTTATTACGTAGCGTTTGAATGGGATTATTACAGTCAACATTTAGCAGAGATACCACTTATTATGAATGGTGGTATAGCTATTCATGGTGGATTGATTGGTGCCTTTTTAACAGGTTTCATCATATGTCGTAAAAAGAATTTATCATTCTTCCAAATGGTTGATATTGTTGCGCCAAGTATTATTTTAGCACAAGCGATTGGTAGATGGGGTAACTTTATGAATCAAGAAGCTCACGGTGGACCTGTTTCACGTAGTTTCCTTGAAAATTTACATATACCTGAATTTATCATTAACCATATGCAAATAGATGGTATTTATTACCAACCAACATTCTTATATGAATCTATTTGGAATATAATCGGCTTTGTCATTTTATTACTCATTAGACCTCAATTGAAAATTGGGGAGACATTCTTTGCTTATTTAATTTATTATTCAATTGGTAGATTCTATATAGAAGGTTTAAGAACGGATAGCTTGATGCTTACTGAACATTTAAGAATTGCTCAAGTTATCTCTATTGTAATTATTGTTGTTTCTATTGCTTGTATTATATATAGAAGAGTACGTTATAATCCGAAAAAATTCAGAGATGTTAAAGGTTATTATCATAACTAATGTGAAAGAAGTGTTTACGTGAGAGCATTAAAGACTAAAAAAGTAGATGGTGAGAATCCATTATGGAAAATGTATGAAACAGTACGTTTTATAAAAGTATTTAAAAATGTTATTATCATTGAAATTAGTAGATATTTACCGAGTGTTAAATGGAAACATTTTCTATACAGAAAAGGGCTTAAGATGAAAATTGGACAAAAGACAGCTTTTGCATTTAAAGCAACGCCTGATATTATGTATCCTGAACTTATAACTATCGGTAAAAACTGTGTAATAGGATATAATGCAACCATTCTATGTCATGAATATTTAGTCGAAGAATATAGAATTGGCCGTGTAAACATTGGAGATAATGTATTAGTTGGTGCAAATGCCACTATACTTGCAGGCGTGAGTATAGGTGATAATGCTGTTATAGCAAGTGGTACAATCGTGATGAAAGATGTACCTGATGATATGATGGCATATGGCAATCCTATGGAACTTAAAAAAAGGCGGTGAGTCAGTCGTTGGGAGAAAATTCAAATGTCATACACGTAAAGTTTGATAAAGACTTCTATTATCATAAAGCAATGGAAAAAATGAGAGAACAAGATTTCGGATATGCCGAGTCTTTATTTAAAAAAGCGCTTGAACTATCACCTAATGATTTTGTTATTATACCGCCTTATGCTGAATGTCTTGTAGAGCTGAATAAAAATACCGAAGCAGAAGAAATGATGTTCAATCAAATTGTGAAAGAAAATTTTGTAACGGATTATTATTTTTATTTAAGTCAAATGTATATAAAGACGAATGAACCTAATAAAGCATTTTTATTTGGTTTAAGGTATGTAACAGAAGAGGACGACCAAGATTATTTTGAAGAAATGATTCAAATGTTTGAAGTAAAGTATGATGATCAAACAATTGTGGAAGAAGAAGCGGAAAGATTTGTTATTCAACATATTTTTCAATACTTATTTTCACATGGTAGGTTACAAGAAGCGAATGAATATATTGATAGACAACGTGCTAAAATACAAGAAGATAAGCATATTATGAATTTAAAAGCGATGTCTATGTTATACAATAGTCAATATGACGAAGCGGAGATATTATTACAAACGATATTGGAAGATAATCCTTCTGATATTTACGCTTTATGTCATATGACATTATTGCTTTATAACACGCAACAGATAGAACGTTATGAGCAATATCTGAATCAATTAAGTAAATTACATCCTATTAACGATGAAGAATCTTTTAAATTGGGTGTTGTTCTAAGCTATTTAGGAAAGCATAAACCTTCTAATCAATTATTAGTGCCTCTTCTAAAAAAAGCACAAGCTGCTACGCCACAACTACACCACGCCTTAAGTTACAACTTCTATCATTTAGGTTATTTAGATGAAGCGAAAAGACATTGGCAAAGATTTGAAGATAGTGTACAATATCATAGTCAATTGCCACCTTGGAAAATTGACGAACTAAAAGATATGTTAGATCGTCATGTATTACCTTTATTAAAAGACGAAGACTATCGATATAGATTATATGGCATATTTTTATTAGGATATATGAAACATAGAGAACTCGTTATGTCTCATGAAATATGGGAAGTTCTAGAAAGTTTACCAGACTATGAAAGGTTATATATAACGTATACTTTTCAAGATTTACACTTAAATAAGTTAGGCTTTATTGATAAAGGTATGAAGCTTATCGAACAATCCATATATCAGAAATATGGAAAAGAGATTTTTGTATCATGGATTGAACATGCAGAAATGCTCATTGCAGATAATGAATCGATTGAACAAGTTGAACATTATGTTGCAGCATCCATTTATATTTATTTAAAGATGTTAAATAAAAAAATAACTAAAAAAGAGATTAAAGATACATTTCATATTACTACGTATCGTTTGAATAAAGCGATCAATGCTATTTTGAGCATATAGTTATGAATAGTAATGATTATGATGTACAATTCTACTGAATTAATAAGAGGAGGCAGTTTATAAATGACTACACAAGTAGATTATGATGTAATTATAGTTGGGGCAGGACCAGCAGGAATGACTGCTGCAGTGTATGCTTCAAGAGCAAATTTATCAACTGTAATGATAGAACGAGGTATGCCAGGTGGACAAATGGCAAACACTGAAGATGTAGAGAACTTCCCTGGCTTTGATTTAATAACAGGTCCAGACTTATCAACTAAAATGTTTACACATGCACAAAAATTTGGTGCTAAATATGAATATGGTGACATTAAAGAAATAGAAGATAAAGGTTCTTATAAAGTTGTAAATATGGGTGACAAAACATTAACAGCTCGTGCAATTATCATTGCAACTGGTGCAGAATACAAAAAAATAGGTGTGCCAGGTGAACAAGAATTAGGCGGACGCGGTGTAAGTTACTGTGCAGTATGTGACGGTGCATTCTTTAAAGGGAAAAACTTATACGTAATCGGTGGCGGAGATTCAGCTGTCGAAGAAGGTATTTTCTTAACTAAATTTGCAGACAAAGTTACAATTGTTCACAGAAGAGACGAATTAAGAGCTCAAAAAATCATTCAAGACCGTGCATTTAAAAATGATAAAATTGATTTCATTTGGAACACTACATTAAAAACAATTAATGAAAAAGATGGTAAAGTAGGATCAGTAACATTAGTTTCAACTGAAGACGGATCTGAGTCAGAACACCAAGCTGACGGTGTATTCATCTATATCGGTATGAAACCATTAACTAAACCATTTGAATCATTAGGTATTTTAAATGAAAATGGCTATATCGAAACAAATGATGAAATGGAAACTAAAGTGCCAGGTGTATATGCAGCAGGCGATGTTCGTGAAAAAACTTTACGTCAAATCGTTACAGCAACAGGTGACGGAAGTATCGCAGCACAAAATGCACAAGCATATATCGAATCATTAGAAGACGAAGAACAATTAATATAATTTGAGTAGTGAAGAGGCGAGGACACATGTCCCGCCTCTTTTTTTATGTGGATGGTAGGGTGCTGATTGTGATTATCGGTCCAGAAATGAGATTTTCAGGCCGATAAAAATAATTATAGACCCGAAAACAGGGTTTTCAGGCCGATAAAAATAATTATAGACCCGAAAATAGGATTTTCAGGCCGATAAAAATAATTATAGACCCGAAAACAGGATTTTCAGGCCGATAAATAAAATTACCGACCCGAAAACGTAACATCAATATAATCAACTCTATTTCATAAGTGATTACTACCTTTATATAACGGGAAAGATACACTTGTATTGGCCATTTATTTAATGTTTTTTATGGTGTAATCATGTAAGATAAAGGTATATATGATCGTTAAAGGAGAACTGTTATGCAACCTATCGACAAAACTAATGTAAAAAATGAGCTTCTTGTAGTTACAGGAATGTCCGGTGCGGGTAAATCAGTCGCACTACAAGCTTTAGAAGATTTAGGATATTTTTGTGTTGATAATTTACCGCCTATATTATTGCAAAAATTTGTTGATTTAATGGACCAGGGTAATCCTTCTTTATCAAAAGTTGCAATTGGTATCGATTTAAGAGGTAAGGATTTCTTTGGAGATTTAAGAGATGAATTAGATTATATACAAAGTGAGAAAAGAGTCTTAGTAGACATTATCTTTTTAGAAGCAAGTGATAAAAAATTAATTTCTAGATATAAAGAAACGAGAAGAACACATCCTTTAAGTGAGGAAGGTAGTTTATTATCTGCAATTGAAAGAGAAAGAGCATTACTAAGTGATATTAAAGGTATCAGTAACTTTGTGATTGATACGACTGAAATGAAGCCTAAAGAATTGAAACAAGAACTTGTAGAAACATTTGAAGAAGATCCTTCTACAACATTTCAAGTAAGAGTGATGAGCTTTGGTTTCAAACATGGTATGCCTATTGATGCAGATATAGTCTTTGATGTACGATTTTTGCCAAATCCATATTATGTTGAAGAATTAAGACCTATGACAGGTCTCGACGATGAAGTTTATCAATATGTTATGAAATGGAAAGAGACGAATACATTTTATAAAAAGTTTAGTGATCTGTTAATGTTTATGTTGCCTGGTTATAAGAAAGAAGGGAAATCTCAATTGACGATTGCAATTGGTTGTACAGGTGGTCAACATAGATCTGTAGCACTTGCAAAACGCTTAGGGGAAGATATTAAAGAGAACTTTGACTATGTTGTGTATACATCACATCGCGATGCACATATTGAAAGTAAGCCAAGAACATGAAAAGATTAAAAGTCGTCTTAATTGGCGGAGGAACCGGCCTTTCTGTATTAGCAAGAGGGTTAAAGGATTATCCAATAGATATTACAGCCATCGTAACTGTAGCAGATGATGGCGGTAGTACTGGTAAAATTCGTGATGTGATGGATATACCTGCTCCTGGCGATATCAGAAATGTATTAGCAGCACTTAGTGACACAGAACCAATGCTTGAAAAGTTATTCCAATATCGTTTTGAAGAAGAAGAACTTGGTAGTCATTCAATCGGAAATTTATTGTTAGCAGCTATGACAAATATTACGGATGATTTTGGACATGCTGTAAAAGAATTGAGTAAGTTATTGAATATTAAAGGGCAAGTCATTCCATCCACAACGAGAAGTGTCGTGTTAAATGCAGTTATGTCAGATGGTGAAATCATTGTTGGGGAATCTAATATTCCTAAGACTGAAAAGAAAATTGAAAAAGTATTTTTGACACCTCAAGATATTGAACCGATGAAAGAAGCAATAAATGCGATTGAAGAAGCAGATTTAATCGTTATGGGACCAGGTTCTTTATATACAAGTATTATGCCTAATTTAATTTTGAATAAAGTTAAAGATGCCATTGTTAATACTGAAGCAGAAAGACTATATGTATGTAACCTTATGACTCAAAAAGGTGAGACAACGGGTTATTCAGTTAGTGATCATGTTAAAGCGATTCATGACCATGTAGGTGCATCATTCATTGACTTTGTTATATGTCAAAATGAGCGTTTCAATAAAGATATCCTATTAAGATATGAACAGGAAGAAGCTAAACAAGTTGAATTTGATGGTGAGAAGTTGAAAGACATGGGTGTACAGTGTATTCATGATAATGAATTAGTGAGTATCACACCTCATCAATACATTAGACATAACAATAAAGTGTTGGCACAACTCATTTATGAAATTGCCTTAAGAGAAATCAGTACAATTCAATACAAGAAAGATAAATAATCATTTCGTCTAGAGAAAACAGACAAACTTAAAAAATGATATTACATGAAGCAAATGTGGCATGAATGATTGTCAATTTGCTTCATTTTTTTATGGAAATCAAGTAATATAAATGTAAGGGTTTTCAATTTGGAGTGATGGGTCATGAAAAGAGTTCAGATATTAATGGTGATTATAGGCTGTATATTTTTACTCATAGGTTTAATCGCAAATCAGCAGATAGGTATTACTTTTTTAATCATTGGTTTAGCGATGATATTATTTGGCGTTATTAAAGAGCCTTCAAGTAAAACATAAAAAGTTCAAGTTTAAAAACTTGATACGCCCGGCTATTCCGTGTAATATGAAATAGATACAAAACGTATGATATGTCTTTTGGCATATCATTATTTTTATGTGCTTATAAACTAAGAAAGGATGATCTGCTGTGAGCTTTGCTTCAGAAATGAAAAATGAATTAACAAGAATTGAAGTAGATGATTGTTGCGCCAAGGCAGAACTTTCAGCTTTGATTAGAATGAATGGTAATTTAAGCATATCTAATCAGCAATTTGTTATAAATGTACAAACTGAAAATGCAGCGATAGCACGTCGAATATTTTCATTAATAAAAAAATGCTTCGGTGTTGAAGTTGAATTATTAGTGAGAAAGAAAATGAAACTTAAGAAAAATAATATATATATTAGTCGAATAAAAGTAAAAGCTAAAGAGATATTAGATGAACTTGGTATTTTACAAGATGGCATGTTTAAACATGAAATAGATAAAGATATTTTACAAAAAGATTGTTGTAAAAGAAGTTATTTAAGAGGTGCATTTCTAGCAGGAGGTTCTGTTAATAACCCAGAAACTTCTTCATATCATCTTGAAATCTTTTCATTATATGAAGAACATTCAGCAGATTTAACTGCACTCATGAATCAATATGATTTAAATGCTAAATTATTAGAGCGCAAAAAAGGTTTTATCAGTTATTTGAAAGAAGCTGAAAAAATTTCCGATTTCTTAAGTTTGATTGGTGGCTATCAAGCGTTATTGAAGTTTGAAGATGTGAGAATTATTCGAGATATGAGAAATTCAGTAAATCGATTAGTCAATTGTGAGACGGCTAATTTGAACAAAACAGTGAGCGCCGCCATGAAACAAGTTGAGAGCATTCAGCTCATCGATAAAGAAATTGGTATTGATAACTTGCCAGATCGCTTAAGAGAAGTTGCAAGACTTAGAATAGATAATCAAGATGTTTCAATTAAAGAATTAGGTGAAATGGTAAGCACAGGTAAAATTTCTAAATCAGGTATTAATCATAGATTACGTAAATTAAATGAAATGGCTGATAAAATTAGAAACGGCGAGACAATTCAACAATAAAAGAAGCACCTGGGACAATTCCTGTCTCAGGTGCTTCTATTTTTATGAATTATTTAATATCTTCTGGATGCATAACATCATCGATTAAACCGTATTCTTTAGCTTCTTCAGCTGTTAAGAAGTTATCACGATCTGTGTCTTTTTCAATTTTTTCAATTGGTTGTCCAGTTCTTTCAGATAAAATTTTATTTAATTTCTCACGTGTACGTAAAATATGACGAGCTGCAATTTCAATTTCAGTAGCTTGTCCTTGTGCACCGCCAAGTGGTTGGTGAATCATAACTTCACTATTTGGTAATGCATAACGTTTACCTTTAGCACCAGCTGCTAGCAAGAATGAACCCATAGATGCTGCCATACCGATACAAATAGTTTGAACATCAGGTTTGATGTGTTGAATTGTATCGTAAATAGCAAATCCTGCTGTTACACTACCACCTGGAGAGTTGATATATAAGTAAATATCTTTCTCAGAATCTTGAGCTTGTAAGAATAGTAATTGTGAAACGATTGAGTTTGCTACATTGTCATCGATAGCTGACCCTAACATAATAATGCGGTCTTTCAATAAACGTGAATAAATATCATAAGCGCGTTCTCCGCGATTTGTTGTTTCAATAACTGTTGGTATTAAATTCATCAGTTAATCCTCCTTTGAATATCTTAATGACCATATCATACACTACAAAGTCAAACATGGTCAAAAAATATGACCTACTGATGAATATTATAACTTAAATAGCTGATTTATACACTGGGAATTTGTGATATGAGTTGTCAATGTTAGCATAAATGATATAATAGTTTCCGTAATCAACGAGCTGTGTGCAGTGAATTTGTGTGACTTCTATATTAAAATAGTCACATCTTTTTCTGATGAAATACTCCCTTTGAGTTGTATTCATATTGCTTCACTCCTTAATGGTTGATAATTCTATTATATCGACAATATATTAAGTAGATATAAAGTATTTATTAAGACTTATCTCTCCGTAGTGTAACGGATAACACGCAAGATTCCGGTTCTTGAAATGGGCGTTCGATTCGTCTCGGGGAGGCTTTATTATGTAAAGGGTGATTTGGATGGCAATTAAATTTTATGTTGGGACAAATTGTGGTTTATGTGAAGATGCTAAGATTCAAATTGAATTTTTTAAAGAATCGTACGATCATGAAATAAAAATAGATACTATTAATATTGAAGAAGATGATACATTACTTGAAAAATATATGTTAAGGATACCTGTTGTTGAATACGATGGGCAAGTTTTACAAGAAGGGAATATCGATTTCATCACATTGACAGAGGCATATAATCAAATGAAATAATAGGAAACGCTTTTAACTTGCATTCTATATATAAGGGGTGTATTATAAAACTGTAAACAGATATTATTTTTTTGACCCGCATGGGACAAAAAACGTCTAACCCAGGTTAGAAATTGCCCATCTGTTAATCTTTGAGGAGGCGACTTGTTTATGGAAGATTTACTAAAAGTACAACATAGACTAGTTCCTGATTTGATTGACAAGATGTATCGACGCTTTAATATTTTATCGACAATCGAGAAGAAGCAGCCTATAGGTCGAAGAACGTTGAGTGATGTTATGAATGTCACTGAACGGGTATTGAGAACTGAAATAGAAATTTTAAAACAACAAGATTTAATCAGCGTTCGGTCAACTGGTATGAAATTGACTGAAACAGGCGAGCAAACGCTTGATTCTTTATCACATTATTTAACACTTTATTCTAGTTTTAATCATATCGAAGAAGAAATTTTCAATCGATATGGTGTCAAAGCTCATATAGTGAGAGGTAATTCGGATTTAGATGAGATGGTTAAAGCAGAAATGGGTAATGTTACAGCTGAATTACTAGAACAGTCATTATACGATCATGCTTCTGTATCAGTAACTGGTGGTTCAACAATGGCAAGAGTAAGTGAGTCATTACATCCATTAGATAAAGACATTTTGTTCACGCCAGCGCGTGGTGGTTTGGGTGAAAACGTTGTGTTTCAAGCAAATACAATTTGTGCAAGTATGGCAAATCGTACAGGTGGGTCATATAAAGTCTTGTATGTTCCAGACCAAGTGAGTGAAAGTTCATACGAAACTTTGCTGAAAGAACCTGCAGTAATTGAGGTGCTAGATGCAATACGTCGTTCAGATTTTATTATTCACGGTATTGGTGATGCGCTGAAGATGGCGGAAAGAAGGAAGACTTCTGAAGCAGTATTAAGTCAATTGAAACATCATCATGCTGTCGGAGAAGCTTTTGGTTATTATTTTAATGACAAAGGTGAGGTCGTACATCGTGTTAAGACAATCGGTTTGCAACTAGAAGACTTAACAACAAAGACAAACATTTTTGCAGTAGCAGGTGGGACATCTAAAGCAGAAGCGATAAAAGCTTATCTTGAGATTGCGCCTAAGAATACAATTCTTATTACCGACGAAGGTGCTGCAAAAGCAATAATCAATTTGGAATAAAAGGTTATTTAACCTTTTTGAAATAAAAAATTAAAAGGAGGCCATCATAATGGCAACTAAAGTAGCAATTAATGGTTTTGGTAGAATAGGTCGTTTAGCATTTAGAAGATTACAAGAAGTTGAAAATATCGAAGTAGTAGCAATCAACGATTTAACAGATGACGCAATGTTAGCTCATTTATTAAAATATGATTCAACACAAGGTCGTTTCAAAGACGAAGTAGAAGTTATCGAAGGCGGATTCCGCGTAAACGGTAGAGAAATCAAAACTTTCGAAAATCCTAATCCTAAAGAATTACCATGGGGCGATTTAGATATCGATGTAGTATTAGAATGTACTGGTTTCTTCGCTGACAAAGACAAAGCTTCAGCTCACATCGAAGCAGGTGCTAAAAAAGTATTAATTTCAGCTCCAGCATCAGGTGACTTAAAAACTATCGTTTATAACGTTAACCATGACGAATTAGACGGATCTGAAGAAATCGTTTCAGGTGCATCTTGTACAACTAACTGTTTAGCTCCAATGGCTAAAGTATTAAATGATGAATTCGGTATCGTTGAAGGTTTAATGATGACAATTCACGCTTACACTGGTGACCAAAATACTTTAGATGCTCCACATGCTAAAGGTGACTTCCGTCGTGCTCGTGCAGCTGCTCAAAACATCGTGCCTAACTCAACTGGTGCTGCTAAAGCAATCGGTTTAGTAATTCCAGAATTAAAAGGTAAATTAGATGGATCAGCTCAACGTGTTCCAGTAGCAACTGGTTCAGTAACAGAATTAACAGCTGTATTGGACAAAGAAGTTTCAGTTGAAGAAATCAATGCAGCAATGAAAAATGCTACAAATGATTCATTCGGTTACACTGAAGACGAAATCGTATCTTCTGATATCATTGGTATCACTTACGGTTCATTATTTGATGCAACTCAAACTCGTGTTATGACAGTTGGAGATCGCCAATTAGTTAAAACTGTATCTTGGTATGACAATGAAATGTCTTACACTTCACAATTAGTTCGTACTTTAGAATATTTAGCAGCTCAAGCTAACAAATAATTTAAATAATTGAACTAAATAGGTTATGCTTATGAGTAAGCGGGGAGCACAACGCTTCTCCGCTTATTTTTAATCGTAAAGTATTTTCTATTATCTAGAGGAGGAAGACAAGTCATGGCAAAGAAGAATGTTAAAGACGTAGAATTAAAAGGTAAAAAAGTACTTGTAAGAGCAGATTTTAATGTACCAATGAAAGATGGTGCAATTACAAACGATAACAGAATCGTTCAAGCGCTTCCTACAATAAAATACATTATCGAGCAAGGCGGTAAAGTTATTTTATTCTCACATTTAGGTAAAGTGAAAACTGAAGAAGATAAACAAGGATTGTCACTTAAACCAGTAGCAGAACGCTTAAGTGAATTATTAAATAAAGAAGTAACATTTGTACCAGAAACTCGTGGTGAAGCGTTAGAAAGCGCAATCGACGGATTATCTGAAGGCGATGTATTAGTATTTGAAAATACTCGTTTTGAAGATATTGATGGTAAGAAAGAATCTAAAAATGATCCTGAATTAGGTAAATACTGGGCTTCATTAGGTGATGTATTTATCAATGATGCATTCGGTACAGCTCACCGTGAACATGCGTCTAACGTAGGTATTGCATCTAATATTGAAACAGCATCAGGTTTCTTAATGGATAAAGAAATCAAATTTATCGGCGGCGTTGTAAGTGAACCTGAACGTCCGTTAGTAGCAATTTTAGGTGGCGCGAAAGTGTCTGATAAAATTGGTGTTATCGAAAACTTATTAACAATTGCTGATAAAGTTATCATCGGTGGAGGAATGGCATATACATTCTTCAAAGCACAAGGTAAAGAAATCGGCTTATCACTTCTTGAAGAAGACAAAGTAGAATTTGCTAAAGATTTACTTGAACGTGCTGGCGATAAAATTATTTTGCCGGTTGATTGTAAAGTAGCTAAAGAATTTTCAAATGACGCTGAAATTACAGTTGTTTCTGCAGATGAAATTCCTGCTGATCAAGAAGCAATGGATATCGGTCCTAAATCAGTTGAAGTATTTAGTGAAGCTCTACAAGGTTCAAATACAGTTGTTTGGAATGGTCCAATGGGCGTATTCGAATTTAGTAACTTTGCACAAGGTACAATTGGCGTATGTAAAGCAATCGCTAACTTAAAAGATGCTACAACAATTATCGGTGGTGGAGATTCAGCTGCAGCAGCGATGGACTTAGGATTTGCTGATGATTTTACACACATTTCTACAGGTGGTGGAGCTTCTCTAGAATATCTAGAAGGTAAAGCATTACCAGGTATCGAAGCAATTTCTGAAAAATAATCATAAAAGGAGTTTATATATCATGAGAAAACCAATTATCGCAGGTAACTGGAAAATGAATAAAACAGTTCAAGAAGCAAAAGACTTTGTTAATGAACTTCCAGCATTACCAGATACTAATGAGGTAGATTCAGTAATTTGTGCACCAACTTTACAATTAGATGCACTTGTTAACTTAACTAAAGAAGGCGTAGCACAAGGCTTACAAATTGGTGCGCAAAATGCATACTTTGAAGATAATGGTGCTTTCACTGGTGAAACATCTCCAGCAGCACTTGAAGATTTAGGTGTTAAGTATGTCGTTTTAGGACATTCTGAACGTCGTGAATACTTCTACGAAACTGACGAAGATGTTAATAAAAAAGCATTAGCTGTATTTTCTCATAATATGACACCAATTATTTGTGTTGGTGAAACATTAGAAGAAAGAGAAGCAGGTAAAGCTGAATCAGTAGTAGGTGGTCAAGTTGAAGCAGCACTTAAAGGCTTCACAGAAGATCAAGTTAAAGCGACAGTAATCGCTTATGAACCTATCTGGGCAATTGGTACTGGTAAATCTTCTACTTCTGAAGATGCTAACCAAATGTGTGCACACGTACGTAACGTTGCTGCAGGTGCTTTCTCTCAAGAAGCTGCTGATGCTTTACGTGTACAATACGGTGGTAGTGTTAAACCAGAAAATATTAAAGAATATATGGCTCAATCAGATATCGATGGCGCATTAGTTGGCGGCGCTTCATTAAAAGTTGATTCATTCGTAGCATTATTAGAAGGTGCTAAATAATGGCTAAACAACCAACAGCACTTATCATTCTTGATGGTTTTGCTAATCGTGAAGAAGAGCATGGTAATGCGGTAAAACAAGCCAACAAACCAAATTTTGATAGATATTACAACAAATATCCACATAACGAATTATCAGCATGTGGTTTAGATGTAGGTCTACCAGAAGGTCAAATGGGTAACTCTGAAGTAGGTCACTTAAACATTGGTGCAGGAAGAATTGTTTATCAAAGTTTAACTAGAATCAATAAATCAATTGAAGATGGCGATTTCTTTGAAATTGACGCACTTAAACAAGCAATGGATCACGTTGTAAAAAATGATTCAACGCTACATTTAATGGGACTTCTATCAGATGGTGGTGTTCACAGTCACTACAAACATCTATTTGCATTATTAGAATTAGCCAAAAAACAAGGTGTTAAAAAAGTTTATGTTCACGGATTCTTAGACGGACGTGACGTTGATCAAAAATCAGCACTTAAATATATTGAAGAAACTGAAAATAAATTTAAAGAGCTAGGTATTGGTCAATTCGCTTCTATTTCTGGTCGTTATTACGCTATGGATAGAGATAAACGTTGGGATCGTGAAGAGAAAGCTTATGATGCAATGTCTAATGGCGTTGGACCTGTATATGCAACTGCAGTTGAAGGTGTAGAAGCTAATTATCAAGAAGGTCTAACAGATGAATTTGTTGTTCCATTTATCGTTAAAGACGAAGAAAAAGGTGTGGAAAACACTGGCGTAAATAGCCATGACGCTATGATATTCTTTAACTTCCGTCCAGATAGAGCAGCACAACTTAGCCAAGTCTATACAAATGAAAAATTCGAAGGTTTTGAAATTAAACGTAAACTTGATGATTTATTCTTTGTTACTTTTACAAACTATAGTGATGATGTTATTGCCGAAGTTGCTTTTAAACCAGTTGATATTAAAAATACAATCGGTGAAGTAGCTGAGAAAAATAATTTAAATCAATTAAGAATTGCTGAAACAGAAAAATTCCCTCATGTTACTTATTTCATGAGTGGTGGTAATCATGCAGAGTTTAAAGGTGAAAGAAGAGTATTAATCGATTCACCAAAAGTCGCAACATACGACTTGAAACCTGAAATGAGTGCATATGAAGTAAAAGATGCTTTAATCAGTGAGTTAGATAAAGGTGATTTAGATTTAATTATCTTAAACTTTGCGAACCCTGATATGGTTGGTCATAGTGGTATGCTTGAACCAACAATTAAAGCAATTGAAGCAGTTGATGAATGTTTAGGTGAAGTTGTTGATAAAATTTTATCAATGAATGGTACAGCTATCATTACAGCAGACCATGGTAACTCTGATGAAGTGTTAACAGATAACGAATCACCTATGACAACTCATACAACAAACCCAGTTCCTGTTATTGTGACAAAAGAAGGGGTAGAAGTAAGAAGTGGAGGTCGCTTAGCAGACTTAGCACCAACACTTATAGATTTACTTGGAGTAGAAAAACCAGAAGATATGACTGGTGAATCATTAATTAAATAATAAATTATAAATTTATAAAGGAGTTTTAATTATGCCAATTATTACAGATATTTATGCACGCGAAGTATTAGACTCTCGTGGTAATCCAACAGTAGAAGTAGAAGTATTAACTGAAAGCGGTGCTTTTGGTAGAGCTTTAGTACCATCAGGTGCTTCAACAGGTGAATATGAAGCAGTAGAATTACGTGACGGAGACAAAGATCGTTACTTAGGTAAAGGTGTTCTTAAAGCTGTAGAAAACGTTAACGAAATCATTGCACCTGAAATCATTGAAGGTGAATTTTCAGTATTAGAACAAGTTTCTATCGACAAATTAATGATCGCTTTAGACGGTACACCAAACAAAGCTAAATTAGGTGCTAATGCTATCTTAGGTGTTTCTATCGCAGTAGCTCGTGCTGCAGCTGACTTCTTAGGTCAACCATTATACAAATATCTTGGTGGATTCAACGGTGTTCAATTACCAGTACCAATGATGAACATTGTTAACGGTGGTTCTCACTCAGATGCACCAATCGCATTCCAAGAGTTCATGATTTTACCAGTAGGTGCTGAATCATTCAAAGAAGCTTTACGTTGGGGAGCAGAAATCTTCCATAACTTAGCTAAAATCTTAAAATCTCGTGGTTTAGTAACTGCAGTAGGTGACGAAGGTGGTTTCGCTCCTAAATTTGAAGGTACTGAAGACGGTGTTGAAACAATTTTAGAAGCAATCAAAGCAGTTGGTTTAGAACCAGGTAAAGATGTATTCTTAGGATTCGACTGTGCAGCATCAGAATTCTACGAAAATGGCGTATACGACTATGCTAAATTCGAAGGTGAAAATGGTGCTAAACGTTCTTCTGAAGAACAAGTAGACTTCCTTGAAGAATTAGTAAACAAATACCCAATCATCACTATCGAAGATGGTATGGATGAAAATGACTGGGACGGCTGGAAACTTCTTACTGACCGTATCGGCGACCGCGTACAATTAGTAGGTGATGATTTATTCGTAACAAACACTGAAAAATTATCTGAAGGTATCGAAAAAGGTATCGGTAACTCAATCTTAATTAAAGTTAACCAAATTGGTACTTTAACAGAAACATTCGAAGCAATCGAAATGGCTCAAAAAGCTGGTTACACTGCAGTTGTATCACACCGTTCAGGTGAAACAGAAGATACTACAATCTCTGATATCGCAGTTGCAACTAATGCTGGCCAAATCAAAACAGGTTCATTATCAAGAACTGACCGTATTGCTAAATACAACCAATTATTACGTATCGAAGACGAATTATTCGAAACAGGTAAATTCGAAGGAATCAAAGCTTTCTATAACTTATCAAAATAATTGAGCATATAAATAAAATGGTTCACATAAAGCCCAAAAGATGTCATCACATCTTTTGGGCTTTTTATAGTTGTAATAGAAATTTTGGTAGGTAAGGCAGGTTAGAGTTTGATAGAGAAAATGGATAGAGGAAGGTTGGAGCGGTCGGAGCAGTTGGGGGAGTATCAGAGTATCGGGAGATGTGAGTTAAAAATGGAGTAAACCCACAAGATTGGTTAAGATGTGAGTTAAAGAAGTAGTAAACACACATCATTTCAAAATTTAAAATGATTATATAGGAATGAGCACTTTTGATTACTTAAAAATCATCCAAATCGTAGCTTAACTATCGAATAAAGCCAAGAGATGGCCTAAGTCATGGCTTAACTTTTTAATAAAGCCAAGAGATCCTACTCTACACAATTTAATCCACACACTATATACCTCCCATCTCCCACATCACCCAATAAATTCTTTAACGCTTTAAATCAATAATATTTTATCATTTCATTCTATTTGAAAATGTTCTATAATAGAGGCAATGAATTTTATAGGAGGATCATAATGACGATTAATTTAAAAAGTGCAAAATCACCTTGGTCTAGTTTAGATGGTGTGGATCAATTAACTCTTCATCCTATTAAAAAAGCATTCAATAAAGAAGTGATGATTCCAGGTAGTAAGAGTGTGACGAATCGTGCTTTTATTTTGGCTGGTTTTAGTAAGGGTACTTCTAAATTATCTGGATACTTAAAGAGTGATGACACATACTGGTGTATGGAAACAATTAAAAAACTAGGTGCTACTGTTGAAGCTGTAGGTGATGAACTTCATATTACAGGTATTAATCGTTCAGAGTTACCTGAGAAACAACAAGTATTTATTGGTTCTGCTGGTACAACGGCTCGATTCTTACCAGGTATTTTAGGTACTCAAGAGAAAAGTGAAATCACAATTACTTCAACTGAACAACTTGCTGGTAGACCTCATAAGACTTTACACGATGCGTTAAAACAATTAGGTGTTAAACTAACGTATCTTGAAAAGGAAGGTCAGTTACCTGTGACAATCAAAGGTGCACCAGAAACGGGCGGAAAAGTTTCAATTGCTGGTAATCAATCAAGTCAATTTATAAGTGGTTTATTAATGGCGGCACCTTTATTTAACAAACCAACTGAAATTGAACTTACGACTAAGATTGTTCAAAGCGCCTATGTGGATATTACAATTGAAATGATGAAACAATTTGGCATACATGTAGATGTATCAGATGATTATACACATATGAAAGTAGAACAAGGTGAGTATGAAGCGGCTACTCTACCATTAGAAGCTGACTTATCAACAGCATGCTATTTCATGGCATTAGCAGCACTTAATAAGTCTAAGATTAAAATTAATCATTTAAATATGGAAAGTCATCAACCTGATTTAGAAGTTGTCGATATTCTTGAAAAAATGGGTGCAACTGTTGAAAAAGGTACTGATTATGTTGTGATTTCTGGTCCTGAACAATTAAAAGGGAACTTAACAATTGATATGAATGCTTGCTCAGACCAAGCTTTAACAATTGGTAGTTTAGCTGTATTTGCTGATGGTCCAATTACAATTACAGGTGTAGAACATATACGTCATCATGAATGTAATCGTGTAACTGCATTAACAGAAAGTTTAACAAAATTAGGTATTGAAGTTACTGAACATCAAGATGGGTGGACTATCACACCGGGTGATGTTAAGCCAACAACATTAGATACTTATGATGATCACCGTGTTGCAATGTCTTTAAGTTTAATGGGGACTAAAGTAGATGGGATTAAATTATTAGACCCTTCATGCGTATCAAAGACTTGTCCAACATATTTTGAAATGTTAGCATCGTTAGGTATATTGGTTGAGTATCATTAATGAAAACTTGAGTGCATATTGTAAATATGCTATAATGCTACTGTTATAATAGACAGGAGGACCGAGTCCATGCATACATTTTTAATTGTCTTATTAATCATCGTTTGTATTGCATTGATTACCGTCGTATTACTTCAAGAAGGTAAGAGTACTGGTTTATCTGGTGCAATTAGTGGCGGAGCAGAACAATTATTTGGAAAACAAAAACAACGTGGAATAGATTTAATTTTACACAGAGTTACAATTATTTTAGCAATTTTATTTTTCTTATTAATGTTAGCAATTACTTACTTCAAAATGTAGTGGTCCGACTGTATTGTCGGACTTTTTTATTTATATACAAGTAAAAAAACGATACAATAGAACTAGATTATGTTAAAGGATGGTCATTCATGAGAATTCAATTACCTAAACCTTTCTTTTTTGAAGAAGGAAAAAGAGCAGTATTACTTTTACATGGATTTACAGGTAATTCATCAGATGTTAGACAATTAGGACGTTACTTACAGAAAAAAGGGTATACATCATATGCTCCGCATTATGAAGGTCATGGTAGACCACCAGAAGAGATATTGGAATCAAGTCCATATGTATGGTTTAAAGACTGTTTAGATGCATATGATTTTTTAGAAGAAAAAGGATATACTGAAATAGCAGTAGCTGGATTATCATTAGGTGGCGTCTTTAGTTTGAAATTAAGTTTAAACAGAGATGTAAAAGGTATTGTAACTATGTGCTCACCTATGTATATAAAAACTGAAGGCACGATGTTTGAAGGTGTATTAGATTATGCTAGAGAATTTAAAAAGTATGAAGGCAAAACACCTGAACAAATTGAAGAAGAAATGAAACATTTTCATCCTACGAATACTTTGAAAGATTTACAAGAAACAATTCAAGGTGTGAGAAATCAAGTAGACGAAGTATTTGATCCATTGTTTGTTGTACAAGGTAAACTAGATGAAATGATTAACCCTGATTCAGCTAATATTATTTATAATGAATCATCTTCTGATGACAAAAATATTAAATGGTATGAAGAATCTGGTCATGTTATAACAATCGGACAAGAAAAAGAACAAGTATTTGAAGACGTATATCAATTCTTAGAATCATTAGATTGGTCCGAGTAACACACATAATATAAAAGAGAAAGGAGGCCCACTATGAATCTAAGAGAAGAAGTTGAAGAAATCATCAATGATAAAGAATACAGTCCTATGACAGTAAGTGAATTTCAAGATGTAATGGGACTTAGTAATGCTGATTCATTTAAAGAATTAATTAAAGTTCTAGTTGATTTAGAACAGACGGGTCAACTAGAAAGAACAAAAACGGATAGATATAAGAAGAAAAGTAACAAATCAGACCTTGTAAAAGGTACTTTGAGTCAGCACAAAAAAGGATTTGCCTTTTTAAGACCTGAAGATGACACAATAGAAGACATCTTTATCCCACCTAATCAGATTAATAAAGCGATGGATGGCGATGAAGTATTAGTAGAAGTTGTGCCATCTCGTGGAGATCATAAAGGTAAGATTGAAGGTAGAGTTAAAGCAATTACGACACGTAATATTACGCAAGTCGTTGGTACTTATACAGAAGCGAAACATTTCGGTTTCGTATTACCAGATGACAAACGTATTACACAAGATATCTTTATTCCTAAAGGTAAAAATCTTGGTGCAATTGAAGGTCACAAAGTACTAGTAGAAATTACAGAATATGCTGATGGTACACATAATCCAGAAGGTCATGTTAAAGCGATTCTAGGTCATAAGAATGATCCAGGTGTCGATATTTTATCTATCATATATCAACATGGTATTAATATTGAATTTCCTGATAATGTTATTCAAGAAGCTGAAAATGTACCAGATCAAATTAGTCCAGACGAAATTAAAGGTAGAAGAGATTTAAGAGACGAACTTACAATCACGATAGATGGTGCAGATGCGAAAGATTTAGATGACGCTGTCTCTGTAAAAGCTTTAGACAATGGTTTAACAGAACTTACAGTTAGCATTGCTGATGTCAGCTACTATGTAACAGAAAATAGTGAGTTAGACAAAGAAGCATATGACAGAGCAACAAGTGTATATCTTGTCGATAGAGTAATTCCTATGATTCCGCATAGATTAAGTAATGGTATTTGTTCATTAAACCCTCATGAAGATAGATTAACATTGAGTTGTAGAATGGAAATAGACCAACAAGGTGAAGTCATTAGACATGATATCTTTGAAAGTGTTATTCACTCAGATTATAGAATGACATATTCAGATGTAAATGCCATTATTGAAAATGACGATCAAGAAATTCGTGAAAAGTATTCAGAAATTACACCAATGCTTGATTTAGCACAACAACTATCAAAACAATTAATCGCTAAACGTAAAAGACGTGGGGAAATTGATTTTGATATTAAAGAAGCACAAGTATTGGTAGATGAAGATGGTATACCTACAGACATTAAAGTGAGAGAAAGAAATGATGCAGAGCGATTAATCGAAAGCTTTATGTTATCTGCTAACGAAACAATTGCTGAACACTTTAGTAAACTCGAAGTGCCATTTATCTATCGTGTCCATGAGAATCCAAAAGCAGAAAGATTAAACCAATTCTTTGAATTTATTTCAAACTTTGGACTTGCTGTTAAAGGTTCAAGTGAAGACATACACCCTGCAACATTACAGAAAATTGTAGAAGAGGTTGCTGGACAGAAAGAAGAAATGGTTATTTCTACTTTAATGTTAAGAAGTATGCAACAAGCTAGATATAGCGAAGATAATTTAGGTCACTTTGGTTTGTCAGCAGATTACTATACACATTTCACATCGCCAATCAGAAGATATCCTGACTTGATCGTGCATAGATTAATTCGTAAATATTTAATTGAAAAATCTATGAACAGTAAACAAATTAGACATTGGGAAGAAATGTTGCCAGATATCGCTGACCATACTTCTAAACGTGAGCGTAGAGCAATTGACGCTGAACGAGATACAGATGACTTGAAGAAGTCAGAGTATATGATTCAACACGTTGGAGAAGTGTTTACAGGTATTATCAGTTCAGTAGCGAACTTTGGTATGTTTGTAGAGCTAGAGAACACAATTGAAGGTATGGTTCATATCTCTAACTTAACAGATGACTACTACAACTTTGATGAGCGTAATATGGCAATTATAGGTGAGCGCCAAGCTAAAGTATTTAGAATTGGTGACAAAGTCGAAGTTAAAGTAATTAATGTTAACGTTGATGAGCGTATGATTGATTTTCAAATTGTTGGTATGCCAATAGCTGAAAAGAATAGAGAACGTTTAGCAAGAGAAAAAACAATCAAAGCTAAAAAACGTGGTACAGCTAAAGAACAAGATAAACCTAATAAGCATAAAAAAGGTAGAGCTAATGGTAAACAAGGCGGCAATCAAGGTAAACAAGGTAAGAAAGATAAAAAGCCTTATTACAAAGCAAAAGCTGTGAAAAACAAAGCAAGACGAAAGAAAAAATAGAAAGTAGGTGATGGATGTGCCAAAAGTTCAAAGTAAACCATTAGCACAAAATCGTAAAGCAAGCCATGATTACACAATAGAAGATACGGTTGAAGCGGGTATTGTACTTCAAGGTACTGAAATCAAATCCATTCGCCGAGGTAGTGCAAACTTAAAAGATTCATATGCGCGTGTATTTAATGGAGAAATGTATGTATATAACATGCATATCGCGCCATATGAAGAAGGTAACCGATTTAATCATGATCCATTGAGAAACCGTAAATTACTTTTAAAAAGAAAAGAAATCGATAAACTCTTTGGTATTACAAGAGAAAAAGGGTATGCATTAATCCCACTTAAACTCTACATTAAAAACGGTTACTGCAAAGTTCTTTTAGGAGTAGCTAAAGGTAAACGTGACTATGATAAGCGACATGCATTAAAAGCAAAAGAAGCAAAGCGTGACGTTGAAAGAGCAATGAAACAACGATATTAAGTAATTTGTATTGAAAAATCAATCAAAAATTGTTAAGATTAAATATACTTCTGTTAAAAGGAAGTATATTTCTTATTGAGGGGACGTTACGGATTCGACAGGGGTCCCCGAGCTTATGAAGCGTGTCGGAGGGTTGTCTTCGTCATCAACACAACAGTTATAATAACTGGCAAACAAGATAATTTAGCAGTAGCTGCGTAATAGCACTCTGCATCACCTAACCGCATCGCCTATGTGCCGTTAACGTGATTCAACTTAAGTAGGATACGCTCGTCACTGCCGTTTGAAGTCTGACGAGAAGAGATTAATCAAGCTAGCATTGTCTTCGGGTGTCAGTCCCCTGAGACAACGCGAAACCTTAACGACTAGACTACACACGTAGAAACATTTGTATCAGGATCTCTGGACGCGGGTTCAACTCCCGCCGTCTCCATATTTCACCCCATATATGACGGGGTTTGACCTAACAGGTGTCAAAAAGGTGTCAAGAGAATAATTCTCTTACTTTTTGACCCTGTTTTTTTATATTCATCAAGTAAATGTGAGAAAGTATCAAGTATTTGTGAAATTGTTTCATGTCCCAATCCCTTACTAATATATTCAACAGGCCGCAGCTAAAAAGAAACCAGGTTTAAACGCAACAGCATTACCATCATCAAATAATATATTAGCAGGTCAATATATCAACTTCTTCTCAGTAACTAAAAAGATGGCTACTGGTGGGCAGAGTTTGAATACCCAACCAATACTAAGGCTGGTTTTCTTTATTGTACATTAGGATCTAGTACACACAAAGATGAGAGGTTAGAAAAAGAAACAAAATTATGGTTTAACTTGAAGACTACAAGCCAGAAATAGGTGTGATATAATTTTATAAGAGAAGCATTTTTTGCTTCTCTTAATTTTATTTAAAGGAGCAAAATTAAGTGAAAACTAAAATATTCAGTTTTATATTTGTTATTTTATTATCGTCTTCAACGTTATTTGAAGTAAATGCAGCAGAAATTCCTGTGCAAAATAATGATAATAGTAATTTAAGTACTAGATTTTATGTAGATACATATGCGAGTGGAACATCAAAAACTAAAAACCAAGCTATAGGTTACATAAATTCTTTAGAGGGTAAAGGTTGGGATTTTGATGGATACTATGGATGGCAATGTTTTGATTTAGTAAACTATTATTGGAACTATTTATATGGTCATGGTTTAAAAGGCGCTTATGCAAAGGACATACCATTTGAAAATAATTTTAATGGTGAGGCAACTGTATATAAAAATACACCAAGTTTTATTGCACAGCCAGGTGACTTAGCAGTTTTTAATAGTAATTATGGTCAAGGAGCAGGTCATACTTCAATTGTGACGAATGGTAATATTGATGGTAATTTGTTGAAGTTCCAAAGCTTAGATCAAAATTGGTATGGTGGAGGATTAAACAAAACCGAAGTAGCCCAAAGAGTCAATCATAACTATGATACAGAAATGTGGTTTATAAGACCGATGTTTAATAATAATTCGACAAGTGGTTGGCAACAAAACCAATATGGTACTTGGTTTAAATCAGAGTCAGCAACATTTACATCTAACACTTTAATTATTAAGAGGTATGATGGTCCTTTTAGAAGTATGCCACAGGCTGGAAGTATTACTTCAGGTCAATCAGTAAAATATGATGAAGTATGTTTACAAGATGGACATGTTTGGGTAGGTTATACAGATAGTAAAGGCAAACGTACTTATATCCCAATACGTACATGGAATGGAGTAAATCCACCAAATCACGGAGTTGGTTCGTTATGGGGTACAATAAAATAATTTATTATGGTTTAACTTGAAGACTACAAGTAAAAAGTAGTATTATAGATTTACTCTATTTAGTTTAACCACTAGGTAGTTCATACACACAAACTCCACTTCTTTTACGCAGAGTGGGGTTATTTTTTGTTATAGTATTCATAGCAACCTTTTGGTTACAAATGAAATAGTATAAAACCCTATCTGGTCGTAAACTAGCTAGGTTTATCTATATGAAAGTAATAAATTATTTCATAAAAGAAATTTTCCGAAATTAAAGTTATAAAAAAAGTTAATAGGGTATCTACTTATTATATCTTTTAATTGGGAGTGGTGTTATGAGCCAAGTTTTGATTGCTTTAAAGGGAAATAATTATTTTTTAGCTAATGAGGACTTAACTGAATTATATGATAAAGTAAAAAACATAAAAAATTCTAAGGAGAAAGCTGTATTAGTATTTGGGAGATTTGTAAACAGTGATGAACAAAATTATGATAATGGTAGTCATACAACAGCACTTCTGATGGTGGATAAAATAATAGGATGGAGAACTTTAGATTAATATAAGTCATTCTGTTATTAAATTATGAATCATTCTGAAATTAACTAATTATTTTTGTTTATTAGGTGAAGAAGTGGGTATTTATAACTTGTATCTATAATGTATACAAGTATAGTTGAAGGGACCAATTTTATGAAAGAAATTAACTATCAAGATTTAAGTGATGATTTATTGTATGTTTCTACATTATTAAATCAAAAATTAAATGGAGACTTCAATAATGATGTAGAAATAGCGATATTAGAAGATTGCATTACTAAATTAAAAAGCACTATTATACAAAGTCCTGATTTTAAAAGAAAAGTGTGATTGAGTATGCTAAACTAACTTTAGACATATTAAACACATATGACTGCGAGCCTGCTTATATAAATAAGTAGGTTTTTAATTTCAATAAATAATTTTAATGATACAATAATTATAGTTTGAATCTATTATCTCCGTTTTAGATTTAAACTCATATTTAAAAATCCTTTGCACCTCACAAATAAGTGGGGTGTTATTTTAAAAAATGCAAGGTTGGTGTGCTTATGAAATTAGGTAAATATAAAATTGATTCTGTTTGGTCAAGTATTATAGGTGGATTTTTTGTTGTATCAGTATTCTTTCCATTTATGTGGGTTTCTATTTTAGTTTTACTTGTTTTTGCGATTAAGAAAGATAATGAATGATTAATTTATCATTAAACTTATATTATATTTGAAATTCAAGTTGCAAGCGAAATTACCCTTTGTAACACCTTGTGATATATCTGTACTCAATAACACTTTCTTACCATTCTCTGACACCTCTAACTTATTAATCTCACATTCAATCGTTTTATAATACCCATCTTCACAATACTTAATTGTAGCTGGTGCATCATAAAATAATTTTTGTGCGAACACATCGTTCAAATCACGTAAAGCTAATTTATCGAACACAGGCTTATCTACTTTGTTTTGGTCTTCGATAAAACCGTTAATCGTTTTATATTGTTGTGACATCGTCGCGAATGACACCCACTTAATCATCTTAAGTCATTCTGGGATATTACTATTCAAATACTTTTTAGGTATCTTACGATAATCCGTTTCATACTTATAAGGCTCTGGCATACTATGAGTAATGATTTTTAATTTAAACATCTTACGTATAATTAGTAATTTTATTATTCGAACAAAGATTCTTTTTTTGTAAAGTTGATTTATTCGCTCAAGTGTCAAACGCATATTAATTTAGTTATGATTAGTGATATTTCTATACAAAGTTAAATTCTTATAAACGTTAAACTTACAACATTTTACTACCATTTACATACACTAAAAAAGGATGCCGTCTACATTATATAGCCTATAACCCTTGTGGTTATGGGCTTTTTATTTTTCACTTCCTAGTTACGCCCCAACATATAAAAATACACCCAAGATCACATTAGATTTTAGAGTGTAACAATTATAAATATTTTACTATTTCTTTTCGTGTACTAGGGTACAATGGAAATTTTAGTGAAGAATAGAAGGTTCAACTCAAGCTTCATATGAAAGTTCTAAAGGAATTCAAAATGGAAAAGCAGACAAAGACCAACTAGCAGAAAGGTATCAATCATGGGTTAATACTGGTTTAATGACTTAAGAAGAATTAGTGAATTAACCAACCAACCTCCCACTACGTGAGGTTTTCTTATAAGGAGGAATAATGATAGAAAGGAAAAATTTCTATAAATGTTAGAATTTTGAGTGATATATATTATGTTTTGTGATACTAATCACAATTGTTTATTCTTATGTATAATGGGGTATATTTTAAGCTAATATAATTTTATAGAAAACATGAGGAGATAACAGTGAAAAATAAAATTAAAAATACATTCGATAAATTAGTTAAAAACGGTCAACTTGAAAAAGGATTACACAAAGCAAACGATATGTATAAAAAGAAAAGTGGAAAAGACTATTCGAAGTATATAGACAAAGGCATGGATAAATTAAAGAAATAATACAAAATTTTGCGATGTAAATTTGTATATGGTAAATTAGCTCTACTTAACATTTATATAGAACTTTAAATCCTATCTAGCAGAAAAACTAGGTAGGTTATTTTATATGCATCTCAATAGTGTACAGTGATATGAAAATTGTGTTATGTTAGCTTTAAAATATTTTTGGAGGTTTGTATATGAAACAATTAGGTTTTAAGCAAGTTGATGTATTCGCGAATGGACCATTTAAGGGAAATCCTGTTGCAGTGATTTTTGATGCTGATGACTTAACAGATGAACAAATGAAAGATATAGCTAGTTGGACTAATTTATCTGAAACTACTTTTGTTTGTAAGCCTGAAGATGAACAAGCAGATTACAAATTAAGGATTTTTACTCCTAACAATGAATTGTCTTTTGCTGGTCATCCAACCATTGGATCTTCTTATGCAGTATTACAAAATGGTTTAATATCTAAAAACAAAGGTTATCTTGTACAAGAATGTGGAGTTGGTTTAGTAAAGATAGATTATACGGAAGAAAAAACATATTTTAGCTTACCTAAACCAAAAATTAGTGATATAGAACTAAAGCAACTAGATGGAATAATAGATAGCTTAGGTATAAATGGTGAAGATGTAATTCACTCTAAAAAAGTTAACATAGGAGCTGAATGGCTAACTCTACATATAAAAAATTCTAGTATTGTTAAAAGAATTGAACCTAATTTTGAGCAAATGAAAAATTACATATACGAAGGAACGACTGGTGTAACGATTTTTGGTGAAAACGAAGATGATAAAGATACAACTTTTGAAGTTCGATCATTTGCACCTAACGAAGGCGTAAATGAAGATCCTGTATGTGGAAGTGGTAATGGGTGTGTTGCAGCAGTGAATGAACTATATGGTTTGATAGTAAATAAAGAGTACTCCAATTCACAAGGAGAATGTATAAACCGAAATGGCAGAGTTTATATTAAGCAAGAAGATGGATTGAAACTTGGTGGAATTTCAAAAATCGTAATTGATGGAAAAATTAGAATAGAGAATTAAAATTTAATGAATAGGATTATATTTGCTTATTTTATAAAAGTGTAGTATTACTATATATAAGCACTTTTTAGTGCTAGTATTTCTTAATACAACTTCCAATACTTGCCCTTTCACTTTATGTGATGGGGTTTTATGATATATTTAATTAGGTGGAAGAGGTTTAACTATATAAGAGGCAGACTGCTACAGGCAGCATCCTCTTTTTTAATCTTCTAATATCTCATCTATATCTTCAATTTCTTTTACATCTACTATCTCTTCTTCAATAATCGAATCTAATCTTTTGCTAATCTCATCTTCAGACCAACCAGTTTCTTTAAGTGGCTTACTAATTTTCATAATATATTCTCCTTAGTGTGTTAGTTAATTATACACTATATCAATTAGATTAATATAGTTTTTAAAATATCTCAATAATAAAAACTATTTATAATTTTAAAATATTCATTGTAGCTATATACATTTTGTGCATAATTGGTATATAATGTAAAAAGTTGATGTGATAAAATTTTAAAGGAGAATACATATGAATTTTAAAGGTTTTGAAATTCAAGTAAACTATAAAGGAAATTATGATTTTTTTACTAGTGATAATAAAGCACTTATTCTTAATCAAGATGGTGAAATATCTATATCGTTTAAAGTAATTGGTGATAGTATTTCAATTACTAGTACAAATTATGATACTGAGATTATTATTGATACAGCGAATAAAAAAGTTGAAATAAATATTCCTGATCCATTGGAATTTGAGTAAGTTAGAAAGATTAGCCCACCATAATTGGTGGGCTTTTTTTATGTATTTTTAAAAATTAACATAAAATGTATGATTAATATAGAAGGACTTCAGGAGGTGTTTTAAGATGAGTAGTTTTATAAAAAATGTTATTAAAATTATAATTCTTATTTTAATGATAATAGTTTTAGTTTCTTTTGTTCAAGGTAATATAAATACAGTAATTTTCGGGATATTTTACTTTGTTTTTATTTTTATTCTAATTTATATTGATAAATTTAGCCAAAGGAGAAGATAGTAATGAAAAAGTTATGTCTAAGTATCGTAGCAACTTCTGTTTTGTTAAGTACCTTAAGTACGGGATTACATAGTGCAAAAGCTCAGGTAACACCTATTGAAGAAAAAACTTATATTCAGGGTAATATAATCTCTTCACAAAATATTAATGATGGAACAACATACTATGTTAAAGAAGAATTTACTGGAGATTACTCAGTTGAGACAAAAATATATAAAAATAATACCGCGACAGCTAATTCTCAAAAAGATATTGTATTGATGGCTAAAATGAAAGCAAAATCGTACAATCAGGAAAAGCATGGAGTGGTAGTAATAAAGCTAAAAAACTTACTATCGGTGCATTAGCCATTACTATAGCAGCAATTACAAAAGTACCTGCAACTTATGCATGGGTAATTAATATCGCGAATTTCTTTTATCAAAGTACAGCGAGAACAGTTTATTATAAAGCTGTTCCTTATAGAGATGCAAATAGTTCTAAATATAGACCAACTGTTATGACTAAATATACTTTTTATAATGATAGGGCTCATAAGAAGAAAATGGGCGCTAGAAATGTAGTTTTCAGACCATAATAAGTATTATATTTTTTTATGAAAAAGAATGGATCAGAATATAAATTATAGTTTTTAGTAATTTTATTATACGAACAAATATTCTGATTTTTTGAAGTAAATTTATTCTCTCAAGTGTCAAATATGTGTCAATTGAGTTATGATTAGTGATATTCTTTACAAAGTTAAACTCTTATAAACGTTGTACTTACAACGTTTTACTACCATTTACATATTCTATAAAAGGACGTCGTCTCCAATATATAGCCTATAACCCTTTATGCCTCAGTAAAACCCTCTCAACCGCAATGGTTGAGAGGGTTTTTGTCTTATTATTATGTACTTGTGTTTAATTTTTTAAATTTACTTTTGTAAAAAGTTACCAATACTAATGATAACCAAGATAGAATAATCACTATTTTAATAGACCAAATAATATGTGCATTATTAATATATAAGCTTGCCAATGAACTTACATTTGTAAATATTATAAGACCTCCAACACCTATTGCAAGGACACTAACTGGAAGTGATTTTACTAACCAAGCAGATATAGGAGCAGCTACTACGCCACCTAAGCTTAAGGATAATACTAAAATCCAATTGATTGATGACCAATCTAAAAATATTAAAAATCCTATCGAAGAGGCTACGGTAACAAAAAATTCACTTGCTGAAACTGTACCAACAACGTACCTTGGTTCTATTTTTTTACTTGATAATAACATAGGTGTGTTTACTGGTCCCCAGCCACCACCTCCAATTGAATCAAGTAATCCAGCTACTGCAGCTTGTGGTACTAAAACAAAATTAGATATCTTTTTTACACCAGTAATTTTTGGTTCATCTGGTTTATTTTTAAATAGAAATTGGTAAATGATATAAATACCTAAAGATAATAAGAAAATTGAGATAAATGGTTTGATGAAATCACCATTAATATTACTTAAAAAGAATGCACCTATAAATGCAGCAATTGAACCAGGGATAGCAAGTTTCAAGACTGATGGCTTGTGGACATTTTTAAATTTTAAATGTGATGTTCCAGCTGCGGCAGTAGTTAAGATTTCGGCAAAATGGACTGTTGCTGATGCTATAGCAGGGGCAACTCCAAATGTAAGTAACACTGATGCAGATGAAGCGCCATATCCCATTCCAAGGGAACCATCTACTAATTCTGCTAAAAATCCAGCTAAAGCAAATATAATAATTTTATTCATGTAATAGCCTCCAGTTAATCATTAATTATATTAATCCTATCTGTTTACTAAGGATTAGTATAAATAGTATCTTTTATTTATATTTATGTCAATAATAAATATAGATATGTTAGATGTAGATATTTATAAACTATTTAAAGTATGATGTATTTACAGTTAAATTTACTATAGTAAAACCCCTCTCAACCGCAATGGTTGAGAGGGGTCTGGCCAAACAATTATATTTAACACAAATATTTCGATAAAAAGAATTATAAATTTTAATTTTCTACTATACATATTGTTCATTATGATTATCTATAACGGAACATATGTTGCTACGAAATATATTCATGTTTTAACAATGCCATGATATATGCATCTTTGTATTTACCTTTTGTATAAAATTGTTCTTTAAGTAATCCTTCTATATTGAAACCTTGAGATTCGTATATATGAACTGCTTTTTCATTATCTGTATCAACATATAAATAGATCTTATGCATGTTTAATATATCAAATGCATAGCTCGTTGCTTTTTCGAAAGCAAATTTAGCATATCCTTTACCATTAAACTCTGGTTTAATAATTATTTGAATTTCACAATTACGATGAATATAATTAATTTCGACTAATTCTACTATTCCCACAACTTGATTCTCATCTTCTACAATAAAACGTCTTTCAGATTCGTCTAACAAATGCTTATCAAATAAATATTGAAGTTCTGTTAAAGATTCATAAGGCTCTTCAAACCAATAAGACATGATTGAATATTCATTGTTCAATTTATGGACAAATGGTAAATCACTAACTTCTAGTGCTCTAAGTTTCATATTAACACTCCTATATTTTTCTATTTCTAGTTTAACGAATGATTATAATCATTAGCAAATATATAGGGAATTTAATTTTTTTGATTCTCTTTATTTAAATGTAATCTATTAATGTAGCTATATCATTGTCAGTTGTTGACCAACTTGTAGCGAAGCGAACTATTTTATGGTTATGATCGTATTTTTCCCATTGTGAGAATTTAACATGTTGGCTCAGTTGTTTGATTTTGTCATTGTGCATTACAAAAAATTGCTGATTCGTAGGTGAGTCTAAGTATAATTGATACCCTTTGTTAATAAAGGCTTGTTTTAATTTTAACGCCATATCTATCGCGTGTTTGCTGATTTTAAAGTATAAATTGTCAGTAAATAGTTCTGTAAATTGTACGCCTATTAATCTACTTTTAGCTAACAATGCGCCATGTTGTTTGATTAATGTCGTAAAGTGTTTAGGTTCGTATTGATTTGTGAATATAATAGCTTCACCACATAATGCACCAATTTTAGTTCCTCCAATATAAAAGATATCTGCAATGTTAGCAATATCCTCTATCATTAAATCTGCTTCTTCACTTGCTAATCCATACCCTAAGCGAGCGCCGTCTATATATAATGGTATATCGTAAGATCTACAAACGTTGGATAACTCTGTGAGTTCTTGTTTACTATACAATGTGCCATATTCGGTAGGGTATGAGATGTAAACCATTCCAGGGTATACCATATGTTCATGATTGGCATCTTCATAAAAAGTCTCAATATAGTCTTTAACTTGTTGAGATGATATTTTGCCAAGAGTTGAAGGAAGTGTTAATACTTTATATCCACTGTGCTCTATTGCGCCAGCTTCGTGAGTACTTATATGTCCAGTGTCGGCGGCGATTACCCCTTCATATGGTTTAAGTACTGAATTGATAACGACTTGATTAGTTTGAGTACCGCCTACTAGGAAATATATAGAAGCATTTGGAGATTTTATAACTTCTTTAATTTTATCTTTAGCTTCTGCAGTAAATTGATCATTTCCATAACCAGATCCTTGTACATAATTAGTATCGATTAATCTTTGTAAAACCTTCTCATGCGCACCAGCTAAATAATCATTTTCAAAAGAAATCATTTAATTATTCCTCCAATTTAATGTGTTTATTTAAAATATTTTCAATATTATTCATTGAATCTTGAAGTTCTTTAATTTCGTTTTCATCTAAGTCCTTAATTAGTTCTTGAATCTTATCATCTGACGCTTTCTCAACATACTCATTTAACTTCACACCTTCATTTGTTAATGAAAGGTAAAAATATCTATTATCCTGTTCACTACGTTCTCTATAAACTAAGTTTTCTTTTATAAGCTTATTAATAATTCTACTTAAGTAACTTTTATCAATATTAAGTATTTTACAAAGGGATTGAGCAGTAACTTTATCGTGTCTTCCAATTTCACCTAAAGTTCTCATTTCAATTAATGAATATTTTAATTTAAATACATTATTATCGAATATCCCTAGGACTCTAGTGTAGTAACGATTAAAATGTCTAATATCTTTGATAGCCAAAACGTCCACTCCTTAATAGTTGAATTATACAACTATATAAGCATAAAATTAATAGTTGATTTTGTCAACTATTATATGAGCATTGAATAATTTAAGATTAAAATAAATAGAAAACTTGTAAGTTATTTAATTACTGATGTATTTATACTGTGTAATCATATTAAATTTTAAAAATTAAATTTAGTGCTTTCATTTTTGAGAAAATAGGTTATTATTATAGAGAATATGAAACTATTTAAGAAATATGTAATGGGAAAGAATACTGCTTTTTAGTTCTTCAATATAAAAATATATTACATGGAGGAAAGCGGAATGGATGAAATGCAAAAAAGGGAATGGGAAGAATTCCAAAATTACAAGAAAAATAAAGGGAAAAATAAAAAGAGATGGTTATGGGGTTGTGGCGGTTTCTTAGGTATTTTTATTATTTTAGCAATAATTTTTGGGGCATGCTCAATGATGTTCAGTAATGTAGATTTTGAAAGTAATAGGAATAATACGAATACGACTACTAAAAAGTCAGATGATGTAGATGAAAATAATAATGACACAAATGATGATTTATCAGATAGTAACAATGATAATGAATCTGATTCATCAAGTAATGATAATAATGATGATGATGTGAGTAGAGAATTTAAAAATGCATTAAAAAGCGCACAAGATTATCAAGAATTTATGCCTATGTCAAAAGCTGGTTTATATGATCAACTAACTTCAAGTGCGGGTGACCAATACCCTGAAGATGCGGCTCAGTATGCCATTGATAATTTAGATGCAAATTATAAAGAAAATGCATTAAAAAGTGCTGAAAATTATCAAGAATTTATGCCTATGTCTGACAAAGAGTTATTTGATCAATTAACTTCTGATGCGGGTGATCAATATACACAAGAAGAAGCACAATATGCGATAGATAATATTGAAAATCATATATCAGATGAAGATTCAGATGATGAAGATACTGACGATGAATATGATACTGTCACACGTAGTAATGTAATGGACATAGTAGAAGACTATGAAGGAAGTACATTAGATACTAATACTTATACGTATAGAGAACCTGAAAAGAGAGATGACGGAAGTTGGGGATTTGCATTTTATACTAAAGACGATGAACTTGCAGGTTCATATATAGTAGATGAAGATGGCATTGTCACTAAATATGATGAAGATGGTGTAGAAGAATAAATTGAATTTGTATGATTAATAAAAAAGTCCTAGCTAATTTGATTAGTTAGGACCTAAAAAAATAAAAATATAAAAGTAATAGCTCATCAAATAGAGATGGGCTATTTTTATAGTTATATATTATAAAATTTAGTAGTTACTTTATTAATTATGTATTTACTTTCATTAGATATAGTAATTGTATATTTTTCATCAATGATTTCTAGAACTCTGATAAATTCATTATTAAGTATGATTCTTTGATCAAAAAAATCTTTACTAAGTATATTATTTAGTATATTTTCTCTATATGAATTTAATTTAGTTCTTGAACCTTGGTATTTCGACCAATCTCCTAGACTATTAGGCTCTTCACTAATATCTAAATACCATAAATAACAAAGAATATTAGCCATCATATTAATGGAGTAATTAACATAATGAAACTCTTCTCTTTTTTCTCTTTTATAAGTTTCAATTAGATAAGCTAAATATTTATTTCTTATATAAACTATTCTTTCTGGTGAAATAGTCACAGTTTTATTTGCCTGAATTTTAATTTGTGATAAAAATTCATTATCATCTTTTAAAATATAGATATTATTCATCCAAATACTTGGTGTAAGTTCATATTTATAGAAAATAAACACATCTATTTTTAATAAATCATCTAAATGTAAAACAGAAAAGTTACTTGTTTTTTCTTCTATAAATAATATGTTTTCAAATAAATCAATGAACTCGCATATGAATTTTTCTCTCTTAGCATACTCATTTATAACAATCCTTAAATCTATATCTGAATAGATATCAGAATCATTCCTTGCAAGACTGCCTCCATAAAATGCTGCAAGTATTTCATCTTTTTTATTTATATAATGGTCTATCATAATTTTGTATTTTTCCACCATAATCGCATCCATTCATCTAGTAAATTTAAAAATAAGATCTTTAAAAGTAATTTTACATTAGAATGGTAAAGCAAGCTATAAGATTACTTTGATAAAACAAATTATAAAAGAATTTAATAAAAGTAATGTAAGATATATAGAATTTTATTATTTTAGTGTATCATTATTATATAGTAAGAGAATTATGATATATAACTAAGGAGTGATAAGCATGGGATGGCGTCGTTGTCCAAGATGTAATTCAGGTGCAGTTATTGAACAATCTAGTAGTTGTTTAGGTTGTTTAGTAGGGGTTAGTATTGTATTTGTCTTGATGGTTATTTTTGGATCAATAGTATCTGGTAGTTTTAAAAGTAGTCCTTTTAGTACTACATTTTCTATAATGTTTTCTCTTTTAATACCAGCTTTCTTTTTCTACATAAATATTAAGTTTGGTTATTCTCTATATTGCAAATCATGTGAACTACATTTTAAACCTAATAAAAAATAGTAATATAAAACTTAAATTTATAATATACATTATTCTGTTTGAGCAATTTTAAAATTCTAATAACAGTAATAGAAAAGTCGTTTCTAAACAACTAATATCATCATATGATATTGGTTGTTTTTTATGAAAAATAATAGGGATTCACTGACTATAAATGAATTTTAATCTTTTTAATAATAGTGAATAGTAAATGTTGAAAATACAATTTAGTGCTATTAAAATTGTAAAAAATAGGTATTGTAGATTGTATATAGGGTAAAGGAGCAATGTGGAATGGATAAGGGAAATCAAAGAATTGAAAGTGGAAATTGTTGGCTTTACGCACTTTTAGGTTGTTTAGGTGGAATTATGATTGTAATTACAATTGTTGGTGTGATTTTAATTCTTTTTTTCTTTGCTATAGATGAAGAGATTAATGAAAAAGAGGAAGTGCATATAGCTCGTAAAGAAATTTCGAACAAGATTTATGAATTAGGTGATACGGTTAAGAATGATGGAGTAGAAATAACATTGGTTAAAGCTGAATTTGTAAAGCCTACTGATGATCTAGATTTTCCACCGAATAATGGTAAAGCTTTGAAAGTTTATTTCAAATTTAAGAATAATAATGATGCACAAGTACTAATTCAAAATGATGGTTTTAGCATGAAAGTTAATGGAGAAAACTATCAAGAATGGTTTGGTAATAGTGATAGGGCAGTTGGTTTCTCACATCAACTAAATAAAGACAATACAGGTTCTGGATATATCGTATATGATGTACCTGATAATGATAAATATACTTTGGAAATGAACTTTATGCCAAACATAGAGCCGACTCAAGCAAAATGGGAAATAAATAGTTCGAGTATTTCTACGGTGAATAACACATCTAATAAATATACAGTAGAATCTTCTGATATTGAACAATAGTAGAAGCTTATGGTTATAGTTGTTACTCATAGAAAGGAATAACATGTCGGACTATGAGATTTTAATGATAGTCTTTACTGTCATTGCTTTAGTCATGATTAAAGAAAACCAGAAAAACATCACTAACTTTGGTCGAGTTTGATGGTTACTTTAGCAATAATTAAATCAGCCACTGTCTTTTTAACGTACTCACTTGGGTGATGCACAATATGTGTGTCACCTTTTTTCTATATAAATATTATTATATTTCATTTATGTTGTCTGTTTCAATTGATAAGTGAAAGATGTAGAAAAATAAATATAAAAAGTATATACTAATCAATTGTAATTAGATTATAATCAAGTTAATAACATTTTACTTATATAAGGGGGAGAAATATGAAAAAGCTAATTGTTTTATTTTTAACATCATTACTAATTTTAGGAGCTTGTGGAGAGAAAAAAGAAGAATCAATATTAGATCCTGCACCAAAAGAAGCGAAAAAAGACAAGAAAGAAACTAAAAAAGAAGATAAAGAAAAGAATGATTCAAAAGACAAAGAAACAACTAAGGAATCAGAACCTAAAACAGAAGAAGAGTCTACTGAAGAAAATATAACTAATGAACAACAGGTCACAGAAGAAGTAAATACTACAGAACAACCACTTAAAGAACAACAAAGTGTTGAACAGCCAGTTGAACAAGAGCAAGTTTCACAGAATCAGTATAGTCAAGCTAATGAATTGAATGATTTTTGTGCTAATGCCTATCCTGAAATACCAGAACCATGTAGAACACCTGCTATTGAAGAAGCTGGAAAACAAAAATATGAAATGGAAATGCAAGCAATGGAAGATAGAGATAATGGCGTAATTTCTGAAGAAGAAAGTATGAGAAGACAAGAAGAAGCAACTCAAATTTTAGTAGATGCTCAAAGAAGTGAATTTGGTCGACCAACTAATTAAAAAATAAATTTTTATAAAATATCTGATTAACAAAAGTCCTAGCTGAATAGTTAGGACTTTTTGTTAAATAAATGACTTTAATTTATTTATAAAGATATTAAAGGATTTCTTAGTAACATTCATACGTACTGAAAATCCGGATTCAGTAGCCATATTCATGTGATTTAATCCAGAATCAAAATTTATATATATACCTAATTCTTTCTTATTTAATTGAATAATTGTAAACCAAAAATCTGGTTCATTAAAGAAATAGTCTGGAGAATTATTGGTGAAATTACTAAGTTTTAAGTTTTGAATATCATCCTCGAATAAAAGGATTTCTTTTTCAATACTAGTATTTTCATAATTTATTATCATCTTGAAAAAGTTATATTTTATATCATCGATAGTTATAGACTTAATGTGTTCAAGTGATAATAGTATATTATTTACTTTAAAATCAATATCCTTTAATGTTATAGAGCTCATAACAATATTTAATACTCCTTTCTGAAAAAGTTTAACCGCTTATAAAATTTGTAAAAATATGTATAACTACTCTTCCTATTATATAATAATCTTATGAGTTTGAAATAAATTAATAGCTCTTAATGAGATAACCTATTGGGGGTGCTACTTTTGACAAATAAAGAATATGTTGAATTTTATATAGATTGGTATTGTATGTTTTATGACTTGTATGAATATGAAGTGAACTTTGGATCTGGCTTATATGGAGATTTTAGAAAAGAATTTCAGCCATATTTTCATATGATTCGAAATGATGTAGAGCATACTAGTTTTTTCGGTGTTAATAAAGAGCAGTCAGAAGAACGGGTAAAGAAAATAAAAAACAATACTAATCATTGTTTATATGAGTTGTATCACATATTAAAAGGCAAAAAAATATATGATTTATTATTTGACCCAAAAGAACATTTTATTGAATTCCAAAGTAACCAACCAAGCTATTGTAATAGAGTATTACATGATTTAGTAAATGATTATTTCAATAGCGAACCTTATTACCCTTATTCTGAGATACTGAATGTACCTGTAACAGATGCAGATCAGGAGATTATTGATGCGTTTAGAAAAGTTTTTGCAGGGGTCGATGTAAAGACTTATCTTTCCATAGATGAATATACGAATAAAACATTTGAATTACATATTACTTTAGATAAAGAAGACGAGAGTCGCCAGAAAATTGAAGATTATGAAAAGGAAAATAATATATTATTATAAGTATTTTCCTAACTATAGATACTAGAGTAATTGAAGAATAAAATGAATGTTTATATTTAACAAAAGTCCTAGCTATTTTATTAGCCAGGACTTTACTTATATTAAAAAACTACTTTTGCTTTTGAAGTATGACAATTGGAATTAATATTAATGAAAGTATGCCACCCCATATAGAAAGGAATGCATAGCTACTATTTGCTACTATCATACCTGATATTGCACCACCTGTTGCTCCGGAAAGTGCGATGAATATATCAATTTTACCTTGTATTTTTGCTCTGTTATTCGGTGTTGTGGAATTTACTATTTGGGTTGTCCCACTAATAAGTCCGAAATTCCATCCGATTCCTAATAATGAAAGGGCTATTGAAAGAGCGATAATAGAGTGTTCAGGTGCTAATGCAGCTAGTATTCCTGACGCTAATAATGTAATAGCTGATGCTATACTCATTTTTGTCAAACCAATTTTATCTACTAATGTTCCAGTTATAAGTGAAGGTAAGTACATTGAACCAATGTGAATACCGATAACCATCCCTATTGATGATAACGAATGTCCATTGTGTTGCATATGAATAGGTGTCATTGTCATTATTGCAATCATAATCATTTGCGTTAAAATCATTACAAATGCGCCAATGATAATACCTTTCTGATTATTATTTAATGGTGAAGTAAGATCATTCTTCTTATTATTTCGTATATATTTTGACACTAAATATGGATCAGGTCTTAACATTATAAATAGAATTGTACCAGCAATAATATAGGCAGCTGCTGCAAGTATAAATGGACCGGATAATGGTGGTAAATTGATAAGTTTTGCAAAATTACCGGTCGTTTCTGCTAAGTTAGGTCCTAATACAGCACCAAAAGTAGTCATAACCATTGTCGTACTAATGGCTTTACCTCTTTGTTTAGGGTGAGCTAAATCTGTTCCAGCATATCTAGCTTGAAGGTTACTTGCAGAACCTGATCCATAAATGAGTAATGATATAAATAGTAACCAAATATTTTCAGTTATTGCTGAAATAATAACGCCGATTGCGCCAAGTCCACCTAAAGTAAAGCCAAAGGATAATCCTATTCTTCTCCCATATTTTTGAGATAATAACCCTACTAAATATGCAGCGCCAGCTGAACCAAACGTAAATAAAGCAGTGGGGATTCCTGTGTATGCATCTGTACCTATTATATCCTTAGCTATTAAAGCACCTACTGTTAAACCAGCAGCTAATCCAGCACCTCCAAATATTTGTGATAAGCTAACAATAAAGAGTATTTTTTTATAATACTTTTGACGTTCGTCTAAATTAGTGCTTAAAATTTCTATATATTTATTGTGTTTATTCATTGCTTTCCTCCCTTATTAAAAAGTTAATGAAATATATACTTTTTTAAAAATTATATATCAATGTTAACAATTAAGATATAGATTAATTATAAAGTATTAGGTATTAGAGGTAATCAATCAAAAAAAGACAAGAAAACTGTTCATAGCAGAATTCTTGTCTAGGTATAGAGTTTATTATTTCTCCAATCTAAATATACTAATGGCTAAGCCGATTAAGACGGTGCCTATTGCATAATCGAGGATGGATTTAAATTTGTGGTTATTAAATAATTGTCTTATGTAGTTAAATAGAAAGCTACAGATAAAGAACCACACAAAAACTGTGATGATAAATAAAGAGGATAAAATAATTATTGTCATTGATCCGTCTTGTTTTGTAATAAATTGAGGTAATATACTCACATAAAATAGTATTGCCTTTGGATTAAAAATTGTACTTAAAAATCCTTGTTTATATGATGATGTCAGACTAATATTCGACTGTATTGTAGGTTCAGTTGTAATGTTAAAAGTCTTTTTAGCATTTAAAATGGTCTTAACGCCTAAATAAGCAATATAAATAGAACCTAATATTTTGATAGCACTAAATACATAATATGATGTTGTTAATATAAAAATTAATCCAAATGCTGCTAAAGCTGAATAAAAAACATGTGCACTTGATATACCTAAACCTGCCATAATGCCATTTTTAGCATTTCCTTTTAAAGTATTATTCAATACAATGAAGAAATCTGGTCCTGGAATAATAATGATCATTAATGCAATAACTACGAAACTTAACCAATTATCCATATATGCAACACCTCTTATTGATGATTTGTTTTAAATAATATAACAAAGAAATATTAAAATAACTATACTATTTTATAATTAAGTGGTATATTTCCCTGAATTTAAAGGATATCTTAGGAGAGTAGTTATATGAATATTGGTGGATATAGAAGCGGTGCTATTGAAGAAGATTTATATTTTTACGTAAAACTTGTTATGATCATATGACTAGTTTTTTATATTAAATTTAAAAGGAGGTTTAACAAAGAACCTAAAGTTAATAAAATTCCTAAAGCAAATATAAATATATTGAAGAAACTTTTGCCTTCCCAGATAAATATGGTAATGCTTATAAGTATTAGCGTAATGCCACATATTAAGTACATAGTGCCTCCGTCTGGTCAGAATGAATGTTTTTTGAATAATATTATTTTATCATAAACTGTTAAGATATTAATGTGAAATCCTTACTTTATTTTACATATCCATTCTTATCTAAAAATTAATAAAAATATTCGAAGGGCAATGTGTTTCGACATGTTGCCCTTATTTCATAAGTATATTACTATTATTCCATAACTAATGTTATTTATTAATTGTAGAATTAATTAAAATACTAAAGGTGATTAAATGAAAGCATTCATTTTGTTGATGGCATTTATTTTTGAAGGTTTACTGATATTACTAGGAATAGGCTTTGATCTTTATACTGAACATATCGGGATTAGAGATGCATTTTATGATACATGGATTACGAGTCACTTTCCTACTAAAAGGAATGCGTTAGGTACGTTAACAGCAGTGGCTTTTGCTTATCTTTCTTTAATGACAATGTTTATTATTGTCCATATTGTTTATAGAGAAAAGGGAGAAAAAATTAAAATAATGTCTGCTTTATTTATTTTAGGCACTATGGCTTATGCATTTTATATATTTATAAAAGGTATCAATTATCTAGTTGAATTTGTTTTAGTACATTTATAAATTAAGATAGGAGGCGTCATATGGGTAAAGAAAATAAAAAACATAAAGCTGATAAATTATCTTTTGGAGATTTTTTAGAAGGCTTCTTTTATATAGGAGATATTATCAGAGCAATATTCGTGACAATTCCAAGAGCTATAGGCTGGATATTTAGAATCATATTTCGGTTATTTGACTAAAAACATCGTAAAGGTGTTTTTTATTTTTTTGAGATTATAGCCATTGTATATTCCTTGTTAATACATATAATAACCTTGATATTTTAAGGTAAATTAATTAAATAGAGTGAAATTCCAAAGTATTATTATAAAATATTTGGAATTTGGTATAATAAGTAAAATGAATATTTAAGTAGGAGTAAGTGTTATGAAAAAAATTATATTGTTATGTGTAAGTATTTTATTCTTAGCAACCATTGCAAGTGGTTGTAGTAATGGAAGTACTGATAATAGAGAAAAAGAAAAAGTAAAACAAGAGAATACAGCTTTAAAAAGTAAACAAAAAGAATTAGAAGAGACAAATAAAAAGCTGAAGGAAAAAATAGAGAATTCCGAGAAACATTCAAATAATAATGAGAAATCTAGTCAAAATAGTACTCAAGAAAAATCATACAAACCTGGTACGACAGACAGAATTCCAGTTGATTTAGCGGGTACAGTTGATGGAGATACTGCAAAATTTATTTATAATGGCAGTCAAAAATCATTTAGATTTTTACTGATTGATACACCTGAAACGAAACACCCAAGATTAGGTAAACAGCCATTTGGTCAAGAAGCATCAGATAGAACGAAAGAATTGTTAACTAATGCAAATAAAATTGAAGTAGAGTTTGATGTAGGTGGACAAACAGATAAATATCAACGTTATTTAGCATACATATATGTAGATGGTAAAATGCTTAATGAAATACTGGTCAGAGAAGGATTAGCTAAAGTAGCATATGTATATCCACCTAATACAAGATACTTAGATCAATTAGAAAGTGCACAAGAAAAAGCAAAAGAAGAAAAATTAGGTATTTGGAGTTTAGGAAGTGCATTTGAAGATAATCAAGCAAGTACACAACAACATACAACTGAGCAACCAGCATCAAGTAATACACAAAGTTCAAATGGAACAGGAAGTGCTACAACACAAACACCAAATAATACTTCTCAAAATGCAGGGTCAGAATATTATCCAAACTGTACGGCACTTAGAAAAGTATATCCAAATGGCGTACCAAGCACACATCCAGCATACAATGCTAAACTAGATAGAGATAAAGATAACTTTGCATGTGAAGCAAATTAAATTTATTTTTATGTATCTTAGTTAAAGTAGATCATTATGTATAATAACATTATATTTTTTATCTTAAGGTTATTAATCTATTTCTTAGCTATTTGGGGATGTACCACTTTAACTAATTATTTGGAATTAGGATATGTTTGGAGTTTAGTTGTACTATTAATCGTAATGACTTTAATTAGTATTGTTGTTGAAACGGTATCCATTAGAATTAGAAATAATAGATAATTAACCACACTAAAAAAACCCCCTTATTTTCACGGAATAAGGGGGTTTGGTGTTGACCATGATGGAAGCTATCATGGTTGTAATATATGGAAATATTATACAATAATGTTAAGCCCAATTCGAGAGCTTTCTTTTCAATTATAAATGTATATATACTGAAATTTAGCGTGTTATGTACCGGTATAAGTGATACAATAGTTTTTAAATTATTTAATGTGAGGTTTGAATGATGACAAATGTATATTTTTTAAGACATGGTGAAACGGATTGGAATTTAGAAGGTAGAACTCAAGGTAGAACTGATATTCCTTTGAATCATAATGGCGAATTACAAGCAAAGGAAAGCGGTGCTGCTTTAAAAGATAAAAAAATTGATGTGATTATTACGAGTCCTTTAAAAAGAGCTAAAAAAACTGCTGAAATTGTGCAAGAACAATTGAATGTAGATTTGATTGAAAGAGAAGCGTTTATTGAATTATCATTTGGTGACGCTGAAGGTATGACGCTTGCTGAAAAACTCGAACGCTTCCCAGATCGAATATATCCTAATAGTGAAGATGCGGCTAGCATCGAGCGTAGATTTTTAACAGGATTAGCTGAAATACATGATAAATATCATAATCAAAATGTAGTAGTCGTATCACATGGTGCCTTTATTAATGCCATATTATATCATTATTCAAATGGAGAAACAGGGACAGGAAAAATTAAACTTGCAAACGGTGGTATTACATCATTAAAAATATCAGACGATAAAGTAGAAATATTAGAATGTAATCAAGTGAACCACTTGTCTCAATATAAGAAAATTGGTGAGATATAAAGGATGATTGTATGAAAATTAGAATGTTCGATTTAAAAGATGCTAAAGCAGTTAGTGAAATGATTATTCACACATTGAGAACAACTAATGTAAAAGACGAACCTGTTGATGAAATTGAAAAAGTTGTGAGTAGCATGACACCTGAAGCAATAATTGAAAGAGCAAGTTTTACAAATTTTTATATATTTGAAGAAAATAATCAAATAATAGCAACAGGTGCAATAGGACCGTATTGGGATAGCCAAACTGAAAGTAGCTTGTTTACCATTTTTGTATCACCAGATCATCAAGGAAGAGGTATAGGTAAGCTTATAATAGAAACCCTTGAAAATGACTATTATTATAAACGTGCACAACGTATAGAGGTTTCAGCATCTGTTACAGCAGTAGAATTCTATAGAAAGTATGGTTATGATTTCAAGAATGGTATCAAATTTCAAGATGATGAAGGTATTTATAGAATGGAAAAATTTAATAAAACTACCTAAGCTTTAGTTATCTATATTTCTATATTCATAACTTAAACTTATCATTCAAAATACTAAATTTGTCATATTTATTATGATTCATTTGTGATAGTTTGAATATAAAGGAAATATAGAAAGAAAGAGGATATTATGTTTGTTTTCATTTTAACGGAAGTGTTATTGCCGCTTCTTATTTTAATTTTTGTTGGTTTTTTATTACAGAGAAAGTTTGCATTTAATTTAAAACATTTTTCTACACTTATTACTTATTGTTTAATGCCTGTTGCGGTTTTTGTGAATATTTATGATATTACGATTCAATTGGATTTGCTGTTAAAGGTTCTTTACTATATTGTAGTTTATAGTTTAGTTATGATCTTAATTGGGAATTTATTTGCTAAAGTATTGAACCTTCAAAAAGGTGAGAGTGCAGCCTTAAAGAATAGCATTTCTTTAATGAATTCTGGTAACTATGGTTTGCCGGTCAGTCAATTAATTTTTAGTCAAAATCCTATTGGTGTTGCGGTACAAATCTTCGTGCTTATTTTTCAAAATCTACTTACGTATTCTTATGGTATGTATAATTTACTTTCCACTACTAAAAGTTTAAAAGATATTGTCATTTCTTTTTTGAAGCTACCTGTTTTTCATGCACTGATTTTAGGTATTATATTTCAAGTAGGGCATATTAAATTATCTCAAGTGTTTCTAATTCCTATCCACCAAATTTCAGATAGTTTTGCGCCAATTGCTTTAATTTTATTAGGTGCTCAATTAGCGCATATTAAATTGAAATTATTGCATAGAGCGATTATGGGATCGTTGATTGGTAGGTTGATAATTGGACCGCTTATTGCACTTAGTTTAATTTATTTATTCCATATTGATGGCGTTATTGCACAATCTTTATTTATAGCTAGTGCCTTTCCAACTTCAAGAAATACATCAACGATTGCTTTTGAATATGATGTGGAGCCAGAACTACATGCTCAAATTGTATTATTCTCTACATTATTAAGCTCAGTCACAGTTTCAATTGTTATTTATTTGTCATATATACTATTTACTTAAGTAAAAATCGTTTAAATTTATAATGTCCATGCTTACTATGATGTAAGCGCGGACATTTTTTATTTGTATACCATTAGATGAAAAGTGTATATTATTATATTTAAATATTAAGTTGACACTATAAAAAAGTGAGCGTATACTCTTTAAACATGAAAAGGAGCTGTATACGTTTGAAGTTTAATAAAAAGAAAATCAACGTCGTAGATATCGGTATGGCAAAGAAAAGTGTGTTTGCTACTGGTATTGGTAATGCAATGGAATGGTTTGACTTTGCTCTATATTCTTACCTTGCAGTTATCATTAGTAAGAATTTCTTCAGTCCAGTTCAAAATGATGAATTAAAATTAATTTTCACTTTTGCAACATTTGCGATAGCATTCTTACTTAGACCAGTGGGAGGCATTGTCTTTGGTAAAATAGGTGACAAGTTAGGTAGAAAAGTTGTCTTAACATTTACAATTATTATGATGGCAATTTCTACTTTGATTATTGGACTATTACCTACATATGATCAAATCGGAATTTGGGCACCAATTTTATTATTGCTAGCTCGTATTTTACAAGGTTTCTCAGTAGGTGGGGAATATGCTGGTGCGATGGTTTATATCGCAGAGTCTTCACCGGATAATAAAAGAATTAGATTAGGTAGTGGTTTAGAAATCGGTACTTTATCTGGTTATATTGTGGCATCTATCCTTGTTACAGTATTATTCTGGACACTATCGGACGCTCAAATGAATTCTTGGGGTTGGAGAATTCCATTCTTCTTAAGTGCACCAATTGGATTGATTGGTCTTTACTTGAGAACACATTTAGAAGAAACACCAATTTTTGAAAATGATATCGCTGATCAAAAAGATCAACTAAGCGTTATTGAAATTATAAAACAATATAAAAAAGATATCTTATTATGTATTGTGTTTGTAGCCTTCTTCAACATTACAAATTATGTATTATTAGGTTACATGCCTTCATACCTAGATGAAACGGTTGGTATTAGTGATCGTATTAGTACACCGATAACAGCGGTTGTATTACTGATTATGGTACCATTCGCGCTTACATTTGGTAGACTTGGTGATAAAATAGGTAATAAGAAAGTGATATCTTTCGGTTTAATCTTAGGTATATTAGTATCTGTCGTTTCATTCCAATTCTTAAATATTGGTGGACTTGGTTTCTTATTCCTTGGATTACTATTGTTAGGTATCGTATTGTCAGTCTACGAAGGTACAATGCCAGGCTCATTACCAACATTGTTCCATACAGATATTCGTTATAGAACATTATCATGGACATTTAATATTTCAGTTTCGTTATTTGGTGGTACAACACCATTAGTAGCTTCATGGTTAGTACACGTGACAGGTAATAATTTAGCACCTGCATTCTACTTACTAGGTGTGAGTGTCATTGGCCTTATCGTTGTCTTAACATTATTTGAAGATACTTCTAAAAAATCATTAAAAGGATCTTATCCAACTGTAGCATCGAAAAAAGAATTTGTTCATGCTGTAGAAAATCCGAAAGATTCATTATGGTGGCATAACGAAAGTACAAAATCATAATTTATATTAAAGAGTCTGGGACAGAAATGTTCTAGACTCTTTTTCATATTTTTAGAAATAAGGGCTAAATATTGCAAGTGAAGGGTGACAAGCAATGTTGAGGACCCTGTATTTATCAAGACATGCGAAACAAGATAAATAGGCGCCTCTGTATGTTGCAAGACACATCAAACAAGCAACACAGAGCCTCACGTTTATATTGATTTTTCCATATAAAAAAGACTGGGACATAATGTAATGTCTCAGTCTCTTGTAATATCTTATCAGTAGATGACTGAATTGAAATACGCTTGTACCAAGCTTTTTTAACTCTAGTCATCCTTGCCGGGGCGGGACTACGAAATCTTTTTATTATATGTGTAATGAAAGACTTAATTGGGTAAAGTAGTGAAGAAGTAATAGTAAATGATATAGAGTAAGAGGAGCTGATAAGGATGGGAAACGTAGTAAAACGTATTTTAAGATATGTTGGTACAGTTCTAATCATGAGACTTATAAGAAATCTTTTTAGTAAAGGTTCTAATAAACGTTAAAAATTCATGAATTTCTTTAGATTATTATTAAAATAATGTTTAGAGTTTATATACGTCGGGTATTTTATTATTACAAAGCTATTTACCTAGAGTGGTTTTGAAAATATTTATTCGTATATGACATAAGCACTGCACAAATTTGTGTGGTGCTTCTATTTGTTAGATATATATGTATTAAAAAAAGAAGTATATCACGAAATCAATTAAGTGATATACTTCTTTATATTTATTGTACTTTCTATTTTTTAATTGCTTTTAAAATGAATGAAAGTATCAAGATTAAGATGATTGAACCGATTAATGCTGGAATAATTGCAATTCCACCTATTACTGGTCCCATATCTCCTAATAATTTACCACCAATTGCTGAACCGATAATACCTGCGATAATGTTACCAATAATACCGCCTGGAATATCTTTACCTAAAATAACGCCTGCTAGCCAGCCGATTAAACCGCCGACGATTAACATTAATATAAAGCCCATATATGATTACCTCCTATTTTTACACTTCTTTATATATATCCAAAGTGAAGATACGTTAAACACTTATAAAGAAAATATTTGGTAAAATTAAACAATAATTGTAGTAAATAGTTGTTTTTTTAAAATATTGGTATTATTTTATGAGCTTGGAGGATATCTTTAGTCCAAAAATATTGTTTGCCTTGTCCTGTATATGCTGGTACTAATACATCATTTCTAATACAAGCATAGAACCATTCTGGATGGACTCCACTATATAATAAAGTTTGGTATTCAATAAAATCTGCTTCCCAGTTTATATTAAGTTCTTTCATTACAATACACTCCATAAATATTAAGCTTTATGACCTGCAATTAAACCTTTTCTTTCTAATAATGTTCCACTATTTAATAGGCTTGAACCGCGCATAACAACATCCTTACCATATTTCATACGTATAAAATCTAAATGATTTTCGAGCGTCTCTGTCTTAATTTGATACGGATCATCGAATAAAGATAATTGCTTAATTTGGTTCGGAATAAATTTACCAAATGATATAGCCATTGTTCTATAAAGTCTGTCCGGTTCTAACCATTGAGATAAATAATCCCATAATAATTGTGTGATAACATAAGTATTCATAAATCCCGTTTTGTTTGTAAATTGTTTCCGCACACCTCCAACGTCTGCATAACCGACACTCACGCTAATACGTGTAGGGTATAAATTGAGTTTTCTAGAACGAAAGTAAACTTCATCTACTTGTTCATTTAATACGGTCTTAAGTTCATTCATACTGTAATCACGCATAAGTATTTGGGACTTACCTAAAGATTTATCATATATACGATGAGGATTTCTAATGACACTTTCATCAATACCATTAGCATGCAAATGAAGGTCAACGCCAATAACGCCAAAGTCCCGCTTCAAATATTCCACAGGATAGTTAGCTAAGTGTCCAATCGTAAATATACCTTTCTTATTAAGCTTAGCTTCTGTACGTCGATTGATTCCCCACATGTCTCGTAAAGGTTGAATGGCCCAAACTTTAGACGGCACATCTTCATAGCGCCATTCTGATATCCCAAGACTTGTATGCTTAGCATCAATATCCATTGAAAGCTTAGCAAGTAATAAATTAGAGCCAATACCAATCGTGCTACGAATTTGAGTATAATTAAATATACGCTCTTGAAGTTGCATCGCTAATGAAAAGGGAGAATGTGCAAATAAATGATAAGACTCTGATACATCCATAAAGAATTCATCAATACTATATTGATGAAAATCTTCAGGTGCAACATAATCCAAAGCAATTTTGCTAATTTGTGTTGATAATTGTATATAGTTCTTCATAGATGGATTAATAACATAGATATCTTTACGTTGAGGTATTTCAAATAAACGAGAACCTGTTTTAATGCCAATTGCTTTTAAAGGTGGTGTAGCTGCCAGGACAACAGAACCTTTACGCTTCGTATCAGCCACAACAGCAAGCTTAGTCGTTAACGGGTTCAAACCTTTCTCAATACATGAGACAGACGCAAAGAAACTCTTTAAATCCACACATATAATATCCCGATTTAGACAATAACTGTAGTCATACATAAAAATCACCCTAGTCATATTGTACTTTCATTATACGAACATATGTTCTTATTTGTAAAGTATAAACTTGTATAAAAGCACAATATGTTATCATTTTATGATTGTTATGTACTAGATTAAGACTTTAAATCTTGCCATTCTTCCCGTAAAAGACCCATTCTAATAGAGTCGTAATAAGTCCCGTTATAATATCTTACTTTTCTAATTCTAGCTTCCATAGTCATACCAAGACGTTCTCCAATTTTAATCATGCCTTTGTTCCCTGACCAAGTCGTATAACCGACGCGAACAATATCTAAAGTATTGAATAAATGATCAATCCACATACGCATGACATTTGTGCCAATGCCTTTACCCCAATTATCAGAGTGATAGATTGAAAGACCCATCTCTAGCCACTTAGAAGGTTCATGTTTCCAATAATAAGAGACTGTACCAATAACTTTGTCGTTGTAAATTACAGCCCATCTATTCGGAACATTGATCCAATCATCCTTTTGGAGCAAAAAATCATCATACGACATAGCATGATGAGGAAAATAAGGCGCATCCCATAACTTCCATTCAGGATTTGAGTCCTTAAAAGCCATCTGCCATATACTCTTTAAATCTTCTAATTTAATAGGTCTAATATATAATTTACGATTTTCATCCATGTTATCCCTCTGTTCTGTATAAAATAATTAAAATAATTTTATCATGCAAATTGGAAAAAATATATTTCTTTGAAGTTTACGTTTTGAAAATAAGCTATATGAATTATTAAGAATATGAAGCCAAGCAATATAATCTAATAAAAAATGGTTACTTTCCATCGCATAATTTTAAAATACAGTTTTTGACAATTATATTTATAAATTATAAAATATAAAAAGAGAGGTGATCATTATGTCAGAATATATTACGAGAAATGAATTTGAACAATATGAAAAGCGTGTTGATGAACGCTTCGATACTTTGAACAATAAGATTGATCATTTGCCAAATATCATTCAAGACAAAATAACAATTTCAATGAACAACCTTGAAAGAAGTATTAATGAAACCAATAAGAAAAATAGAAAAGCGGTTATTACATCTGTTCTATCGGGTGTAGGTGTATTAATAACACTAGCAGGGTTAATTGGAAATATATTAGGTGTGTTTTAATAAGAGAGACTTAATCTTACAAAATTGTAAGCTTAGAAACCTGTTGTGACAACAATGTTAGGACTATTTCAAGTGATATGATGCTATCATTTTACTTGAAAGGAGAGATAACATTGAAAGGTTTATTAAAAGGTATTGTTTTTCTAGTTATATTTGTTATTTTATGTTGTTGTTTATTAATCGTTATATTTAGTACATCTGGGTCAAGTGAAATTAAAGGTGTATCAGATCAATTAAATCCATTTATGAAAGAGAAATACGCTTATGTAAAGACAAAGCTACCTGATGCTGTTGAAGAACATAATATTAGAAGATATAAGCAAGATATTGTAGATGAAGATGGTAAACGTACAAAAGTGGAATTTATATCATCAGATGAACTTAAAACAAATCACTATTTAAAAATTAAGCATAAAGGGACACATGTGGAATCATTTGAAGAAGTTGATAAAAGTGAAATACCAAAGAAAGCTCTAAACGCTATAGAATAAATGAGAACGAGATAATCAATTTATCTCGTTCTTTTATAATTTGTAATGAATATTTAATATAACGAAATATTCTTCAGGTGTATTAATTAATTATAGTTTGTAATACAATATAAAAATAAAATATAAGGGGGATTATTATGAAGTACAAGTTTGGAACAGCAATAATTTTGACGACAAGTGTATTATTTTCTCAATCTGTTGGATATTTAAATGCAGAAGAACATCAAAGTGAACAAACAGAGAACACAAGCAAATCGATTAGTTTTGAACAAGCACAAAAGATGAACCCGAAAGAATTAACAGGCTTGCTGACGGATGAAGATCTCAAATTACATAATAAAGATGCAGAAGAAAATTCTACAGAAATAGAATCAAATCAACATACAAATGAAGCTTATCAAAATGTTAATAATTATATTGCTAAAAATAATATTAAGCCGTCTACAATCACACAAGATTCTAGAATGGATAGCTTGCCGAAGTATGATTATAAATCAGATAAGTTTATCGGTGTGATTATACATGAAACAGCTAATCCTGATAGCACAATAGATGAAGAAATCAATTACATGTATAACAATTATGAAAGTGCATTTGTTCATGCTTATGCAAGTAGTAGTAAAATTGTTCAAACAGCATCTAGTGATTATTTAGCTTGGGGTGCAGGCGCAAAAGCCAATCCATATTTCTATCAAATAGAATTGGCTCAATCAAGTACATTTGACCAGTTTGCGAAATCGGTCAATAATCAAGCATATTTAACTGCGAAAATGTTACACCAAAATGGACTGAAACCATCATTAGCCGATAATAATGAGGGAACAGGTACAGTTATCAGTCACAATGCCATTAGTCAATATTATGGCGGAACAGATCATACAGATCCAATCAATTACTTTAGTCAGTGGGGCTACGATATGAATCAATTTTATAGTCTCGTTCAAAAGCATTATAATGATTTAAATGAAACAAGTGATAATATAACAGGCTATACACATACTGTTGTTTCTGGAGATACGTTGTATAATATATCTCAAAGAAGCGGCGTAAGTGTAGCTAAACTTAAATCATTAAATAATTTAAGTTCAAATGATATAAGTGTAGGACAAGTATTGAAACTGAAATAATTAAAAACACCTCTGAAGTGCAAGCGTTACTGTAACTTTAGAGGTGTTTTTCTATTTAAATTTAGGTATCAATTTAATATAGAATAGTTCGCCAATAAGCTCGACAAGTGTTTGTGTGACGATAACAGTTGTTACAATTGTTGACCAATTGTCTGGTAGAGATAAAGCTAATGGCAAGACAACTAATGCATTTCTTGTGCTAGAACTAAAAGCAATCGTGCGTTTTAAATCTGAAGGTAAAACAAAGATTTTACCAGAAAGATAACCAATAAAAGGCGCAATAATCATAAAACAAATGTAAACAGGAACAACTATCCATACGACGTGTAAATCATTAAAGATTTTTGAAATTTGAGAGCCTATAACCGTCATTAATACGAGTCCCATAAAAGGAACAGGCAACCATTCTGATAAAGATAAAATGTTCGACATAGTAGCGGACTTTTTACTTAAAACTTGCATAAAAATAGCTATGATTAAAGGTACCAGAATAAGATATACAAAAGTCTTTATAAAAGGTATAAAGTCAATGTATTCCGAGAAATCTTGGTTAAAAAATATTACAAAATATATCGGTAATAAGATGATTTGTAAAATAAATAAAATAGGTGTAGCAATCAACATAAAGCTTTCATTTCCATGACCTAACTTCGTAAAAACAATCACATAATCAATACAAGGTGTCAGTAATACTAAGTAAATTCCGATTAGAAGCGGTGTAGATGTAATATGAAAGGCTGTAACAATTAGAAAAACAAGAATAGGAATAAAAATAAAATTAGAAATAATAAGTGCCACAAGAAATTTAAAATTTAATGCCTTTTGACGTAAAGATAAAAAAGGAATTTGAGCAAACATACTAAACAATAGAATCGCAATTAAAATAGAAATAAAAGGTTCAAAAATAAGGCTAGCACGGTCAAACAATAGACCGAAACTCACGCCCATCATAATAAATAAAAGATATATATAAATTTGTTTATCCTCTAAAAAAGATTTCAAGTAAGACATCATAACCTCCTGTAAACCACTTAATATAAATCATAGTATGAAGTAGAAATTAATTCAATTGAATAAAAAGATGATGAATATTGTTATAATATGAATACTAATACTATATTTATTGATATTTGTAAGGGGATAAACACATGAAATCTATTTTTATGATGGATGAACTAAATGATATTGAAGAAACTCAAAAAACAGCAAAATATTTTATAGATAAAATTGAAAATTATATTGATATTCTGAAAAAAGATTACGAATTAAATGACATGCCAGAACACGTCATATGGACAAGTGATTATGTAATGACGCATGTATTTAAGAAGAATGTACCAGCGTTTACAAATGAAAAAGGTATATTTATGAATATTGAAAAAGAAAGCTGGAAGACCTTTTTAAATGGTCAAATCAAAAGTGACATGTCTGAAAAGACTCAAAAAATATTTAATAACTATTTAGAAAAAGAAATATTGTGCATATTAGGTCATGAAATTACGCACCATTGTGACTTCTTTTTAACAGAATTTGATGATCTTGATATATCATCAGATGACTTATGGTTTGAAGAAGGATTGGTTACTTTCTTACCAAGGTATTATTTATATAATGACAAAGAATTTAAAGAAATTATACAGTATGAAACAGAATTATTTAATTACTACAAATCAAAATATGATGAAAATAATTTAGAATCATTCACAAATGAAATTTATAAAAGTAATGATAATGCATATGTCATGTTTCATTACTGGAAAAGCTTTTTAGCAATAGTTGATTTAGTTGAAAACTACTATGAAGGCAACATTCATAAGATGATCAAACAATATCAACAATGGAATAAAGAAGGAAAAAAACAAAAATTAAGTGAATACCTATTTAGGAAATAAGGGAGTATTATATGGATAAAATATATATAAATCAAGATTTAATATTAAGAAATGCAGAAACAAAAGATATAGATGATTATCTTTCAGTTCCTTTTAATAAAGAACTATTAATGATGTATGGATTAACAATGGATTATAGAACTTCAAAATCAAAGGAAAAAGCAGCTTTATTAATTAAAGAAATTCAGAGTGAACCCTACGAATGGGCAATTGTATGCCAAGATAAATTTATAGGGCAAGTTAGATTAGTTATTGATGATATTAATAACAAAGCAAAATTTGCAATAGGGATATTTAATCCAGAATATTGGTCTATGGGAATTGGAACTAAAGTTTCAGCAGCTGTAGTAAATTATGGGTTTGAATATTTGAAATTACATAAAATTTACTTAAGAGTATTGAAATATAATGCTCGTGCAATTAAGGCATATGAAAAAGTAGGATTTATAATTGAGGGAGAAGAACGTGATAGTGCATTTATAAAAGGTGAATACTATAACGATATTCATATGGGTATTCTAAAATCTGAATTTAATATCAATCAATTGTAGCAAGAGACCAATCATACTAATAAATTACAAGAAGAAGCGATGGAAAATGACAAAAGTTATTATAATTAGAGGGAATTCAGGAAGTGGGAAGTCATCTTTAGCAAAAGAATTACAAAACAGAATAGGATTTCAAACTTTGTTAATTTCTCAAGATACGATTAGAAGAGAAATGTTATATGATAAACCTGATAATAAGACAGTGGAACTTATCGATTATTTAATCAGATATGGATTGGAAAATTGTGATTATAAGATTATTGAGGGCATCCTTAAAGAGCATAGGTATGGAGATATGCTGAGAAAACATTTTGCAGGCAAGAAAAATGTTTTTACGTATTACTATGATATCTCTTTTGAAGAAACGTTAAGAAGACATAAGAATAAGAAAAATGCTGAATTTGGTAAGGAAGAAATGAGTAACTGGTTTGTTGCTCATGATTACTTAGGTTTAGAAAATGAAAAAATAATAAAAGAACATATAAGTTTAAACGATATGGTGGAAAAAGTGTTGGAAGATATTAATTTTAAAGAATAACAGCAACTTTTCAATAAAAAAATTTAATATTTGCCTATCTTTTATATAGCAACTGGTTTAACGCTTTCATATTTTAGCATAATATTGATTTATTTCGAAAACTGAAACAAAATAGATGAAATATTAGCTGAGATGTTCTAATATGTACAAATATGATAGTTAATAAATCAAGGGAGTAATGAAAATGGAAAGTTTTATATTTAGCGTTATTGGAGTTGTAGTATTAATAGCTTTTATTGTGATGTTAGGCACGACGGTTGTTAAAGCGATTAGAGATACTAGGTTCAGGATTCCGTTGCTAAGTACCATTATATTATTCTTTTTAACTTTAGGTTGTGCTGTTGGAATTGTTTCAACTGAACCTGTCCAAGATAATCATTCAAAAATTAAGTTCGATGACCACGTCGCAGAAGCACAAGCGAATGAATATGTTCAGAAAAAAATGAACCATTCTAAAGAGATTAATTATGACAAGTATAATAATGAAACATACAGCCATAACGAATTGTTAAAAATCACAAATGCTAAGGTTGATAAAATTAGCCATAGTGAAGCAGGTGATAAAATCGTCGAAGTTACAAAAGGTAGTGGGGACGATAAAGTGTCATATTATATTATAGATTATGATCATAAAAAACTTGAAGAAGGCAAAAGCTATACTTTTTATGGTAAAGAAGATTTGAAATATGATGTAAACAGCCAATTACATGGATTTAATGTATGGAAAGTTGAATAGAGATAAGCAGAGTCTAGGACATATTACGTTGTCTTAGACTCTGTTTTTTTAATTCTAATTATCAATTCTAAATGAAAAATATAAATTGGGGCTTGCCAAATAAAAAATCATGTATTATAGTTAAAACGTAGTCATTACGATTTACCTCCGGAAATGAGATGGCTACTTTACTTACTTAATATACGATTTCGAAAGAGTGAGACATCATTTACCGTCTCACTCTTTATATCTAATGATTTATTTCAAAAATTTTAATAGTAAAAGGAGTATATAAAATGGCGAAGAAGTCAAAAATTGCAAAAGAGCAAAAAAGAATTCAAATGGTTGAAAAATACCGTGAAAAACGTGAAGAATTAAAGGCTAATAAAGATTATGAAGGTTTGAAAAAACTACCTAGAGACGCTTCTCCTACACGTATTACACGTAGATGCCAAGTGACTGGCAGACCAAGAGGTGTATATAGAAAATTTGGTATGTCTAGAATCGCTTTAAGAGAATACGCACATAAAGGTCAAATACCTGGATTGAAAAAATCGAGTTGGTAAGATTTTATGCTTATATGGGATAAATAGATAGAAGGTAGGGGAAATGTGTTGAATAAAATACCAGTTACAGTATTGAGTGGTTATTTAGGAGCTGGAAAGACAACGCTGCTCAATAATATTTTGAAAAATAGAGAAGGATTAAAAATTGCAGTCATTGTAAATGATATGAGTGAAATTAATATAGATAAAGATTTAGTCATTCAAGGCGGAGGTATTTCACGAACTGACGAAAAATTAGTAGAGTTATCGAATGGCTGTATTTGCTGTACTTTAAGAGAAGACTTATTAATAGAAGTCGAAAAGATAGCTAAACGAGGAGATGTCGATCAAATCGTAATAGAATCAACTGGTATTTCAGAGCCGGTACCTGTTGCCCAAACTTTCTCATATATAGATGATGAATTAGGTATTGATTTAACAAGTATATGTCGTTTAGATACAATGGTTACAGTTGTAGATGCACATAGATTTGTTCATGATATGTATTCTGAAGATTTATTGAAAGATAGAGATCAAGGTATAAGTGAAGAAGATGAACGTTCTATTTCAGACTTGTTGATTGACCAAATTGAATTTTGTGATGTACTTATCTTAAATAAAGCTGATTTAGTAGAAGAAAAGGATTTAAAGCAATTGGAAATCGTTTTGAAAAAGTTACAGCCTAAAGCGAAATTTATCAGAACAAGTTTTGCAGATGTACCGCTTCAAGAAGTGCTCAATACAGGTTTATTTAATTTTGAAGATGCAAGTCAATCAGCTGGATGGATTAAAGAATTAACAGAAGGTGGCCATACTAATCATACACCAGAAACTGAAGAATATGGTATATCATCATTTGTCTACAAGAGAAGACTGCCATTTCATGCAGAAAGATTTAATCAATGGATGGAAAATATGCCAACGAATATTATAAGAGCTAAAGGTATCGTTTGGTTAGCTCAATATAATCACGTAGCATGTCTATTTTCTCAGGCAGGATCTTTTGTAAATATTCACCCAATTACATTTTGGGTTGATGCGATGAAAGAAGAAGAGAAACAAGAAATACTCAGATCTAGACCAGAAGTTAAAGAAAATTGGGATCCAGAATATGGTGACAGAGAAACACAATTTGTGATTATCGGAAGTGACTTAAATAAAGAAGAAATTACAAAAGCATTAGATCAATGCTTATTGAATTCAGAAGAAATCGACACAGATTGGACAAAGCTAAACGAACCTTATCAATGGCAACTAGCAAAAGTATAAGTTAAAAGCATGAGCATAAGTAACTGCTCATGCTTTTTTGTATGCATAAAAATTTCTATGACCTCCCAATATGAGATGCTTAATGTTATGATATTAAATAACTAAATTGTAACTAAAAAGGAGTCATTACAATGATATTAGAAACGGAACGAATCAAGCTCGTACCCCCAGCATATACATATCTTGAAAAATTATTTGAAGTCCATCATGATCCAGCAAATCAAAAATACAACCCAGCAGGTCCAGCAACAACAATACAAGCATTTAGAGAAACATTAGATCAATGGATTAAGCATTATGAAGACCATGGATTTGGATATTACGTCTTGATTAAGAAAGACCACTATCTCCCATTTGGTGTATGTGGGTTGCAGTATAAAGAAATATTAGGACAAACATATTTGAATATTTACTATCGAATAGAAGCTGCAGAAACACAACAAGGACTCGTATCAGAAGCAAGTAGAAAAATAATCGAGTACGTCAAAGAACTAACAAATAACCAATATAAAATTGTAGCATTAACTAAAAAAGAAAATATACCTTCAATAAAAACAGCAGAAAAACTAGGATTCAAACATAATCCAGAACTAGATAATTACGACGGAGAAGGCAACGTGTATTACTTTAGTGAATAAGGAGTGGTGGGATGGATTATATATCGAGTTTACGAGATAAAGTCGGACATACTCCAGTTATTTTAGTTGGAGCTTTAGTTCTGATATTTAATAAAGATAAACAAGTATTGTTACAGTTAAGAAGGGATAATGAAAGTTGGGGTTTACCAGGAGGAACAATGGAACTCGGAGAATCTTTTGAAGAAGCGGCAACTAGAGAAGTATATGAAGAAACTAATTTGGAAATACAAAACCTTAAATTTATTAGAAATTTTTCAGGTAAAGATTATCACATGGTCTATCCGAATGGAGATGAAGCATATACTGTAACAGCATTATTTGAAAGTGAAGAATATGAAGGAGAGCTTAGTGCCGATATTAAAGAAACTCAGAACTTAAAATTCTTTGATTTAGATAAATTGCCTCAAAATATAAGCCCACCAGTAAAAATGAAAGAATTTATACTAAACTATTTATCACAAAAATAAAGGAGTGGTGGGATGGAAGTAAGATTGAGTGATTTTAATAAAGATTGGAGAAATATGTATTTAGAAGAATGTAGAATGATTAAGTCTATATTAGAAGATGAAGTTATTAGGTTTGAACACTTTGGTAGTACATCAATTGAAGGTATGAAAGCAAAACCAGTTATAGATATGATGGTAATTGTAAATAATATAGAAAAAATTGATTTATTTGATGATGAGTTTTTGAGTAGAGGTTACGATTTAGCTGGAGAATGGGGAATAAAAGGAAGAAGACTCATTCGAAAGGGAGGAATTAATCGAACACATCATATACATATTTATGAACAAAGTAACCCTGAAATAGATAGACATTTAATATTACGAGATTATCTAAGAGAACATAGAGAAGCGGCTATAGAATATAGTAACTATAAAGAAAAATTAGCTGAAGAATATAATGAAACAGCTGGTTATAGTAAAGCGAAAAAATCATATGTTAAAAATTTAGAACAACAAGCAATCAGGTGGTATAAAGAAAAATAAAGGAGTGGTGGCATGGAAGTAAGGTTACTAAATAAAAATGATGTAAATGCATTTAGAAGTCTTAGATTACTAAGTTTGCAGACAGATCCATCTGCGTTTGCGTCTTTATATGATATAGAAATAAATTATCCGGTTAGTAAATTTGAACAGCGATTAGAATGTAGTGATGCAAAATTTACTATGGGTGGTTTTGAAGATGAAAACTTGGTTTGTGTAGCTACTTTTTATAGAGAAGCGGTTAAGAAGATGCATCATAAAGGAAATTTAGTGGCGATGTATTGTCATCCTGATTATCGAGGTACAGGTATTGCTGAAAAAGTAGTCGATAAATTGATTATTGAAGCATCCAAGTTAACAGGTTTAAAGTATATTGATTTAAGTGTCCTTTGTAATAATCAACGCGCAGTAGAATTTTATAATAAAGTCGGCTTTGACAAATATGCTACTGAACCAAATGCAATATTTGATGGAAAAGATTATTATGATGAAGTCATGATGAGATATGAAATAGAGTGAAGAGAATAGATAGAGAAATATGGACCGATAAAATAAATTAACGGTCCAGAAATGAGAAATATGGACCGATAAAAATAATTACCGGTCCAGAAATGGGAAATATGGACCGATAAATAAAATTATCGACCCGAAAACGAGATTTGCAGGCCGATAAATAAAAATATCGACCCGAAAACGAGATTTACAGGCCGATAAAAATAAATATCGACCCGAAAACGAGATTTACAGGCCGATAAAATAAAATATCGACCCGAAAAATGTAATAAGCTGAATTGTCTATAAGACGATTCAGCTTATTTTCATCTTATCCGCTTCTACAAACTACATAACAGTTCGTTATTGTTGTTATATTAAATTAATCGAACATAATCAATTGAATATTCAAAATATTGTGTTAAAATAAACACAATTAAACATTATCAAACAAATAAAGGGGATTGATTTGATGAAAAATATTTACAAAGTGGGGATTTATGTATTAGTGTTAGCGTTATTTTTAGCTGGTTGTAGTAGTGGCGGGGATAGTGATGGTGCAAGTGGTGATTCAAAGGATACGCTACGTTTAATTGCACCATCTGATTTAACGACATTAGATTCTAGTTTGGCTGTTGAAGCTGGTGCTTTTGAAGTGATGAATGCGACACAAGAGGGATTATATCGTTTAGACAAAGATGATAAAGCAGAACCAGCGATTGCAACTGGTGATCCTAAAAAATCAAATGATGGGAAGGCTTGGACATTTAAATTACGAGAAGATGCGAAATGGTCTAATGGAGATCCTATTACTGCACATGATTTTGTTTATTCATGGAGAAGAGTTGTAGATCCAAAGACTGCATCAGAATATGCATACATTATGTATGATATTAAAAATGCTGAAGCGATTAACAAAAGTGAGAAAAAACCTGAAGAATTGGGTGTAAAAGCAATTAATGATCATACTTTACAGTTAACGCTCAATCAAGAGTTACCTTATTATAAAGAACTGTTAACGTTTGGAACATTCATGCCGTTGAATGAGAAGTTTGTTAAAAAGCAAGGCAGTAAGTATGGGACGACTGTTGATAAGACTTTATATAGTGGACCATTTGTAATGAAGAGTTGGAAAGTTGAAGATAATTACTCGCTTAAGAAAAACAAACATTATTGGGATAAAGATCATGTATCGCTTAAAGGTATTAATTATAGAGTCATTAAAGACGAACAAACGGCACTCAATTTATATAATAATGATAAAGTGGATACAACAGAATTGAGTTCGCAAAATGTCGAATCTAACAAAGATAAAGAAGGTTTCAATACGAATTTAGAATCTGCTACTTATTATATTCAAATTAATACGCAAACGAATAAAGACTTACAAAATAAAGATTTACGAGCTGCACTTGCTCAAGCAATCGATAAAAAATCTTACGTAGAACATAATTTAAATGATGGTTCTAAACCGATAGATACATTTACGCCTGAAAAAGTGTTTACTAATGAGAAAAAAGAAGATTATAACAAGTTAGTAAATGCACCTTATATGTATGATGTTAAAAAGGCACAAGCTTCATTGAAAAAAGCTAAAAAAGCATTAGGCAAAGATAAAATTGATATAGAATTTTTAACATTTGATCAAGATAATGCTAAGAAAGATGCAGAGTATTTTAAAGAACAAGTTGAAAAACATTTACCTGGTGTAACAATGTCGATTAAACAACAACCGAACAAACAGAAAATAGCACTGACTAAAAAGGGTGATTATGATGTAGCAATTACTGGTTGGGGACCAGATTATCCAGATCCAATGACATTTTTAGATTTATTCCATAGTGAAACGACTAAAGGTGAAACGGGATATGATAATCCTGAATACGACAAAATTATCAACGAAGGTAAATCTTCGTTACTTCAAGACCCAGACAAGAGATGGCAAGAACTCGCAAGAGGTGAAGAAATGTTATTGAATGATGGTATGGTTATCCCACTTTATCAAAAAGGTAAAGCGCGATTAACGAAAAAAGAAGTTCACGGACGTATCATTCATTACGTAGGTACGAAAGAGTACAAACATGTAAAATTAGATAGATAATTTATTTATTGCTAGGGCATGATTTAATGTCCTAGCACTTTATTTTCCATAAAGTTGAGTAATATTATAAGAATAGTTTTGTATGGATTGGAAATTATGATAAGATATTCCCAATCATTAAATTACATATCATCATTGGAGGATTTTAAATGGATTACTATACTAGAGATTTGAAACAATCAGATATAGAAGATATTCATGCATATAATGCTTTACCTGAAGTGAGTAAGTATCAAGCATGGGATCCACAAACATATGAAGAAACAGAAGCATTTGTTGAGATGTTATTAAATCGAGATGAAAATTGGATGTACAATGTCATAGTAGATGCAGACTATGATAAAGTCATTGGCGCAGTGCAATTAGTATGTGATACGAAAAATAATAGTGGAGAACTTGGCTATATCATACATCCTGATTATTGGGGTAACGGTATTGCAACTGATATTGGTAGAACGATTATTAAGTATGGTTTTAAAGTATTGAAACTTAATAGAATTTGGGCATCAACAGATATTCGTAATACAGCATCTGAAATTGTTCTACAAAAGTTAGGTATGAAACATGAAGCCATCTTAAGACAAGATACAAAGCTTAAAGATGGCTACAGAGATTCATTGATTTATAGCATTTTAAAAGAAGAATATTAAAATGAAACAACAAAAGGTTCAGTACGATTTAAACAGTACTCGAACCTTTCTTTAAAGTTTTTCCAAGTAACCATATTCATAACCTCATCATAAGTAAAAAAGCCTACCTCTAAACTTTCATCACTTGTTTGAAGTGTGCCACCTGTATAACGCGCTAAAAATAAAGTATTGAAGATAGAACTTTTCGTATTTTGAAAGATACCACAAAATCTTGTAATTTCGATATCAGCACCAGATTCTTCTTTAACTTCGCGAATTGCAGCATCATATAAAGGCTCGTCCAATTCAACTTGACCACCAGGCATTTCCCAGCCACGTTTAGGACCTTTAATGAGCAATATTTTATCTTCGTCATTTAATACAATACAAGCTGCAGAAACAATATGTTTTGGAACCATAAGTATCCTCCTATAAAAATTAGATTCTATATAATCAAAAGTTATACAAATATTATTTTATGATTAAATGACTAAAATGTCATATAATTACTTTAAATGTATATAAATATACGTCATTTTATAAAGGAGAGATTTTTATGACTATTAAAGTAGAACAGCTAAATATAAATTTTGATTATGAAGGAGAAAACTATGAAATACATCCTACACTTATCATCCAGGACGAAGAATTGATACTTGTTGATACGGGTTATCCAGGTTTCATGGAAAAGATTGAACTAGAAATTAAACGATTAAATTACAATATAGAAAATTTAAAAAATATTATTATCACACATTATGATGATGACCACATTGGTGCGTTAAAAGCTTTTAAAGATAAATATCCTAATACACAAATTATAAGTAGCTTTGTAGAAGGTAAATATATAGGTGGTCATTCTAAATCAGAAAGGTTGATTCAAGCTGAAGATTTATTAAATAAAATGTCAGATGATGAAAAACCATATGGCGAAGAATTTGTTAATATGCTACAAGAATTAGAACATGTCGATGTTGATGTAGAAGTCACAAATGGGGCACTAATATTAAATAATGAAGTGGAAGTTATTGCGACACCAGGACATACGTCAGGGCATATTTCATTATACATACAATCAGTCAATAGCGTTATTACAGGAGATGCTGCTGTGAAAGAAGGCGAAAGCTTAAACGTTGCAAATCCTGAATATAGTATGAGTATTGAAGACGCGAAAAACTCTCTAAAGAAAATTAAAGATTTAAATGCTGATAAATATTATTGTTTCCACGGAGGATTGTTAGAGAAATCTTGAAGATAATAAATCTATGATTTACACCTATACAAATGGGTATAATTTAGGACAAGGTTATATTGTGAGGTGAGCGTATGATTAATATTATTCAAGCGATTGGTTCTATAGGTACATTTATTATGGCGATTCTATATTTTATATCCGTCATGATTCAAATTCGCCAAATTAAAATATCATTTATTCCTTATTTATCTTTTGATCAGATTATCCTGGAGAAGAAACAAAGTGGTATTAAAGTGATGAATTTAACTTCATCTGATCATGAATATTTAAATACGGCTTTTAAGCTGTTAAATTTAGGCGGGGGTTCTGCTAAAAATATTGAGGTCGTGTTAAAGTTAAATGGAGACGAAGTATTGCAACGTAAACGTATAAATATTTTACCTAATAATCAATTTTATTTAATTCCAATTAACCAAAAAGTCTTTAATGAATTTAAAAATACAATAGAAAATCGTTATTTTGAAACGAATATGACGATTGAGTTAAAGTATGATGGTCAGGTTTCTAAAAAGCGATCTTCTAATGAGTATAGAATTTCGATTGATGATTTTGTAAATATGGATGAAAAAGACTTATATGAAATAACATTTGAAAAATTAGAAGAATAAAGGTATGACATAAACAGGTTTTAAAATTATTTTTTAACCTGTATTTTTTTAGTGAAATCATATTTAGATAGGTCAGTTATAGTTAATAATTATTTGATTTTGTACTATTATTTTGATTAATTCATGCTATGATGAAATTATTAATCATTTGTAGAGGAGAGAAAAAATGAGTAGTCTACTTTTCGCGTTATTATGGGTTGTTATTTCGATTGCCTTTATAACGACTTTGATTATTACAGTCGTTAAATATGCTAAAGAAAAGCAGTATAGTAGCTATTTAGTGAGCACAATTTTACTATTTGTAATAGGTGTGATTAGTTTTGTATGTATATTTGTAAGTCTTTCATTTGATAAAGAATATTCATATCAACAATTATTTAAAGAGGATAAGCCTAAAGCAGTTAAACATGTTTCAGATACACCTAAGAAAGATTTGAAAAATATTAAACTCGGTGAGAAAATTATAGTTGATGGTTTAGAAGTGACTGTTACGAAAGCTGAAGTTGTTCAACCAGATGACGGTTATTCTTATTCGCAAAATGGCAAAATTCTTAAAATCAATTATAAGTTCAAAAATTTAGAAAAAGGTAAAAAATTAATCGATAATTCTAATTTTCAACTTACGATTGATGATGAGGTACAACCTCAATTTAATGGTATGAAAGACAATAAAGGTGGATTTCAACATCAACTTGATAAAGGTGAAAGTAAAACAAGTTATTTATACTATGATGTAGCGGAATCTGATAAATATGAAGTCAAAATGAATTATGAAACTTCTAAGAAAACGTATAATGCTAATTGGCGCATTAATGATAAAGACATTAAAGATAATACACCTGAAGAAAATCCAACTGAAGAAATCAATTCGACACAAGAAGCGCCAACTTATGAACAAAGAAAAATTCAACAACCAAATAATAACGCTGATGAAGAGAAGAAAGCTACAGAAGATGAGAAAAAACGTAAACAAGAAGAAGCGGATAAAGCTGCAAAAGAAAAAGCAGATAAAGAAGCAGCAGATAAGAAAGCGGAAGAAGAAAAGGCAGCTAAAGAGGAAGAAGAAAAACGTCAAGAAGAAGCGAATAAAAAAGCCGAAGAAGCTGAACAGAAACAACAAGAAGCTGCAAAAGAAAAAGCTCAACAAGCAGCTGAACAGAAAAAACGTGATGAACAAGCAGCAGCTGAACGTGAAAAACAACAACAGCAACAACAAAGAGATCAAGAGGCCCAAAGAGAGAAAGATCGTGCAGCTCAAGATGCAGCACAAAAAGCAAAAGAAAGATCAACAGAGCAAAGACAATCTCAAAATAATTCAAATGAACAAAAAGAACGCTAGTTAAATAAATGAACAATTTATGCGTAACATAAGAAAGAGGTAACTAAATGACGACAGTATATTTCAACCATGATGGTGGCGTAGATGATTTAATTTCATTATTTTTATTATTACAGATGGAAGACGTTAATTTAATTGGTGTAAGTGCAATTGGCGCAGATAGCTATGTAGAACCTGCAACAAATGCTTCTTGTAAGATTATCAACCGATTTTCATCACAAAAACTAAATATTGCAGCTTCGAAAGAAAGAGGGAAAAATCCATTTCCTAAAGATTGGAGAATGCATGCATTCTTTGTAGATGCGATGCCAATGTTAAATGAAGATGTTGAAGTAAATTCTACAATTTCTGAAAAAGAAGCATATGAAGATATCATTGAAAAAGTAATGAATAGTTCTGAAAAGGTAACGATGCTGTTTACGGGACCGTTAACAGATTTAGCAAAAAGTTTGAAAGTTGAACCAAGAATTGAAAGTCGTATTGAAAGAGTTGTATGGATGGGTGGCACATTGCTGAATAAAGGTAATGTTGAAGAACCTGAACATGATGGTACAGCTGAATGGAATGCTTTTTGGGATCCAGAAGCAGTGAAGACTGTTTTTGATACGTCATTACCGATTGATATTGTAGCATTAGAAAGTACGAATAAAGTACCTTTAACACCAGATGTACGTAAACGATGGGCGAATGAAAGACAATATGAAGGTGTTGATTTCTTAGGTATATGTTATGCGCTAGTGCCACCATTAACGCATTTTGTAACAAATTCAACTTATTTCTTATGGGATGTATTAACAACAGCTTACGTAGGGAAACCTGAACTCGTTAAGAAAGAATCGCAAAAAGTATCCGTCATTACAGATGGCCCTAGTCAAGGTAGAACATTCAAAAGTGATGAAGGTAGAATGATTAATATCATTAATGATGTTGATAGAGATGGATTCTTTGATTACATGACAGAATTAGCTAAAAAAATATAACACAATAAGCACTTCATTCGGTGTCGTTACGTAAAAATAACGAGTTGAATGAAGTTTTTTTATGAAAAAATTAAAATTTTAAATTGCATAATGATAGGGCTCAACACTGTTCAACTAATAAAATATTGAATTTTCTGATTAAAACCATTTTATTAGGTTATATGATTATATAGACAAAATGGGGAGTGTTTATAATTATGAAGTTTAAAAGAAAGAACGTTAATGTTGTCGACGCCAGTAAAACGAAAAAAACGGTCGTTGCAACAGGTATTGGTAATGCGATAGAGTGGTTTGACTTCGGTCTATACGCTCAGCTAGCCGTCATTATCAGTATGAATTTCTTTGGTAATATGCCGAAAGAAATTCAACTTGCATCAACATTTGCGGTATTTGCTTTTGCATTTATAGTAAGACCGATTGGTGGTATATTCTTTAGTCATTTAGGAGATAAACATGGTCGTAAAGTCGTCCTTTCAACTACAATAATTATGATGGCTTTATCTACACTTGCTCTAGGACTATTACCGACACAACACCAAATCGGTATTTGGGCACCAATTTTATTATTAATTATTAGAATGATTCAATCATTCTCTACTGGTGGTGAGTATGCTGGTGCGATGACATATATTGCAGAAATATCACCAGATAAGACGAGAGGTAGACTCGGTAGTGGACTTGAAATTGGTACTTTATCAGGTAGTATTTTAGCGGCTGCTTTAGTAGGAATTATGTATGCACTATTAAGTGATGATCAAATGGCAGCTTGGGGTTGGAGAATTCCATTCATTATAGCTGCACCACTTGGTATTATAGGTGTGTATTTAAGAAATAATTTAGATGAAAGTCCAGCTTATGAAACAACGCTTGAAGAACAAGAAGAGCTTGAATACTCTTATAAAGATATCTTCAGAAAATATTGGAGAGATATCATAGTATGTTTCGCTGGTGTAGCTTTTTTAAACGTTGCTAATTACATGGTATTATCATATATGCCGTCATTCTTAAATGGCACTTTAGATTTAGGTGGTACGATGAGTAGTTTATTAAGTACGTTAACGATGGCAGCAATGATCCCAGCAGTATTCTTCTTTGGTTGGTACAGTGATAAAGTTGGGAATAAAAACACCATTTTATTTGGATTAATAGGATTTAGTTTATTCTCAGTACTAGCCTTCTGGTTAATGAGTATTCCTTCAATACCAGTTGTTATTTTAGGACTATTTATCATTGCACTGTTTATGTCTACATTTGAAGGTGTTATGCCATCTGTATTACCAAGTATTTTCTATACAAAAGTGAGACTAAGAACATTATCACTTGTTTACAATATTGGTGCAGCGATATTTGGTGGTTTAACACCATTTATTTTAACAACATTAGTCGAAACAACTGGTCAAAAAATTGCACCATCTTATTATTTAACATTGATTAATGTCGTTGGACTTGTCATCTTCTTATTTATGTTTAAGACAACGTCTAATAAGTCATTAAGAGGATCTTATCCAAATGTTGATAATAAAGAAGACTTACAAGAAGTATATGAAAATCCGAAAGATGCACTTTGGTGGAATCACGAAGAAACAAATAAATCATAAAAAAATAAAGGCTGAGACAAAATTTGTCTCAGTCTTTATTTATGTGACTTATATTCAATTAAACAGCTTCTACTTCTAAATTCACGTCAATATTTCCACGTGTTGCTTTAGAGTATGGGCAGAAATCGTGCGCTGCTTTTAAATATTTTTCTGCGTCTTCTTGAGATACGTTTTTTACTTTTGCGGCAATATCTACTTCTAATTTAGGACTTTCAGCATTTTCGTCATCTACTAAACGAACTGTTAACGTAACTTCTGGTTCAGCATCACGAACTTTGTTTTGTTTTAAAATTAAATCAAAAGCACCGTTGAAGCATGAAGCGTAGCCTGCTGCGAAAAGTTGTTCTGGATTAGTGGCATTACCATCTGCTTGTTGCGGTGGTAGTACATCTACATCGATTGCTTTATCGTCAGTGTAAACATGACCTTTACGTCCACCTGTGTTTGTAGCTTTTGTTTCATAATGAGTTGCCATAAAAAAATACCTCCTTTAAAGTATATTATCTATTTACCCGTATATTATTTTTTAAATCATCTATAAATTATAAATTAGCATATATAAATTGTCGGAAATATGAAATAATATACAATATCAAAATAAGAGAGGTCACAACATGAAAGCAATCTTAATAGGTGTCTTGGCAGCTTTATTTTTTGCAGTTACATTTGTCGTTAATCATATGATGGCTAATGATGGCGGAAGTTGGTATTTTAGTTCCTCTTTACGTTTTATTTTTATGCTGCCATTTTTATATTTGTTTGTACTCATTAAGGGAAGAACAAAATTTGTTTTAAAGCATATTCAACAAAAGAAAAAGGCTTGGTTCATATGGAGTACAGTAGGTTTTGTATTATTTTATGTACCTATAACTTTTTCAGCAGAGTATAGCCCGGGGTGGTTGATTTCAGGTACTTGGCAAATAACAATTATTTGTGGCATGATATTGGCGCCATTATTTGTAGAGACAGTTGTGATAAATGGTAAAGAAACAATCGTTAGACATAAAATCCCATGGCGATCATTATTGATTTCAAGCATTATGTTTATCGGTATTATCATTATCCAAATTCCTCAAGCAAGTCAGATTAAATTGAACTTATTTTTATTAGGTTTCTTACCGATATTAATTGCAGCATTTAGTTATCCTTTGGGAAATAGAAAAATGATGCAAGTTGTGAACGGTGAGCTCGGTACAATTGAACGTGTATTTGGTATGACTTTAGTCACATTGCCTATTTGGATTGTTATATTTGTTGTTGGCGTACTTAAAGAAGGATTACCTTCTTCTAGTCAAGTTGTACAAGCATTTATCGTCGCACTATTTTCAGGCATTATCGCAACAATTCTATTTTTCTATGCTACAAATATTGTAAAGGATAACCAAGAACAATTAGCAGCAGTTGAAGCAACGCAGTCATTAGAAGTTGTATTTGCCATTATTGGTGAAATGATACTACTAGGCTTACCGTTACCAAATGGTTTAAGTATGATAGGTATAGCGCTCATTATAATAGGTATGTTTATATATAGTTTTATCGATCATATTTCTTTTGGGAAATTTTTCAAAAAAATATGACGTGAGGTGTTTAAAAATCCTTTCACAGGGTAAAACATAAATGAATGGTCAATCATTCAATAAAGTTTAATGAAGGGTGATATAAAATGGCAGACGAAAACAAATTCGAACAAGCAAAAGGTAACATTAAAGAAACAGTTGGTAATGCAACAGATAACAAAGACTTAGAAACTGAAGGTAAAAAAGATAAAGCTTCAGGTAAAGCTAAAGAAGCAGTAGAAAATGTTAAAGATAAAGCAAACGAAGTTATCGATAAATTTAAGAAATAAAACATTTTTAACATAAGAAAAGCCATTAGACACGTTGACTGTCTAATGGCTTTTTAGTTACTTTACATCGTCTTTATCGATTTCCCATTTCATTTTGTAACGTTTATCTGATGAACGTAATTGTAATTGTACGTCATATTGATCCGCTTCAGGAACATCGTAGTATACATACCCAGTGTCAGATTCTCCAGGTTTAAGACTGAATGAGAATCCGTCATTTTTGTCATTCATACCATAGTATTTTGAAACTCTGCTTCCATCAGCTGTAACACCGAAGTTAGCATCTCCAACGATTAAGCTAGAGTTATTAATGTTTTCAAGTTTATAGTTAACTTTTAATATTTTATCTTTTAATGGTTTAGTACCATCAGATGGTGGGTTAACATATTCGGCTCTTTCAACTGTAATCTTAGTACCGATTGCACTAATCCCGTTACCAACTGATGTTTGTCTATCGACGATAGATGAATCGTTATCATCTTCATCTGTATTTTCTTCTGTTGTAGATTCTTCAGTAGTAGACTCTTCAGTCGTTTCTTCCTCAGTAGACTCCTCAGTTGTTTCTTCTTCTGTTGAGTTCTCTTCAGTTGATTTTTCTTCTGTTTTGTTCGTAAACTCATCGATTTGGTCTTTGATTGGACCAGCAGCACATGCGCCTAAAATAACAGCTAAAATAATGAATATAACTAAACATCCACCACAGCCGAATAACCAAGGTTTCATACTAGAGCCATTACCGTCTCCCGATTGTTGTTGCTGATTATTACCATTTGTTTCGTTAAATGGATTATTTTGTTGTTCTGAGGTGTTTTGATTAAAAGGATTCTGATCTGATTGATTAGAATTAGCCATAATATTTCCCCCTTATTCATTACTTTATTTTAATAAAAAATTATTGTTTTCATATAATCGAAATTCTTGTGCGAAAGTTTTCAACTATTGATAAACAATTGTGTTAATTATTAATTGTTTTTAGTTTATAGTAAACTGGGAAATAAATCTAGACTTATTATTAAATTTATAAAAATTTAATAGTACTTTAATATTTAATGATTTTGTAGAATATGAATATTTGTAAATTTTATGCAAAAAGGGGTAATATAGTTATAAAGGAGTGATAAATATGTATAAAAATATTTTGTTTGGCATTGATACAGAAATGAAAAATCAAAAGGTTTTAGAACAAATTAATCACCTTGTCGGAGAAGGTTCTGAAGTTACATTACTTAATGTGGTCGCTGATAAAGACCTACAAGCTTCAGTTAGAATGGGTGTTCATTTAGATGAAATACAAGAAAAACGTCAAGAATCGATGAAGCATATCTTAGACTATTTTCATGAACACAACATTCAATATAAAATTGAATTTGCGAAAGGAAATCCTAAAACAGAATTAGTGCATAGAGCAAATAGTGGTGATTTTGATATTATTGTGTTAAGTAATAGAAAAGCAGAAGACACAGATAAAATGGTATTAGGTAGTGTCAGCCATAAAGTAGCTAAAAGAGCTAAAATTCCTGTATTAATTGTTAAATAGTAAGAGTATATTGATTTAAGTAATAGATTTCTTGAATCATCATGCATCGTTTCATAGAAAAAAGTCCTCGACTCATGTAAAATGAAAATAGAAGCATATTGGAGGAATGACTATGACTGATGGACAAAAGAAAGCGTTTCCGTATATCGTTGCAACGATTTCATTAGAAACTCAAGATGATATTGAAAAAACAGTGCAAGAACTCAATGCTCACAAAGATTCAATAGATATTGTTGAATTTAGAGCAGATACTTTAAAAAATACTTCAATTGAAAACATTAACGAAACATTAGAGCAATTTAAAAGTGCATATCATGATGCGCCAATTTTGTTCACTTATCGTTCAGTAGGACAAGGCGGTCATGGTGACTTTGATCATGAAACATATTACAAGATTATGCAAGATATTATATGTAACAAAAAAGCTGAATACGTCGATATTCAACTCGATACGTATGAAGATAATCTTATGAATTGTATTACAAAAGCTCAGCATCATGATGTTAAAATTATTATTTCACATCATGACTTTAAGTCGACGCCAGATGTTGAAGAAATGTTTGTCACATATGAGAAAATGGCAGAGTTAGGTGCGAATATTGGCAAGTTAGCCGTGATGCCACAAAATGAACGTCATTTATTATCGATGTTAAATGCTATGAACAGAGCTTATCATAAGTTGGATATTGATGTGATCGGTATCTCGATGGGTGAATTAGGTAAGATGACAAGAATTACTGGTGGTATGTTTGGATCTAAATTTACTTACGGTTTTGTTGGTAAAGAAGCAGCACCAGGTCAAATTCATGTTAAAGATATTAAAGAGCAGTTAGCTTTATATCAAAATTAATCACTGCATTATGCATAATAATTATGAAGCGAGTGTAGAAATCTTTTGAGACAATTTTAGATTTCTATCTCGCTTCTTTATTTTATGATACAATTGATAATAATTATCAATGAATTAGGAGTGTAAATAATGGAATTAAAGAAAGCGATTAAAGAAAGAAGAAGCGTCAAAAATTATGATTATGAAATGTATATAGACGAAGAAAAAGTATTTTCTTTAGTTGATTTAGCAACATACGCGCCGAACCATGGTATGAGAGAACCTTGGAGACTTGTGTATATTCATAAAAAACAAATTCCTGAATTTGCTGAAGAAGTTGCTGAATCGGCATTTGTTAATGATCCAGCTAAACAAGAAAAATATATTAATAAAGTTACTAAAGTTGGTGGCATGTTTGTCATATTGTCAAAACGAGACTCAAGACAAAAAGAAAACCTTGAAAATCAAATGGCAATCGGCGCATTTGTACAAAACTTAATGTTACTAATGCATGATGAGGGAATGGGCTCATGTTGGAAAACACCTGCATTTATCTTTAATCCATCATTTAGAAAAACAGTCGGCGCTCATGATGATGAAGATGTATGTGGATTTTTATATTTAACTGAAAAAGATTCAAGTGTTAAAGTGATGGAAAGAAAAAATAAATCATTAATTACTGAATGGTAAAAAGAAAACCCACAAATGAGTTCGTGAGCTCAATTGTGGGTTTTAATATGATTATTTTAAGTTCTCAGCTAAGAATGCTTTAACATCTTCTGGTGTTTTTGCATTTGCTGAATGTAAGTGTGCAAGTTTTTCGTTGTTTTTAAATACTAATAAACTTGGAATACCCATTACATCATTTTCAGTTGCTGCTTCAGGAACTTGGTCACGATTAATTTGATACCAATTGTATTGATTGTATTCATCAATAATTGGATCGATCCATTGATTCATTCTAGTGCAATCTGGGCACCAATCTGCGAAGAATTTAACGACAACTGGTTCATCACTTTGTGTAATCTCTTCAAATTCAGCATATTGACTTATTGTTCTCATATTTATTCTGCTCCTTAGAAATAATGATTATAAGGTAAGTATATCTTATTTCTAATATTTAAAAAAATATTTAACTCATTACTACATGTTCTGTACTAATATTGTTATAATGAAATTAAATAGACATATGGAGGTAAAGACATGATAAAATTTTATCAATATCCTAATTGTACAACTTGTAAAAAAGCAGCAAAGTTCTTAGAAATGAACGGTGCCAGTTTTGAACCGATTGATATTACTCAATTAACACCAACAGCTAAAGAATTAAAAGATATCATTGATGGTACAGACATCAATGTAAATCAATTATTTAATACTCGAGGCGCTAAATATCGCGAATTGGGATTAAAAGATAAAATGGATGATTTATCAGACAACGAAAAGTTTGATTTATTAGCATCTGATGGCATGTTAATTAAAAGACCTTTAGCCGTTTTAGGAAATAAAGTGACACTTGGTTTTAATGAAGAGGAATATCGTCAAACTTGGTTATAAAAATAGTTGCTTGAATAATGGCTTTATGTCATGATTATAATTGAATTACATATAGGAGGGGATTACTTTGACAGTGCCTAGTGAGTTAAAATATTCAAAAGAACATGAATGGGTAAAAGTAGATGGAGATATCGTAACTATCGGTATTACTGATTTTGCTCAATCAGAATTAGGGGACATTGTGTTTGTTGAGTTGCCAGAAGAAGGTGACGAATTAACTAGTGGAGATTCATTCGGTAGTGTAGAATCTGTTAAAACAGTTTCTGAACTATATGCACCATTATCTGGTAAAGTCGTTGAAGTAAACGAAGAACTAGAAGACAGCCCTGAGTTTGTTAATGAATCATCATATGATAAAGCTTGGATGGTCAAAGTTGAACTATCTGATAAAGCTCAATTAGATGAATTATTAGATGCAGACGCTTATAGTGAAATGATAGGTGAATAACATAACATTAAACTCCACGATACTGATGTGTCATGGAGTTTTTTTGAAATATTTATTATGAAACTGAACAGCAATACTATCTCATTTGTAGAAGGTGATATTCATGGCGATGATTAAAAAGATTATAATCGTAGAAGGTATTTCTGATAAAAAACGAGTGGAAGAAGTATTAAATGATCATGTTCATATCATTTGTACCCATGGAACGATGGGTGTCGAAAAAATGGATGAGCTACTTGAAGAGATATATGGTTCTCAAGTATATGTCTTAGTAGATCAAGATAAAGAAGGTAAGAAAATTAGAAAATGGTTTAAGAAATATGCAAGTGAAAGTCAGCATATTTATATAGATTCTACATTTTCTGAAGTAGCGCGCTGTCCAAGACAATATTTAGCGAATGTGTTAAACTATCATGGATTTATTGTTAAGAATGATTTTGTATTGAAAGGGAAGTATCGTTACCATGAAACACACAGAAATATTGAACGATATATACAAGCATTTTGATAAAGATATCCATTTATTATTTGGATATACGCCAACATGTGGAACGTGCAAAATATCAGAACGCATGTTAGATATTGCAAACCAAGTGACACAATTACCTATTAATAAGTGTGACTTGAATTTTTACCCAGAATTCTGTAAAGAATTTGAAATCATGTCAGTACCCGTACTTTTTATCATGCATAAAGATCAAGTTATCCGTCGCATTTATGCCTTTCAGTCTGTTCCGTATATTGTAGAGAATATTCAAAAAGTTATTGACGATAAAAACTTATCATGATAGTATGAATTTAATTAAATACGTAATAACTCTTATCAAGAGTGGTGGAGGGATGTGCCCTTTGAAGCCCGGCAACCGTCATATAAATATGAAATGGTGCCAATTCACAAAAAGTGTTAACTTTTGGAGATGAGAGAAAGACAATTTTTGACGCCTTTCTCTTATTTTAAAGAGTGAGGCGTTTTTAATTTAGAGATTAGGAGGCAGCAGATTTGATCGAATTAAATAAAGTTGTTAAAACTTTCAAAACAAAAAAGGGTAACATAACAGCTGTTGACCATGTTGACTTAAACATAGATAAAGGAAGTATATATGGTGTAATTGGTTTTTCTGGTGCAGGTAAAAGTACGCTTATACGTATGTTTAATGGCCTAGAAACACCAACTGAGGGAGAAGTAATTGTAGACGGTGCGAATATCGGTCAATTATCAAAGCAAGACCTCAGATTAAAAAGACAAAAAGTAAGCATGATTTTCCAACATTTCAACTTACTTTGGTCTAGAACAGTTAAAGATAACATCGCATTTCCATTAGAAATCGCTGGTGTATCTAAAAGTGAAATTAATGAGAGAACAAAGGCACTCATTAAAAGAGTTGGATTAGAAGGACGCGAGAATGCATATCCTTCACAATTATCAGGAGGGCAAAAACAAAGAGTTGGTATTGCCCGTGCACTAGCTAATGATCCACATGTCTTATTATGTGACGAAGCAACAAGTGCACTCGATCCGCAAACTACTGATGAAATATTAGATTTATTAGTAGATATTAATAAAGAACTGGATTTAACTATCATATTAATCACACATGAAATGCATGTCATTAGAAAAATTTGTGACCACGTAGCAGTCATGGAGAACGGTAAGTTTGTTGAAGAGGGAGAAGTTATTAACGTATTTAATAACCCTCAAACTTATGTTACACAACGATTCGTTAAAGATGATCTTAAAGCAGATGATTTACAAAGAACTTTACATGACTTTAAGAAAGAACAATCAAATGGTGAAATTTGGAAATTAAACTTCGTTGGTGGAACAAGTTCTGATCCAGTGTTAGCGAAAATTATAAAAACTTATAATATCGATATTAACGTTATTGAAGGTGACGTTAAATTAACTCAAAATGGTACATTTGGACATATGATCGTTCATTTACCTCAAGGAGATTATTCTAAAGAAGCAATTAAGCAAGAATTGAATAATCTAGGCGTGAAAGTAGAGGTGAACGTAGGTGAATAAATCATTTGGAGATATCATAACAGAAATGGTCACGATGCCTAACGTACGATGGGATGCTGTATGGGAAGCATTGTATGAAACGTTATATATGACGATTATTTCTACAGTATTTACTTTAGTATTTGGATTAATCTTAGGAACTTTACTATTTTTAACATCAAGAGGAACATCTAAAAGTTCACGTGTATTCTATTCAATCGTTTCATTTGTTGTGAACCTATTTAGAGCTATTCCATTTATCATTTTAATATTATTATTACTACCTTTTACGGACATCTTACTAGGTACAATTAGTGGACCTAAAGGCGCTTTACCAGCATTGATTATTGGTGCATCACCATTTTATGCGCGACTTGTTGAAATCGGCATGAAAGAAATTGATAAAGGTGTTATTGAAGCGGCAGTTTCAATGGGTGCTACTACTTGGACAGTCGTTCGAAAAGTATTAATAAAAGAATCATTACCTGCTTTAGTATCGGGAATCACAGTTACAGCTATTGCTTTAGTTGGATCAACTGCTATAGCCGGTGTAATTGGTGCAGGGGGGTTAGGTAACTTAGCTTACCTAACTGGATTTACACGAAATCAAAATGACGTCATTTTAATTTCAACAATCTTTATTTTAATTATTGTTTTTGTCATCCAATTTATTGGAGATTTAATTGTAAAAAGAATTGATAAACGTTAAGGAGTGTTTTTTATGAAAAAAGTATTTGGGTTATTATTTATTTCAATTTTAACAGTCGTACTAGTAGCATGTGGTGGCGGTAGTGGCGACAAGAAAGAAAAGAACGAAACAATTAAAATTGGTGCATCACCAGCACCTCATGCTGAAATTTTAGAAGAAGCTAAACCACTTCTTAAAAAAGAAGGTTATGACTTAGAAATCAAGACAATCAATGATTACACAACACCTAACAAATTATTAGATAAAGGTGAACTTGATGCTAACTTCTTCCAACATACACCATACTTAAAAACTGAATCAAAAGAAAAAGGATATAAAATTGAATCAGCAGGTAACGTACATTTAGAGCCAATGGCAGTTTACTCTAAGAAATATAAAAAATTATCTGACTTACCAAAAAATGCAACAGTTTATGTTTCAAACAATCCAGCTGAAGAAGGTAGATTCTTATCATTCTTCGTTAAAGAAGGACTAATCAAAATTAAAGATGGCGTTAAACCAGTTGACGCAACATTTGATGATATTGTAGAAAACAAGAAAAATATTAAATTCAACAATAAACAATCAGCAGAATTTTTACCTAAATCTTATCAAGCAGACGAAGGTGACGCTACAATCATCAACTCTAACTTTGCAATCGAACAAGGATTAAATCCACTTAAAGATTCAATTGCAGTAGAAGGAAAAGATTCACCATATGCAAACTTAATTGCAGTTCAAAAAGGTCATAAAGACGACAAACAAATTAAAGCTTTAATGAAAGTCTTACAATCTAAAGAAATTAAAGACTTCATCAACAAGAAATACGACGGAGCTGTAATCGCAGCTAAGTAATAAGTTTGAAAAAACATCTAGCCATAAGGTTAGATGTTTTTTGTATAATGACTCATCTTTGAACATTATGTTTGTGTATGCTTTCATTTATAGATAAAATTTATTTAATTAAATGAAAAGGTGGTAAATTATGAAGATTATATTAGTTGGTGCTAATGGTACTATTGGTTCAGCAGTGGCAGAAGAGCTTGCGTCAAATGGACATGAAGTTGTGAAAGTTGGACGTAATTCAGGTGACTATCAAATGGATATGTCGAATGTAGAAGATATTAAGTTAATGTTTGAACAAATTCAAAATGTAGATGCAGTTGTTTCTACTGCAGGTGCAGCGAATTTTGATGATTTATCTGACTTAACACCTGAATCAAATGAAGTTGCAGTTACAAGTAAATTACTTGGACAAATCAACTTAGTACTGATCGGACAACATTATATTAATGATGGTGGAAGTTTCACATTAACAACTGGTGTTATTATGGACGAACCAATCAAAGGTGGCGTTTCATCAGCAATGGCTGGTGGTGGTATTCAAGCATTTGTGAAATCAGCTGCATATGAATTAAAACGTGATTTAAGAATTAATAATGTAAGTCCAAATGTAATTGAAGAAGCACTCGAAGATTATGGTGATTTCTTTAAAGGTTATCAAGCAGTCCCAGCTAAAAAAGCCGCTAAAGCATACTTGAAAAGTGTAGAAGGTATTCATTCCGGACAAACATACCGAATTTATGAATAATATTTTATAAAAAGCAGTCGTTCTCCCTTGGTAAATGGAGAGTCGATTGCTTTTTGTTTTGATAAGGATGAAAATATGGGGGTAGCTGCACGAAGATTGGTAGATATCGTGCGCAAGGGTATAAAATTAGGACCAACTGCACGAAGACTAGTAGATATCGTGCGCAAGGGTACGAAAATAGGGCAAAACGCACGAAGACTGAGAGATATCGTGCGAAAGGGGTAAAAATAAAGCCGAACTGCACGAAGACTGGTAAATATCGTGAGATAATCAAAACTTAAATATATCCGTTAAAGAAATAAATAATCAGCATAAATACCGCAATGGCATATAATATGATACCGACAAATCTGTAATTCCTAACGTTGAATGTAGCGATTGTAATAATAGTAGCAGCAGTTAATAATGTGTTTAAGAGACTACTCAAATTAATAACATTGACTAAATTTAATAAAAGTATAAATGCGCATATTGCACTTATAACGAATGCAAATTGTTCATAGCGTTTCATGTAATTTTCCTTTCATAAACTGCATATTTATTTATCATCATTATAGTATATATTGGATAGAAAGGCATTCGGAAGATGTTGAAATAGAATATTTATAAATTGAGAATTAATTGAAATGATTATCATTTGAAAAACATTTCAGAAAAATACTTTATATGAACAGTTTCTTCTATATAAATAAAGCGAAAATGTTTATTTGCCCGTGTAACTACGTTATAATATTAAGGGTAAAGATTCACAGCAAACTTTGACGTTACATTAAAATTATTATAAACTAGAAAAGATAATGTAGGGTTATCTTTTTTAAATGTGAATAAATTCTCTGGAGGGAAAAATAATATGGCATCAATATTAGAAATCAAAGATTTACACGTAGAAATCGAAGGTAAGAAAATTCTTAAAGGTGTAGATTTAACTATCAAACAAGGTGAAATCCACGCAATCATGGGACCTAACGGTACTGGTAAATCAACTTTATCATCAGCAATCATGGGCCATCCTAGTTATGAAGTAACACAAGGTGAAGTTCTTCTTGATGGTGAAAATGTATTAGAAATGGAAGTTGACGAGCGTGCACAAGCTGGTTTATTCCTAGCTATGCAATACCCATCAGAAATTTCTGGTGTAACAAATGCTGATTTCTTACGTTCTGCAATTAACGCTAAACGTGAAGAAGGCGACGAAATTAACTTAATGCAATTCATTAAGCAATTAGATAAACAAATGGATCTATTAGAAATGGACCAAGATATGGCTCAAAGATACCTAAATGAAGGTTTCTCTGGCGGTGAGAAGAAACGTAACGAAATTCTTCAATTAATGATGTTAGAACCTAAATTTGCAATTTTAGATGAAATTGACTCAGGTTTAGATATTGACGCATTAAAAGTTGTATCAAAAGGTATTAACAAAATGCGTGGAGAAGACTTTGGTTGTTTAATTATTACTCACTATCAAAGATTATTAAACTATATTACGCCTGACTTTGTACACGTTATGATGCAAGGTAGAGTTGTTAAATCAGGTGGCGAAGAATTAGCAAAACGTCTTGAAGAAGAAGGTTACGAGTGGATTAAAGAAGAACTTAATATTGAAGACGAAACAATTAACGCTGAATAATATATGATCATGATAGTCAAGTAGGAGGAGTATAAATGGCAACTGAAACAAAGTTAAATATTAACGTTGAAGACTTAGTTAATTATTCAGCATCTCAAAATGAACCACAATGGATGACTGATTTAAGAAAAGAAAGTTTTCAAAAATTAGATACATTAGAAATGCCTAAACCAGACAAAACAAAAATTGACAGATGGGATTTTGATTCATTCAAAACACATGCTGTTACAAGTGAAACATTTGATACTATCGACAATTTACCAGAATCAGTTCGTAAAATTATCGATACTGAAAATGCTACAAACTTAATTGTTCAACATAATAATACACCTGCTTTTACTAAAGTAGATGAAAAATTAGTCGAACAAGGCGTTGTTATTAAAGATTTAAAAACAGCTTTAATTGAAAATAGTGAATTAGTACAAAAATACTTCATGACTGACGCAGTTAAAGTTGATGAACATAGATTAACAGCTTTACACGCAGCATTAGTTAACGGTGGTGTATTTGTATATGTACCTAAAAATGTTGTTGTAGAAGATCCTGTTCAATACGTTGTATTACATGATGATAGTGATGCAAGTTTCTTCAACCATGCGATTATCGTAACTGAAGAAAGTGCAGAATTAACATACGTTGAAAACTATTTATCTACAGTATCTTCAAACGAAGGTCAATTAAACATCGTTTCTGAAGTAATTGCTGGTGCAAACTCAAACATTACTTATGGTACAGTTGATTTCATGGATAAAGGCTTTACTGGTCACATTATCCGTCGTGGTACAGCAGCAGCTGATGCTACAATTGATTGGGCTTTAGGTTTAATGAATGATGGTAGTACAATTAACGACAACACGACTTATTTAATGGGTGATCGTTCAAACTGTAACTTAAAAACAGTCGTAGTTGGTCGTGGAGAACAAAAACAAAACTTTACAACACAAATTATTCAATATGGTAAAGAATCTAATGGCCATATATTGAAACATGGTGTTATGAAAGATAGTTCTTCTTCAATCTTTAATGGTATTGGTTATATCAAACACGGTGGTACGAAAGCAGATGCTCAACAAGAATCTCGTGTTCTTATGTTATCTGAAAAAGCACGTGGAGATGCAAACCCAATCTTATTAATTGATGAAGATGATGTAACAGCAGGACACGCAGCTTCAGTAGGTAGAGTAGATCCAACTCAACTTTATTACTTAATGAGTAGAGGTATTTCTCGTGAAGAAGCAGAACGTTTAGTTATTCACGGTTTCCTTGATCCAGTTGTATCTGCATTGCCAATCGAAGACGTTAAACGTCAATTACGTGAAGTTATTGAATTAAAAGTAACAACACAAATATAAAAAAGGCACAGAAAGGTCTGATAATGTGGCCGAATCAACATTTAATGTAGAAAAAATTATAAAAGATTTTCCGATATTAGAACAACAAGTTAACGGTAGTAGACTCGTGTATTTAGATTCATCAGCCACAAGTCAAACACCTACTCAAGTCACTGATAGCATTGTAGATTACTACAACCGTTATAATTCTAATGTTCACCGAGGTGTGCATACACTTGGTACACTTGCTACGGATGCTTATGAAAAAGCACGAGAAACTGTTAGAAGATTTATAAATGCACAATATTTTGAAGAAGTTGTGTTCACAAGAGGAACTACAACTGCAATCAACTTAGTGGCGCATAGTTACGGTGATGCAAATATTTCTGAAGATGATGAAATTGTCGTCACACAAATGGAACATCATGCGAATATCGTGCCATGGCAACAACTTGCTAAAAGAACAGGTGCTAAACTTAAATTTATTCCAATGTCAGAAAGTGGCGAACTTGAAAGAGACGCAATCGAAAGTACGATAAATGATCGAACTAAAATTGTCGCAGTCGCTCATGTGTCTAACGTATTAGGTACAATCAATGATGTTAAATATATTGCAGAAGTCGCACATCGTCATAATGCTGTTATTGCAGTAGATGGTGCGCAGTCAGCACCACATATGAAAGTGGATGTTCAAGATTTAGATGTAGACTTCTTTAGCTTTAGTGGTCATAAAATGTTAGGCCCTACTGGTATAGGTGTCTTATATGGTAAACGTGATTTATTAGATAAGATGGAACCAATCGAATTTGGTGGAGATATGATTGATTTTGTTGGATTAGAAGATGCAACATGGACAGACTTACCAACGAAATTCGAAGCTGGTACACCGCTTATTGCAGAAGCAATTGCTTTAGCTGAAGCGATTAAATATATTGATGCTATCGGTTTAGATAACATTCATCAACATGAGTATGATCTTGTGAATTATGCTTACAATGAAATGTCTAAAATTGATGGACTTGAAATATATGGACCTACACCTGAAAAAAGAGCTGGATTAATTACATTTAATGTAGAAGGTGTTCACCCACATGATTTAGCAACAGCATTAGATTCTGAAGGCGTAGCTGTAAGAGCAGGTCACCACTGTGCACAACCATTAATGAAATGGTTAAACCAATCTTCAACAGCAAGAGCAAGTTTCTATATTTATAATACTACTGAAGATGTTGACCAACTCATTCAGGCACTAAATGGCGCGAAGGAGTTTTTCTCTTATGAATTTTAACAATTTAGATCAACTATACCGTTCTGTCATTATGGACCACTATAAGAATCCTCGTAATAAAGGCGTTCTTGAAGATGGCTCTCTAACAATAGATATGAACAATCCGACATGTGGAGATCGCATCCGCTTAACATTAGATGTAGAAGATAATGTTATTAAAGATGCTAAGTTTGAAGGTGAAGGTTGCTCTATTTCAATGTCTAGCGCATCTATGATGACTGAAGCGGTTAAAGGTCATACAATTGAAGAAGCATTAGAAATGAGTCAAGAATTCTCAAACATGATGCTTGGTGAATCCTACGAAATTACAGAAGAAATGGGAGATATAGAAGCACTATCAGGTGTATCTAAATTCCCAGCAAGAATCAAATGCGCTACTTTAGCATGGAAAGCATTTGAAAAAGGAACAAAAGAGCAAAATAACGCGTAACTTTTGAAAAATGGGCGAACGCTATTATAAAAGAGGAGTGAAGAAAATGGCTAAAAAATCACCAGAAGTTGGAGATTATAAATATGGCTTCCATGATGAAGACGTTTCTATTTTCCGTTCAGGTAGAGGTTTAACAGAAGAAATCGTTAAAAAAATATCTGAAATGAAAGACGAACCACAATGGATGCTTGATTTTCGTTTGAAATCATTAAAACAATTTTACAAAATGCCAATGCCAATGTGGGGTGGCGATTTAACAGAGTTAAACTTTGATGAAATCACATACTACGTTAAACCATCAGAACGTTCAGAGCGTTCATGGGATGAAGTACCAGAAGAAATCAAAAATACTTTCGATAAATTAGGTATTCCTGAAGCAGAGCAAAAATATCTTGCAGGTGTATCTGCGCAATATGAATCAGAAGTTGTTTACCATAACATGGAACAAGACTTAGAAGAACAAGGTATTATCTTCAAAGATACTGATTCAGCATTACGTGAAAATGAAGAATTATTCAAAGAATATTTCGCAAGTGTTATTCCAGCTGCAGATAATAAATTCTCAGCATTAAACTCAGCAGTTTGGTCTGGTGGATCATTCATTTACGTACCAAAAGGCGTAAAATTAGAAACACCACTTCAAGCTTACTTCAGAATTAACTCTGAAAACATGGGTCAATTTGAAAGAACATTAATTATTGCTGATGAAGGTTCTTCAGTACACTATGTAGAAGGTTGTACAGCACCTGTTTATACGACTAATTCATTACACTCAGCTGTAGTTGAAATTATCGTTAAGAAAGATGCATACTGCCGTTATACAACAATCCAAAACTGGGCTAACAATGTTTATAACTTAGTTACAAAACGTACTTTCGTATATGAGAATGGTACGATGGAATGGATTGATGGTAACTTAGGATCTAAATTAACAATGAAATACCCATCTTGTTTCTTACTTGAAGAAGGCGCTAGAGGTATGACTTTATCTATCGCACTTGCAGGTAAAGGACAAGTTCAAGACGCTGGTGCAAAAATGATTCATAAAGCACCAAATACGTCATCAACAATTGTTTCTAAATCAATTTCTAAAAATGGCGGTAAAGTTGTTTACCGTGGTCAAGTACACTTCGGACGTAAAGCAACTGGCGCACGTTCAAACATTGAATGTGACACATTAATTATGGATAACGAATCTACATCAGATACAATTCCTTACAATGAAATCATGAACGATAACATTTCATTAGAACACGAAGCGAAAGTTTCTAAAGTATCTGAAGAACAATTATTCTACCTAATGAGCCGTGGTATTTCAGAAGAAGAAGCAACTGAAATGATCGTAATGGGCTTTATTGAACCATTTACAAAAGAATTACCAATGGAATACGCAGTAGAAATGAACCGTCTAATCAAATTCGAAATGGAAGGTTCAATTGGATAAGTTTTAACCATATTCCAATACTATTGTAGATAAAAAAAGCACGATTGATACCAATTCGATACCATTTACTTTATAAATGTTGTCAAATTTGTGTAATCTATCGTGCTTTTTTATTTGGTTAATTATCTATGCAATGTTTTACGTACTCATGAATTTTATGAAGTGCGAACTCTATATTATCTGTAGTTTCATATGAATAAGATAATCGAATAGTATTTTCTTCGCCACCATAGATAAATCCTGGGTTCAACAAAATTTTTTCTTTATGAAGTAAGTCTAAAAATAATTTCTTCGTATTTACATCATCTTTAAACTTTATCCATATAAAAAATCCTCCTAATGGTATATGCCATGTAGCTATTGTAGAGAATAGTTTATCTAATATTGTTAGCATAAAGTTTTGTTTATCTTTTAAAATTTTTCTTAGTCTTGTTAAATGAATATCATAGTCACCGCTTTTAAGCATTTCATATACAACTGCTTGTGATAATATACTAGAACCATAATCACTTTGCATTCTGATATCGGCTAATTGTTCTATAACTTTTTCTGAAGCGGCGATCCAACCAATTCTTAATGCAGGTGCAAGAGTTTTTGAAAAACTACTTATATAAAAAACCTTACCAATATTATCAAATGATTTTAATGGAGGAGAGGGCTTTTCTTCAAACCATAAATCTCTATAGATATCATCCTCAATTACAGGTATATTGTGCCGACAACTTAACTTAATGATGCTTTCTTTACTATGAGATGATAAAGACTGACCAGTAGGATTGTTAAATGTAGATTCTACATATATTACTTTGTCTTTATAGTGATGATATTTTTGAATTGTCTTATTAAATTGTTGATTATTGCTATATGGAATCTTTATTTGTTTTAAATTAGACGTGTTAAAGATATGAGTTGAATCAATGTATGAAGGAGTAAACGAAAATACTAATGCGTTTTGACTTAAAAAACCAGTTGTTAATAGATGAATTGCATGAAGTGCCCCTGAAGTTACAAGGATATTATTTTGGGTAACATTTATACCTTCATGTTTTAATCTATTTGCTATTAATTTACGTAATTTATTATATCCAAATCCATTATTGTAGCCAAAAGATAAATTACCTATATATTTTGAAACTTCTTTTAAAGCATTTTTTAAATATAAATGAGGTAGTAGATCTTCAGATAGCTCACCTTTACTAATATGAATGTAATTTAAATCAGTTTCAAATTTATTAATTAATTGTACTGTATAATCACTCCTACTACTATAAGACCACTTCATCATTTCTGTCCATTTAGTTGAAATGTAACCTTCATCAAAATAGTTATTTACGTAAGTACCACTTCCAATCATAGTATAAACAAAGCCTTCTGCTTCTAATAACTCTATACTTTTGATAACAGTTACTCTATTCACCTTAAATTGTTTTGCTAAAACTCTTTGGGAAGGAATACGCATTCCATAAAACCATTCACCACGCATTATTTTATCCCGTATATATGAAGCTATTTCTTTATATTTAATGATAAATCACCTCTCAAAAATTGGTTGTATGATTATAAATATAATTGGTTGTACTTATTTTACATTATTTTCCTTAATATAAGAATATCTTATGAAGAAAAGAGTGGATAAAATGAGTTTAATTAAAAAGAATAGTTATGCAAGATATGATCCATACATATTATTCGCTTTTTCATTAACCATTATTTTATGGGCATCTGCATTTCCAATGATTAAAATTGCTCTAGCAGATTTTAAAGCTGAGAATTTATCTGCGATAAGATTATTTATTGCCTCAATAGTGTTAATAGTGCTGGCAGTTATAAAAAAATACCCACTTCCTGAAAAAAATGATATCCCATTAATAATGTTGCTTGGATTTAGTGGATTTACTATCTATCATGTGGCATTAAGTTTTGGTGAATATTATATTAGTGCTGGCGTAGCAAGTTTATTGGTTTCAACTACTCCAATTTTCTCAGCTATACTTGCAAAGTATTTTTTAAAAGAAAGATTTACAAAAAAATCATGGTATGGTTCATGTATTGCTTTTTTGGGAGTTGGATTATTAAGCTTAAGTAGTGGCAATAATAAAGTAATGGGGTTTGGGGTTATTTTAGTTTTGATTGCCTCGTTAGGTGAGAGCATTTACTTCGTTTTTCAAAATAAGTTTTTGAATAAATATGGTTTTATTCCTTTTACAATTTATACGATTATCTCTGGTACGATATTTACAATTATATTTTTACCTGATGCAATTAATGAATTACAATCAGCAAGTAATATTTCTGTTTTAGCTGTCATATATCTAGGTATATTTCCTAGTGTGATTCCATATATTGCTTTAGCTTATACAATACAGAAAATTGGTACATCTGAAGCCACAATGTCTCTTTATTTAAGACCAGTTATTTCATTAATATTATCTTATTTGATACTACAAGAGATACCATCACAATTAGCTATAATTGGCGGTATTATAACTATTATTGGAGTAACTCTAATATCAGTAAAAGAAAGAAATTAAAAAAACTCTCATTTGAATGAGAGTTTTTTGAAATTATTATTAAATCAAATCTTATAGCTGTTTATCTATTTTGTAACATTATTAAAGTAATTATTAATGTTTTTAATAGTATTTAATATGATTATGCGTTTTGTTTTACTAAACTTATTTACTTTTTTTATAATTACAGGTTTTCATTTTTATCAAAATTCCACGTCCATATCAATAGATGTAAGTTTAATTTATCAATTGCATTGTATGGCTTATCTGGTCTATCTTTATTTCTATAGATAAATGTTCTTTTAATTACATTAAAAATACATTTATACTTATTAATATTTAAAAAGATGATAGTATCAGCTTCTAATAATCTTTCATCTAGAATGTTAGTGTAATTACCTTCTATGATCCAAGTGTCATTACTAAGTATTTTCTTTTGTATATCACACTTTTGTTTATAACTAACAGGTTTCCAGTCTGATTTTCTCATTAAATTATCTAAATGATACACTTCGATACTTAATTCTCTAGATAGTTTTTTAGATAGATATGATTTTCCGGAACCACTTGAACCAAGTATAACAACTTTCTTCATATGATCTCACACCCAAACAGAAATTCTATATTCGTTTTATAATTTATTATTATATCATAGCCTATTTGTTCATATTAAAAAATGCAAAGCGAATATTGACATTATTTGTAATTTAATGAATGATATGAATTAGTAATATTCGATTATTAAAGGTATTTATATTTGTTTATTGAGTAGTAATTCCTTAATAATTGGATATTTATTTAAAAAGTTATAGGAAATTAGGTGCTGAATATTATGTATTTTGATGCAGATAGCGTGGACATTAAATTATTGAATTTTAGAGATTTACAAAAGGCTATTCATTTAAATTTAAGTGATGATAAGTATCAACTTTTAGAAGATGGCGTCACTATTAACAATGATTATTTTTTAACTGTATATAAAAATGCAATAAACATTTTTGAAGAATTATTTTCACCTTCAGATTCTATAAATTTAGTTCATGTTGTATATGTTTATAATAAGCCTTACAAAAAAACGAATATTATAAAGAAATTCACTTCGTTAACTATAGATGAATTGTCTTATTTTAAAGAATACATAAAAACGAATGATGATAATATTATGTGTGAAGAGTTTTCATATAATTGTTCAAGGAAAGATATAAAATATAAAAAGCTATTAAAGGCTATTTCCAATCAAGATTTTAAAGGATTAGTTCCAAATATTAATCAGGACTATAATTATTCAGAAATATATATAATCAATAATACTAAAAACTTAATATATCATTTATATGATGATAGAGGTCTTTGGGTAGCTTTTTATAAAAGTGAAGATTATCTACTATATTCTAAGAAGTATAGTCATTTAATATTGGATATTGATAATGATGAAATTTAATTTATCATATAATAAGGTGTCTTTATTTCAAAAAGTAATCAATAATAATTAATGCTTGGAGGTAGACAGTGTTTAATATTGTACTAGATATATGTATATTAGTAGATTCTTTAACCATTTCTATATACGTTGCAATATCTAAAAATATAAATATTATTGCTTCTATAGAATATGATAAAGTAAATCCAGAAAATATAGCTAAAATCTCATACATATTTTCTACTTGTTTATTTTTGGGAACAGTATTGATTGTTGCTGGAGATTTAGTTTATGATTTTAATTTTATATTATCAATCTTTTTTATTATATTAGGTTTTTCAGTTCTCTTATTGTTTTATGTCTTATTTATGATAATAGAAAAGAAGTGAATTTTGGATTTATAATACTACCAGATAAAGAAAGCCCCGTAGAATTTCTACGGGGCTTTTCAATACCTTAATCTATTTTAGATAATGTAACGGATGATGTTCTATTTCTTAAGTCTACTTCGATTTCTTCAAGGCTTCTACCTCTTGTTTCTGGTAAGTATTTGATGACAAATATCATTGCGAGTATACCGATGACTGCAAAGATTAGAAATACTTGTTCGATTCCCATCACTGATGTGAGTAGTGGGAAGAATTGTGCAACTAATAAACTGCCTATTGATAAGGATAATGTCGCGATACCTGTTGCTGCGCCTCTTGCTCTCATTGGGAATAGTTCTGGTAACATGATCCATAAGATTGGTCCCCAAGTGAATGCGAAGAAGACAATGAATAATGTTAAACATGCGACAATAATCCATGCACCGACTGTTGAGTGTAATCCGATTGTCCATACGAGTGTTGCCATAATAAGTAATGAGCAAACCATGCCGATATTACCTGTAATAAGTAGTTTTTTACGGTCAATTTTATCCATTATATATATTGCAAATATCGTTACAATTACATTGACTGATCCGATGCCGACTGTTCCAAGAATAGCTGTTGCATCTCCTAAACCTGCTTTACTAAAGATTGTTGGTGCATAGTAAATGATGGCATTAATACCGATGATTTGTTGGAGTAGTGCAAATATACAGCCTATAACAAGTACGGGTCTTAGCCAAACAGATTTTAAGACTGTCCATGTACTTTCTGATATATGAATGATTTCTTTCATTTCGTCAATTTCTTTATCAATTTCTGATTGTTTTCTTGTAATGGCCATAACTTTTCTAGCGGCTTTTTCACTTTTATGTTCAAGTAACCATCTAGGGCTCTCTGGCATAAAGTAAACACCGATCATTAAGATGACAGAAGGGACAACTGCTAATCCAACCATCCATCTCCAAGCCTCCATATCTGCAAAAGCATAGTTAACTAAATATGAAGCGAGAATCCCGATAGTAATCATCAGTTGGTTTAATGAACTTAAAGAACCTCTTGTGTCAGTAGGTGCCATTTCTGATAAATAGACAGGCACGATTGCAGTAGAGCCTCCGACTGCTAATCCGATTATAAATCTACCTATGACTAGGATAACCATTGATTGTGCTAATGATAGAATTAATGCGCCCACGATAAAGACAATCGCAATAACAAATACGAGCTTTCTTCGTCCAAGTTTATCCGATAGTGGTCCACTGAATCCTGAACCAAATATTGCACCGACTAACATTGAACTCACGACTAAACCTTCAGTGAAACTTGTGAGTGGTATATCATTTTTTATAAAAAGCAACGCGCCAGATATAACACCCGTGTCATACCCGTAAAGCAATCCTCCTAGAGCACCTAGGAAGAAAATTAACTTCGTTCTATAATTGCTTGCTTCCATTTTATTACCCCCATGTAATTTTAATAACGCCATCAGAAACTTTAGTTAAAATAAAATTTTGAGGTTCGTTGATGATATTTAATTATTTAAGATAACTAAAAAAGTTGTAATTACTCTTTGAATCTGATTTAATTATTAATGTAAGCCTTTTCAAATAGAAAATCAAGTAAAATACGAATAAAAATATTTATTTTAGTTATTATAAATTACTTAAAGTTAAGGAGGGTTGTCGTGAAGCAATCATCTCGGATCAATATTAATTTAATGAAAGATTATAATAAGCAACTTGTTTTAAGGACGATTCAAAAGTATGGACCAATCTCTAGAGTAGAAATTGCGAATAGAATTGATTTATCAAGACCTTCAGTTTCAGAAATTGTTTCAATATTAATTGATGAACAATGGATAGAAGAGAAGGCAATGGAAAGAAAAGTTAGAGGCAGACAACCTATACCACTTGATATTAATAAAGAGAAAAAAGTGATGATTGGTTTAGAAATTGGTGCATATAGAACGAGTATAATTGTCAGCAATTTGAGAGCAGAAATCTTATTTGAGAAACAAATAGAAATGGATTTACGAAAAGGTCCGAATGACATGATTGTTTATTTAGGACAAGAAATTCGTTTAATTGCAGAAGAATATTCAGCACAACAAATTGAAGTACTTGGTATTGGAGTAGGTATGCACGGGTTGGTCGATACTCAAAATGGTACAAATATCTTTGCGCCAAACTTAGGATGGAGAAATATCGAAATTAAATCGATATTAGAATCTGAAACAGACTTGATGGTCGTAATTGATAATGATTGTAATAGTGCAGCACTTGCGGAAATGTGGTTTGGCCAAGGTAAAGAAGAAACAAACTTTATATCGGTCATCGTGGACTATGGTGTAGGTGCAAGTATTATCAATAATGGATCGATTTTAAAAGGCAATCACCACATTACAGGTCAAATTGGACATGTCACGATAGATCCAGACGGTCCATTATGTTCTTGTGGTAACTATGGCTGTTTAGAAACGTTGACTTCAGAAACAGCAATTTTAAAAATGATTAAGCGTCAATTAAAAATTGGTCGTAAAAGTCAATTATTAAATATGCAGTCTGAAATTGATGAATTAAGTATTGAAGATTTTTATGAGGCAGTGAATCAAGGCGATGAATTATGTGTCCAAATTGCTAAAGAAGTTGGTAGGAACCTTGGTTTAGGCTTTGCAATATTAATAAATTTATTTGGACCAAAATTTATTGTATTAGGTGGTAGTTTAACAAAAATTAGTCATCTCTTACTAACAGAAATTAAAGCAATCATTCGGTTAAAAGTAATGGGTGAAGATGCGAAAGAGACTCCAATCGTAACTTCTGCTTTAGGGGACGATTTATATACGATTGGCGCAGCATCTTTAATAGTAGAAGAAATATTCTCACTACCAAAACCAAATAAATGATTATAAGGAGGAATTATAAATGAGTGAATTAAATGAACAAGTCATTATTGTAACTGGCGCAGGAAAAGGAATCGGTAAAGGTATTGCAAAACAACTTGGCAGTAAAGGAGCAAAGATTGTCGTTGCTACAATTGATCCAGAGTTTGGTAAAGAAACAGTAGCAGAAATAATCGATAACGGTGGCGACGCATACTTTGTTGAAACAGATGTATCTAAAGAAGAAAGTATTATTAATATGGTTAATGAAACAGTAAATCATTATGGAAAAATCAACACACTCGTTAATAATGCAGGTATCACAGTGTTTAAATCAATTGAAGAAGCAACAGTTGAAGATTGGGATTCTATTATCAATATTGATTTAAGAGGCACATTCTTATGTTCGAAACATGTCATCCCTGAAATGAAGAAACAAGGTGGCGGTTCAATTATCAATATTTCTTCAAACCATTCAATCGCGACTTTACCAGATACTGATATGTATGCTGCTGCTAAAGGTGGCGTTAATGCGATGACAAGAGGTATGGCGTTAAGTTTAGGTAAATACAATATTCGTGTAAATGCGATATGTCCTGGATTTACGAACACATCACATTTGAAAAATTGGTTTGATTCAATGGAAAACGAAGATGAAGTGAGACAAGGCGTCTTAGATTTACACGCGACATCAAGAATTAATGAACCAGAAGATATTGGTAAATTAGCGCAATATTTAGCATCTGATGATTCTGAAATGATGACTGGTGAACACTTAGTCATTGATGGTGGTTTATCTGCACGTTTATACAACGCAAACGGCTATTAAGTTATAAGGAGGGTCATGAAGATGGATGTATTGTCTATTGGAGAAACGATGGTTGTGTTTGCACCTAAAGGAGTAGGACCAATGAGATATGCTCAAGACTTTTCAACGCATATAGCTGGGGCTGAAACAAATACGCTTATTGGGTTAGAAAAGCTTGGTGTTAAAACTGGCTGGATCAGTCAATTAGGTAATGATGAATTAGGGCAGAAGATTTTAAATTTTGTTCGTGGTGAAGGTATTAATGTAGATTCTGTAAAATTAATATCTGAAGCACCGACTGGCATTTTTCTTAAAGAGAAATTTCGACAAGATCAAACACGCGTCCATTATTATAGAAAAGGTTCAGCAGCCAGTCTAATGTCTGAAGCAAATATAGATGAAAGTTATGTCGCTCAATTTAAATATTTATATGTCACAGGTATTACACCTGCTTTAAGTGCATCTTGTAAAAAAACAATATTTAAACTCATTTCGACAGCAAAATCATTAGGCTTACAAATTGTTTTCGATCCAAACTTAAGACTCAAATTATGGTCTGAAGATGAAGCGAAAGAGACATTAAAACAATTAATCGCTTTAAGTGATATTGTGTTGCCAGGAACGAGTGAAGGGGCATTTTTATTCAATACACAATCTGAAGAAGAAATCGCTCAAAAGATTATAAATTTAGGTGCATCAACAGTAGTTGTTAAATTAGGAAGTAAAGGTGCTTACTATGTACATGAAGATATTTCAGGTTATGCAAAAGCTTCAAAAGAAATAGAAGTCGTTGATCCTGTTGGTGCTGGAGATGGCTTTGCGGCAGGTTTAATTGCAGGTATTATCGAAGGATTATCCATTCATGAAGCATCAGAACAAGCTTGCAATGCAGGAGCACTCGTGACAACGGTTAAAGGGGATGTTGAAGGCTTACCAACTAAAGAAGAAATTGAACAAATGAAACATACAGGTCATGTAGATGATGTGATTAGATAAGGAGGCGTCTAAAATAGATACATTACAAACAATCAAAGAAACTAAATTAATCGCAATTTTACGAAATGCAAATCCCAATGATATTTTACCAATCGTAGAAACATTATATAAAGCAGGTATTCGTGCGATAGAGGTTACGATGAATTCACCTAAAGCGTTAGAATCTATTGAACTGATCTCTAATGAAATGAAGGGAAAAGTTGTAGTCGGAGCAGGTACAGTCTTAGATGCGGAATCGGCAAGGTTAGCTATTTTAAGTGGTGCAACGTTTATACTGTCGCCAACGGTAGATAAAGATACGATTCGCATGAGTAAAAAATATGGTACCGTAAGTATACCAGGTGCTATGACACCAACAGAAATTCTAGAAGCTTATGAATACGGTGGAGATATTATTAAAGTCTTTCCAACAACAAGTTTAGGTCCTGAATATATTAAAGATTTACAAGGTCCACTACCGCATATCCCACTTTTACCAACAGGTGGTGTAAGTATAGACAATGTTACAGACTTTATTGAAGCGGGAGCTGTTGGCGTCGGTTTAGGAAGTGCTTTAGTAAATACGAAAGTAGAAACGAATAAAGCGTATTTTGAGGAACTAGAACAAAAAGCACAAGCATTTTATAACAAAGTACATTAAAGAGGAGTGCTAACATGAAGATTGTAGACTATGAGTTGTTTCAAGTACCACCGCGTTGGTTGTTTCTAAAAATTACAACGGATGAAAGTATCGTCGGATGGGGCGAACCTGTAATTGAAGGTAAAGCTCAGACTGTTGGTGCAGCGGTTGATGAATTTATGCAACAGTTGATTGGCAAAAATCCTTTAAATATTGAAGATCATTGGAACATGATGTATAGAAGTAGCTTTTATAGAGGTGGTCCAATTTTAATGAGTGCCATTTCAGGTATAGACCAAGCATTGTGGGATATTAAAGGTAAATATTATAACGCGCCTGTTCATGAATTATTAGGTGGGGCATGTAGAGAATCTATGAAAGTATATTCATGGGTTGGTGGTGATAGACCTCAAGATACTGCAAACGCTGCTAAAAAAGCTTTTGAAAATGGTTTTGAAGCAATCAAAATGAATGCAACTGAAGAATTACAGTATATAGATAGTTATGACAAGATAGAAAGTGTTGTTCAACGTGTTGCTGGTATTAGAGAAGCGGTTGGCAATCAGTTAGGTATTGGTATTGATTTTCACGGGCGTGTTCATAAACCAATGGCTAAAGTATTAGCTAAAGAATTAGAGCCATACAATCCAATGTTTATAGAAGAACCTGTATTAAGTGAAAATATAGAAGCGGTTAGAGAAATTAGTCAAACGACAACTATTCCAATAGCGCTTGGTGAAAGGCTATTTTCTAGATGGGATTTCAAACCTATTTTAGAAAGTGGATTTGTCGATATCATTCAACCTGATTTATCACATGCTGGTGGTATAACGGAATGTAAAAAAATTATTTCTATGGGAGAAGCTTATGATGTAGGTGCTGCACCTCATTGTCCACTTGGACCTATTGCTTTAGCATCATGTTTACAAGTGGATGCAACTTGTCACAATGCTTTTATACAAGAACAAAGCTTAGGCATTCATTATAATAAAGACAGTGATATTCTAGATTATATTACGAACAAAGAAGTATTTGAGTTTAAAGATGGATATGTAGATATTCCTAAAAAGCCTGGCCTTGGTGTAGAAATTGATGAAGCACATGTTAGAAAAATGGCGGAAGTCGGGCATGATTGGCATAACCCAATTTGGAGACATAAAGATGGAAGCATTGCAGAATGGTAAATATAACGTTTGTTCATAACATGATTAAAGGCTGAGACAATGACGTCTCAGCCTTTAATTGATTTCTCTATATTCATAAACTTGAAGTGGATTGAACTTTATTAAATAATGATCATACCATGTACTTAATCCATATTTTTGTTTGTAATGTTCTAAAGCTTCATCTATATAGCCTTCAGATACGTCTAAATAATTACTCAGTTCAAATTTATTATGGACGCCTGATTGGTACGCTTGCACAATACTTTTTAGAGGTATAATTTTTTCAAATCCTAATCTTCTTGCTTTATGCTCAAATTTCCATTTCCATAATTCACTTGTATCGAGAATATCTCCATAAGATATATCATGATGGGCTAACTCTTCTCCTAGCACTTCTAACTTTTCTTTGTTAGATAAATCATCTTTCAATAAAATTAATCCATCTACATATAAACCTTTCAGTTGATTCGGAAGGTTACTTGTTTCTTTAATCACGATGTGTTCATTATTGATAAGTGTTTTTTCATATCTATTCAAATTATCCCCACCATATTTTCCGTTTAATAAATCATTTGTTTTGATGCTTTAGAAAATCAACATATTCTAATACTTTCTTCAATTCTTCTTCTGTTAATTCTCCATCTAAATGTGCGGCAATCGTTTCTGCAGTAGAGTTATAAGTTTGTTTAGCTTCCCCGTCTAAAATATAACTGACACTTACATCAAATAACTTTGCCATTTCTTCTATTTTCTTCATCTTTGGTGCTTTTCTTCCTGTTTCCCAATATGAAATGGATTGTTTTGAAACTTGTAACGCATCTGCTAATTTTTGTTGCGTCCATCCATTTTTCGTTCTTAATAAACTTATTTGTTCAGAGAGTTTATTTTGAGACACCATAAGTTTCCCGCTCCTTATATGATTGATACTATTATTATAACCTATAGTTATATTTTATCAATAATTTTGCAGAAAAATATAACTAAAAGTTATTGACGTCAACCGAAAGTTATATTATAGTGTAACCAAGGAGGTGATACACATGGTTAAAATGAACTTCAAAACAGATAAAGTGAATTTGAATTATTCCGAAGAAGATAACAGAATCCCAATTGAACCAGACAAAGTTAAACAATTTATCGCAATGATAGGTGGGTTCTTAGGTGCACTATATTTAGCATTGAATGCATCTGGTTTTTCGGTAGAATGGTTGAACCCTCAAAAGTTAAATGCATGGATGAACGTATTAAACACAGGGATACCTATTGTATTTGTGCTTTATGGTATTTGGAAAAACACATTCATTTTTACAAATCAATCACGTGAACAAGAAAAGTTCTTAAAACAATCTGGTAAAAAATAAAAATGAGAAAGGATGATTGAATGTTAACAGCTATAACATATTTAACTAAAAAAGGATGGGAAATTTCATCAGACCCAAGAACGTACAATCAATATCCAAAAAACTATGGATATAGAAATTACACAGAAGATGGCATAAATTATGATGCCTATTGTAGTGGTTATCATAGAGCATTTGATGTCTATAGTAATGAAACGAATCAAATTCCAGCAGTTACTAGTGGAACAGTTATATTAAGTGAACCATTTGGTAATTTCGGAGGCACAATTGAAATTAGAGATAATAATGGCAATGATTGGATTTACGGGCATATGCAAAGAGATACATTGCAATTTTCTAAAGGTGATAAAGTCATTCAAGGTGACATTATTGGATTACAAGGCAATAGTAATTATGACAATAATCCGATGAGTGAACATTTGCATATCCAATTACGTCAAAAAGGTGAAGACATTTCTAAAGAAGTAACAAGAGTGTGTAGTGGTATGCCAATTGAAAATTATGACATATCCAAACTCAATCAAAAATTAGATCAATCTAACAATAAAGGAGCCGTTAAAATGAGTAGAAAAATTATGATTGTAGCAGGGCACGGGTATAATGATCCAGGCGCAGTAGGAAATGGAACAAATGAAAGAGATTTTATTAGAACGAATATCGTAGACAGAGTAGCAAATTATTTAAAACAAGCAGGCCATAAAGTTGCAGTATACGGCAAAGACCAAGATATGTATCAAGATACAGCATACGGTGATCAGGTCGGAAATAAAAAAGATTACGGATTATACTGGGTTAAATCACAAGGTTATGAAATTGTAGTAGAATTTCATTTAGATTCAGCAGCCGCATCAGCTACAGGAGGTCATGTTATTATTCCAAGTGGATTAGCAGCAGACAGTATTGATAAAGCATTACAAGCAGCCGTGAAAAAACATGTAGGTACTATTAGAGGCATTACAGAAAGAAGTGACCTATTACATTGCAACGTAGCTAAAGCAGAATATATCAATTATCGATTAGTAGAGTTAGGATTTATTACCTCAACAAAAGATATGAATTACATTAAAAATAATTTAAATGCATATACAAAATCACTAGCAGAAGCCATCAATGGAGGAGCCATCAATACGAATCCAACAACCTATACAGTCGTAGCCGGAGATACACTATGGAGTATCAGTCAAAAAACAGGCGTTACCGTAGCAACATTAAAGAAATTGAACGGATTAACATCAGATGTCATACAAATCGGACAAGTATTGAAGTTAAAATAGGAGACAAAACGATGAATAAAAAAGCAGAAAAAAATACCTTAACCATAAAATTTATACAATGACGGCCATCATTAAATAAAATTATGTAAGGTATCCGAATAAATTAAATATAACACAAAACCCTCGCTATCAACAAACAAATAGCGAGGGTTTTAAATGTAAAAAATTGTATAAAAAGTAATTGACAGAATATTATGAATTAAATATATTATTCTTAAGACGTCGTGAATTTTGAAAAATGGGAGTGTTTATTAATGAAAAAATTTTTTATAACATTATTATTAACAATTATAATTGCTTCTGGTGCAGGGATTGTTAAAGCATACCAAGTTAATGTTGATGGTGGTACATGGAATTATGGTGTTTCAAGTCAATATGTATGGTCTAATTATTACCATGGAAAGAAAACACATTATACGAGTGTAAGAGGGCGTTATTGGGCTACTTCAGGTTATACACCTAAAGGAAGATGGTCTAAGGTATCGGCTCAAAAACGACCAGGTTGGCAAATTTGGAAAGTAAATAAAGCATATTACGGCTTCTATTAATGAATTTTATTAATGAGGCTATTAAATGAAGAAAATTACAAAGATAACTATATTTCTTATATTCTGTATTATAACTTTTATATTCTTAAATTTTTATAATTATATAGATGATATTAAATTGCCAGGATACAACAAGGCATTAGTCATAGAAAAGTGGGACAAGAAACATAATAAAGAAGAAATAAATAGGTTATTAGTTAAGCTTTCTACTGAACATAATATTTCGATGATTCGAGTAAATGGGAATTATGATGATAATGGTAAAACTAAATATTTATCTCAATATAATTTGAACGAGAAACTTAATTTTAATGAAAAAGCATTTAATCGTAACAAGAAATATCAAATTATAAAACCAGATAATAAAATTTTGGGTAAATTAAATTTGGTTGGAACAACTTTTTTTATAAAAGAGAATCCCAAGAGTGATTTTTATGAAACATTAGAAGAAAAAGGTTTAACTACTAAAGATTATGAATTTCCATTACATTTAATAATATTGGAATATATAAGTACCCATCAATTACCTTCTACTTTCATAATTTTATTAGTAATAATTTTCATAGCTATTTTATATGATCAACTTGCTTCAGTGAAAGAAATGTCTATTAAACGAATACATGGATTCACATCGGCAAAAATTATAGCTTTACAATTATTAAAAATTACAAAAATCTTTGTTTCACATTTCATAATAATAACTTTAATAGTAACTATTGGATTATATTTATATAATCAATTGGCACAAATTAGATATATTTTTTGGTCATATTTAATTTGTGTAGTAATTTTTTATATTATTTTGATTATGGTATCGCTAATGTCTTACTGGCTAGTATCTAAACAAACTTTTAATATTCAAAAATATATAAAATTTGAAGGTGTCGGCAATAGGTTTCAATACTTGCCAAATATAATTAAGTTAATAGTAACTTTAACTTTACTCATTGTTATATCGATTTCAATACATAACTACATAGAAGCGTTTGACATTGTGAACAGTGAAAAGCATTGGTTTAAGAATAAAGATTTATATATTGCTGAATTGACAACAAATGAAATAGAAACAAGTAAGAAACAGTTTAAATATTCAGATCAAGAAGTGATAAATTTATTAAACAAAATTCCTGAAAAGAATTGGATGCTTACATTTCATAGACATTATAATTGGAAAAAATCTGGGGAGAAATATGATTTAGATAATGCTATCTATGTAAATAAGACTTTTATTGATAGAAATAAAATTAGTATAGAAAACAAAGAATCAGTAGATTTTTCAAAAATTACAGCACTAATTCCTGATAAAGGATTTTCCAAAGAGAATATAAATAAAATTAAAAAAGATTTACAAGAAGAGATTGAATTTTATGATGAAATTGAGAAAGTTCCTAATAAACAAAGGTATCTAGATATCAAAGTTCATAAAATAAAAAATAATTATAATTTATTTAACTATAGTACAGGTGTATATAGTAAAGAGGTTATATCTTATAATCCAGTAATAATAATATTACCTAAAGGTTATTATCCAATTTCTTTCTATAGTTCTGCTACATCACAAGGGTTATTGCTCTTTAATGATTATGATCTAATTAAAAGTAAACTAGATCATAATAAGTTTGATACAGAAATTCAAGGTTTGACTAATGCTTATAGTAGTGTATTGACTGAATATAATAAAATAAAACGTAATCTATTTGTTTCTGTTACTACCTCTATACTAGGAATCATAATATTAATTTCAGTATATCTATTTATTATTAATATTTATTGTGATAGAGAGAAAAAAGTGATATTTGTAAGAACTATTCATGGAGATTCTTTTTTTAAAAAGCATATAAGTTTTGTGATAAATAGTTTAGTTTCTACTTTTATAGCATTATTTATTGTGAATTTTTTTGATATTGTAGAAATTTCATTCAAATTAATGATTTCAATTATTCTATTCGAATTACTTACTGTCATGATTTTTATTAATCGATATGAATATCATTTGTTGAAAGATGCAAGAAGAGGTGAGACTCAATAATGAAAAAGTTAATTTATACATTAATAGCAAGCATTATGATAATTTGTATAATTTTATTTACGATGAAAAATATTGATGAAAAATTGGATGTAGTAAATCCCTTTGTTAAAAGAGGTTGGAGTTATGCTAAGGTTCCATATAGCAGCGATGCTGAACATTTAAGTAAGCAAGAAATTATAAATATCCAAGATTATAAAGATATTGAATCTTATGATGAAAATGGTCGTAAAAATAACTACTTATTGGACTTTAAAGGTTATAGCCCTTCTGAACAATATGTCAAAATTGATCACAAAGGTAAATGGGTTTATTTTATAGAATATATCAGTAAATCTGAGTATGAGAAGATGATTAAACAATGATCCGTTTAAATAATTTAAGAAAACAATTTAATGGTGTTAATTTATTTAGTGATTTGAGTTTGAATATTAACAAAGGTGAAATGGTCGCCATAACTGGGAGAAGTGGTTCGGGAAAATCTACTTTATTGGGTTGTATGTGTGGCTTAGAAAAAATTGATGGTGGTACTATTTATATTGATGGTGATGACATAACTAAGATGAAACGTAAACATAAGATGCTATTGTATCGAAATAAGTTAGGCTATTTGTTTCAAAACTACGCACTTATCACACATGAAACGATTGAATATAATTTGGACATCGTACTAACTTATAAAAAATTGAGTAAATCTCAGAAAAAAGTATTGAAAAATGATGTCATGAAAAAAGTAGGATTAAATAAACCACTTAATACTAAGATTTATACGTTAAGCGGAGGAGAACAACAAAGAGTCGCAATTGCTAGGTTACTATTAAAAGAACCTCTAATAATTTTTGCAGATGAGCCAACAGGTGCTTTAGACAATGATAATAAATATAAAATACTTGAACTTTTATCAGAATTTAAAGGTAAATCTACTATATTAATTGTTACGCATGACGAGGAAGTTATGAAATATTGTGATAGAAATATACAACTTGCTACATGAATGAGTTGATACACATATAAAACGGCTAGGACATTATTATTTGTCATAGCCGTTATTTTTTATGAATTGAAAAGAATGGTGGGTTTAGTAACAAAAGTCGTAGGAAGTGTAACTAAGGAGGTCCATAGTAACAAAAATCGTACGAAGTGTAACTAAGACAGCCTATAATTACAAAACGCATAAGAAGTATAACGAACGACATACAATTCTTTACTGCTCATTCATAGTTTTACATAATTTTAATCAAACAAACTGAACTAAAAATACTCTGTGTGGTATGATGAGTATGGTGATGAGATATGATAAAAATTGGCCTAACTGGATGGGGAGATCATGATTCTTTATATGAAGACCTGTCTAATAAAAAAGATAAGTTAAAAGCATATGCTGCTCATTTTCCTATTGTGGAATTAGATGCAACTTATTATGCGATTCAACCGCAACGAAATATTGAAAAATGGATTCGGGAAACGCCTAATAATTTTAAGTTTGTTGTTAAGATTCATCAGGCGTTAACAGGTCATGCTGAGGTAACTGATTTTGCTGAAGACAAAATGACATTGTTTAATTTATTTAAAGATTCGATGGCACCGTTAAAAGCATCAGGAAAGTTAGCGATGATTCTCGTACAGTTTCCACCTTGGTTTGATTTACAACCTCAAAATATTAATTATTTACGTTATGTACGTGAGCAATTAAAAGATTTTGATGTTTGTATCGAATTCCGTAATCGTACTTGGTTTAAAGAAGATGTTAAAGAGTATACGTTGGAATTTTTAACCGAAATGAAATTTATTCATAGCGTTTGTGATGAACCGCAGAGTGGAGAAGGGTCTATACCACTTATAAATCGTATTACGCATGATGTTGCTTTCGTCCGTTACCATGGTAGAAATGTAAACGGATGGACGAAGAAAGATATGACAGATCAAGAGTGGCGTGATGTCAGATATTTATATAATTATAATGAAGCAGAACTTAAAGAGTTAGCTGATAAAGTTAAAATTTTAGAGCATAAAGCGAAAGATGTTTATGTAGTATTTAATAATAATTCTGGTGGACATGCTGCACAAAATGCCAAAACTTACCAAAAGTTATTAGATATAGAATACGAAGGTTTAGCGCCTAAGCAACTTAAATTATTTTAGAGGTGACAGGTATGGCATATTTAGTGTTAATTATTATAGGTGTATCGTCTGCAATATTAGGGGCGCTAGTTGGAATTGGTGGCGGAATTATTATTGTTCCTTCACTAGTATACTTTGGTATAGACCATCAATTATTGTCTGGTATGACACCACAAAGAGCGATTGGTACATCATCTGTTATATTAATTACAACGGGTTTAACAGCAACATTAGGCTATTTGAAAACGAAGCAAGTTGATGTAAAAAATGGATTAATATTCTTGATTGGTATTATTCCAGGGGCTTTACTTGGTGCATATTTAAGTAAGTATTTTACTTTAGATTCATTTAATTTGTACTTTGGTATTTTCTTAATCTTTATTTCTATCGTATTAATGATACGTAATCATGTGAAACCAATAAAGTACTTCCAACGAGAAAAGTATTTAAAATCATTTACAGATAGATATGGTGAACATCATAAATACGGTGTTCCACCGTTTGTCGCTATTGTTTCATCATTTATTGTTGGTATAACGACTGGTTTATTCGGTATCGGTGGGGGTGCACTGATGACACCTTTAATGATTATTGTATTTAGATTCCCACCACATGTTGCTGTTGGTACAAGTATGATGATGATATTCTTCTCAAGTTTATCAAGTTCTGTCAGCCACATTGTGCAAGGTAATGTACTTTGGGTACATGCGATTGTATTGATTATTTCAAGTTACTTTGGTGCAAAAATTGGCGTAAGAATAAATAGTAGAATGAAGTCAGACACTGTCGTTTTAATTTTAAGATTTACAATGTTAATCTTAGGTATATATTTGATTATAAAAAGTGTTTTATAAGGAGTTGGATTTGTGAAGCTCACGATATTTCATACAAATGATATACACAGTCATTTAAATACATATGCCAAAATATCTCAGTATATTAAAGATGAAAGAAGTCGATGTCAGCATGATACACTATATATTGATATAGGTGATCATATAGATTTATTTCATCCTTTAACAGAAGCATCACAAGGTAGAGAAAATGTTAATATTTTAAATGATAGTCACGTAGATGTTGTCACAATAGGTAATAATGAAGGTATGACGATATCTCATGATGCTTTGAATCACTTATATGATGAAGCTCAGTTCGATGTTACTTGTTGTAATTTATTTGATTTAGATGGCAATTTACCGAATCATATAACTTCTCATGTTGTTAAAGATATTAATGGTATTAAAGTATGTATGATTGGTTTGACAGCACCTTTTAATCATATTTATGAAAGACTTGATTGGAAAGTGACGTCACCATTACTTGCACTAAAGAACGAAATAGAACAAGTGAAAGAAGCATATGATGTACTGCTCGTTTTAAGTCATGTCGGTATCTTCTTTGATGAGCAAATTTGCAAAGAATGTCCGGAAGTAGACATTATTTTCGGCGCACATACACATCATTATTTTGAAAATGGTGAAGAACAAAATGGTGTGTTGATGGCTGCAGCTGGTAAATATGGGCATTATGTTGGTAAAGTAGATTTAGTTATTGAAAATCAAAAAGTTATTCATAAAGAAGCGGAAATTATTAATTCTGACTTAATTGAAGAAGTACCAAATGATTATGAAGAAAAAGGTAAGGCATTATTAAATAAACCGATACTTAAAGGTATTTTTTCATTACCACGTCGTCTTAACAGTGCAAGTTATACAACGGACTTATTATGCGAAAGTGTATTAGATTTTACAGGAGCAGACTGTGCAATTATTAATGCAGGTCTTATCGTTAAAGGTAAGACGGGTAATGAGTTAACAGAATACGATATTCATCAAATGTTACCGCATCCTATAAACACTGTTTCAGTAGATTTAAGAGGCGCGGAACTTAAACAAATTATATATAAAGCGATGGAACAGTCCTATATGGATGAAGTAGCATTTGGATTTGGCTTTAGAGGAGATATTTTTGGAGGATATGTATTTAAAAATATCGGCTATATTGAGTCTACAGGTCAATGTTTTGTGAATGGAAAAGAAATAGAAGATCACGAACAATATAAGCTCGGTACTATTGATATGTACACATTCGGAAGATACTTTCCAATATTGAAAGATATGAATGTAAATTATATTATGCCAGAGTTTTTAAGAAATATTTTTGAACAAAAGTTATTACAACATAAAAAGAAAGTGTAATGAGCATTTAAATTTATATGTATATTCGTTATAATATATAAAGATGAAAATTAATAATAGAAGGGTGTTCACGTATATGGCTACTAAAAATGAAGAAATATTACGTAAACCAGACTGGTTAAAAATAAAATTAAACACGAATAAGAACTACACAGGCTTGAAAAAAATGATGCGTGAGAAGAATCTTCATACAGTTTGTGAAGAAGCTAAATGTCCAAATATTCACGAATGTTGGGGAGAAAGACGTACAGCTACATTTATGATTTTAGGTGCAGTTTGTACGAGAGCATGTCGTTTCTGTGCAGTTAAAACAGGTCTTCCAAATGAGTTAGATCTAGATGAACCACAACGTGTAGCAGAATCAGTTCAACTTATGAACTTAAAACACGTTGTTATTACAGCAGTAGCAAGAGATGACTTGAAAGATGCTGGTTCTAACGTTTATGCAGAAACAGTACGTAAAGTAAGAGAGTTAAATCCATATACAACGATTGAAATTTTACCATCAGATATGGGTGGTAGTTATGAAGCATTAGAAACATTAATGGCTTCTAAACCAGATATTTTAAACCACAATATCGAAACAGTTAGACGCTTAACACCAAGAGTTAGAGCACGTGCAAAATATGATCGTACATTAGAATTCTTAAGAAGATCTAAAGAAATGTACCCAGATATTCCTACAAAATCTAGCTTAATGGTTGGACTTGGTGAAACAGTTGAAGAAATTTATGAAACAATGGATGATTTACGTGCAAACGACGTAGATATTATGACAATCGGTCAATATTTACAACCATCACGTAAACATTTAAATGTGCAAAAATACTACACACCTTTAGAATTTGGTAAATTAAGAAAAGTAGCTATGGAAAAAGGCTTTAAACATTGCCAAGCTGGTCCAATGGTACGTAGTTCTTATCACGCAGATGAACAAGTTAATGAAGCTGCTAAACAAAAACATATTCTAGGTGAACAAGCACTTAATAACTAATAAGGTGATTGAATGTTAACTAAAATAGAAAATAACTATTTTGAAGTGATTAAAGATGATCAGAAATCTTTCAATGAAGAACAATTTACATCACGTTATTCTGAAATTCTAGATAAATATGATTTTATTGTTGGTGACTTTGGTTATGAGCAACTTCGTTTAAAAGGCTTTTATCATGATTCTAATAAAAAAAGTGATGCAAATAAGCGATTCTCTGCTATTCAAGATTATATATTAGAGTATTGTAATTTTGGATGTAAATATTTTGTGTTGAGACGATTATCTAAATCTGAGATATCTAAATTAACAGCAGAAGAAGCAACTTTCATAGATGAAGAACATAAATTAGAAGATGTTAAAATAGAGCCAACAATTCAGCAAAATACTAAACAAGAGCAACAAAACAAACAACAAGAAGCTGAAACAGTAGAAATAGAAGAAGACGCAATTGAAGAACAACCTACATCTAAAAATACTTTAAAAGATTATTTATAAACGAAAGAGCCCGGAATTTTTCCGGGCTCTTTTGTATTGAGCTATAGCGAGATTGTGAATATTTTTGTATGAAGTTGTTTATATAATATAGGTGCGTTAGTAACAAAAATCGGTCGAAGTGTAACTATGAAGTGTCTTATTTACAAAACTACTGAGAATTGTAATTACTGGACTTCTTATTTGCACTTTCGACCAGAACTGCAAATAACGCTCACACTATATTAATTACAAACGCAATTCAATTTTATATATCTATAACATCATGTAAATATTCTGTTACTTCTTCGCCTTCTTCTTTTGTTAAACCGAGGATGTGACTTATATAGCCATCTTCTTCTAAGTCATCCTTACCGATAATACCAAATGTATTGTTTTGGGTATTAAGTACCATTGTTTTTCCATAATGTCTATCTGTATAAATCAGTGTTAAGTCATAGCGACTGTGTTCACCGACAAATCCTACAAATTGTATTTTCGCTTCATCTTGCTCGTCATATAAGAACATATCTATCATGTTTAGCGACTCCTTTTTAAAAATCTTTCTTTACTTGTATAGTATACAGAGCAATGCCCTACAATTCAAAATTATGATATGATGATATATGGATAGGAGGTCTTCTACATGTATTTCGTAGATAGCAAAACTTTAACTTTAAAACTAAATTATTTAGAAAAATTAACGGTAGATTTTGAAACCGAGAAAAATTCTCCATATGCTTTAGAAAGAATCGCACATATGATGATTGAATCTGTAGTTGATATTGGGAATTTGATTATTGATGCATTTATTTTAAGAGATCCTGGTAATTATAAAGATGTGATTGATATTATGGAACTTGAAAAAGTCTTCCAACCTTCATCTGCTGAAGCGATTAGAACATCTATTGATTACAGAAAAGAACTTATTAGAAATTATGAAAATATTGATCATGATCAATTAAGAAAAGCTTTTGAAATTGCGACGCCATTTTATAAACAAGCAATTGAAGATACAAAACATTTTTTAGAAAATGAAAATGTTCCCGTAACAGCTTTTGGTGAAGGAGATAAAAATGAAAGATTATAAAGGTTATTTTATTGATATAGACGGTACAATGTATAAAGGTACGGAAGTTATTGAAGGTGCAATCGAATTTATAAATTATTTAAATGAAAATAATAAAGATTATTTATTCGTTACGAATAACTCTTCAAAAACACCTGCTGAAGTAGCAGAAAAATTAAATAATATGGGTTTTCATACTTCAAGTGAACATGTGATTACTTCTGCAATGGCAACTGCTGGATATATAAGTGAAGCTTCTCCTGGCGCATCAGTATATATGGTAGGCGGAAGTGGATTAGAAACTTCTTTAAAAGATGCTGGCTTAGTTGTGAAAGAAGATGAACATGTTGATTATGTCGTAATGGGCTTAGATGTGAATATTTCTTATGAAAAGCTTTCAGTAGCATGTTTAGCCGTTAGAAATGGTGCGAAATTCATATCTACAAATAAAGATGTTTCGATTCCAAATGAAAGAGGATTTTTACCTGGAAATGGTTCGTTGACAAGCGTTGTAAGTGTATCGACTGGACAGACGCCAGTATTCATCGGTAAACCAGAAACAATAATTATGGAACAAGCAATTGAAAAAATTGGTCATGCTAAAGAAGATTGTGTCATGATTGGTGACTTATATGACACTGATATTTTAGCTGGAATCAATAGTGGCATTGATACATTACATGTACAAACTGGTGTAACTTCTTTAGAAGAAATTAATAAAAAAGAAGTATTACCAACATATAGCGTTAAGAATTTATTTGAAGTGATTAAGTAAATTCACATAAGGAGCTGAGAACATGAATGAGAAAGTACTTGTTGCAAGACAATTACCAGAAAAGTTTATCAATCAGATTAAAGAATATGCAGAAGTAGATGTTTGGAACAGCGAATTAGAACCAATGCCTCGAGAAGCATTTTTAGAACGTTCTCAAGACGCTACAATTGTCATTACGACATTAAGCGAGCAAATTGATGAAACATTTTTTAACAATGCAACGCACATAAAAGGTGTCGTCAATTTAGCTGTTGGCTTTGATAATATTGATGTGGAACTTGCTGAAGAAAAAGGTGTTGATGTTACAAATACACCAGAAGTTTTAACAGAAACGACTGCCGAATTAGGATTTACGTTAATGTTAACAGCAGCAAGAAGAATTGTTGAAGCGGTTCAATATGTACATAATGGTGAATGGAAAAGTTGGGGTCCATATCTTTTAGCAGGAAAAGATGTCCACGGCTCAACAGTTGGTATTTATGGAATGGGCTCAATTGGAGAAGCTTTTGCTAGAAGATTGAAAGGCTTTAATTGTAAAGTACTTTATCATAATCGTTCTCGAAAAGAAGAAGCTGAACAGCAATTAAATGTTGAATATCGTACAATGGATGAATTGCTTAATGAAAGTGATTTCGTAGTTTGTACGGCGCCATTAACACCTGAAACAAAAGGTATATTCAATCGAGAAACTTTTAAAAAAATGAAAAACTCAGCAATTTTAATTAATATTGGACGTGGTGGTCACATCGTAGAATCTGATTTAATTGAAGCAATTGAACAACAAGAAATTTTAGGTGCAGCATTAGACGTTGTTGAAAATGAGCCTATTTCAGATGATCATCCATTTTTAAAAATGGATCAAGTTATCGTTGTGCCACACATCGGCAGTAGTTCAATTGCAACACGAGATAAAATGGTGCAGCTATGCGTGGATAATGCTAAACAAATTATGTCTAACCAAGATCCAATAACGCCGGTTAAGTTAAAATAATCAAACGAAATTAATAAAGAAAAAACAGGCTGGGACATAATGTCTCAGTCTGTTTTAGTCTCTAGTCATCCTTGCCGTGGCTAGACTACGAAATCTTTTTTACAAAGTAGATTTCTGTTCCACTCATTTTTTATTGCCATATATTGCTAAAATTTTACATATAATTCTTGATATTCGATTACGTATAGAATATAATGATGAAATAGAATAATTACAAAATTAAAACACAAGGAGATTAACAATGGAAAAAATTAGGGACATTATAAACTCTGAAAACTTTAAATTGATTGGTTTGACGATTTTCTATTTACTAATCATGATTGTGTTATTTTGGATTTATGCTGGTGGAAGTGCAAGTAATGATTTTATATATAATGAATTTTGATGAAGGAGAAAGTTTATGAGGGACATCTTAGAAAAAGTAACATTTATGAATAAGTGGCATGCTGATAAGGTTGCGATAAACTATAGAGATGAAGTAATGACTTATGGTGAATTAGATCTTTATTCTAATAAATTAGCTACTTTAATTAAAAGTTCTGAAAAGCCTATAGTACTTTATGGTCATATGTCACCTTATATGATTGTGGGAATGATCGCGAGTATGAAAGCAGGCATTGGTTACGTTCCAATTGATACTTCTATTCCATTAGAAAGAATAGAGCATATCATTGAGAAGGTTGAGCCTGTTTTTATTTTGAACACAACTGGAAATTTATTGAATAATTTACATGTAAAGCAAATAACGATAGAAGAAATACTTGCTGTTGAATCAGTGGATCAAGACTTCAAGAGAATAATTGATAAAGACATTGTTTATACAATATTTACATCTGGATCTACAGGATTACCAAAAGGTGTACAAATAAGATATGAAAGTCTTGTTGATTTTACAGAATGGATGCTGGAATTAAATCAAATAGGCGAGCATAGAATGTGGTTAAATCAAGCGCCGTTTTCTTTTGACTTGTCTGTTATGGCCATTTATCCGTGTTTAATGACTGGCGGTACACTTCAACTTGTCGATAAGAAGATGATTGAAAAGCCTAAACAATTATATGAATTACTCGAACATAAAGCAATAGAAAGCTGGGTATCTACACCTTCATTTTTAGAAATGTGTCTGTTATTGCCTAATTTTAATGAAACACAACATCCGAAATTAAAGCAGTTCTTCTTCTGTGGAGAGATATTAAGTCATAAAACAGCACAGAAATTACATGATTTGTTTACGACATCAACTATTTATAATACATATGGACCAACTGAAGCTACAGTTGCTGTAACGAGTATACAAATCACGCAAGAAATACTGGATCAATTTAAACCTTTACCAATAGGCAAAGTACGCCCAAATAGTGAATTGAAGTTAACAGATGAAGGTGAATTAATTATTATAGGCAAAAGTGTGAGCCAAGGTTACTTAAAAGATGAAGAAAAACATAATAAAGTGTTTAAAATCATTGATGGCCAATTAAATTATCATACAGGTGACAAAGCAACTTATCGAGATGGTTATTGGTTCATTAACGGAAGAATTGATTTTCAAATTAAGATCAATGGTTATCGTATGGAACTTGAAGAAATTGAAAGCGTACTTGAACACTTACCAGATGTTAAACAAGCTGTCATTTCACCAATCAAACAGGGTGAGAAAATCCAATATTTACATGCAACAATTGTGCCGATAGCTGATGAGTTAGAAAGTGAAAATGATATGACAATGCATTTGAAACATGAATTGAAATTACATTTACCTGAATACATGATTCCTAGAAAATTTAGCTATGCTAAACAGCTACCTTTAACGTCTAACGGTAAATTAGATCGCAACAAAGTATTAGAGAGGTTAAATTCATGACACCATATGGAGATTTTACTTATTTCTACATCTGTTTAATCTTAATGTTACCCGTTATTATTTTAGGATTAATCGGTAAGAAAAGTCTTATATACAATAGAGTAATAACCTTAATTATGCTTGTTTTAATATTTTCGGATGACAGTAAAAATTTATTCGATAATCAATATTTAAGTTATCAACTCATTTTCTTTGCACTGTATGTATGTTATCAAGTTGTTTTGATTAGAACTTATAACACGCTCGTAAAGAAAACAAACAACTTTAAGTTATATGTGAGTGCAATATTTTTATCTATATTACCTTTAATTATTGTCAAAGTATTACAAAGTAGTTGGCTTGGAACACATCAACTTACAATACATGGTAATAGAGTCATTGAATTTATTGGATTTTTAGGAATTTCTTATATTGCATTTAAGAGCATTCAACTCATTATGGAAATTCGTGATAGTCGAATTAAGTCTATTGATACGATGAAATTAATCGATTTTATTACATTCTTTCCAACAATCTCATCTGGTCCAATAGATCGATATAAACGCTTTATTAAAGATGAAGAGAAGACAATAGAACCTGAAAAGTACTATGACATGCTTATCAAAGCCATACATATGGTGTTTATGGGATTCTTGTATAAATATATCATTGCTTATTACATAAATGAGTATGTAATAAAAGTTGTACCAATAGACACGGATCCAACATTTTTAAATTACTTATATTATATGTATGGTTATAGTTTCTATTTATTCTTTGATTTTGCAGGATACAGTTTATTTGCAATTGCATTTAGTTATTTATTTGGTGTGCAAACACCTGTTAACTTTAACCAACCATTTAAAGCTAAAAATATTAAAGATTTCTGGAATAGATGGCATATGAGTTTATCATTTTGGTTTAGAGATTGCGTATATATGCGATTTGTATTTTGGGTATCTAAAGAAAAATTATTAAAAGATAAATCATTAATATCTAATTTAGGATTTTTCTTGAATTTCTTTATTATGGGTATTTGGCATGGTATTGAATGGCATTATATTTTGTATGGTTTATATCATGCATTGCTATTTATTGGGTATGGCTATTACGAACAATGGCGTAAAAAACATCCTATAAAGATGAATCCAAGCATTATGAACATAGTAGCAATTTTAATTACATTCCATTGTATAGCATTTGGATTTTTACTTTTCTCAGGCAAGTTAATACATTAAATAAGGGAGTTATATTATGAATTTTGAAGAGAGTGTTTTAAATATTTTAGCAGAAGTTGCAGAAAATGATATCGTTAAAGAAAATCCTGATATTGAAATATTTGAAGAAGGCATTATCGATTCATTTGCGACAGTAGGGTTATTATTAGAAATTCAAAATAATTTAGGCATTGATGTAACAATTACTGATTTTGATAGAGATGAGTGGGCAACACCAAATAAAATTATAGCAGTACTTAAGGAATTACAATGAAATTAAAGTTATTGTTACCATTATTAATAAGTGGTTTATTATTCGGTTTATTTTTACTCGTACCAGTAGAATGGATTAAATCATTTTCAAAGTATGACAGTATTAATAACGAAGCGATATCTTTAGATGATACAGTACTAAAAGGTGTGCACTCACAAGAAGAAATGTTATTAAGTAAAAATTTCTATCCAATCTTTGGGTCAAGTGAATTGGAAAAACAAGACATCTTCCATCCAGCGTATATCTTGAATGACAAAAAAGCGAAATTGCAACCATATCTAATAGGTACGGGTGGATCAACTGATTTAATTCATGCAATTAATATGGGAAGCCAAGCACATAATCTAAAAGGTAAAAAAATAGCGATTATTATTTCGCCACAATGGTTTACAGATCATGGACTGACAAATGATAACTTTAGTGCTCGCTTTTCACCATTACAAGCTAATCACTTATTTAAAAATAAAGTGTTAAGTCCAGAAATTAAAGATCGTTTTGCTAAAAGATTAGCGCAATTTAAACAATTAAAATCAGACCCATACTTGAAATCAGTCATAGGAAAAGAAAATCATCATTATGATGAAGGTACATTTATGAATGATTTTGAAAAAAATATCTATGAAAAACACGACGCTTTGAAATCAATTTTTGGACAAGAAAAAGCAAAGTTACATAGAAAAGAACACCATCATTTTAATCATATGAATTGGAATGACTTGAAGTTATACGCATCAGAATATGGCGCACAACATTCAAGAACAAACAAATTTGGTATGAATGATAAATATTGGCATTTATTAAAACAGCAACGTAAAAGATATAATCGTAATTACGAGTTTAATATGCATTCGAAAGAATTTGATGATTTACAATTATTAATCGATACTTTAAAAGAAGCTAAAGCAGACCCATTGTTTATTGTGATTCCAGCAAATGGAAAATGGTATGATCATATTCATGTGGATAAAGAAAAACGTGAAGCGGTATATGAGAAAATCAATCACATGATTCAAAAGAATGATATGAAAGTATACGATTTAACCGATAAAGAATATGAACCGTATGTAATAACAGACGCCGTTCATATAGGATGGAAAGGCTGGGTATATATTAATGAACAAATGATACAACATATCAATGGAACATATGATGGAAAAGTGAGTAGACAGTATCATTAATATTACCTAGGAAATAAAAAACAGGACATCGTTTATAAACGATGTCCTGTTTTTTATTAATTATGAAGTTAGAATACTTGTTCTACTTCCACTACGCCAGGTACTTCTTCTAATAAAGCACGTTCTATGCCAGCTTTTAGCGTAATAGTAGAACTTGGGCAAGTACCACAAGCACCAAGTAGACGTAATTTAACAATCCCGTCATCAACATCTACTAATTCACAGTCGCCACCATCACGTAATAAGAATGGTCTTAACTTTTCGAGTACATCACTAACTTGATCAAACATTGTTTGTTGTTCGGTAGCCATATATATTAATACTCCTCTCATCAAGTGTTATTAGATACATTAATCTTATTTATCTATTATAATAGAAATAAGGTAAAAAATCTATTCATGAAACTAGGGGGATGCTAAAATGTCCAAGGCAAGTATAGTAATTTATGGAGCTGATGTTGTATGTGCAAGTTGTGTAAATGCACCATCATCTAAAGACACATTTGAATGGTTACAAGCAATTTTAGGAAGAAAATATCCAGAGTTAAACCTTGAATACACATATATTGATATTATGAAACAAACAGAAAATTTAACAGATCACGACCAACAATTTATCGAAAGAATAAACGAAGACGAACTTTTCTATCCACTTGTAACAATCAATGATGAATACGTAGCAGATGGTTATGTTCAATTAAAGCCAGTAACAAAATTTATAGATGAACACGTAGCAGTAGAACAATAAAAATGAATAATTTAGGGAGTTAATTGGGGACAGGTGAGTTGGGTAGAGTATAGATGTGAGAAAAGTCAAGTCATGGCTTAACTCCTGAATAAAGCCAAGAGCTCGCCAAAGATGTGAGTTAAAGAGGCAGTTAACTCACATCTTCACTTCCAACCACCCCCCCACATACAATAGAAAAAAAGTAGCAGAGTAATCTGCTACTTTTTTCTTATCCGTTATGATATTTATATAACCATAGAACACCTGATTTAATGACTCTTGCTAAACGACCTGTTACGGTTTGTTCCATTAAATAAGCGAAGCCTTGTTTTTCACCAAGTGAACCTACAAATCCTTGTGGTTTCAATTCTGGCATCTTTTCAGGTAATGGTTTGTTTGCCCATTGTAATTTCATGACTTCAGCGATTTGATCAGCTTGTATTTCTGCTAAATATGCGCTTGGTGCATGAGGTAATGCTGCACAATCGCCTACAATATATACATTTGGATATGTTGGAATTTGATGATATTGATTTACGATAACCCTTCTACCGTCGTTTGTATCAACTGGAAGATTTCTAACGATTTCAACTGGTTGTATACCGGCAGTCCATACAACTAAATCAACGTTATGAATATCTTCATTGTTATAAAGTTGTCCGGGTTCAACTTTAGTGATATTTGAATTTGGTACAACTTCTACATTATGTTTATCAAACCATTTTTTTACGTATTTACTTAATTTCTCTGGGAATGCAGGTAAAATTCGTGAACCTCTATCAAAAAGTTTAATTTTAATATCTTGTCTACTTTCACGTAATTCACTTGCAAGTTCTATACCACTTAATCCTGCACCGACGATACCTACAGTTGCATCACTTGGTAAGTCACATATTGCTTGGTATGTTTTGCGTGCGTTTTGTACAGTTTGAATACTATAGGTATATTCTTTTGCGCCAGGTACGTTGTGATATTTGTCTTCACAACCTAGACCTATTACAAGTTCATCATAATCAACTCGTGTATCTCCAACTGAAACAATTTGATTGTCTAAATCAATATCAGTAATTTCCCCGTATACTGTATTAATTTTTTTATCTTTTGGAAATTGAACACGAATATCTTTATCTGGTTTTGTGCCTGCTGCTAATGCGTAGAACTCTGTTTTTAAACCGTGAAATGGCATACGATCAATCAGCGTAATTGAATAATCGGAAGGTAATGTGCTAGGAAGTATTTCTTTCATTAAGCGCATATTACCGTATCCGCCCCCTAATAATACTAAGCTTTTCATCGTTATTCTCCTTTGTCCATAAATCAAATTTCTACAAATTTGTATGTATATATTTTATAATATATAAGTATACTTTTAGTATAATCGTTTTTGGCATAAACTACAATGAATGTTAAAATAGTTTAATGAATAAAAAGTGAGTAGGTGAACACATTGAACCCAATTGTCGAATTTTGTATTTCAAACTTGGCCAAAGGTGCTGATGTAGTGTTTAACAAGCTCGACAATGATCCAGAAGTAGATGTATTGGAATACGGTTGTCTACAAAATTGTGGACCATGTGCTAGAGGGTTATATGCATTAGTCAATGGAGATATGGTCAAGGGAGAAACACCAGAAGAATTACTTGAAAATATATATAGTCATATAGAAGAAAATTGGATTTTTTAGGAGGAATAAATATGTCAACTGTTATATTAACTGAAGCAGCAGCTTATGAAGTTAAAGATATGATGAAAAATAACGATATGCCAAATGGTTATTTGAAAGTATCTGTTAAAGGTGGCGGTTGTACAGGACTTTCTTACGGAATGTCAGCAGAAGAAGAACCGGCTGAGAATGATGAAGTTCTAGAGTTTTATGGTGTGAAAGTGTTAGTAGATAAAAACGATGCACCAATTTTAAATGGTACAACAATTGACTTTAAGACATCTTTAATGGGTGGCGGATTTGCGATTGAAAACCCTAATGCTATTGCAGCTTGTGGTTGCGGAAGTTCATTTAAGACAAGAGACGTTTCAGGTACGCCAGAACAATGCTAAGGAATTGATATGTCACACTTGAATTTATCTTTATAAAAATATACAATAAAACTTGTATGTAAATAGTATTATCTTTATTTGTGAGGAAAAACACAAAGTGACACAACTTTCCTATAAGTGTCAAACAAAATTTAGAAAGTATAGGTGAAAATAATGGGATTTGAACGTAAAAAAGTTCTAGTATTAGGGGCAGGATACGCTGGCTTACAAACAGTAACTAAATTGCAAAAATTAGTTTCAAACCAAGACGTTGATGTTACATTAATCAACAAAAACGATTATCACTACGAAGCTACATGGTTACACGAAGCTTCTGCAGGTACTTTAAACTATGAGGATGCTTTATACCCAATTACAAATGTAATCGACAGAAATAAAGTAAACTTCGTTAAAGCAGAAGTAACAAAAATCAACAAAGATGCTAAAACAGTTGAAACATCTAACGGTGTATTCGAATATGATATTCTTGTTGTTGCATTAGGATTTGAAAGTGAAACATTCGGTATTGAAGGTATGAAAGAACATGCTTTACAAATCGAAAACATTAACACTTCTCGTCGTATTGCTAAACATATCGAAGATAAATTTGCTAATTATGCTGCATCTAAAGAAAAAGATGAAAATGATTTAGCAATCTTAGTAGGTGGCGCTGGATTCACTGGTGTTGAATTATTAGGTGAATTAACAGAACGTATTCCTGAATTATGTAAAAAATACGGTGTAGATCAATCTAAAGTTAAAATCACTTGTGTTGAAGCTGCTCCAAAAATGTTACCTATGTTCTCTGAAAACTTAGTGAACTACGTTGTTAAATATTTAGAAGAACGTGGCGTTGAATTCAAAATTTCTACTCCAATCGTTGCTTGTAATGAAAAAGGTTTCGTAGTTAAAGTTAATGACGAAGAACAAACTTTAGAAGCTAACACAGCTATTTGGGCTGCAGGTGTTAGAGGTAGTAAATTGATGGAAGAATCATTTGACGGCGTTAAACGTGGTCGTATCGTAGTTAAAGATGATTTATCAATCGACAACTATGATGATATCTTCGTAATTGGTGACTGTTCAGCTGTTATGGCTGGTGAAGGAGACAACAAGCGTCCACTTCCAACAACAGCACAAATCGCTATGCAACAAGGTGAACACCTTGCTAAAAACATTAAAAACATCTTCAATGGTGAGAAAACAGAGCCATTCGCATACGATGACAAAGGTACTGTATGTTCATTAGGTAGCCATGATGGTGTTGGTGTTGTTATGGGTCGTGAAATTACTGGTAAAAAAGCAGCATTCATGAAAAAAGTTATCGATACTCGTGCAATTTTCAAAATTGGTGGTATCGGATTAGCCTATAAAAAAGGTAAATTCTAATTGATTCATTATTAAGTGTAGAGACCTGCTATTAGGCGGGTCTCTTTTTTTAAAGGAGGTTAGCTATGATATCTTTACCGCAAGTTATTATATCTATGGCATTATTTTTTGTTCTGTTTTTTGGAATCGCTTTTATATTAAATATGCTATTAAAAGGTACTTGGTTAATGGTCGTACTTTATCCATTTGTTATTTTTGCAATTGTAGATAAAATTTCCACTGCTATGTACTTTACAGATCCAGCAACTGCATTTTCAAAACTTATTACAGGTTTAACACATATACATACTGCGGATATATTAATGCTTGGTTCAGGATGGATTGGCGCTATTGTCGCAGGATTTGTTATAAGGAATTTACGAAGAAGCGGTTATTCAATGTTTTAACAAAGGGGATAATAATGATGAATATAAAAATTAAAGAAACATATTCTTATAATGAACTTCCGATTGTAATCGGTTGTCCAAGTCACTTAAATCAAATGCACAATTTTGATGAAATTAATCAAATTTTAGACGGACAACTTGAAAATTTAAAAAAACAACAAATTATTAGTAGTGAGCTTGGTAAAATCACAAGTACAGCGATTATCATAAATGGACAAGTCGTTAAATTAATTGCAGTAGGGTTAAGTAACTTAAAAGAAATTAAAGAAAATGACTATCAAATTGTGTACGGAAATTTAAGCAGATATTTACAAAGTAATAGAATTGAAGAAGTACATCTATTAGATGATACGTTTGTATCACAAAATGTATCTAATCAAGAACGTGCTTATCGTTTTGGTTGGTTATTCACACAAGCTACATTTGTATTTGATACGTATAAATCAAACAAATCAGCAAATGTTAACACAGTTATTAACTATGTTACAACGACAACTGAAGATGTCACGACATTTATTAATCAAGGTGAAATTTTAGGAGAGAGTGTTAATTTAGCGAGAACATATTCACAAACACCACCGAATATTTTAACACCAGATTATTTCGCAAACGAAATTGAACAACACTTTAAAGATTCACAAGTAAATGTCACGATTAAAAATGAAGATGAAATTAGAGAAGAAGGTATTGGTTTATTAGATGCAGTTGGTAAAGGATCTATAAATCCACCTCGTTTAGTCGTGCTTGAATATAAAGGTTCAACACAAGATCCAATTGCGCTTGTAGGTAAAGGTGTAACATACGATTCAGGTGGTTACCAAATTAAATCTAAAACAGGTATGCCAACGATGAAATATGACATGAGTGGTGCAAGTAACGTAGTAGGTATGATGCATGCTATCAACAAATTACAATTACCAATTCATGTAGTAGCAGTATTACCATTAGCTGAAAATATGATTTCAAGCAATGCAATGAAACCAGATGATGTATATACTGCATTAAGTGGAGAAACAGTTGAAATAACAAATACGGATGCTGAAGGAAGATTAGTATTAGGTGATGCTGTTTCATTCGTTAAACAATATAAGCCAGAACTTATTATGAACTTTGCGACATTAACAGGAGCTGTCGTTGCAGCATTAGGTTTAGGGAAAACGGGGATATTCTCAAGCGATGCTGATCAATACATTGATGATGTGAAACAAGCTGCAAAATATTCAAATGAAGTAAGTTTTGAATTACCAATAACAGATGAAGAGAAACAAGATATTAAATCTTCAGAAGTTGCAGATTTAACTAACTGTATTTTAAATAAAAACGGTAAAGCTTTATTTGCAGCAGCATTTGTAACACATTTTAGTGATGAAATACCACACTTACACTTTGATATTGCCGGTTCAGGGGAAACAGAGACTGATTCATTCAAAGGTTCAAAGGGTGCGACTGGTGCTATGATACCAACAGTACTTCATTTCTTAAAAAATAAATAAAATCAGTCAATCATATATAAAGCGGGATAAAAAATCTATGGACTATGATAGGTTTGGATCCCGCTTTAATTATGACTAAATATGATTCTGAATATTCGGACTAATTATTGAGATGTTGACATGCTATTTCTCAACTGATATGATAAATTCATTATTTCACTTTATCGTGGTAGAGAACTAAAGAATGGAGAGGGTCTTTTTGGAAATAAATGCAGTATTAGTAGCTGTTATTGTGATGATTATACTTTGTTTAATGCGTTTAAATGTTGTACTAAGTATATTCATAGGTGCATTAACAGGTGGTTTATTAAGTGGAATGTCTGTTGATAAAGTCATTTCCACATTTGGTAAAACAATCGTTGATGGTTCAGAAGTTGCATTGTCTTATGCATTATTAGGTGGATTTGCAGCACTGATTTCTTATAGTGGTATAACTGACTACATCGTAGGAAAAATCATTACATCAATGAAAAAAGAAAATTCACAGAAAAGTAGATTAAAAATAAAAATATTATTAGTAGCTGTATTACTAGTAATTTCAGTACTCAGTCAAAATATCATACCTGTCCATATCGCATTTATACCTATTCTTATACCACCATTACTAAGCTTATTTAATGAACTACAAATGGATAGAAGATTAATTGCTACAGTTATTGGTTTCGGACTATGTTTCCCTTATATTTTATTCCCTTATGGTTATGGTCATATATTCCAATCTATTATCTTTGATGCATTTGGAAAAGCAAATGTAGATATAGAATTCAATAGTATTTGGAAAGCGATGTTAATTCCTTCAATGGGCTATGTATTTGGATTAATTGTTGCGATTATTATGTACTGGAAACCTAGAACATATAAAACAATTAAAGTAGAAGAAGACGAAGAAACGAAGACATTAAAGCCATATCCATTAATTGTGACGGGCTTAGCAATTTTAGGAACATTCGTTGTTCAAACATTAACGGAATCTATGATTTTTGGTGCATTAGCAGGGATCTTAATATTCTTCTTCTCAGGATTATATAACTGGAGAGAATTAGATGCTAAATTAGTTGAAGGTATTCAAATCATGGCATACATTGGTGTTGTGATTTTAACTGCAAACGGATTTGCAGGTGTGATGAGCGCTACAAATGAAGTAGGTTCACTAGTTGAAAGTCTAGCATCAATTACAGGAGATAATAAAGCATTCAGTATTATAATGATGTACGTTATTGGTCTTGTTGTAACACTAGGCATAGGATCATCATTTGCGACAATTCCAATTATTGCTAGTTTATTTATTCCATTTGGACAAGAAATTGGACTTAGCACTATGGCATTAATCGCAGTTATCGGAACAGCAGGCGCGTTAGGTGATTCAGGTAGTCCTGCAAGTGATTCAACTTTAGGACCAACAGCTGGTTTAAATGTTGACGGTGAACACGATCATATTAGAGATACATGTATACCGAACTTCTTAATATATAATATCCCGTTAATTATTTTTGGATTTATTGCTGCAATGGTATTATAGTATGATTAAGGGGGATTAATCATATGGATTTAATAGAGAACTTTGGAATAGAAACAATCGAATCAAGACATGGCTATATCGAAATGACGATGCCAGTAACGGATAAAGTTAAACAACCATTCGGATTCCTACATGGCGGTGCAACAATAGCATTAGCAGAAACAGCAGCATCAATGGGTGCTCATTACGCTTCAAGTGAAGACGAAATTCCGTTAGGATTAGAAATCAACGCAAATCATATAAAGTCAACTCGATCAGGTACAGTTCGAGCAATAGGTCAAGCACTTCATATTGGAAGAACAACACAAGTATGGGATGTTAAAGTTATTGACGAAAAAGAACAACTTATTTCCATAGTAAGAGCAACAATAGCAATTAAACAAAAAAGATAATTTAATCATATAAAAAGCGAACAATCATATATTTGTATTGATCGCTTTTTATTCTTATTGGTATATATATTTTTAAATATCTCAATAAAGGGTATACATATAGTATATATAATTTAAGGAGGATATATTATGACTAAGCACAATCCTTTAACAGCTTACTATTATGACCAATATGATAAACAACCACAAAATTATCCAGGTATTCAGAAAAATATGAATCCTGTTCCAGATTGTGGTGAAGAGTCCTATTTAGGTTCAGAGAAATTGAAAGGTAAGAAAGCACTTGTAACTGGAGGAGATTCTGGAATAGGTCGTGCTGCTGCAATCGCTTATGGTAAAGAAGGTGCAGATGTCGCGATTAATTATATTCAAGATGAAAAAGAAGATGCTGAAGAAGTAAAAAGTATTATAGAAAAAGCTGGTCAAAAATGTGTACTAATTCCTGGAGATTTAAGAAATCGAAACTTCCCTAAGCAACTCGTCCAAGAAGCGCAAAATAAATTAGGTGGCTTGGACATAGTTGTACTGAACGCAGGTATACAACAATATGAATATGACATTCAAAATTTATCAGAAGATAATCTTAGAGATACATTCGAAGTGAATGTTTTTTCTGGTATAGCTACAATACAAGAATCGCTTCAATATTTAAAAGAAGGTAGTAGTATTATTATTACATCATCTATACAAGGTTTTAAACCAAGTGCCCATTTGGTAGATTATGCGATGACAAAAAGTTGCAATATATCATTAACGAAAAGTTTAGCTGCTCAACTTGGAGAAAAAGGCATTCGTGTGAATAGTGTTGCACCTGGACCAATATGGACACCATTACAAATATCAGGTGGTCAACCACAGGATAACATACCAGACTTTGGAAAAAATCAGCCTTTACAAAGAGCAGGTCAACCAGTCGAATTAGCAGAAGTGTATGTTTTACTTGCATCAGATAGTGCAAGTTATATCACAGGACAAGTATATGGTGTAACTGGTGGCGCACCAATAAATTAATATAAATAAAAAGTTGTTGCTAGTGAAATAATCACTGCAACAACTTTTTTATTTTGCATCTTTTAAATCATCGCGAATTGTTCTTTCACTAGGTCTAACGCCCATATAGTAAGCACTTCTTGAAACTAAGTGACCTGCTAACGGACCTGTTATGAATATAAAGATAATACCTAGTAGTAGTTGAACATTGAAATGTCCTTCTTTAGCGATAAAGTATATCAATACACCTAACAAGATAAGCATAACGCCTAATGTAGAAGCTTTTCCAGAGGCGTGTGCACGAGAAAAGACATCTGGTAATCTTAGAATACCTAACGCTGCGAAAAAGCTAAAGCAAGCACCTATGACCATCATAAAAATTGAGATACTAATAAGAATCGTTTCTATCATTTTCAATGATCTCTCCTTTATCCATAAATTTCGCAAATGCTGCAGTACCTAAGAATGCTAATATACCTATTAATAAAAGTATAACGAATAAATATCTAGTATGAGTTAATACTGAGAATAAAGCTATTATGGCCATTAATGTAATACCTAATGCGTCGAGCGCAATGACTCTATCAGCTAGAGTAGGACCAATAATGACACGAATCAGCATACCAATCATAGAGAGTGCAACGATGATAATCGCAATAATAACGAATATATTTGTCATCGTATGCTCACCTCCTTGATAGCTTTTTCAAATGAATCTTTAATCGCACTAACTTCAGAATCAATATCTGAAAAATCAATTGAATGAATATAAAGTGTTTTTTTGTCATCTGAAATTGCTACGACGATTGTTCCTGGTGTTAAAGTGATTAATTGTGATAATAAACTAATTTCCCAATCCTTATCTAAATCTGTAGGATAAGCGAAAAATGCCGGCTTATTATGGATTTCTTTTTGTATAACTATTCGAATAACATCTATATTCGCTAAAATTAATTCTTTCATAAATATAACTGCTAAAATAAGTGATTTCCAAACAGGACGTAAGTATAAATGTTTGCCTGGAAGAAGCGGTAAGGCTACTAAGACGAACAATATACCAAATAGATAACCAAATACAAATGCACCAAATGTATAAGTATCTGAAAGCATCATCCATAATGCAGCTAAAAGAACATTTATGAGTACTTGTATCGCCATTAATAATCGCCTCCTAACGCATTAACATAAGTTTCTGGGTTATAGAATGGTAATGCAGCTTTTTCCACTAATGGATATAAGTAGTCTGCTCCAAGTCCAAATAGAATGGCTACTATTGTAATGGCTACTGATGCAATCATTAATTTATTGATTGGTAGTTTAGGGTTATAAATATAACCTTTTTCTTCACCCCAAAATGCCATTAAGAAAATGCGCATTACAGAATAGAGTACACATAAACTTGATAAAAGAACGATAATACCACTTATGTAATAACCATTTTCAAATGTAGACATTACGATGATATATTTACCATAGAATCCACTTAATGGTGGTATACCAGCTAACGACAGGGCAGCTATAAAATAAATCCAACCAAGAACTGGATAGTGATTGATTAATCCACTGAACTTTCTTAAATCAGGCGTACCAGTTATTTTAATAATGACCCCAATTAATAAGAATAAAGCAGCTTTGATAATCATGTCATGTAGCAAGTAATAGATACTTCCCATCATGCCGTTTTTATCCATCATTGCAGCGCCAATTAGGATAACACCAATCGCGATCATAATATTATAAATGATAATCTTTTTAACATCGTAATAGGCAATAGCACCAATACAACCCATGATGATTGTTAGGATTGACAGAACAATTAACGTTTGCGTAATAAATTCACTATTCGTTGAATAGAATAAGCTAAACGTACGCATAATTGCATATACACCAACTTTAGTTAATAAAGCACCAAATAGTGCGATAATCGGAATTGGTGGTGCATAATATGCTCCAGGTAACCAGAAATACAGTGGGAACATACCTGCTTTAGTCGCAAATACGAATAGAAACATGATAAATGTAATAACAACGATATTTAAATTTGTTCCTGAAAGTTCTGCGAATTTAACATGTAGATCTCCCATATTTAATGTGCCAGTAATTGAGTAAAGCATACCGACACCTAATACAAAGAATGCAGATGTTAATACATTAACGAGTATATATTTAATACTTTCTTGTAGTTGGATTTTAGTACCACCAATAACAAGTAATAAATATGATGACATTAAAAATACTTCGAAAAATACGAATAAGTTAAATAAGTCACCAGTCATAAATGCGCCGTTAACACCTGTAACCATCATTGAAACACCAAAGTAATAAAAATATCTTTCACGATGGAGACCAATTGATTGGTGAGAGTATATGAGTACGATAAGCGTAATCAGTAAACTCACAGTTACGAGTAGTGCACTTAACATATCCACATATATAACAATGCTGTATGGAACGGGCCAGCTACCTAAGTTTAAAGTTTGTGTTCCATTCATATATATGTGGTAGAGGTTGTATAAACTCACTAATAATGCTAACGAGAACCCTGTTAATACCACTTTACGTTTAACATAAGGTCTGTGACCGACAAAAATTAACGTAACGGCAGTTAAAAATGTAATGACAAGAGGTACAATAATCAAATTACTCATCTTTCGGTACCTCCTTCATCTCTTCTAAATTATCAGTTCCCAATTCCTTATAACTTCTAAAAGCTAATACTAAGAAGAATGCTGTAACAGCGAAAGCTATTACGATGGCAGTTAAGATCAATGCTTGTGGTAATGGGTCAACATAGTTCTTAATACCTTCTTCTTCAATAGGTAAGGCACCTTTTTTCAATCCGCCCATTGTCAGTAACATTAAATGTACGCCATGGGATAGTAATGTAGTACCAATAATAATCCTAATTAAACTTTTAGAGAGAACAAGGTACACTGATACGGATATAATAATACCTGCAACGAAAATCATTAATATTTCCATTATTCATTCTCTCCAATCGCTAATATGATAGTAATGGCAGTACCCACAACAGCTAGTAATACACCTAAATCAAATAGCATTGCTGTATGCCAATGAACTTCACCAAAGATAGGAAGATGAAATTCTCCAAATTTATGTGTGAAAAATGTTTTGTTATATGTCCAACTTAAGATTGGTGTTAGAACACAGAAGAACAAACCAGTTGCTGTTACTAATTTAAAGTCAAATGGGAACATTTTCTTTAAAGTTTTAGTATCAAAGGCTATACCGATAATAATGACTGCAGATGAAAGTAATAATCCACCTACAAAACCGCCGCCTGGTGTATAGTGTCCACCAAAGAAGATAGAAACAGCATACATCATAATAATTAGGAAAATGATAATGGCATTAAACTGAAAGAATACATCATTTGATTGTTTCTTCATGTTCTTCACCTCCATCTTTATCCTTGTCTCTTAATTTAACTAATGTGTAAATACCTAATCCTGCAATACCTAAAACAGCTGACTCGAATAATGTATCGAATCCACGGAAGTCAACAAGAATAACGTTTACCATGTTTTTCCCAGCGGCTAGATCGTATACATTATCTATATAATATTGAGAAATAGAATCAAAATGTCTATTTCCATATGAAATTAATCCGATTGTAATAACTCCAATTCCAACACAAATCGCAATGATAAAGTTACCGATTTTAAAGTTTCTATTTTCATCATGTCTACTCATTTTAGGTAAATGATAGAAACATAGTAAGAATAGGGCAGTTGAAATTGTTTCAATTGATAATTGTGTCAGTGCTAAGTCTGGCGCACCAAAGAATACAAAGAATAAAGCAACTGAATAACCAACTGCAGCTAACATAATGATGCTAAATAGTCTTGACTTAGCTAATACGATACAGAATGTACTTACTAAAATTAAACCCATTAAAATGACTTCATATGGTCTAATTTCGCTTATATTATCGAATGCAACACTTACAGGATGTGTAAATAACGTGAGTGCAGTCATAATGATAAAGAATGCGAAAATATACATTAAATATGATCTGATAAATCCAGTCATATAGCTTTGCGTTATTTTGTTTGAAATATAAGAACTTAATTGAATACCTCTGTCGTAATAATAATTAAACGTTAAGTATTCAGGTTGAATGCTATAAATATTGAACCATTTTTCTACTGATTTAAATAATATAAAACCTATAATAAATACGATTAACGTACCTATTAAAGCAGGTGTTATACCGTGCCAATGAGATATATGAACATCAGGCGCATCAGCGAATGGTGCAATTGCTCTTACTGCTGGTGCAATAATACTGTTGCTTAATATATTTGGGAATAAACCAAATAACACAACTAAGAATGTCAAAATACCTGTCGGCAATAACATAAGTAACGGTGCTTCGTGTGGTTTCTTAGGTAAAGCTTCAGGTTTATAGTCTCCAAAGAATATTTCATGTACATATTTAAATGAATATACAAACGTAAAGATACTACCAACAATCGCAACTATCGGTAATAAGTACCCAAGTGTTGATAAACCAAATATATCAGCTTGATGACTATCAAACATTGCTGTTAAGAACATTTCCTTAGATAAGAAACCATTAAATGGTGGAACACCCGCCATGCTTAAAGCAGTAATAATTGTGAACGTACAAGAAATTGGCATGATGGTCATTAAACCGCCTAATTTTTTAATGTCTCTTGTACCAACTTCATGATCGATTGTTCCCGTAATCATGAATAATGCACCTTTAAATGTTGCGTGGTTAATTAAATGGAATACTGCAGCGATAATACTAGCTAAGAATAATTGACTTTCTTCACCAGAATAATGATAACTGACAGCACCGATTCCAAGCATGGACATAATCATACCGAGCTGTGAAACTGTTGAGAATGCTAAAATACCTTTTAAATCTTGTTGTTTTACAGCGTTAAATGATGCCCAGAACAATGTGATTAATCCGATAGCAGTTACCGCCCAAACAAATCCAGCACTTGCTGCAAAAATTGGTGTTGTACGAGCAACTAAATATATACCTGCTTTAACCATTGTTGCTGAGTGCAAATAGGCACTGACTGGTGTAGGTGCTTCCATTGCATCTGGTAACCAAATATGAAATGGAAATTGTGCAGATTTAGTCATAGCACCAATTAAAATTAAAATCATTGCAAAAATAAAGTAAGGTGAACTTTGAATTTCAGCGGCATTTTGTACTAAAGAGGTAATACTCCAAGAATTACCTGCAATTGCGATACAAATAAATCCACCTAGTAACATTAAGCCACCAAACACTGTAATTAATAATGACTTTTGCGCACCATATATTGACGATTGTTTATGGCGCCAATAAGCGATAAGTAAGAAACTTGAAATAGATGTTAATTCCCAGAATAGGTAAAGCATTAATAGATTATCTGATAATACAACACCTAACATAGCTCCCATAAACATAAGTAAATAACAATAAAAATTACCGAGTGATTCATTTTTACTTAAATATGTAATGGAATATAATACAACGAGCGCACCAATCCCTGTAATTAATGATGCGAATAATAAACTTAGTCCGTCTAAATGAACGGAGAAGTTCATACCTAATCTAGGCATGAAATCCCATATTACAATGAATGGTTTTTCCGAATCTGGAACATTTATGTATGACATAAAATAACTAAATATAATAATCGGAATAGGTAGTACAAACCATCCTAGATGTATACCTTTATAAAATCTGTATAAAATTGGTATTATGATTGCAAAGATTAAAGGTAACAAAATCATAATATGTATCAAACTCATTTAATAACCTCCTTCCAAAAATCTTATAAATATTATTATACACAATAAAGTTATTGCTTGAAAATACTATCAAGTCAATCTTTCAGAATTTTTAGGCTATTTTTAAATATGAAGAAACACGTTATAAATTTTTATAATTTTTTTTAAGTTTGCTAAAAATTTGCCTTGTATTGACGTGAATAATCTATTTTTAATTGTTCAATACACTTCAAAGCTTGTTCACTATATGCATTATTTCTTTTAATCATTTTTTCTTCAAGTTCGGCTAATGATGATTTTAATGAATCAATGTAATTTGGAACATCATGTGGATACTCTTTTAAAAACTGTGCAGTTGTATATCTTTTTTCGAATTGGCTTAAAGCTTTTCTTTCATGGAAAAAAACATTTTCAACTTCATTTGGACTATGTAAATCTCCTTGTCGAGGATGTTTGAGAACAGCTAATACTTTAACAAGAAACTGGTCTCCTTTTTCTTCAACTATTTCTACGACATATTGACCTGTTTTGTGTGGAAATTGATAATACATGTTGATATCCCCTTTCTAAAAAATTATGTTATGATATCACTATTGTAATTATTTTAACATGAATGGAGAATATTAAATGACAAACTATCCTCAATTAACAAATGAAATATTAGAAGGTGAAAGAGTTGTAGAAATTAAAACAACTAAAGGAAACATGACATTCAAGTTATTTCCTGAATTAGCACCTAAAACTGTTGAAAACTTCATCGGTTTAGCTGAGAAAAAATATTATGATGGCATCATTTTCCATAGAGTTATCAATGACTTCATGGTACAAGGTGGAGACCCAACTGGTACAGGTATGGGTGGCGAAAGTATTTATGGAAGTGCTTTTGAAGATGAATTCTCATTACAAGCATTTAACTTATACGGTGCGTTATCTATGGCTAATGCTGGACCAAACACAAACGGTTCACAATTTTTCATTGTACAAATGAAAGAAGTACCAGCAAATATGTTATCTCAACTTAAAGATGGTGGTTGGCCTGAAGAAATCGTTGATCGTTATGCAGAAAAAGGCGGTACACCTTGGTTAGACCAAAAACACTCTGTATTTGGTCAAATTGTTGAAGGTGAATCAGTTCTTGAAGAAATCGCAAACGTTAAAGTTGGCGCTAACGATAAACCAGTTGAAGACGTAGTAATTGAAACAATTGAAATTATAAAATAAATCGACATTCAATTGTCATAAAAAAATCAATGCATTCGACTCAATCTTTGGTATAATTTAGTTGCTAAGGGAGTGGTCGGCTTATGATGGAATTTCTTTATTTTCCAGATAATAAATTAGAATATATTCCTGCTGTTGCTACGTTGATATTATTTATGATTTTGGCGTATATCGTATTTATGATGTTCCGTAAAAAATCTAAAAAAGACGAAGAAAAAATGAAATCATTTGAAAAACAAGTAATGGATCATTTAGAGCAAGAGGAGAAAAAGAACAATAAGAAGTAAATAAAGCATTCCAAACGAATACTATATATAGGAAGAGACTGAGGCATATGTATGTCGAAGTCTCTTTTTTATATGTAATGTTGAGTTGAGGGGTGGGCGCTAACGATCAAGACTCAAAAACAAGATCGTTAGAAATTCTAACGTTCAAGAAATCAAAACAAGATCGTTAGCGCCCAACATATCTCACAAAATCCCAATACAAATCCTACAACAAATAAAGAATCTTTAATCTATTTTCGGCATAGAATACTTATTTCTTAATCTAATAATAAATTCATGAATTTGTAGATGATTTATATTTATGCATAATATTTTCAGAATTATATATCAAATTAATGGTTTAATAAAAATAACTATGCTATGATGAAATAGTTAATAACTTCAAGTACAAGGGGTTTTCTAAAAGTGAGAAAACAATATAAAGTTGGTCAGTTTGTAAAGGTAAAAGTGACTGGCATTCAGCCATATGGCGCCTTTGTTGAAACCCCTGATCATGTGGAAGGTCTCATTCATATTTCTGAAGTGATGAATGATTACGTGCACAACCTTAATCAATTTGTTAGTGTTGGCCAGATAGTAAAAGCTAAAATAATTAAAGTTGAAGCGGATGGCAAGTTGAATTTATCACTTAAAGATAATGAATATTTCAAAAGACAAGAACGTAAGAAAGAAAAGCGCTCAGTTCTAGATGAAATTAGAGAGACAGAAAAATACGGGTTTCAACCTTTAGAAGAAAGGTTGCCTAAGTGGATTAAACAATCAAATAAACATTTTGAAGACGAATAAATGATCTATCGTCTTTATAAGCTGGATATCTTACATGATAATCCGGCTTTTTTTATACGAAAAATCACTTCATTGAATGAACATTTAAACGGCTTTTTGAATAATTATTTGAAGTAAATTTACAACTTATTTTTATTGTAAAAATTCAGAAAAAAATAGCTTGAAGTAATCTATAAAAGTGTGTCATTATAGGAATGTAAGGGGTTTCTTAATACCCCGTATAAACATAGGGAGGTTTACTTTAATGATTCCATACAAACACGAACCATTTACTGATTTTACGAAAGAGGAGAATAAGGCTGCTTATTTAGAAGGTCTTAAAACAGTTGAAGGATATTTAGGAAAAGAGTATCCAATTATTGTTGGAGGAGAACGTATATTTACAGAAGATAAAACACGTTCATATAATCCATCAAATATTGAAGAAACAGTAGGATTAGTTTCTAAAGCAAGCAAAGAACATGCTGAAAAGGCAATGGAAGCTGCTAAAGAAGCCTTTAAAACATGGAGAGATACTGATCCAAGTGTCCGTGCTGACGTTTTATTCAGAGCAGCAGCAATTACGAGACGTCGTAAACACGAATTCTCAGCTTTACTTTCTAAAGAAGGTGGTAAACCATGGAAAGAAGCAGATGCAGATACTGCTGAAGCAATCGACTTTATGGAATACTATGCGCGTCAAATGCTTGAATTAAAAGACGGTAAAAAAGTAGAAAGTCGTCCAGGAGAATATAATAAATATAATTATTTACCAGTTGGTGTAAGTGTTGTTATTTCACCATGGAACTTCGCATTTGCAATCATGGCTGGTACAACTGTAGCACCAGTCGTAACAGGAAACACTGTGTTATTAAAACCATCATCTAAAACGCCAGTTATCGCTTATAAATTTATGGAAGTTTTAGAAGAAGCAGGTTTACCAAAAGGGGTGGTAAACTACATTCCAGGTTCATCAAGTGAAATCGGTGATTATTTAATTGATCATAAAGATACAAGTCTTATTTCATTCACTGGTTCTCGTGATGTAGGTGTTTCTATTTATGAAAGAGCTGCAAAAGTTCAAAAAGGCCAAACACACCTTAAACGCGTTATTGCAGAAATGGGTGGTAAAGATACAATTATTGTTGATTCAGAAGGTGACTTAGATTTAGCAGCTGATTCAATTGTACAATCAGCATTTGGATTCTCAGGTCAAAAATGTTCAGCATGTTCACGTGTCATTGCAGTTGAAGATATTTATGATGAATTATTAGATAAAGTAGTTGAACGTACAGAAAAATTAACTGTCGGTGATTCAACTGATCAAGCTAATTATATGGGTCCAGTAATTGACGAAAACTCATTAAACAAAATTAAAAAATATATCGAAATCGGTAAAAAAGAAGGCCGTATAGTAGCAGGTGGTACAACTGACGAAGAAAAAGGACATTTCGTTAACCCAACTGTCATTGCTGATTTAAAACATGACGACAGAGTCATGCAAGAAGAAATCTTCGGACCAGTTGTTGGTTTCAGCAAAGCAAAAGATTTTGATCAAGCAATTGAATTTGCGAATGATACAGAATACGGTTTAACAGGTGGCGTTATTACAAATAACCGCTCTAAATTAGAACAAGCACGTAGAGACTTTATGGTAGGTAACTTATACTTCAATAGAGGATGTACAGGTGCTATTGTAGGTTACCAACCATTTGGTGGCTTTAAAATGTCAGGCACAGATTCTAAAGCAGGTGGACCAGACTACTTAGTACTGCACTTACAAGGACGTACGACATCAGAAATGTTATAATATTGTTGAAATAATAAAAATACAGTAGGGCGTTTATATGCTCTACTGTTTTAATGGGAGGAGATTTAATATGACAAAGTCACAAGAAATCATTGAACAAACAAATACATTTGGTGCGCCGAACTATTTGCCATTACCAATTGTAATTTCAGAAGCGGAAGGTATTTGGGTTAAAGATCCAGAGGGCAATCGCTATTTAGATATGTTATCTGCTTATTCTGCAGTTAACCAAGGTCATCGTCATCCGAAAATTATCCAAGCATTAAAAGATCAAGCAGATCGTGTAACACTTACTTCACGCGCATTCCATAGTGATCAATTAGGTCCTTGGTATGAAAAAATTTGTAAACTAGCAAACAAAGAAATGGTATTACCAATGAACACAGGTGCAGAAGCTGTTGAAACAGCGATTAAAGCTGCAAGACGTTGGGCTTATGATGTGAAAGGTGTAGAAGATAACAAAGCAGAAATCATTGCGATGAATGGTAACTTCCATGGTCGTACAATGGCTGCAGTTTCACTTTCTTCAGAAAAAGAATACCAAAGAGGTTATGGTCCATTATTAGGTGGATTCAAACTTGTTGATTTCGGTGATATTGAACAAATTAAATCTGCTATTACACCAAATACAGCAGCCGTATTAATTGAACCTATTCAAGGTGAAGCGGGTATTAATGTACCTGAAGACGGCTATTTAAAACAAATTAGAGAAATTTGTGATGAAAACAATGTATTATTCATTGCAGATGAAATTCAAGCTGGTCTTGGTAGAACAGGTAAATTATTCGCAACAGATTGGGATAATGTACAACCAGATATGTATATCTTAGGTAAAGCGTTAGGTGGAGGCGTATTCCCAATTTCATGTATTGTTGGTAATAAAGAAATTCTAGAAGTATTTAACCCAGGTTCACATGGTTCTACTTTTGGTGGTAACCCTCTAGCATGTGCGGTATCTGTTGCAGCATTAGACGTACTAATTGATGAAAAATTATCTGAGCGTTCTTTAGAATTAGGAACTTATTTCAAAGAAGAATTACAAAAAATTGATCATCCATCAATTAAAGAAGTAAGAGGTAAAGGTTTATTCATTGGTATCGAATTAACTGAAGATGCAAGACCATATTGTGAAAAATTAAAAGAATTAGGTCTGTTATGTAAAGAAACTCATGATACAGTTATTCGTTTTGCACCACCACTTATTATCGAAAAAGAAGATTTAGATTGGGCACTTGATCAAGTTAAGTCTGTTTTTAAATAAAAAAACTGATAACGTTTACAAAAAAACGTTTAAGACCTTTTAAAAATAATCAATTATGTTACAATTATTTAGAGATTAAAAGTATTTAAAAAAGAGGCGAAGAGGATCATGAGCGAAAATTTAAATTTAGTTTCATCGACACAAGAAATTATTGGTGAAGCCCTTAATAAATTAGGTTTTGACGAGGGAATGTACGATTTAATTAAGGAACCAATGAGATTATTAACAGTGCGTATACCTGTTAGAATGGATGACGGTTCTGTTAAGACATTTACTGGTTATCGAGCACAACATAATGATGCAGTTGGACCAACTAAAGGTGGGGTTCGTTTCCACCCAGATGTTGATGTTGAAGAAGTAACAGCATTATCTATGTGGATGACGTTAAAATGTGGAATTGTAGATTTACCATATGGTGGTGGTAAAGGTGGTATTGTCTGTGACCCAAGACAAATGAGTATTCATGAAGTAGAAAGATTATCTCGTGGATATGTTCGTGCTATTTCTCAAATAGTAGGTCCTACAAAAGATATTCCAGCACCAGACGTATTTACAAACTCACAAATTATGGCTTGGATGATGGATGAATATAGTCAAATGGATGAATTTAATTCTCCAGGATTTATTACTGGTAAACCTATTGTTTTAGGTGGTTCTCAAGGTAGAGATCGTTCTACTGCATTAGGTGTTGTTATTGCAATTGAAGAAGCAGCTAAGAGACGTGGAAAAACAATCGAAGGTTCAAGAGTCGTTATTCAAGGATTTGGTAACGCAGGAAGCTTTTTAGCGAAATTCTTATATGATCAAGGCGCTAAAATAGTAGGTATTTCAGATGCTTATGGTGCACTTCATGATCCTGAAGGTTTAGATATCGATTATTTATTAGATCGTCGTGATAGCTTCGGAACAGTTACAAATTTATTTGATGATACAATTTCTAATAAAGAATTATTTGAAATTGATTGTGATATCCTTGTTCCAGCAGCGATTTCAAATCAAATTACAGAAGATAATGCTAATGATATTAAAGCTGAAATTGTAGTAGAAGCAGCTAATGGTCCAACTACAATGGCAGCAACTAAAATATTAAGTGAGCGTGGCGTTCTTCTTGTGCCAGACGTATTAGCAAGTGCTGGTGGCGTAACAGTTTCATACTTCGAGTGGGTACAAAATAACCAAGGTTATTACTGGACTGAAGAAGAAGTTAACGAAAAACTACGTGAAAAATTAGTTAAAGCTTTTGATACAATTTATAACTTAGCAGAAAATAGAAAAATAGATATGAGATTAGCAGCTTATATTGTAGGTATTAAACGTACAGCTGAAGCGGCTAGATATAGAGGTTGGGCATAAGCCTTAACCAATAAAAACACACCATTTTGCATGGTGTGTTTTTTGATTATATGAGTTTTTTAGCGACATTAATTTGATGTTGGACGGACTCTTGGCCTGTTGAACCATAACTTTTTCTACGGTTTAAACAGTTTTCAGGTTTTAAGTAATCAAATACATTTTCTTGTATACGTTCGTTGTAAGATTGATATTGTTCTAATGGTACATCTAATAAATATTTTCCATTTTGAATGCACCATAAGACAATTTTACCTACAATCTCATGTGCTTCTCTAAAAGGTATATTTTGTTCTACTAAATAATCAGCTAGCTCAGTAGCATTAGAAAAATCTTTATGCACTGTTTCATTTAAACGCTCTTTATTCACTTGCATAGTAGATATCATACCTTCGAAAATACGCAATGAGCCTTTAATCGTATGAATGGCATCAAACAGTCCTTCTTTATCTTCTTGCATATCTTTATTATATGCTAATGGTAAGCCTTTTAAAGTAACGAGCATACTCATTAAATGACCCGTTGTTCTTCCAACTTTTCCTCTAATCAATTCTGCCATATCAGGGTTTTTCTTCTGCGGCATAATCGATGATCCAGTAGAAAAACTATCTGATAATGTAACAAATTTAGCTTCATCAGTAGACCAGAAAATAATTTCTTCAGCAAATCTTGATAGGTGAACCATCGTTAATGAAATATTATGCAAAGTTTCAACGATATAATCACGGTCACTAACTGCATCAAGACTATTTTCATATAAACTGCTAAAGTTTAAAAGTTCTTGTGTACGATGTCTATCAATAGGGTGCGTTGTACCACTTAAAGCTGCAGCACCTAGTGGACTGATGTCGATTCTTTTTAAACTATCATTAAATCTCGATTTATCACGCTCTAACATCCAGAAATAAGTCATGATATGATGCGCGAAAGATATAGGTTGCGCTCTTTGTAAGTGCGTGTAACCGGGCATGATGGTATGCACATGTTCATCAGCAATATGAAGAATTGATTTTTGAAGAGATTCTATAAGTGTAAGAATCTCTTGAACATGTTGTTTCGTATAAAGGTGCATATCCGTTGCAACTTGATCATTTCTACTTCTACCAGTATGCAATTTACCGCCTACTTGACCAATTTTCTGAATTAAAGCATGTTCAATATTTAAATGAATATCTTCAAGTGATTCAGACAGCTCAAGATTACCGTTATAATAGTCGGCTTGGATATCTTTTAGACCTTGAATAATTTGATTTGATTCTTCAGTTTTGATAATATTTTGCTCTGCTAACATTGTTGCATGTGCAATACTACCTTGAATATCTTGATCAATTAAATTTTTATCAAAATGGATAGATGCATTAAATGCATCTACCCATGATTCAGGGTTAGACTCGAATCTTCCACCCCATGCTTTTTTTGTCATTTTAAAACACCCTCTGTTTCTAATAATGCTTTAACCTTAGTAGGTAAACCGAAGATTTCAATGAATCCTACAGCTGCTTCTTGGTTAAATGCGTCTTCTTTAGTGTACGTTGCAAGTGCTTCATTGTATAAACTAAATGGAGATTTACGTCCATTAACGATTACATTTCCTTTAAATAGTTTAACACGTACTGTACCTGTTACTTGAGTTTGTGTAGAATCGATAAATTGTTTTAAGCTATCTGTTAATGGAGAGAACCATAATCCATTATAGATTTGTTCAGCTAATTGTTTTTCGATTACAGGTTTAAAGTGTGCAACGTCTTTAGTTAAAGTAATCGTTTCTAATGCTTTATGTGCTTCCATTATAACCTTTGCACCTGGTGTTTCATAGACTTCACGTGATTTAATACCAACTAACCGGTTTTCTACGTGATCGATTCTGCCGATACCATGTAAACCAGCAATTTCATTAAGTTGTAAGATTAATTCATCTAACGGATATGATTTATTATTGATTGAAATAGGTAAACCTTTTTCAAATACAATTTCAAGTTCTTCTGATGTATCAGGTGTTTCTTCAATTGGTTTCGTTAAATCATAAGCATCTTCTGGTGGTGTCGCAAATGGATCTTCAAGAATACCACACTCATTACTACGACCCCATAAATTTTGGTCAATTGAATATGGAGAATCTAAATTGATAGGAATTGGAATGTTATGTTTTTTAGCATAATCAATTTCTTCCTCACGACTCCAAGACCATTCACGTACTGGCGCTAATACTTTAATATGAGGCGCTAATGCTTTAATAGCTACTTCAAAACGTACTTGGTCATTCCCCTTACCAGTACATCCGTGTGCTATTGCAATCGCATCTTCTTCTTGAGCGATTTCAACTAATTTCTTAGATATAAGTGGTCTACTCAATGCAGAAACAAGTGGATAACTACCTTCATACATTGTATTACCTTTAATTGCATAACCAACAAAATCTTCACTGAATTCTTTTGTTGCGTCTATTACATATGATTTTTCTGCACCCATATCATATGCTTTTTGTTTAACTAGTTCTAAATCTTTACCTTCACCAACATCTAAACAACATGCAATTACTGTATATCCTTTTTCAATTAGCCATTTTACTGCAACACTCGTATCCAACCCGCCTGAGTATGCCAATACAACTTTGTTAGTCATTAAAAAAACCTCGCTTTTGTATTAATATTTAATATTTTGTATATTTAATCGATAAACATACAATATCATATTAGGAATGAATGTTCAATAGTTATTTTAAATATTTATGCATGTAAAAGTATATCGTTGCATTTCAATTGAAAGCCTATGAAAACTAGAGTAAAATAAAGACGTTGTTGAAATTAAATATAGATTACATAGGAGGATATTATGTCACATATTCAATTTGATTATAAAAAAGCTTTAACATTTTTTGGTGAACATGAGTTAGAACAATCACGTGATCTAGTAAAAAATATACATCATGTTATACATGAAAAGACTGGAGCAGGTAGCGACTTTTTAGGATGGGTTGACCTTCCTGTAGATTATGACAAAGAAGAGTTCGATAGAATTCTAGCTGCTTCTAAACGTATCAAAGAACAATCTGAAGTATTACTTGTAATTGGTATTGGTGGTTCATATTTAGGTGCTCGTGCAGCAGTTGAAATGTTAAATTCTACATTTGCTAATTATGAAAAAGGTGAGAATCCTCAAATTATATTTGTAGGGCATCATTTATCTTCATCTTATGTACATGATTTAATTGAGTATATAGATGGTAAAGATTTCTCTATTAACGTTATTTCTAAATCAGGTACAACGACAGAACCTGCAGTAGCATTTAGAATCTTTAAGAAAATTTTAGAAGAAAAATACGGTAAAGAAGAAGCTAAAAACCGTATCTTTGCTACAACTGATAAAGAAAAAGGTGCTTTAAAAGATTTAGCTACTGGTGAAGGTTATGAAACATTTGTCGTACCAGATGATGTTGGTGGTAGATATTCAGTATTAACAGCAGTTGGTTTATTACCAATCGCAGCAAGTGGTATTGATATACAAGATATGATGAAAGGTGCTGCAGCTGCGCGTGAAGATTTATCATCTTCAGAACTTGATGACAATATTGCATATCAATATGCAGCAATTCGTAATATCTTATATGCAAAAGGATATTCAACAGAAATGTTAATCAACTACGAACCAGCTTTACAATACTTCAGTGAATGGTGGAAACAATTATTCGGTGAATCTGAAGGTAAAGACTTCAAAGGTATTTATCCATCAAGTGCTAATTTCACTTCTGACTTACATTCACTTGGTCAATATGTACAAGAAGGCCGTCGTTTCTTATTTGAAACAGTTGTAAAAGTTGAAAGTCCTAAACATGATATTACAATTGAAGAAGATAAAGACGATTTAGACGGTTTAAACTTCTTAGCAGGTGAAACAGTTGACTTCGTTAATACGAAAGCATTCCAAGGAACATTATTAGCACATACAGATGGTGGCGTACCAAACTTAGTTGTTAAAGTTCCTCAATTAGATGCATATACATTCGGTTATGTTGTATACTTCTTCGAATTAGCATGTGCTATGAGTGGTTATATGTTAGGCGTGAATCCATTTAACCAACCAGGTGTTGAAGCATACAAACAAAATATGTTCGCATTACTTGGTAAACCAGGATTCGAAGACTTGAAAAAAGAATTAGAAGATAGACTATAATATGAAACGTATTTTAGAAAAAAGTCCCCAAATTTAATTTGGAGGACTTTTTTTATTTTGAATTTGAATTTTTTGAAGAAATGAGTGATATTTTATGAAAATACGTAAAAATTTATTTTTAACTTATATTGATGCATTGCAAAATAGGGTGGATGAGTTACCTGAAAATATAGATGAACAATACCAAGTCACAAAGCAAGGGTACGAAGGCGAAAAAGCATTCGCTCAAATACTTGAAAGCTATGGGGCAGAATGGTGGCTGTATGATTTACAGATTAAAAATTATAATCACATTCAATTTGATTTTGTAGTCATAACAGACGATGCCATCATCCAATTTGAAATTAAAAATTATACAGGTGACTATTATTTTGAAAATCACAAACTATATAGAAGTACAGGTTTTGTATCTAAAGATCTTATTAATCAATATGAAGTCGCTCAAGAAGGCTTGAAAAGAATCGTTGAGAAATATAAATTAAAACGCAAAGTAGAAAGCTATGTTGTTTTTATACATCCAACTTTCACGTTACATGGTGATTTACGATCACGAATGAATATTATTTTAAAAAGTGAGGTACATAAAATAAAAGATATGGTATCACAAAACTTTAAATATGAAGAGAATAAATGGATATACTGTAAACTAAAAAGCCTACACGAACCATTTTTAAATACAAATCAAATACCAAATTTGAATATAGAATATAAAGATTTAAAAAGAGGCGTTCGATGTACAAACTGTCGAAAGTTGATTCGAGTAGATGAATTATTTAATAAGCGAAAATATTTGAAATGTCATCATTGTAAGAGAGCATTGAATAGAACGAATATTATTATTCAATCATTAGAAGAATTATATTTATTAAAAGGCGCACCATTTTCAGTAAAAGAAGCAGAAATGTGGACAGGGGTCTCAAATAGCGCGATTAAAAGAATACTATATAAAAATTTCAAAAGAGTTGGTAAAGCAAAATCAACGAAATATATGTCTTATGAATAAATATCGACCTGAAAACGAGAATTTCAGGGCGATAAATAAAAATAGCGACCCGAAAACAGGAGCATTATCTCCATAAACTAAATTCCTCCTACTGAGCAATCATTACCCCCTACCAACCAATGAATTCCTTCTCATTCCTAAAGATACGACTTTTGTATGATGTCAATTTACTTTTCTATTTACACATTTATCGGTATAATTAATCTAAATTTAAGAAGGAAGTTGCGTTACATGTTAATACAAGATTTAATGAATTGGTTCAGTGAAGAGAACATTACTGAATTAATTGAAACGTTTAGATCGTTCGGGATATTCATAGCATTTTTATTGCCATTTATTGAGGCATTCTTACCGTTTTTGCCAATCATTCTATTTGTAATTGCTAATGTAAATGCTTATGGATTATTGTTAGGTTTTATCATTACATGGGCTGGTACTGTTTCGGGAAGTTATATAGTCTTTATAATCTTTAGAGTAATTTCTAAAAAGCCTTTTATGAAAAGGGTTATTGAACAGCCTAGAGTTGTAAGATTTATTCAGTGGATTGATGAACATGGATTCGGACCACTGTTTATTTTGTTGTGCTTTCCATTTACGCCAGGTGCTTTAGTTAATATGGTTAGTGCCTTTTCAAACATTAGTAAACAAGTCTATTTAATCGCGTTAATTTTATCAAAAGCCATTATGATATTTACATTAAGTTTCATTGGTGCCGATATAAATTCCTTTTTTGCAAGTCCTAAAAAGAGTATAATAGTAGTCGTGATTATATTTGTGCTCTGGCTAGTTGGAAAAGGCTTAGAAAAATATTTTGATAAACGCTTAAAAAATAGGAGTCAAAAATGAAAAAAATATTCGAATGGATAATTGCAATTATAATTGCGTTAGTATTATTATTTATTGTAAGAACATTTTTATTCATCGGTTATGTTGTAGACGGAGACTCAATGAAACCAACTTTTCATGATAATGATAGAGTAATTGTTAATAAGCTTGTTAAGAATTTTGGACAAATTAATAACGGTGATGTTATCGTTTTTCATGCGAATAAAAATGCTGATTATATTAAAAGAGTTATCGGGTTGCCAGGCGACACAGTTGAAATGAAAAACAACAAACTGTATATTAATGGTACTCATGTAAATGAGCGTTATTTAAATGATAATATAAAGACTGATGATTTTAGTACAAGAACCATTCAAGGCTCTAAAAGTGATGTTATTCCTAATGGTGAATATCTAGTATTAGGTGACAATCGTAGCAATAGCAGAGACTCAAGAGAAATTGGTTTTGTACATGAAGATGATATCGTTGGTACTGTGAATTTAAGATATTATCCATTTAATCAAATAGATGTGAATTTTGATAAATAATAATAATGAGGTGGCATTTTTGAAAAAAGAAATATTTGAATGGGTTGTGGCGATTGCAGTAGCAGTTGTATGTGTATTACTGATACAGAAATTCTTATTTGTAACATATACAGTTTCTGGCGATTCTATGTACCCAACTTTAAAAAATAGTGAAAAAGTAATCGTTAACAAAATTGGATATAAAGTGGGAGATATTGATAACGGAGATGTTATTGTATTCCACGCAAACAAGAATGATGATTATGTGAAACGTGTTATCGGTAAACCTGGTGATACAGTGAAATATGAAAATGATCAATTATATGTAAATGATAAAAAAGTACCTGAAGAATACTTGAAAGCAAACAAAGCGAATAAGTCACGTGATTTATTGACAGAGAATTTTGAAGTGAAAGATTTAGTGAATTCAAATGGTGCCAATAAAATTCCTAAAGATGAATATTTAGTCTTAGGAGATAATCGTGAAGTAAGTAAAGATGGTCGTTCATTTGGTTTGATTGATAAAGATGTCATTGTTGGTGAAGTTGCATTAAGATTCTGGCCAATTAACCAATTCCATTATAATTTTGATCCATCTACAAACTAATATAAAAGATCTTAAACACCTTGCTTTGAAATTAAGTGAGGTGTTCTTTTTATGTTAAAATAAATGAATAAGAGAACGTAAGGGAGGTAGAAATAAATGCAATTAAATGTATGGATTGGACGAAGTGGGACCGGGAAAACGAATCAAATGCTTAATCAAATGACTAAAGCTATGATTGAAAATCCATTAGGAGACCCAATTATATTTTTGACACCAACTCAAAATACCTTCCAATATGAACAAGCATTTGTTAAAAATCCTAATTTAAAAGGAAGTATACGTACTTCAGTATTCGGATTTGAAAGATTAAGTTGGAGAGTTTTAAGTGATGAAGGTGGTCTTGTTGAACAACAAATTTCAGATGAAGCATTAGAAATGCTGACATATCACTTATTACATACACATAAAAAACAGTTAAATTTATATCAGTCTACTATTCAACATTATGGATTTAGTCATAAAATGATGAATGAGATTAAAGACTTTAAAAAATATAATGTAAGTCCTGATGATTTATCACATTATATTGAATACAACGAAACGATTCCTAAAAGAATGAAAGATAAACTTAGTGATATCGAAACAATATATAAAGCGTTAGAGGATCAATTAAACGGCCGCTATGTACAAGCAGAAGATGTCTTGTATAAATTAATTGAGAAAATACCAAATTCAGACTACATCAAACAAGCAGATATTTATATAGATGGTTTTCATAACTTTTCAACACTCGAATATCGCGTTATTGAAGCCTTAGTTAAATATAGTAAGTCGGTTACAATCGGTTTAACGACAGATGGAGACAAAGATCCATTTAGCTTATTTAGAAAAACATCGGAATCTCTCAATCACGTTGAAGACATTGCGGATGCATTACAAATTAAGATTAATTATACGCACTTTAAGACAACGGAACGATTCAATAATCAAAAAGTATTAAAGCATTTGGAAAGTCAATTTGATGCATTGCTACCGAATACTATTGATAGTGAAGGTTTAAAAATTATTGAAACATCCAATATGAGAGACGAAGTGCAATACGTTGCGAGAGAGATATTAAGACGTTCGAGAGAAGAACATTTATCTTACAAAGACATAGCGATACTTTATCGTGATCCAGGTTATGAGCAGCTGATTGAAACGGTATTACCGCATTTTAATATTGCTTATAATCATGACGCGAAAAAGAAAATGGCATATCATCCGTTCATTGAATGTTTAAGATCAATGTTAGAAGTTATTCAAACTGGATGGAGATTTGAACCTGTCATGCGCATGTTGAAGACAGGTATCTTAACAAGCCATATCCCAAATGCGTCATACTTAATTGATATATTAGAAAACTATGCATTTGAAAGAGGGATATCTGGTAAGAGATGGACGAATCCAGAATTTTTCACAGTTGAATCTTTTGAAAAACTCGGCAAAAAATCATTAAGAAAAGAAGAAGATACATTTATAGAAGAAGATAGAAAAACAATTCAGAGTGTTATCGACTTAAAAGATTATGTTGTGAATCGAATTGAAAAGTTGAACGAAGCTTTAGCTGATAGTCAAACAGTGGAAGACTTTACGAATCGATTATATGGCGTTATCGAACAGTTTGATTTACCTACGCACTTAATGACGATGCGCGACGAATTAGAAATAAAGCATCAGTTTGAAGAAGCAGAGGAAATTGACCAAGTATGGGAAGGTACAATACGCATATTTGATGACATCGTAGAAGTGTTAGGTGATGTAACACTTTCTTTAAATGAATACATTGAAATATTGGATAGAGGACTAGATGAATTAGAATTCTCAATGATTCCGCAAACATTAGATGAAGTAACAGTCGGTAATATGGATTTAGCCAAAGTGGATAATAAAGAAATTGTATTCTTGCTTGGTATGAATGACGGTGTCTTACCGAAAGTATCTAATCAAATGTTGTTATTAACAGACGATGAGAAAAAAGAATTAGCAACTTCAAGCGGTTTAGAATTAAGCCCGACGAGTGATATTTTACAGATGGATGAAGCGTTTGTATGTTATATTGCGATGACACGAGCTAAGAAAGAAGTTGTATTCACATATAGTTTAATGTCCGATGGTGGAGAAATTAGAGAAAAGAGTCCATTTATCAATACGATTCAATCATTATTTACAAATCTTGAAGTTCAATCTCTAAAATCAAATATAGAGCATAATCCTATTCAATTATTAGAACATGAACATCAAAGTCAAATGCATATATTTGAACATTTAAATGATTGGATGAATGATGAGATTGTTAATGATATATGGCTAGATGCGTATCATGCTTTATTAGATATTCATCATTTAGACCATACTGTTCAATTTTTAACATCAGCTTTAACGTATAAAAATGATACAGTCCAATTAAATACAGATGTATCAGAATCGCTTTACGGTCAGAAAATAAATGCCAGTGTATCAAGGTTTGAAACGTATAATCAATGTCCGTTTAAACATTATGTTTCACATGGTTTAAAATTAAACGAACGTACGAAATATCAAATTCAAAGTGTCGATATCGGTAATATATTCCATCAAACATTGAAATATATTTCAGATGAAGTAAATGGTGACTTTAGTAAGTTATCAGCACAATCCATGGCCAAATTAATAAACGAAGCTATCGATGAAAGCTTGCCTAAAATTCAATTTGATGTACTACATCGTACTGCTCATTATAGATATTTAAAATTACGCATCCAAAATATTTTGAAATCTACATTAGAAGCAATGAAGTATCAAACAAGTCATTCAAAATTCAAAGCCTATCAATTTGAATTAAACTTTGGTGCAACATCTAAACATCAATTAAAAACGACGCCTTTATCAACGAAACGAAAAATTCCAATTAATATTAGAGGTCAAATTGATAGATTGGATGTATATAAATGTAAAGATAAAGATTATGTGTCTATTATTGACTATAAGTCATCGGAGACAAGCTTAGATTTAACTAAAGTAATGTATGGTATGCAAATGCAAATGTTTACGTATTTAGATGTCGTACTCCAAAATAAAACTTTGTTAAATCTACAAGATAACGTATCACCTGGTGCATTATTGTATTTCCATGTGCATGAACCTGAAATTAAAGCAACAAGTTGGGGAGGAATTCCAGAAGTAGATGATATTTATCAACAAACTATTGAAAAATTCAAAATGGATGGATATGTGAATAGAAATCCTGAAGTAGTCGATGCGCTTGATGATAAATTGATAGACCAATTAAAATCTGACATGATCCCTGTTACGAAAAAGAAAAATGGTGAATTAAATAGTTATAGTAAAGCTTTAGATGAAGAACTATTTTTCAAATTAATGAATAAAAATAGAGAAAACTTTGTTGAAACAGCTACACAAATTATGGATGGGCATACAGAAGTTTCGCCTATGCGATATCAAAAGAGGTTACCATGCCAATTTTGTGAATTTAAATCAGTTTGTCACATCGATCCTATAACTGATACAGAGCAATATAGAGAAATCGAACATTCATTAACGAAAGATGAAATCATCGAAATGTTGAGAGAGGAGGCGGAAGAATGACATTGCCAGAAAAACCGATAGATGTACAGTGGACGGATGATCAATGGAAAGCGATATATAGCGAAGGGAAAGATATCCTTGTTGCAGCAGCAGCGGGAAGCGGTAAGACAGCTGTGCTTGTTGAACGTATAATTCAAAAAATTATGCGTAACAAACAAGACGTTAATAGGCTGCTTGTTGTAACCTTCACTAACGCAAGTGCGAGAGAAATGAAAGCAAGAGTCAATGCTGCGATTCAAAAAGAAAGTATTAAATATCCTGAAGATGAACATTTGAAGTCACAAAGAATTAAAATTCATCAAGCTCAAATTTCTACACTTCATAGCTTTTGTTTAACATTAATTAAATCACATTATGACACGATTGATATTGACCCAAACTTTAGAACTGCAAATGAAGTTGAGAGTATTGTTTTATTAGAACAGGCAATAGATGATGTGTTAGAAAGCTATTATGAAAAGAATGAACAGACATTTTTAGAAATCGTTGAGCATCTATCAAATGACCGTTCTGACGAGCCTTTAAGAGCATTATTGAACCGTCTATATCGATTTAGTATTGCACATGCAGATCCTTTAGCGTGGTTAAATGAATTGGCTCAACCATATGATCAAATTGATGAAAATCACGCTTATTTTAAAATGTTTGACCAACTTATTTATCGTAAATTAGATAGTGCTAAAAATGCTTTGTATCAGTCAATAGATTGCTATCAACACTTGAATGAAGTCGATAAACATGTGACGTATCTTGAAGGTGAACGCATTTGGTTAGAGCGCGTATTTGAAGGTAGTAAGCTACTTGATCAAATACATTTAGATATGGCAGCAAAGAAATTACCGACAAATAGTGCGAAGATTAAGTCTGAAAATGAAGGATCAGAGCAATTACTGGAACTAGGTAAAGACTATCATAAAGCCTATCTTGACCACTTAAAAGAACTGACTGAAGGTTATCTCAGCAGAAGTAGAGAAGATTTAATTCAAGATATGAAAGATATGGGACCAAGAGTGAAAGTGATTGCGGATATCACTAAAGATGTCATTAAATATTTCCAATCACTTAAACAACAAAAAAGGATTATTGATTTCTCTGATTATGAACATTTAGCTTTAGATATTTTGACAGATGATGATGGCAACCCTTCAGAAATTGCTTTGCAATATCGAGATTACTTTGATGAAATTTTAGTAGATGAATATCAAGATACCAATAGAGTACAAGAGGCTATTATCAGTTGTATTAAACGCGGAGAAGAGCATAATGGTAACTTATTTATGGTTGGTGATGTGAAGCAATCCATTTATAAATTTAGGCAAGCTGAGCCAGAATTATTTATAGAAAAATATAAAAGATTTAATAATCAGGAAATAGCATCAGGTGAAGTGATCGATTTATCTAAGAACTTTAGATCTAGAAAAGAAGTGCTCGATAATACTAATTATATTTTTTCTCATATGATGGATGAAGTTGTAGGTGAAATTGAATATAACGATGAAGCTAAATTGTATTACGGTGCAGATTATGATTCACAACATACGCCACTAGAAATGGATATTATCGTCCAAGATTCTTTTAAAGTAGAAGATAATAATCTGATTGAAGCAAAGGCTATTGTAGATAAAGTGCAATATATATTAGATAACAAACGCGTATATGATCGAAAAACGCAAAGTTATCGACTAGCAACATTCAAAGATATTGTAATTCTTGAGAGAAGTTATAGTAATGCGATGCACTTGCAACAACAATTTAAAGAAGTGAATATTCCGTTCTATGTAGAATCGAAAAAAGGCTACTTCGAACAAAATGAAATTAGATTGATGCTTTCATTTTTACGTGTGATAGATAACCCATTGCAAGATAAATATTTAGTCGGTGTTATGCGGTCAATCGCTTTTCAGTTTAAAGAAGATGAGCTTGCTGAAATTAGAAATAAAGCGCCACAAGAAATTTACTATATTGATTCTATTTATAAATATATTTCAAATGCAGAAGCGGATGCAGCACTAGTAGAAAAGCTTAATCAATTTTTAACGCAATTGAAAAACTATCAAGCATATAGTAAATCTGTTCCGGTATGGCAACTGTTGGATAAATTATATAATGACTATTATTTAATTTCTTACTTTAGTGGCCTTACTGGTGGTGTTCAAAGAAGACAGAATTTATATGGTTTATTAAATAAAGCAATACAATTTGAAGCATCTAGTTTAAGAGGTATCTTCCAATTTATTAGATTTATTGATGAATTAATCGAACGTGGCCAAGATTTCGGACAAGAAAGTGTGATAGGTCCTAATGATGATGTTGTACGTATGATGACGATTCATAGTAGTAAAGGGCTAGAATTTCCATTTGTTATTTATTCAGGTATTACACGTGAATTTAACCGTACTGAGTTAAGAGAGCATGTTATCTTAAATAATCGATATGGATTAGCTTTATCATATTTCAATATTGAAAAAGAAGTCTCATTCCCAACATTAGCATCTATTATATTTAAAAATATAAATGAAACAGAAATGATTTCTGAAGAAATGAGATTGATTTATGTCGCATTAACAAGAGCCAAAGAGGGATTATATCTTATTGGTCGTGTTAAAAGTGATAAAGCACTTGAAAAAATAGGGCTTGTGAGTGCAGATCAAGATGAAATGATTGAATCTGAATATAGAGTGAAGGCGAAATCACCATTTGATCTTATCTCCTCAGTTCTTGCTAAATCGAAAGATAATGGTCTATCACACTCAATGCCATTTAAATCTGAACGAAGTGAATCTTTTAATATCAATATCATACGTGACGAAGAACAAGATGAAGAACAAGATATCTCATACGAAAAGCCAACACTAGATACACTCATGAATTATATACCTTCTGAGAAAAAGGATGAAATTTATAATCAGATGGTGTACAAATATCCTGATGAACAATTGTTAAATATTGCAGCAAAACAATCTGTTTCTGAAATTAAACGTCAACGCGAAACTGAAGAAGCAGGAACGGATTATCAAATTGTAAGACAATATCAGCTTGGTACTAAATCATATGACAGACCTAAGTTTATGACTAAACAAAAAAGACAAAGTGCCGAAATTGGTACTTTGATGCATGCAGTTATGCAACATCTTCCTTTAAAACAAGAAGGTTTAACTGTAGAAGATTTACAAAATCTTGTACACGAGTTGATGGATAAAGAAATACTACCTGATGACGCTATGCAAGATTTAGATTTATCATTAATAGAAGTGTTTACAAAGTCTGATTTATACAAAAGGTTAGTCAATGCGGATAAAGTTATGAGAGAGGTACCTTTTGTAGTTGGTCAAGATGATATCGATCAAGGTTTATCTTTCGATGTTTCTGAAAAAGATAATAAACCGATTATCCAAGGGATGATAGATTGTATTTTTATTGAAGGAGATAAAGTATCATTTATAGATTATAAAACAGATGCATTTATCGTTCGTAGAGGTAAAACAAAAGAAGAAGTAGCAGAAACGATGAAACAAAAATATGACGTTCAAATGCGTTATTATCAAAATACTTTAGAAACAATATTGAAGAAACCAGTTGAAGGTTATTTATACTTCTTTCAATATGGAACGAAACACATCAAGGAGAATCATTAATGGCAAAACAAAGAATATTTAGTATTGATGCATTAAGAGGGTTTAGTTTACTAGGTATATTACTTATGAATATTTTAACCTTTGCATATCCATATCAAATCATCAATCCGTTCGAATTTTTTCAACATCAAGATGGTGCATGGTTTAAAATCAGTTCATTATTTATAATCGCTTCATTTTATCCAATATTTGCATTTCTATTTGGTTACGGTTTATCCATCATGTATCAAAATAGTTTGGATAAGGGATTAAACTACTATCCAATGATTACAAGAAGATTATTATTTTTATTACTGCTAGGTATCATTCATGGCGTATTCATTTTTTATGGTGATATATTATCAACATATGCATTGTTAGGTTTAATAGCAATCATATTTGTGCGCTTAAAACCACAATATACATTAGTTGCACTATCAATAGGAATCGGCATATTTGTACTGTTATATTTACTGCCAATGATTTTATTAAAAGATGTCACGCAAATAGAAAGCTTTGTAGGATTACAAGAATTAGAAAGAGTTAATAATATATTATCAAGTGCTGATTATGTATCGATTATTGGCTTTAATTTGAAATATTTTGGTATGAATATTGCGAACGCCATTCTAGTAGGACCATTTTCTATTTTACCGATTATGCTATTCGGCATTTATGCACATCAAATTAATTGGTTTAACAAAATTAAACAACATAAAAATCTATATATGGTGATAGGGGTTGTTGTATTAATTTTAGGTTTAGCAATTAAAATGATTCAAATCGTGTTAGAAGGTTCTGTAACATCACAATTAATGAGTCAGATGATTGGTGGTCCAATTGTTGCATTGAGCTATATTATGTTCTTTGTCATCTTATGTGAAGATCAAACAGTTAGAAAAATTTTAACGCCATTACAATCTATCGGAAAACTAAGCTTAACGACTTATATTTCACAAAGCATAATATGTATTTTAATATTCTATGGTGTTGGTTTAAATTACTACGGTAAGTTACCTGTCTTAACCATTTATATCATAGGTATTGTTATTTATTGCGTGCAACTTATCTTAAGCTATCTGTATTTATTAAAATTTAAACAAGGACCATTGGAAAAATTATGGAGAAAAGTAACATATTTAAAATAATCGATTGAAAAGCATGCGATTTATCTAAAAATTCGGTATAATCGAAATTAAGAATAAGAAGGAGTTGACAGAGTGAATGAAATTTTTAACTTTTAAACATAAAGATATCACTTCATACGGTGTGAAAGTAAAACGCGAAGAAGCGGTTTGGGATCTACGCAAAGTATTTGCAGACTTTGGAGAAGAAGGTTTTAATCCTAAGACATTATTAGAAGGTTTACAATTAAATATAAATGTTGATTTCCAAGAAGCAGTTCGTAAAGCAGTCGTTAAAGTAGAAGAATCTGCTGAGAAAGACGATTATAAATATAGCTTTGAGGATATCGAGTTTTTACCACCTGTAACACCTACAAATAATGTAATTGCTTTCGGACGTAATTACAAAAAACACGCTGAAGAATTAAATAATAAAGTTAATAGATTATATGTATTCACTAAAGCAGCATCATCTTTAACTGGTGATAACGCAGAAATTCCGAATCATAAAGATGTAACAGACAAGTTAGATTATGAAGGTGAATTAGGCGTTGTAATCGGTAAACATGGAGAAAAAATCCCACGTGGATTAGCTTTAGATTATGTATATGGTTATACAATCATCAATGACATTACAGATAGAAATGCTCAAAAGGAACATGATCAAGCATTCCTTTCTAAATCATTAACAGGTGGATGCCCAATGGGTCCATATATCGTAACTAAAGATGAGTTACCATTACCTGAAGATGTTAACATTGTAACTAAAGTGAACAATGAAATTCGTCAAGATGGTAATACAAATGAAATGATCTTAAAAATCGACGAATTAATTGCTGAAATTTCTAAATATGTAGCATTGCATCCAGGGGATATCATTGCTACTGGTACACCAGCTGGAGTTGGTGCTGGTATGAACCCACCACAATTTTTACAACCTGGTGATGAAATTAAAGTTACAATTGATGGTATCGGAACATTAACAACATTCATTAGTGAAAAATAAATAAAGTAATATATAAGAGTACCTTCTAAACCAAGTGTTAGAAACTTGGAATAGGGGGTATTCTTTTTAGTAGGACGAACATTTGAATAAATTGTGAATTATGCGCTAACTTTAATATTTGCTTTTTAAAAAATGAGCTTATTCTAATTGTTCCTATGTTATAATGCTATTGGAAAAGAAATATGAATATTTGGGGGGAACTAAATATGATACATTTCCATATTTTTAGCTGGTTAGTTACGATTATCTTATTCTTCGTTGTATACATGAAAGTTACAAATAAACCAGTGCATATGGTCTTAAGATTATTCATGGTATTTACTTTAATTTCTGGTTTTGTTATTTTCATGCAAGCTATGGGAATTAACGGTATGCTTTATGGTATTAAATTTATTCTTGGACTTGCAGTTCTTGGTTTAATTGAAGTGACAATTGCTAAGAAGAAAAAGAATAAAAACAGCCAAGGATTATTCATTGCAACAATTGTTGTAATGGTATTAACGATTTTATTAGGTAGTTATTTACCAATGGGCGTATTACACTTTGGTTAATAGCCACTTTACAATCCATTCATGATTTTGTAATTACAAGACATGACTGGATTTTTTTATTGAATTTATTTATGACAATTTCATGTAGTTCTATCAGTTAAGTAAACGTTTTAGTATAATAGAATTAATTGGGTAATAAAGAGGGTTGTATAAATGAATAAATGGACAAAGATAATCATATCGATTATATTAATCGCACCACTTTTTAGTAGCTATGTTTTTGCGAAAGATAAAGAATACGAGGATGTTAAATACCCTAGAATTTATAGTTTAGTGGTTGATCGTTTTATGAATGGAAATAACGACAACAATAAGATGATTAAAAATAATAATCAATCGAATGATTTACCACTTGGAGGGGATTTCCAAGGGATTGAATCAAAGCTAGACTATATTCATGATATGGGATTTAATACGATACATATTTCACCAGTCTTTTCACATGATCAGAAAGATTTTTTAGGATATAAAGTAAAAAACTATGATGATATCGATAAAGTTCTAGGTGGAGAAAAAGCATTTAAATCATTAGTTGATAAAGTACATCATAAAGATATGAAAATCATCGTTGATATGCCCGTTACATATACAGATGATTTTAAGCTATCTACAGATGGTGATTTAAATCAAATTCAAAAATCATATTTCAAGAATGATCAGTTCATAGATTTAAAGAATAGTGAGAATCAAAGTATTTACAAAGCGAAAGTTAAAAATTTTGTTGATAAATATTATATCGATGGTGTTTCGATGAATATCGTTCAAGATGGTATAGATGCTGAAGCTTTCCTACCAGAAGGATTGGATACATACGGCATCATAAATAAAGACGGTATAAACGCAAAGAACTTTAAACATTTATCGACAAATGCAACTCGTACCGCTATTCAAAATGCATTTAAAACTGAAAATACGGAAATTCCTACTTATAATCAGAAAGGTGAAGTACTCATTGCAGATACTTGGTTTACAGAACGTTTCACAAAACATGCTGCAGATGAGAACAAATTCCCTGGAACACGTATTAAACAATTAATGACATATATGTGGGGATATAAAGGTCCAGTTATAATGAACTATGGTACAGAAATAGCTGTAAACGGTTCGAAAATCGAAACAATCAATCAGCTACAGAACTTTAGAACGGATAAAGAAGTTATCAAATATTTAGAAAAAATTGCTGATACCTTTAAACAATATCAAGAATTGTATGAAGGTAAAGTGAAAGTATTGCCGCATGACAAAGGCACAAACTTGTTTTATTATGACACAAATACAATTGATTATATCTTGAATATTAACGATAGCAGTAAGTCTAAAAAAGTTACATTAGATGATAAGCTTATTGAAAAAAATAAAATGTTATCGGGTCTTATATTAGGAGATAATATTAAAGGTAAAGATAATCGATATAACTTAATTACGGATAGAGAAGAAAGTGAACTATATGCAATAATTAATGAAAGAGGACTGAATAATAGTTATTTAGTAGCAGCAGTACTTGTAATCCTATTATTTGGATTATTTATCTTCTTAGTATCAAGAAGAAGTAAACGACAAAAGAATAATCAATAATTTGTAAAGCTGGGACATCCGTGTCCCAGCTTTTTCATTGTTAGAGCTAGTAGGGGGTGTGTTTCTGGACCGATAAAATAAATTACCGGTCCAGAAATCAGAAATATGGACCGATAAAAAAATTTACCGGTCTAGAAACGAGGAATATGGACCGATAAAAAAATTTACCGGTCTAGAAACAGGAAATATGGACCGATAAATAAAATTAGCGATCCGAAAACGGGATTACCAGGCCGATAATAAAATTTATCGACCCGAAAACGGGATTATCAGACCGATAAAATAAATTAGCGACCTGAAAACATCATTTTCAGGTCGCTCTACTAATATTCACATGCTTTTATTTTGATTGTGCTTTATAACCAATCATATTAACAATATCTTTTGGACTAGAGAATGGTGGTGCATAAGCGATCTCGATATCACGTAGTTCGTCTACAGTTAGGTCTCCTATTATTGCTGTAGATATGATATCGATTCGTTTGTCAGCACCATCTTTACCGACTGCACATGCACGTAATATTTTGCGTGTTGCTTTATCAAAATAAACACGTAATGTAAGTGGTTCGGCACTTGGATAATAGCCAGCATGTTGTTTTTGAGTTTGTTCAACTACTTCATAATCATAATTTGAGAGTTCACTTTCTGAAACGCCAACACTGCCTAATGCATAATCAAACATTTTTACAATATTTGTACCAAGTAAACCTTTGAAAGTGGCTTTAGAACTTGATGATTTTGATGTAATGTTTTCGGCGATTAATGCTGCTGCTCTATGGGCACCCCAAGCTAAAGTAACACTAGTTGGTTTCTTTGTATGTCTATAGAATGTTTCGATTACATCACCTAATGCATATACATCTTCTAAATTCGTTTCGAAATATTCATTTACTGGGATATAGCCTTTTTCATTTAATTTAAGTGAAGATGATTTTAACCAATCACTATTCGGTTCAATTCCGACTCCAGTTATGACTAAATCATATGATTCTGTTTTCCCTGATTTAAAAGTTACTTCTCGTCCTGAAATATCTGCAATTTCTTCATTTAATCTATATGGAATATGTCTTTTTTCTAACTCATCAAATATGACTTTATTTAAATCTTTATCCATACTCTTATTAATGTGGTCGCTACGATGAATCAAAGTTGTCTGGATATTTCTATTATATAAATTCTCCAAAATTTCTAGACTCACATAACCAGCACCGACAATTAATGCTGATTGGACATTTTCTCTTTGAATAAAGTCTTCTATTTTGTCAGTATCTACTAAGTTTCTTAATGTAAATACACGGTCAGATTGAAAACCTAAATGTCTTGCACGACAACCCGGACTTAAAATAAGTTTGTCATATGAATCTTCAAAAATTTCACCAGTTTCATGATTTTTAATCGTGATTGTTTTTTTAGTATCATTTAATTCAATGGCTTCGTGATACGTTTTGACTGTAATATGTTTTTTGTCTTTAAATTGTTCAGGTGTTGTTGATAACATCATATTTCTATCTTCTACAACTTCTCCTAAATAATAGGGAAGGCCACAGTTTGCAAAACTCATATCTCTATCTTTTTCATAAACTGTTATGTCACTATCCGGGTCAAGTCGTCGAATTTGCGATGCAACTGTTGCGCCTCCAGCAACTGCACCGATTACGATAATTTTAGCCACTTACCATCACTCCTTATAATAGAATATAGCGACTGTGCCACTACCAGTATGTGAACATATAACTGGGCCAATATTTGAAATGACAACATCTTGAGGTGAAAGTGATGATTGTATCAGTGCTTTAATTTTTTCAGCTTCTTCAATATCATCAGCATGTGTCATATAAATAATATCATCAGAGTAATCACTATTTTCGTTTTGCATTTTATCTATAATGGCATGCCATAATTTTTTAGAACCACGAAATTTCTCAATCGGAACAAGTTTGCCTTCTTCAACATGAAGAAGTGGCTTGATATTTAATAAGTTACCTAAAAATGCTTGTCCTTTAGAAAGTCTGCCACCACTTGCTAAATAGTTTAAATCTTTAACTGTAAATAGGTGTCTAATTTTATCAATGCGTTCTTTAATATAAGCATCAAGCTCTTCAAAAGTATATGACTGTTCAATTTTATCTTGTACATCGAGAATTAATTTACCGCATCCCATTGATGCACTTAGTGTGTCGTATATTGTTAAATCAAGGTCTGGGTATGTTTCTTTCACTTGTTCTTTAACTAAACAAGCCGTTTGATATGTCCCGCTTAAAGCACTACTAAAAGCTAAGTAAATGGCTTTTTCTTTCTTTTCAGCAACTTCAGTAAATACTTTTGTCATTTGTTCCATAGTAGCTTGATTCGTCTTTGGATGTTTATTGTTTTTGATTGCTGCTAATACTTCTTCGTTTGAGATTTCATATTGATCAACTTTATTTTGATCATCAATGACAATTCCGAAAGGTAAGAAGTAAAATCCTTTTTCTTCAATTTGAGATAACGTTATATCTGAACCACTATCTACGATCATTTTCATGTAAAAACCCCCTTACATATTTAAGTCAAAATGTTTGTTTAAGTATTTTCCGATACCATCATTATTATTAGTGTATGTAACTTCTGTTGCAATTTCTTTAAGTTCTGGAATAGCATTTCCCATTGCGATACCATAATTGGCAAATTGAATCATTTCAAAATCATTATCTTCATCACCAAAAGCAATAATATTATCAAAATCTATATCTAAATATTCAGCGACATATTTTACCGCTTTACCTTTGTTAATACCCTTTTTAACAATTTCAATAACAGGAAATGGAGCGCCCCAACGACGATGTTCTATAAATTCAGCATAGTGCTTATTTAAATGTCTTTTAATACGTGGAATCTCACTTTCTTCTGCTTGAATTAATAGACTCGTAGGAGATTCAGGAAGTAATTGATCAAGTTCTCCATATTTTATTTCAGGATTCCCCATGCTAAATCCTTCAAATAGTGATTGATCATAGTTGTTGATATACACTTGGTCTTTAACTTCAGCAATAATATTTTTAATATCAAGTTGACTAATATCTTTATAAATTTTGTATGCGATACGAGTATCAAATTGCTCATGTTTCGTTGGGAACCTATTATCTGTTGGATGATGAATATAAGCACCATTAAAATTAATGATAGGGGTATTCATATTCATTGCGTTGTAATAATCCACACTTGCTCGATATGGTCTACCAGTTGAAATCATAATTTCATGACCGGATTTTTTTAAATACTGTAATACTCTTTTAGTAAAAGGTGAGATGCGCTTTTCATCGTTTAACAATGTGCCATCTAAATCTAAACAAATTAAATGTTTTTCCATATCGATAACTCCTTACCATTTTTTCTTTATGATACATACAATAATATCATATCATTTTCTTTAACCCATGCTTTAAATTTGATATATTATATATAGTAACTTTTAGAATGAGGTGAAAATATGGAAGAAGCAATGAAAGATAGTATTATCGGTGCACTTGAAAATGTAATTGACCCTGAACTAGGAATTGACATAGTTAACTTAGGTCTTGTATATAACGTTGACTTAGACGACGAAGGATTATGCACAGTAGAAATGACGTTAACTTCTATGGGTTGTCCAATGGGGCCACAAATTATAGATCAGGTTAAAACTGCATTAGCAGAATTACCTGAAATTAAAGAAACAGAAGTTAACATTGTCTGGAATCCACCATGGGGCAAAGACAAAATGTCACGTTACGCTAAAATTGCATTAGGTGTAAGCTAAAAGTAATCAAAAAGCAGTAGAGCATCATGTTTAGAACATGCATCTCTACTGCTTTTGTTGTTTATAGTTACTTGAATGAAATTAATTATTAGTAGACTTTGTTTTCTTATACTTATCTGAAATCAAAGCATAAATGATATAAAATATAACGAATATCAATATGATAGTAGTAACAGGATTCAAAGGCTTGTTATTAAAAATGGCATTATAAAATAAATCTATAGAATAGGCTAAACAACATAAACCTAGAATAATCCAGATTAAGTTTTTCATTGATATCCTCCTTATTGAATAAAGGTTTTAAAATCTTAATACTTATTCTATCCTACATATAGATAAAGGACAATTTTCGCAATTGATGGCTCTCTTTAAATAATCTAAGTCGTGTATGGTGATTTTTTTATGATTGATGGAGACAATTTTCTCTTTCTTTAAATTACTCAACATACGGTTAACACTTTCTCTTGTTACATTACAAAAATTGGCTAATTCATGATTAGTTAAATCTACATTGATCAAAATGCTATTACCATCTTGTATGCCATAGGTATTTGCTAATTTAATCAATATCGAATAGAACGCACCCGTTTTCCCAAGTGTATATACATCTCTAATTTGATATTCATTTTTTTCGTTTTCATTCTGTACCCATAGTAACCATTCATATTTAAGCACTTCATCGTTTAAAATGGCTTCTTCGAATTGTACTTTAGGAATACTAAATACGACAGCTGCTTCTTTTACTCTTGCTGAAAGGCTATGTGTCTTTCTTCCACAAAATAATGTTGTCGACCCGAAAATACTATGCCTGCCTAATAGTTTAGTATTAAATTCTTTCCCGTCTTCCATTACGCGATGTGTAATGACTTTTCCCTCTACAATTACATAAATATGATTACATAAGTCTCCAGTATGGTATATATAATGGTGGGCATTAAAATGGTGTCGTTGACCATGTTGAATAATATACTCAATAATTGAAGTTGCCTCTATATATGTAGTTTGCAAAAGATCACTCCCCTTATGATTTCACTTATAGTTTACCATAAAATGTCATGAAAAAGGTTTGTAATTTTGGTGCTTTATATTTGTCAAAGAAGGTCAAAAGGTATATAATCAAATTAAGGTCAAAGATAGTCAAACTATTGACCTTTGAAAATTTAAAGAGGTGATACATTTGGATATTAATCAGATGACATATTCCGTACAAAGTGCAATTGAACAAGCACAACAATTATCACAATCATATCAACTACAAAATATTGAAATAGAAGCTGTATTACTAGCAGCATTAAATGAAGATGAAAGTATTTATAAAAGAACGCTTGAAAGAGCAAATATTGATACAGAAATTTTAAAAGATAAATATGAACAAAAGCTAAAACAATATTCTGTAGTTAAAGGTGATAACGTCCATTATGGACAATATATTTCGCCAAAGCTTAATGAATTATTTATTAAAGCAGATAAAATTAAAGAAGAAATGCAAGACGACTATATGTCTATGGAGCATATTTTAAAAGCAGCCATCGAAGTTGACCAAACAACAATCGATATTGTAGGCAATAAAAAAGAAGTCGTTAATGAAATTATTAATAAAATAAGAGGAGGGAATCGTGTGACATCACAAAATCCTGAAGTACAATACGAAGCACTATCTAAATATGGTAGAGATTTAGTCGAAGAAGTTCGAAAAGGGAAAATGGATCCTGTAATCGGTAGAGATGAGGAAATTCGTAATACGATTCGTATATTAAGTAGAAAAACTAAAAATAACCCAGTATTAATAGGCGAGCCTGGTGTTGGTAAAACAGCCATTGTAGAAGGACTTGCTCAACGAATTGTTAAAAGAGATGTTCCTGAATCACTATTAGATAAAACAATTTTTGAATTAGATTTATCAGCACTAGTAGCTGGTGCCAAATTCCGTGGTGAATTTGAAGAAAGATTAAAAGCAGTCTTAAAAGAAGTTAAAGAATCTGAAGGAAGAATTTTATTATTCATTGATGAAATTCATATGTTAGTTGGCGCAGGTAAAACAGATGGTGCAATGGATGCAGGTAACATGCTTAAACCAATGTTAGCAAGAGGTGAGTTACACTGTATCGGTGCAACAACTTTAAATGAATATCGTCAATACATTGAAAAAGACTCAGCATTAGAAAGACGTTTCCAAAAAGTAAACGTTAAAGAACCTGACTTAGAAGATACTATATCAATTTTAAGAGGTTTGAAAGAAAGATATGAAGTACACCATGGTGTTCGTATTCAAGATAGAGCATTAGTGGCAGCAACGGAATTATCAGATAGATATATTACAGATAGATTCTTACCAGACAAAGCGATAGATTTAGTAGACCAAGCTTGTGCAACAATACGTACAGAAATGGGTTCTAATCCAACTGAATTAGATGCTGTAAATAGACGTGTGATGCAGTTAGAAATTGAAGAAAATGCACTTAAATCAGAATCTGATCAAAGCAGTCAAATTCGTCTAGAAGAATTACAAAAAGAATTAGCCGATGAAAAAGAAAAACAACAACAATTACAAAGTAAAGTTGAACAAGAGAAAGAACAAATCAAATCATTACAAGATAAAAGAGCAGAATTAGATGAAAGTAAACAAGCGCTCGAAAATGCAGAAAATCAATATGATTTAGCTAAAGCAGCAGAACTTAAACACGGCAAGATTCCACAAATAGAAGCAGAATTAAAAGAATTAGAAGAAGCATTTGCTGAAGAAACAGGTTCAGATCATGACCGACTTATTAGAGAAGTTGTAACAGATGAAGAAATTGGTTATATCGTCAGTCAATGGACAGGTATTCCAGTATCAAGACTTGTTGAAACTGAAAGAGAAAAATTACTTAAACTTTCAGACATTCTACATGAAAGAGTTGTCGGTCAAGATGAAGCAGTAGATTTAGTGTCAGATGCTGTTGTAAGAGCAAGAGCAGGTATTAAAGATCCGAATAGACCAATTGGTAGTTTCTTATTCTTAGGTCCTACTGGTGTCGGTAAAACTGAATTAGCTAAGACATTAGCAGCAACATTATTCGATTCTGAAAAACATATGATCAGAATAGATATGAGTGAATATATGGAAAAACACTCTGTAGCACGTTTGATTGGTGCTCCTCCAGGTTATGTAGGTTATGAAGAAGGTGGCCAATTAACAGAAGCGGTTAGAAGACAACCATATTCAGTTATTTTATTAGATGAAATTGAAAAAGCACACAATGATGTGTTTAATGTACTACTTCAATTATTAGATGAAGGCAGATTGACAGATGCAAAAGGTCGCAGTGTTGATTTTAAAAATACAATTATCATTATGACAAGTAACATTGGATCACAATATTTATTAGATGGTGTTACTGAAAATGGTGAAATTGAAGAATCAGCTAAAAAACAAGTAGACGACAGCTTGCATGCATACTTTAAACCAGAAATATTAAACAGAATGGACGATATTGTATTATTCAAACCACTTTCTATTAAAGATATGAGTCATATCGTAGATCATATTATTACAAACTTAAACATTCGATTAGTAGACCAACACATCAAAGTGAGTGTAGATCAAGATGTGAAAGAGTGGATAGCTGAAGAAGCATATGAACCACAATTTGGTGCAAGACCATTGAAACGATTTGTACAAAGACAAATTGAAACTCCTTTAGCAAGATTAATGATCGGTCAAGAATTAAAAGAAGGTACAATAGTAAACGTACACTTAGTAGATGGTGAAGTTAAATTTGAAGTAAATGCATAATAAAGAATCCCGTCATGTAATTGGCGGGATTTTTTTGGTGATGTGTATAAGATAGTTAAGAAGTAATTAGCAAGTTTGGTGAGAAGTGCAAATAACGAGTGTCTTAGTAACACTTCGACCGAGTTTTGTAATTATAGCCGCCCTTAGTAACAGTTCAGCCAAGTTTTGTAAATAACGCCCTCGTTATGAACAAGTTTGGTAAGAAGTGTTCACAACGCCTCAGTTATGAACAAGTTTGGCGAGAAGTGTTCACAAGACCCTCGTTATGAAAAAGTTTGGCGAGAAGTGTTCACAACGCCCACGTTCACACGTTGAATATCAGCTAAAAATTATATAGTTGATGACAAACAAAAAATCCCGTCATATAATTGACGGGAAATTTTTTATGAATGTTGTGTACTTTGTTTGTCCGAAGAAGATTTACCAACTAAAGCATCTAAAAGAATAATAACAACTGTAAAAATGATTGCATAAATAGTTGGACTAACAAAATTTAGCGCTTCATCTGAACCGCCTAAACTATGTAAAACAAAGTTTATCATTTGTGATAATAAGAATGCCCATATAAAAGTTAAGATGTATTGCATTTTTTATCCTCCGTAACTGTTAATGTCATATCATTTATTATAATTAACTTTTTATAAATTGTATACCTTATATGATGAAAACGATTTAAATATTTTTAAAAGTGAGTCTGTGCTTGTGTATAATGGTACAAGTATGTTAAATTAGTACCTGATAATAACAACAGATTATAAGAAGGTGTCAATATAATGGATATTGGTATAAAAGGTTTTGGTGCATATGCGCCTAAACAAGTGGTAAAAAATGGATATTTTGAAAGTTATTTAGATACTTCAGATGAATGGATTACAAAAATGACAGGAATAAAAGAAAGACGTTTTGCTGATGATACTGAAGATACTAGTGATTTGGCATATGAAGCTGCGGTTAGAGCGATTGAAGATTCAGGTATAGATAAAGAAGAAATCGAAATGATCATCGTAGCAACTTCAACAGGGGATAAACCATTTCCAACTGTAGCAACAACGTTACAGAAGAGATTAGGTTTAAATAAAGTACCTTCTATGGATCAACTTGCTGCATGTACTGGTTTTATTTATGGTATAGTAACTGCACAACAATTTGTACAATCTGGTCTTTATAAAAATGTATTAGTAGTTGGTGCTGATAAACTAACGAAAATTACAGATATGAATGACAGAAGTACAGCTATATTATTTGGTGATGGTGCTGGCGCAGCAATCATTGGCGAAGTATCAGAAGGTAAAGGTATACTAAGTGTCGAGCTTGGTTCAGATGGTAATGGTGGACCATACCTATATCAAGATATGGATGCTAATACAATCCAAATGAATGGACGAGAAGTCTTTAAGTTTGCAGTTAGAATTATGGGTGAAGCTTCAACTAAAGCAGTAGAAAAAGCAGGTCTACAATCAGATGACATCGATATGTTTGTGCCACATCAAGCTAATATTAGAATTATGGAATCTGCTCGTGAAAGATTAGGTATTGCTAAAGAGAAGATGAGTGTAACTGTAGATAGATACGGGAATACATCTGCAGCTTCAATACCCTTAAGTATTGCATATGAATTAGAACAAGGTAAAATAAAAGATAACGATACAATAGTCCTAGTTGGATTTGGTGGCGGCCTGACTTGGGGTGCCATAACGTTACGCTGGGGTAAATAGGAGGAAATTGGATAATGACAGAGAAAAAACGTGTTGTAATGACTGGTTTAGGTACATTAAATCCTTTAGGAAATGACGTGCCTACTACTTGGGAAAATGCAATTAACGGTAAAAACGGCATAGACGAAGTAACAAGGATTGATGTTTCTGAATTTCCAGCTAAATTAGCGGGTGAATTGAAAGATTTCAATATTGATGATCATATTCCGAAAAAAGATGCTCGTAAAATGGATAGATTTACGCAATATGCAATTGTGGCCGCTCGTGAAGCGCTAAAAGATTCTAAATATGAAATTACAGATGAAAATAGTCACCGTGTAGGTGTTTGGATTGGTTCAGGTATTGGTGGTATGGAAACATTCGAATACTCACACAATATGCTTTTAAAACGTGGTCCAAAACGTGTAAGTCCTTTCTTCGTACCAATGATGATTCCAGATATGGCAACTGGTCAAGTATCTATAGATTTAGGTGCTAAAGGACCAAACGGTTGTACAGTTACAGCTTGTGCAACAGGTACAAACTCTATTGGTGATGCATTCAAAATCATCCAACGTGGTGATGCTGATGTTATGTTAGCTGGTGGAACAGAGGCACCTATAACAGAAATGGCTATGGCAGGTTTCAGTGCGAATAAAGCATTATCTACAAATCCTGATAAAAATACAGCGTGTCGTCCTTTCCAAGAAGGAAGAGATGGCTTCATCATGGGTGAAGGTGCTGGTGTAGTCGTATTAGAATCATTAGAATCAGCTGAAGCACGTGGTGCACATATTTATGCTGAGGTTGTAGGTTATGGATCAACTGGGGATGCATTCCATATAACAGCACCATCTCCAAATGGAGAAGGCGGTGCTCGTGCAATGCAAGAAGCCATTAAAGATGCTGGTATTAAACCAGAAGATATCCAATATTTAAATGCACACGGAACAAGTACGCCAATTGGTGATTTATATGAAGTATTAGCTATTAAATCAACTTTCGGTGATGCAGCTAAGAACTTAAAAGTAAGTTCAACTAAATCAATGATGGGTCATTTACTTGGTGCAACTGGTGCAGTTGAATCAATCTTAACGGCTTTATCAATTGAAAATAGTATTGTTGCTCCGACAATTAATGCAAATACACCAGATCCAGAAATCGATTTAGACTATACGCCTAATGAAGCGGCTAAGTTAGATATTGAGTACGCTATGAGTAACAGTCTAGGCTTTGGTGGACATAATGCAGTATTAGTATTCAAGAAATATCAAAAATAGACTATAAAAAAAGCAGAAATACCAATAAAAGTTGGTGTTTCTGCTTTTTATTTATGAAAATTATTAAACGATAAACCCTAGAAAGATTGAGATAATAAAAAATAATGTACTTAATACGACAAAAGGTAATACCCAGTTATGTATTTTTCTTTCTTTTAAATGTAGTTCTTTCATATTTGGATTCATGATTTCATCGTCTTTCAAATAATCTTGTGACGCTTTAGATTTCATATGAAAATTAAACTTCCGAACTGCTTGTCTAGAAACTTCTCCAACGCCATCTTGTTTCATCGCAACAAGCCAACTTGCCGCAAAAGCAAATGTCATGATGTAAAAGTATATATTAGCTGCTTGATCTAGGTCTTTTAAAAAGATAAGACAAAGGACAGCGAATAGGCCAATATAACCTATAGTAAAAATACCCCAAAATTTCATTATTACCTACCTCTTATTATTAGATTTAAGTGTATTATAACAGATTAGAAAAAAATATTTATGTTTTGTGGAACTTAATAAAAAAATAAGTGTAATTTTACTTATGTATAATTATTGTATGCTACTACATAGTAAATGACTGAAAATTAGAAAAAATAGGTAATAAGTAATAATATACTGTATATTTATTCCTTATAAGTGAATATTACTGTCGCGTTGTCGCTTTATCGTAATAAATTAATTGGCTTTTTTGATTAGTTTCATATTCAAAATTCTGAATATTCGTGTTGATTTACATTGTATAAATTCTGTATAATGTATATAAATATTTCTGAATATTAAAAGAAATATGAATTCGATAAGGGGATTGGAGGCAAAACAATGGTTAGGTATACTTTGAAACGTATTATTTATATGTTCATATCATTGTTTTTAATTATGACGATAACATTTTTCTTAATGAAATTGTTACCGGGTTCACCGTACAACGATGAGAAATTATCAGAAGAGCAGAAGGTTATTATAAATGAAAAGTATGGTCTGAATGATCCTGTACCAGTACAATACGCAAACTATTTAAAAAATGTCGCGAAAGGTGATTTTGGTATTTCGTTCCAATACGATAACAGAGAGGTTTGGAGTTTAATTAAACCTAGACTTGGACCATCTGTAGAAATGGGTACATATGCGATGATTTTAGGAACTATTACTGGTTTATTATTAGGTATAGTTGCTGCAATCAGGCAAAATACAATAGTAGACTATGGGGCCACCTTCCTATCGGTAATATTTATTTCAGTTCCATCATTCGTTCTAGCTGTATTACTACAATATGTATTTGCTGTTGAATGGCAAATATTCCCTGTAGCAGGTTGGAGTGGATTTATGACTGCTGTATTACCATCAATTGCATTAGCAGCAGGTGTAACAGCAACAATTGCACGTTATATTCGTTCTGAAATGATTGAGGTCCTAAGTTCTGATTACATAGAATTAGCAAGAGCTAAGGGGATGTCAAGTGCACGTGTTATCTTTGGACATGCAGTACGTAATGGATTAATTCCTATTATTACAATTATCGTGCCAATGCTAGCCGGTATCTTAACAGGTACTTTGACAATTGAAAATATATTCGGCGTTCCTGGTTTAGGTGACCAATTCGTTCGATCAATACAAACAAATGACTATCCAGTCATTATGGCTTTAACGCTACTATTCAGTTTCTTATTTATTATTTCAATCTTTTTAGTTGATGTACTTTACGGATTAGTAGATCCAAGAATCCGTGTTGAAGGAGGTAAAAAATAATGGCTAATAATGATGATAACAAGTTAAATAATAGCGGTTATGATAACGCCTCTGTCACACACTCAACACAAGGTATGCCAGCAGAAAGCTTCGTATTACATGGAAGAGATAAAGTAGTAGAAGAGAAATTTGAAAGAAAAAGTCGTACATTTTGGCAAGATGCTTGGAAACAACTTGTAGGGAACAGACTAGCGATTATTGGTTTAATATTCCTTGTCTTACTGACAGTTATTTCTTTAGTAGGTCCTTTAATGAATGATCATAAGTTTAGTGATCAAAACGTTTCACATGCGAACTTACCACCGAAAATACCAGTATTAGATAAAGTACCGTTCTTACCATTTGATGGGACAGATAGAGATGGCTTTGACTTATATGAAAGTCAAAACGTTCAAGAAAATTACTGGTTCGGTACGGATGAACTTGGACGTGACTTATGGACACGTACTTGGAGAGGTACACAAGTATCCTTATTCATAGGTGTTGTTGCAGCAGCTTTAGATATCTTTATCGGTGTTATTTATGGTGCTGTATCAGGTTACTTCGGGGGAAGAATAGATGATATTTTACAACGTATTGTAGAAATACTTTCTTCTATTCCAAACTTAATTGTCGTAATTTTATTCGTATTACTATTTGATCCATCTATTTGGACAATTATTTTAGCCATGTCTGTAACAGGTTGGCTCGGCATGAGTCGTATTGTACGTGGACAATTCTTGAAAATTAAAGAACAAGAATTCGTAATGGCATCTAGAACATTAGGGGTTTCTAACTTTAAATTAATCTTTAAACATATTTTACCGAATACACTTGGCCCAATTATTGTAACATCTATGTTTACTGTTCCAAGTGCAATTTTCTTCGAAGCATTCTTAAGCTTCATTGGATTAGGTATTCCTGCACCACAAGCATCACTAGGTTCATTAGTTGATACAGGTAGAAAAATGTTGCTGATTTACCCACATGAATTATTCGTACCAGCAACAGTATTAAGTTTATTAATCTTATTCTTCTACTTATTCAGTGATGGTTTAAGAGATGCGTTTGACCCTAAAATGCGTAAATAAGGAGGAAATTAATTATGGCTAAGAGAATATTAGAAGTAAATAACTTACATGTTTCCTTCGACATTGACGCGGGGGAAGTACAAGCAGTAAGAGGTGTAGACTTTTATTTAGATAAAGGGGAAACACTAGCAATAGTTGGAGAATCAGGTTCTGGTAAATCTGTTACGACTAAAGCATTAACACGTTTATTGCCGAAAAAAGTAGGTAGAATTAAAGACGGTTCCATTTTGTTTGACGGGAAAGATATTGCAAAATTAAGCGAAAAAGAAATGCAGAAGATTCGTGGTAAAGAGATTGGTATGATATTCCAAGGTCCTATGACTTCACTCAACCCAACAATGAAAATTGGTAAGCAAGTCATGGAACCACTTATTAAGCATCAAAAATTATCTAAACAAGATGCGAAAAAACGTGCATTAGATATTTTAAATTTAGTAGGTTTACCGAAAGCAAAAGAAAGATTTAATAACTATCCTCACCAATTTTCAGGTGGTCAAAGACAAAGGATTGTTATTGCAACAGCATTAGCTTGTGACCCTAAAATCTTAATTGCAGATGAACCTACAACAGCATTAGACGTAACCATTCAAGCACAAATTTTAGAATTGATGAAAGAATTACAACATAAAATAGATACTTCTATTATCTTTATTACACATGACTTAGGTGTAGTAGCAAACGTGGCAGATAGAGTAGCAGTTATGTATGGTGGACAAATTGTAGAAACAGGTTCAGTTGATGAAATTTTCTATAATCCTAAACATCCATACACATGGGGTTTACTATCATCAATGCCAAGTTTAGAAACATCTCATGATACAGAACTTTTGGCTATTCCTGGAACACCACCAGATTTAATCAAGCCACCTGTTGGAGATGCATTTGCTAGACGTAGTGAATATGCCTTAGATATTGACTTTAAGGAAGAGCCACCTTGGTTCCAAATTTCACCTACACACTTTGTGAAGTCATGGTTGTTAGATGAAAGAGCACCTAAAGTAGAATTACCAGAAGCTGTTAAATTAAAACAAAAAGCAACACCAGATCAATTTGACAAGCCAAAACGTGTAGAAAGGGTGACGTTCTAATGGCTGATAAAAAAGAAGTACTCATTGATGTTCAAAATTTAAAGCAATATTTCAACGTAGGGAAGAAAAATGAGGTAAAAGCAGTAGATGATATATCATTTCAAATATTTAAAGGTGAAACATTAGGTTTAGTTGGCGAGTCTGGTTGTGGTAAATCTACAACGGGGCGCACACTTATTAAACTATATGATGCAACTGACGGGAAAGTCATCTTTGATAACGTTGATATACAAAATATCAAAAAGCGTAAAGACTTATTACGATTTAATCGTCGTATGCAAATGATTTTTCAAGATCCATATGCATCATTAAATCCACGTCTTAAAGTTATGGATATTATTGCTGAAGGATTAGATGTTCACAAACTAGTTTCAAGTAAAGAAGAAAGAAAAAAACGTGTTTACGAGTTGCTTGAAACAGTTGGTTTAAATAAAGAGCATGCTAATAGATATCCACATGAGTTCTCTGGTGGACAAAGACAAAGGTTAGGAATTGCGCGTGCATTAGCTGTTGAACCAGAATTCATTATTGCAGATGAACCAATCTCTGCACTTGATGTTTCGATTCAAGCACAAGTTGTTAACTTAATGCAAAAGCTACAAGATGAAAAAGGCATTACGTTCTTATTCATCGCCCATGATTTATCAATGGTTAAATATATTTCAGATAGAATTGGTGTGATGTACTTTGGTAAATTGGTTGAACTTGGACCATCTGACCAAATTTATAAGCATCCTCAACATGAATATACAAAATCATTATTATCAGCGATTCCGTTACCAGACCCTGATTCGGAACGAACAAGAACAAGATCTTCGTATAATCCAGATATACATAAATATGAAGACGACGACAAACTAGAATTAAGAGAAGTAGGTCCGGATCACTTTGTATATTGTTCTGAAAAAGAATTTGCTGAGAAGAAAGCCAACTATAATAAAGACTTCGATTTAACAGAAGCATAACTTTATATTAAAAATAATATTATATTCATTTTTTAGATTTATAAGGTTTTTGAAGGTTTTATTTTGCATTATTTCAATTGTTTGAAAATTGTATGGATTACTATTGTTTTTCATACATTTTTAAAATATAATAAAATTACAAATCTTCTGAATAATTCAGGAGAAAGAAAACAAGGGGGAAAAGCTATATGAGGAAAAAGATTTCGGTTTTATTGTCAATACTCGTTGCAGCTGTTTTAACGTTAGCAGCATGTAGTGGTGGCGGTTCTAAAAGTGACGAAGGTGGTAAAGGCGGCGTTAAGAGCGAAAAGTCTGAAAACGTCTTAAACTTAGCTTCAACATCAGATATTCCAACTATGGATTCATCTTTAGCTACAGACCAAGTATCATTCTTTACATTTAACCAAACTTTAGAAGGATTATATGTATTAGATAAAGATGATAATCCTGCACCAGGTGTAGCAGAAGCAGATCCAGAAAAATCTGCAGACGGCAAAACTTGGACGATTAAATTAAGAGACAATGCAAAATGGTCAAATGGTGATCCAGTAACAGCGCATGACTTCGTTTATGCTTGGCAAAGAACTGTAGATCCAGACACAGCAGCTGAATATGCATATATGTTTGAAAATATCGAGAATGCTAAAGACATCACTGCAGGTAAGAAAAAACCTGAAGAATTAGGTGTTAAAGCAATTGATGATAAAACTTTAGAAATTAAATTAATTAAAGACGTTCCTTGGATGCAAAGTCTATTTGCTTTCGGTTCATTCATGCCTCAAAATGAAAAATTCGTTGAGAAGCAAGGTAAGAAATTCGGGACTACAGCTGATGCTACATTATCAAACGGTCCATTCATTATGAAAGAATGGAAAACTGAAGATAACTGGAAGCTTGTACCAAACAAAGAATATTGGGATAAAGACAAAGTTAAACTTAAAGAAGTTAACTATAAAGTTGTAAAAGAAGTACAAACAGCAGTTAATATGTACCAAACTGGTAAATTAGATACTGTGTCATTAGATTCATCTAATGTAAACAAATATAAAGATAGAGAAGACTTCTCTACTCAATTAAACTCATCTAATTTCTTCTTTAGAATTAACAAAACTAAAAACAAAGATTTAGAAAATCAAGATTTAAGAAAAGCATTCGCAAAATCTATTGATAAGGAACAATATGTTAAATCATTATTAAACAATGGTTCTGTTCCTTCAGATAAATTAATGGTTAAAGATTTCGTTAAAGATGAAGATGGTAAAGACTACATCGATGGCGTTAAATCTCCGTTAGGTTACGACAAAGAAGAAGCTAAGAAATTATTAGAAAAAGCTAAAAAAGCAACTGGTAAAGATAAATTCAACATCGAATTATTAACTTATGATGCTGATGAATCTAAAAAAGCAGCTGAATTCGTTAAAGAGCAAGTTGAGAAAAACTTACCAGGTGTAACATTAAAAATTAAACAACAACCGTTCAAACAAAAATTAGCATTAGAATCTAAAGGCGATTATGACATTTCATTCGCTGGTTGGGGTCCTGACTATCCAGACTCAACTACGTTCTTAGATTTATTTAAGAAAAATAGTCCACATAACCAAACAGGATATGCAAATGCTGAGTACGATAAAGCATTAGAAGAAGCTAATTCTGATGAAATGTTAAAAGATGAAAATAGTGAAAAACGTACTAAATTATTACAAGATGCAGAAACTAAATTCTTAGACTCAGCTTCAATTGGACCACTTTACCAACAAGGTGTCGCACGTTTACGTCAACCTTACGTTAAAAACTGGCAACCACATAAATTCGGTGGAGACTACTCACTTAAAGAAGTAGAAATCGCTGGAGCTAAATAAAAGTGAATGAAAGCAATCAATGGAAACATTGGTTGCTTTTCTTTATATTTTCACGATGTTTGACACAATAATGAGGAGGCGCATTAAAAATGAAAAAGTATAAAGTCATATTTATGATAGTTGTCTCATTAATGCTTATTTTGTCAGCGTGTAGTAATGATAAAGATGAAAAAGGTAGCAATATTAAACAATCCAAATCTAAAAATGAGCTGAATTTATCATCAGGTGATGATATACCAACTATGGACCCATCATTAGCGGCTGACCAAGTATCATTTACAACTTTTGCTCAAACATTAGAAGGCTTATACGTATTAGATAAAAATGATAAACCTATACCAGGTGTTGCAAAAGATAAACCTAAAAAGTCTAGCGATGGGAAAACATGGACGATTCAATTAAGAGATAATGCTAAATGGTCTAACGGAGATCCAGTAACTGCACATGATTTTGTATATGCATGGCAAAGGTCAGTGGACCCAGATACAGCTGCAGAATTTGCATATATGTTTGAAAATATAAAGAATGCAAAAGGGATTACACAAGGTAATAAAAAGCCTGAAGAATTAGGTGTTAAAGCGATTGATGATCACACACTTCAAATTAAACTCATTAAAGATGTGCCTTGGATGGAAAGTTTATTAGCATTCGGTTCATATATGCCTCAAAATGAAAAATTTGTTGAAAAGCAAGGTGACAAATTTGGAACAACAGCTAAGACGACATTATCTAATGGACCATATAAATTAACAGAGTGGAAACCAGAAGATAAATGGAAGCTTGAAAAGAATGACGAATATTGGGATAAAGATAAAGTAAAAGTTAAAGACGTGAACGTTAAAGTTGTTAAAAATACGCAAACGGCCATTAATATGTATCAAACAGGTAAGTTAGACATGGTTGGGTTAGATGCACAAAACATTAAAAAATATAAAGACAGAGAAGATTTTTCTACTGAAGCAACATCAGGTAGTTACTTCTTCAGAATTAATAAAGAGAAAAATGAGAACTTAAAAAATGAAGATTTAAGAAAAGCAATCGCGAAATCAATAGATAAGAAATCTTATGTGAATTCGTTGTTGAATAATGGTTCTAAACCGTTAGATACATTAATGATTAAAGACTTCGTGAAAGATAGCGACGATAAAGATTATACAGAAGGTGTGAAGTCGTCTCTAAGCTATAACAAAAAAGATGCAAAAGAACATCTTGAAAAAGCGAAAAAAGACTTAAGTAAAGATAAATTTACAATTGAATTGCTAACGTATGATGAAGACGAATCTAAAAAAGCAGGAGAATTTGTAAAAGAACAAGTTGAGAAAAATTTACCTGGTGTAACGTTAAAAATTAAACAACAACCATTTAAACAAAAACTCGCACTTGAGTCTAAAAAAGACTTTGATATTTCATTTGCAGGTTGGTTCCCAGATTATCCAGATCCAACAACATTCTTAGATTTATTTACATCAGATTCACCGCATAACCAAACAGGGTATGCTAACAAAGCATATGATAAAGCGTTAGAAGAAGCCAATTCAGATGAAATGTTGAAACCAGAAAATAGCGATAAACGTATTAAAGCATTACAAGATGCAGAATCAGAATTTTTAGATTCAGCATCTATATCTCCATTATTCCAAACAGGTTCTGCAAGATTAAGACAGCCATATATTAAAAATTGGCAAAACCATAAATACGGTGGAGATTACACATTAAAAGGCGTTGAAATAGAAGGCGCAAAATAAACACTAGGAATAAACCTTACAAATACACAATATTTGTAAGGTTTATTTTATAATATTATTTCATAATCTTTATTAAATCCTAAAAATTGTATTTCTTGATAACTTATGTTGCGACACAAACAAATTAACATTATAATTGAAGAAAGTTCAGAAATGACTGAATTTTCAAAAATTGAATAAGGGGAAATGTTTATGAAAAACAAACATGCAAGGTGGAGCTTTTTAGTATTTCTGTCGATAATTTTACTTTTATCGGCATGTAGTGGTGGAAACGGAAAGGATAAAAGTGACAGTTCTGCAGGGGATGGCAAAAAGTTACGATTAATTTCTATTTCGGATATTCCATCAATGGATTCATCTTTAGCAACTGATGCTGTGTCTTTTGATGCATTAAATAATACGATGGAAGGGTTGTATAAGTTAGACAAAAATGACAAAGCGATTCCGGGTATTGCAAAGGGTGATCCTAAAAAATCTAAAGACGGTTTGACATGGACGATTGAATTAAGAGATGCAAAGTGGTCGAATGGCGATAAAGTTACTGCAGATGATTTCGTATATGCTTGGCGTAAATTAGTTGATCCAAAGACTGCTTCTGAGTATGCATTTATTATGTTTGATATTGAAAATGCCGAAGATATTAACAAAGGTGATAAGAAGCCTGAAGAATTAGGTGTTAAAGCGATTGATGACAAAACATTAGAAATTAAACTTAATCGTGAATTACCTTATTACCAAGAATTATTGTCATTCGGTTCATTTTTACCGCAAAATGAAAAATTCGTAAAAGAAAAAGGCGATAAATACGGTACAACTGCTGAAGATACTCTATACAATGGACCGTTTACGTTATCTGACTGGAAGACAGAAGATAATTATACTTTAACTAAGAACAAAGAATATTGGGATAAAGGTAATGTGAAATTAAATAGTGTGAATTTTAAAGTTGTTAAAGAGCCTCAAACAGCTCTAAATATGTATAACGCAGGGGATGTAGATGAAGCACTTATCCCAGCAGAAAATGTTAAGAAATATAAAAATGATAAAGCTTATAACACAGAACTTGAATCAAGAGTTTACTTTATGAGAATGAATCAAAAAGATGTACCTGAATTCAAAAATAAAGATTTAAGAATGGCAATCGCACAATCAATTGATAGAGAACAATATGTTAAGAGTAATTTAAACAATGGTTCTAAAGCAGCAAACTCATTAGTACCTACAGAATTTGTAAAGGATACTAAAGGAGAAGACTATACAAAAGGTGTTAAAACAGATAATAAATTCAATAAAGCAGAAGCTAAGAAACATTTAGAAGCTGCTAAGAAAGAACTTGGTAAAGATGAATTTACTTTTGAATTATTAACTTATGACCAAGACAACGCTAAAAAAGATGCTGAATACTTTAAAGAGCAAATTGAGCAAAACTTACCAGGTGTAACAATCAAAGTTAAACAACAGCCTTATAAGCAAAAATTAAAATTAGAAGCAAACATGGATTATCAAATTTCATTCGGTAGATGGGGCCCAGATTACCCAGATGCTATGACATTCTTAGAATTATTTACAAGTGATAATGTGATGAATGAAACTGGTTGGAAGAATAAAGAATATGATAGCAAAATTAACGATGCGGGAGATAAATTGTTAGATAAAGAACAAGAACGTGTTGAAGCTATGCAAGATGCTGAATCATTATTGTTAGATGAAGCGGTTATTGTACCTATTTATCAACAAGGGAATGCAAGATTAACGCAAAGTTATGTGAAAGATATTGAAAGACATAAGTTTGGTGGAGATACAGATTTAAAACATGCCTATGTTCAAAAGTAACAAATCTGTAGTTTAACTAAATATAAACTAAGGGGATGAGTTACATGTCTAAAATATTAAAAGTTTTAACAATGATGTTAGTAGCGGTACTCATATTGAGTGCATGTTCGTCGGGTGGCGGTAGTAAGGGTAAGAGTGATGAAACGCTAGACTTACAAATTAATGGTGATGTACCCACGATGGATTCAGCTATGGCAACAGATGGTTTATCATTTGATATGTTCTTCCAAACAATGGAAGGTCTCTACACATTAGATAAAGATGATAAAGCAATACCAGCAGTAGCAAAAGGTGACCCGAAAATTATGAACGATGGTAAGAAGTGGACGATTAAATTAAGAGATGATGCAAAATGGTCAAATGGCGATCCAGTAACGGCACATGATTTTGTCTTTGCTTGGAGAAAAGTTGTAGATCCAGATACTGCATCTGAATATGCATATATCTTATACGATATTAAAAATGCAGAAGAAATTAATTCAGGAGATAAAAAGCCTGAAGAACTTGGTGTTAAAGCAGTAGATGATCATACATTAGAATTTGAACTAACGAAATCATTACCATACTATAAAGAATTATTGTCATTCGGTACATTTATGCCACAAAATGAAAAATTCGTTAAAAAACAAGGTGACAAGTATGGTACAACAGTCAAAACAACATTATATAATGGACCATTCAAAATGACTGACTGGAAAACAGATGATAAAGTTACGTTAGAAAAAAATGATGATTACTGGGATAAAGATAAAGTTAAATTAAATAAAGTTAACTACAAAGTCGTTAAAGAAGCTTCAACAGCTGTAAATTTATATGAAACTAATAAATTGGATATTGTAGATTTACCAGCAGAGCAAGTTAAGAAATATAAAGATGACAAAGCATTTAATACAGAATTAGATACCGTAACGTATTACTTCAAATTAAATGAAGATACAGTACCTGAATTCAAGAATGAAGACTTTAGACTAGCATTTGCTAAAGCAATTGATAAAGAAGCATACGTAAAAAATAACTTGAACAACGGTTCTATTCCAACAGATAACTTTGTACCAAAAGATTTTGTTAAAGATAGTAAAGGTAAGGAATATCAAGATGGCGTGAAAAATACGAACCAATATAATGTTAAAGAAGCAAAAGAACATTATGAAAAAGCTAAAAAAGCATTAGGTAAAGATAAATTTACAATTGAGCTTATGACTTATGATAAAGATACAGCTAAACGAGATGCTGAATACTTTAAAGAACAATTAGAGAAGAATTTAGATGGTGTTACGATTAAAATTAAACAACAACCATTTAAACAAAAACTTGATCTTGTATCAAAAGGTGAATATGAAATGTCACTAGAAAACTGGATTCCAGATTATCCAGATCCAATGACATTCTTAGAACTTTATGTTACAGACGGTTCTCATAATAATACTGGCTGGTCTAATAAAGAATATGATAGTATTATTAAAGCAGCAGACTCATCATTAGCAAGCAATCCTGACAAACGACTTTCAGAATTACAAAGAGCTGAAGGTATGTTATTAAATGAAGCGGGTATTGTACCACTTTATCAAGTCGGTGTAGCACAACTTCAAAAACCTAACGTTAAAAACGTAGTGAACCACCAATTCGGAGGCGTTTCTACATTAAAAGAAGCTTATATTGAAAAATAGGACATTAAAAAAGCAGTAGAAATTCACTTAAATGTGAGTTTCTACTGCTTTTTATATTGGAGATGAATCTGGTAGTTTGGCACGCACGAAGACTGAGAAATATCGTGCGCTAGGGTACAAAATCAGGGTGTAACGCACGAAGACTAGGAGATATCATGCGTTATAGGGTGAAAAAAGGGTGTAACGCACGAAGACTGAGAGATATCGTGCGTTATAGGGTGAAAAAGGGGTGTAACGCACGAAGACTGAGAGATATCGTGCGTTATAATAATCAAATATAATCTAGCATAAAAAAAGAGATGGTCACGACCATCTCTTTTTATAATTATTTTCTTTTTCTACCTAATCCTATAGCGTTTTCCATCTTTTTCAATGTTTTATTGGCTACGAAACTTGCTTTATCTCTTCCTTTATCAAGTATTTCATCTAATACTTCTTTGTTTTCATAATAATAATTGAATTTTTCTTGGAATTCTACAAGGAATTTCTTAACTTCTTCAGCTAAGTCTCCTTTGAAATCGCCATATCCTTTATCAGCATATTGTGCTTCTAATTCTTCAATTGATTGACCTGATAGGCTAGAGTATATCACGAGTAAATTACTGATACCTGGTTTGTTTTCTTTATCATATTTAACGATGCCATCAGAATCTGTAACAGCACTTTTAATTTTCTTAGCTGCAACGTTTGGCTCATCTAATAATGAGATGAAGTTTTTTTGATTGTCATCACTTTTACTCATTTTCTTAGTTGGGTCCTGTAAGCTCATAATTCTAGCACCAAACTTAGGCATGTGAATTTCTGGCTTAATTAAAACATCATTATATTTCGTATTAAAGCGATCAACAACATTACGTGTTAATTCAATATGTTGTTTTTGGTCATCACCGACAGGTACGATATTCGTATTATATAGTACAATATCTGCTGCCATTAATGGTGGATAAGTTAATAGACCTGCTGGAATACCTTGAGATTGTTTTTGTGCTTTATCTTTATATTGCGTCATTCTTTCAAGTTCACCAATTGAACTGATTGTTGTTAAAATCCAACCTGCTTGAATGTGTGCTGGTACTTCTGATTGGATGAATAGCGTTACTTTTTCTGGGTCTAGTCCAGATGCTAAGTAAATCGCAGCTAATTTACGAGTGTTTTCTCTTAATTTAAGTCTATCTTGAGGTACTGTAATTGCATGCTGATCTACGATGCAAAAAAAGCAGTCATAGTCGTGTTGAATCTCATTAAATTGTTTTAATGCGCCAATGTAGTTGCCTAAAGTAGGGATACCACTTGGTTGGATACCTGAAAATAAAGTTTCCATTAAAATTGCCTCTTTTCTACAAAATTTCTTTATATCATTATAACAGTATTTTATTCATTTGTAAGTTGTGTTATTCTAGTAACTAGATAAATATGTCGTCATAAACATATTCATCTATAATTTATGTGCTTTTTAATGAATTATTAGCAGTTTCTCATTTAATTTTAATCTTTGAGTTATATAATATATTTATAGCAATTAGATAAAGATTAAACCAAGTGAGCAATATATGTTTAACCTAGTAATATATAGGGTATATATAATTAAGTGTATTTTATCTTATAAGTTCACTGACGTTTAACATAAATAATATTCAATTAGGAGAGTGAGATGTATGGTAACATTATTTACTTCACCAAGTTGCACATCTTGCCGTAAAGCGAAAGCATGGTTACAAGAACATGACATTCCGTATACGGAGCGTAATATTTTTTCAGAACACTTAACATTAGATGAAATTAAATCAATCTTAAAGATGACAGAAGATGGAACAGACGAAATTATTTCAACTCGTTCTAAAACATATCAAAAATTAAATGTAGATATCGATGCATTACCTCTACAAGAATTATATACAATTATACAAGACAACCCAGGTTTATTACGTCGACCTATTATTTTAGATGATAAACGTTTACAAGTTGGTTATAACGAAGATGAAATTCGTCGTTTCTTACCAAGAAAAGTGCGTACATTCCAATTAATGGAAGCACAACGTATGGTTGACTAATTTAGTCTAATATTAACATTATAGCTCCTGTTTACAGGGGCTATTTTTGTATAGTAAATTAATTGTGAATAGTTCGAACAAATTACTGTTAAAATGTACTTGTTTATAATACAATGAATGTACTATTCCTAGAGTAAGGGAGTGTGACATTATGAGAATAGAACGAATTGATGAAACAACGGTAAAATTATTTATAACTTATCAAGATATCGAAGCAAGAGGTTTCAAACGTGAAGATTTATGGACAAATCGTAAACGTGGCGAAGAATTTTTCTGGTCTATGATGGATGAAATCAATGATGAGGAAGAATTTGTCGTTGAAGGACCTTTGTGGATCCAAGTGCATGCATTTGAAAAGGGTGTTGAAGTAACAGTTTCTAAATCTAAAGGTGACGAACTGTTAAATATGACTGACGAGGAATCTAATGATCAATTAGAGTATCAAGTCAATGATTTCTTATCTCAAGCACTCGATTCTGATCAGAATATTGGAGATCTCTTGAATGATGAGAAAGAAGCTGAAAAACAATTTGTCCCTAAAGACATAGGCTTACTTGTAAGATTCGAAGAGTTAGAAGATATTATTGAATATGCACATTATAATGAACATAAAGATATTGTATTTACAGACTTATTATACATGTTAGATAACAAATATTATTATTATGTACAATTTGATCAAATAGATAGTGAAGACATTATTAATGACTTCTACGGACAATTACTTGAATATGCAAATCCAACTCAAGTGTCTAAATTATATCTAGATGATTATGCGAAAGTTGTCATGAGTTATAATGTTACGGGTCAAGTGAGAAGATATTTTGAACCTAAAAATTAAATAAGTAATTTTAGTACCTCTTTACGTTTTATATAGTAAAGAGGTGTTTTTTATGTTAATGGGACTTAATCAACATAATCAGTTAATATATGCACAACACGCTAAGACCAATGAAATTTATAGGTGCCCGGATTGTTTATCTGAACTCGTTATCAAGAAAGGAAAACATACTGTAGCGCACTTTGCTCATAAAGTAGATAGTTATTGTTTAAGAAATAGTTATAAGAAAGAATCTCTTGATCACATATCATCTAAACATCATATTTATGCATGCTTAAATGGGAAAGTTAACATAGATATGGAATATTATATATCTGAAATTGAACAAATTCCCGACATTATGATTAATAAAAATATTGTTGTCGAATTTCAATATTCACCTATTAGCTTTGATTTATTAATGGATAGGAGTGAAGGATTTCGATTAATGAATATAAAAGTGATTTGGATTGGTAAAAATATTAAATATCTGAATGGTATATTAACCCTCAGTTATTTTGAAGCAGCACTCATTAATCATAAAGAAAGAACACTTATAACTTATAATCCTGAAGAGCGTTTATTAATAAGATATGAATGTTTACAATCAATTGATAAACATAGATTTATCGGTTATAGACGGGAAATTCAATGGGACCATTTATTAGAAGATTACCCGTTAAAGAAAATACCAAATTTAGCATTAACGGATATGGCTTACCAAGAATATTTAACTAAATGTAGGAAACAGAAGAATGTATTAGAACCGACGCTATCGTTATTATATAATGCTCGCTTAATACATAAGAAGAGACGCCCGATTATTGGCATTATTGTACCTGAACAAATATATTTTTTAACACATTGTATTACATGGCAATCATACTTATTTTTAGAAATGAAAAATAAGACATTTACTTTTGAAAAATTTTATCAGTTCATAGAATTTAGATCATTTTATGATTGTCATTATTCTAAGAAAGAAATCCTATTGAGCGCCTTTTACTCATATATTTCAATTATAAAACGAAAGGCTATTTCACGTGCAAAATGGACTAATTAATGAGAAAATTATAAATATGAAATATTAAGGAGGCTATTAAGATGGCGAAGTTAATTACAAGGGAAGAACAACAAGAACAATATACATGGGACTTAACAACTATCTTTTCTTCTGACGAAGCATATGAAGAAGCTTTTAAAGAGTTAGAAGGCTATTTAGGTAAAGAAGAACAATTCAAAGGTCACTTGAAAGATAGTGCAGAAACATTGTATAAAGCGTTATTACTTGATAGTGAAATAGATGAGAAACTAGGTAAGGTTTATGTTTATGCTCATTTGAAACATGATCAAGACACAGCAAATGATAAATACGCTGGATATGAAGCGAAGGCAGCAACACTTGCTAATAAATTTGCGAGTGCATGGAGCTTCATTTTGCCTGAATTAATGTCTATTGATGAAGCAACATTAAATGAATTTGTTGAATCAAACGATGATTTAAAAAGATATCAATTTGATATTGAGAAACTGAATAAGAAAAGACCTCACATTTTAAGTGATAAAGAAGAAAAGATTCTAGCTGAAGCAGGGGAAGCATTACAAACACCTAGTAATGTATTTGGTATGTTTAATAATGCTGACTTAACATTTAAACCAGCTGTCGATAAAGATGGTAATGAACATGAACTGACACAAGGCACATATACTAAATTGTTAGAATCTGAAGATCGCGTTTTAAGAAAATCTGCTTATGATAATGTTTATGAAGCATATGGAAGTCATAACAATACATTAACTGCAACGTTAAGTGGGAAAGTTAAGACTGCTATATTTAGTTCAAAAGTTCGCAAGTATAACTCAGCTCGTGAACAAGCGCTATCAAATAACTTTATTCCAGAAGAAGTATACGATAACTTAATTGCGACTGTACATAAGCATTTACCATTGTTACATCGTTATACTGCTTTAAGAAAAGAGTTACTTGGTTTAGATGAAATGCATATGTATGATATGTATACACCACTAGTTAAAAACTCTTCATTTGAGATGCCATATGAAGAAGCTAAAGACTGGATGGTTAAAGCGTTACAACCTATGGGTCAAACGTACATAGATGTAGTTGAAGAAGGTTTAAATAATAGATGGGTAGATGTTTATGAGAATAAAGGTAAACGCTCTGGTGGCTATTCTTCAGGCGCTCACTTAACAAATCCATTTATTTTACTTAACTGGACAGATTCTATTTCTGATTTATTTACGTTAATTCATGAATTTGGACATTCTGCACACAGTTATTTCAGTAGAAAACATCAACAATCAAATGAAAGTGATTATTCAATCTTTGTGGCAGAAGTTGCTTCAACAACTAACGAAGCATTGTTAAGTGAATATATGGATAAGAACTTAGAAGATCCTGAAAAGCGTAAATATTTACTAAACCAAGAGTTAGAAAGATTTAGAGCAACATTATTTAGACAAACAATGTTCGCTGAGTTTGAATATCTTATTCATAAAATTGTAGAAGATGGTGAACCATTAACTGCAGATCGTTTAAACTCTGAGTATGCAGAACTTAATAAAAAATATTTCGGCGATGCTGTTGTGACAGATGAGAATATTGCCAAAGAATGGTCACGTATTCCTCATTTCTATTATAATTTCTATGTTTATCAATATGCTACAGGTTATAGTGCAGCACAAGCATTAAGTAAACAAATATTAGAAGAAGGCGAACCAGCAGTTGAGAGATATATTAATGAATTCTTAAAAGCAGGTAGCTCAGATTATCCGATAGAAGTATTGAAAAAAGCTGGTGTCGATATGACATCTAAACAACCAATAGAAGAGGCAATGGAAGTCTTTGAACAGAAACTAAATGCCTTTGAAAAGCTTGTAAAAGAGAAATAAATGTATGTAGACGTTTCCAATATGACAACTGTGTGACAAATTAAAAAAACCGATGTTTTTTGTTGAATTTAGTGTACAGAGCATGTTATATTACATACATGAAATTAATCACATAACAAACATACCCCTTTGTTTGAAGTGAAAAATTTCTCCCATCCCCTTTGTTTAAGCACCGTGTAATCAGACACGGTGTTTTTTATTTATTTGTTCATTCATAGTTAACATCCCAAAAGTTATCTATTAAGTGGTGAGTATAAGTTATAAGGACGTATATTTAACCATAAAGTATGAATCTTAATTTTCATGCTAAAAATTGAGTAGGGCATAAAAGTCCAAAAAAACAGCAGTTATTCATCTTTAATGATGGATGACTGCTGTTTTTTTATTTTACGACTTTATTCTAAAACATAAAAATAACATCTCATTTTTAACTGGATGAACCAGTGAAATGAGATGCTAATTAATTTAAGTAAGGATACAGATCCTAATACTTATCATTATTTACTTTTCTTAAATTTCCAAAAATCTCCGTGTACAGAATCTTGTTGTTCTATATAATTTTGGAGTTGTAATTTTTTTAATTCGCGTTTGACAATTTTCTCTGGCCATTCATATATTGTCGCAATTTCTTGTTCAGAAATAATTGATTGCGATTGTATATAGTCGAGTAATTTTGGAGGAAGTTGCTTCTCAACTTCTGTTCCAATAAGTTCTTGAATGATATACGTATAAATATGATATGGGTATAAACCTTCTACTTTAAGTCCTTCAGAATGTACATCTTCATTAAAGAACACAAGTGATGGTGTCATATTGATATCCATCTCACGCGAAATATGCAAATCTGTTTGTAAACTATCAGTCAATGACTGCTCTTTCAAGTCTTTAATAAATACAGATAAATCAATTCCAGATTTGTACGCACACTTTCTAATCAGCTCAGTTGTAATGATTTTTTCATGAGGTATAATTTCATTCTGAATTAAGTTTAGAAATCTGCTCGCTCTATTATGTCCTTGTAATTCTGCTGCTTTAAATGCTAAAGCTACATTATCAAATTCACATGTGCTTTGAGCCTGACATTTAGTCAAAACTTTTAGAGAGGGATTCAAAATCTGACGAATTTTAACATATTTTTGATATTCAATTTTTAACTTTGCTAATGTAGCTGATAGATTAAAACAATCTTCGCAAAATGGATCAAAAAATGAATAAATTTCGATTTTGCTTACAGGTGTTAAATCTATATTATTTTGTTCATTAGCATGGATTAGTCTTAATTCTTCGGCCATATTATCCACCTTCAACTATATTAAGCGTTAACCATGTGGTTTGCAGTTAGCTTGAGTCTTTCATATAAATATTCTTGTATATCTTTATTTAATCGAGATTGGGTAAGGGCTTCAAGCATATTCTCTAGCCAGGCATCTCTTTCTTTATTCGTAATTCTGAAAGGTAAATGACGTTGTCGTAACATCGGATGACCGTGTTCTTCTGTATATAATGCTGGACCACCCAAAAACTGCGTTAAAAACTGTTTCTGTTTACGACTCGTTTCTGCAAAGTCACCAGGGAAAAGATGATTAATACGATTATCGCGTTCTACGAGATAATAAAAGTGATCAATCATGTCGTACAAATCTTGGGGGTCGATTACTTCATATGGGGTCATAATTTCACCTTTTCTTGCTTATTTCATTATCGATAATATTAATATAACATGTTCTTAAATTTTTAAAAGTATTTCGACTTGTAACGAAAGTAAATTCATGTTCTTTTGCGATCTGCATTGAAAAAGCGTACCACTTTATTATTTGGAATATTTCTTTCTATATTCAAGTCATTCAAAATTTTATTAAAAGCTATTTCGCCTTTATCATAGTCCTTAACTTCGAATTCTAATTCATAATCTTCAATACCTAAATAAATACTATGATCCAATACTAAAAGTCCTGTGCCAATATCTTTTTCTAACCTATAAGTCGTTAAATCACCAAGTTGTCTCAGGTCATTTAGTGGAATATTAAACTTATTTAATATTTCAGTAATGTTTTCTGGAAGATATTGTTTGTTTAAACGTTCACCTTGTTTAGGAATATCCTCAACTATTTCGTTATATTCTAGAAGACCAACTTCTTGTGGGACTTTTAAAGTCATTTCATAATTATGATTCTTTTCACGTATTCGTAGTGCCATTTTTTGTGACATAATATCATGATTATTTGTATCTATATAGTAATTTGTTTGTTTAAAAGGCTCACTTTGTTTAAAATAATATTGTTTGATTAATTCATAATCTTCAAGCGTGAGCATATTCTTGAATTCAATTTCGAGTTCTTGTCCCATTTTGATATACACTTCCTTTTACACTATTATTATAGAAGATTTACGGATAAACAAGTAATTATACAAAATTGACTTGATGATATGAATGTTTAAATTAAAATGTGTTAAAATAGATTGGAATAAGGAGGAACAACAATGCGTATTTATGTAAATGAAATTAAAATAAATGACAATCAAATCAAATGTTATACAGACCAACCAACTGAGGGATTAGAACCAGCAGAGCATATGATTGTAGATAGCGATAATCATGCATTTGTATATATGCTTGATAGCGGTGAACAATACCATTATTTATTATTTGTAGAGGAAACATGGTCAATGATTCATGAACACTTCGACAAAGAGGTCATCGTCAATGATCATTTAGTATTAACTTCATTTAAAGAAGAAATGGAATTTTTATTAGATAACATCGCAGATAATCACAACTATGGTAAAGCGTTTGTAGCTTCGGTAGAGGAAGCATTTGAATTAAACAAAGCGGAGTGATGGTTATGAATCAATGGGAAGAATTTTTGGCACCATATAAACAAGCAATTGACGAATTAAAGATTAAATTGAAGGGGTTACGTAAACAATATGAATCTTCAGATAAACCTTCGCCAATTGAGTTTGTTACAGGTCGTGTTAAACCCATCTCAAGTATTATAGATAAAGCAAATCAACGTGATATTCCTTTTGATCGATTAAGAGAGGAAATGTATGATATTGCGGGTTTAAGAATGATGTGTCAGTTTGTTGATGATATAGATATCGTTGTAGAACTATTAAGACAACGACAAGATTTTGAAGTTGTAGAAGAACGAAATTATATCGAATATACAAAAGAAAGTGGATATCGTTCGTATCATGTAATTATCAGTTATCCAATTGAAACGTTACATGGTCAAACGAATATTTTGGCAGAAATTCAAATTAGAACATTAGCGATGAATTTCTGGGCGACGATTGAACATACCTTAAGATATAAGTATGATGGTGATTATCCTCCTGAAATAAGAAATAGACTTGAGAGAGCAGCTGAGGCAGCATTTTTATTAGATGAAGAAATGTCTGAAATACGTGAAGAAATTCAAGAAGCACAGAAATATTATTCCAGACAGAAAAGTAATAAACACAAACACGATTAGGGGTGAATGCTTTGAAATATAATATATTATCAAAAGGTGATTCAAAATCGAATGCTTTAATGTATAAAATGAAAAATCATATGAATGACTTTAATATGGTTGAAGACAAAGAATCACCCGATATCGTAATTTCTGTTGGTGGAGATGGTACTTTATTACAAGCATTTCACCAATATAGTCATATGCTAGGAGATGTCAGTTTCGTAGGTGTACATACTGGACATTTAGGTTTCTATGCTGATTGGTTGCCACATGAAGTTGAAAAACTCATTATTGAAATTAACAATTCAACTTATCAAGTTATAGAATATCCATTATTAGAAGTTATAATTCGCTACAAAAAAGGCGGATATGAAACGAGATATTTAGCTTTAAATGAAGCAACTATTAAAACTGATAATGGCGCAACACTAGTTGTAGATTTAGTATTAAGAGGCGAGCAGTTTGAAAGATTTAGAGGTGATGGTTTATGTGTTTCAACACCATCTGGTTCAACGGCTTATAATAAAGCTTTAGGTGGGGCACTTATACATCCATCACTAGAAGCTATGCAAATAGCTGAAATAGCTTCTATTAATAACCGTGTCTTTAGAACGGTTGGTTCTCCGCTTGTATTACCTAAACATCACGTTTGTCATATACATCCAGTAAATCACGATACATTACAAGTTACGATTGATCATGTAAATGTTAAACATAAAAATATTGAATCTATTCAATATAGAGTAGCAAATGAAAAAGTCCGCTTTGCAAGATTTAGACCATTTCCTTTCTGGAAAAGAGTACATGATTCATTTATTTCAAATGAGGATTAAACATGAAAGTATTACAATATCGAGCAGCTTCTTCAATGATTTTGAAGACATTCTTATATGATAAAGGCATTTCTAAAAAGAGTTTAAGCGCCATTAAGCAGAATGGCGCTTTATTAGTGAATAAAGAACACGCTACCGTTAGAAAAGAAATTCATGAAGGTGACGAAATTGAGATTCACTTACCAAATGAATCTCCTAGTCATAATTTAGAACCATTTACGTTTGATTTAAATATTTTGTTTGAAGATGAATGGTTTATCATCGTTTCTAAACCTGCCATGATGAATACAGCGCCTTCTAGAGAACATCCTCATAATAGTTTAGTTGAAGCGGTGTTAAGCTATATGCTAATGAATGGTGAACGAACAATTCCACATATAGTGACACGTTTAGATCGCGGTACAAGTGGTATAGTTATATTTGCGAAGCATCAATTATTACATCACATGGTTTCAAATACGACAATAAGTAAATACTATGTTGCACTTGTACATGGTGTTGTTGCACCGAAGAAAGGTGTTATTAAAGCACCAATTGCACGTGCTAAACATTCTATTATAGAAAGAGAAGTTTCTGAAGAAGGTAAGTTTGCACATACAGAATATGAATATTTAGATGGTGATTCTGAAAATAGCATGCTTAAATTACAACTTTTTACAGGTAGAACACATCAAATAAGAGTACATCTTGCATATATTGGTTATCCAATTATAGGTGATAGTTTATATGGATATGAAGATGGTCAATATGATCATCAATTACTGCAGTGCAATCATATAGAATTTATACATCCAATCACTTTGAAACAATTGCATATTGTTGATGAAATGCACTATAACCTAAGCGGTGTAGGTATGATATAATAAATTGTATTTTTATGAGGAGGTGGCAAAGTTGGTTAATGAAAATAATGAAAATTACATCGAAGACGAAGCTTTTGATAAAGAAAAGTTAGACGAACTATTAGCAAATGATGAAATAGACCAATTTAGAGAAGAATTTTTAAATATGCATACATATGACCAAGGTGAATACTTTGAAATATGTGATAATGAGCTCAAACAAAAAATATATCAATTCCTTTCACCGTTAGAAGTAGCTGACTTCTTTGAAACGACTGAGTTAGATGATGAAGAATACGAAGAAATTTTTCAAAATATGAATGCTAATTATGCAAGTCAAATGTTAAGTGACATGTCATACGATAACGCAGTTGATATTTTGAATGTATTATCTAAAAGTAAAATAGCCACTTTACTCACACTCATGAATCGTGAAGATGCTAGAGAAATTAAAGCATTACTTCATTATGAAGAAGATACTGCCGGTGGTATTATGACCACTGAGTTTATTTCAGTATATTCAACAATGTCTGTTAAAGAAGCGATGTTCTATGTTAAAGAACAAGCACCTGAAGCGGAAACAATATATGTTATTTTCGTTGTAGACGAAAATAAAAAATTAGCAGGCGTTATCTCATTAAGAGACTTAATTGTCGCTGAAAATGATGCATATATTGAAGAAATTATGAGTGAACGTGTTATCAGTTCTAATGTAGCTGATGACCAAGAAGACGTCGCACAAACAATGCGAGATTATGACTTGATTGCGTTACCTGTAATCGACTATCAAGATCATTTATTAGGTATCATTACAATTGATGATATCTTGGACGTTATGGATGAAGAAGCAAGTGAAGACTACTCTAAATTAGCGGGTGTATCTGACATCGACTCTACAAATGATTCAGTCTTCCAAACAGCTATGAAACGTTTACCTTGGTTATTAATATTAACGGTTTTAGGCATGATCACAGCATCCATACTAGGACAATTTGAAGATACACTTTCACAAGTTGCACTTCTTGCAGCATTTATACCTATCATTAGTGGTATGAGTGGTAACTCAGGTACACAATCTCTTGCCGTATCTGTACGTAATATATCAACAGGTGAAATAAATGAACAAAGCAAATTTAAGCTCGCACTTCGTGAATCTGGTTCAGGACTACTGACTGGTTTCTTCTGTGCAATAAGTTTATTCATTATAATTGTCTTATTATATCGTGAACCTGTATTGGCGCTTATCGTTTCAGTTAGTTTAACAATAGCGATGACTGTAGGTACTTTAATGGGTGCAATTATACCGATGTTTATGAATAAAATGAATATTGACCCTGCAGTTGCAAGTGGACCATTCATTACGACAATAAACGACATTGTCAGTATGTTAATCTACTTTGGTTTAGCAACAGCATTTATGTCTTATCTAATATAAGGAGAATAATATGGAGCATTCTAGTTTTACATCTCTAGTTATTGTTGTTATTGCTGCATTTTTAACACCTATACTTGTAAATAGGTTGAAAATTTCTTTCTTACCTGTTGTCGTTGCTGAAATCATAATGGGGATAATCATAGGTGACTCTTTATTTGGATTAGTAAAAGAAGACGCATGGTTATCTATCTTATCGACGTTAGGTTTTATATTTTTAATGTTCTTAAGTGGTTTAGAAATTGATTTTAACGCGTTTAAGACGAAACAAACTTCTGATGAACAAGAAGGAAATAATATTCCAAGTAATTTATATTTAACGGGCGTCGTATTTTCTTTAATTATGGTTTTATCTATTTTATTAGCCTTTATATTCAAATGGACTGGTTTAATAGACGACGTATTATTGATGGTTATCATCATCTCGACAATTAGTTTGGGCGTAGTTGTACCAACAATAAAAGAAATGAATATTATGCATACAAGCATCGGACAGTTTATCTTGTTAGTTGCAGTTGTAGCAGATTTAGCAACAATGTTACTATTAACAGTTTACGGTACAATAAATGCTAAAGGTGATTCACCGTTATGGCTTATAGGTATTCTAATCGTCTTTAGTTTTATCTTTTATATTATGGGTGGTTTATTTAAAAAATCACCATTCTTAAAAAAATTAACTTCAGGTACAACTCAAATAGGTATTCGTGCAGTGTTTGCACTCATTATTCTACTCGTTGGTTTAGCTGAAGGAGTAGGCGCTGAAAATATATTAGGTGCCTTCCTAGCAGGAGTTATCGTATCGTTATTAGGGCCTGACCAAGATATGGTAGAGAAATTAGACTCATTTGGATATGGTTTTTTTATTCCAATATTCTTCATTATGGTAGGTGTGAATTTAAACATTCCGTCACTTGTGCAAGAGCCAGGTTTATTAATTATCATACCTTTACTGTTTATTGCCTTTTTAATTTCTAAGCTGATTCCAGTAGCATTTATAGGTAAATGGTATGACCGTAAAACGACAATTTCTTCGGCATTCCTATTAACTTCAACATTGTCACTTGTAATCGCAGCAGCAAAAATCGCTGAACAACTTGGAACAATCAGTTCAGAAATATCTGGCATACTTATTCTAAGTGCAGTTATCACATGTGTCTTTGTACCGATTGTATTTAAGAAGATGTTCCCAATGCCTGAAGAAACTAAGAAAATTGTTAAAGTGAGCTTTATTGGTAAAAACCAATTATCGATCCCAGTTGCTCAAAGTATACATTCTCACATTTATCAAACTTCAATGTTCTTTAGAAAAGATCTTTCAGATAATAGAAAGTTAGATGAAAGTATTAAAACATTTGAGTTAGATGATTATATTGAAGAGGAACTATTAGAATTAGGCTTATTTGATTCAGATATCATTGTATGTTCAGCAAATGATGATCAAATCAACAAACAAGTTGCTTTAATGGCGCATAATCATGGCGTTAAAAGAATTATTTGTAAACAAGAAAATGGTAGTGAAGATGAAGCATTTGAAGGTAAAAATATTGAATTCTTTAGTAGTTTCTTAAGTAATAAAATCTTACTTAAAGGATTAATTGAATCTCCAAATATGCTGAACTTATTAAGTAACGTAGAAACTTCTCTATATGAGATAGAGATGAAGAACCATAGTTATCATAATGTATTGTTAAGATCATTCCCATTTGCTGGGGACGTAATCTTTGTACGTATTATTAGAGGCAAAGATTCAATCGTACCTCATGGTGATACTGAATTACAATATGGAGATAAGTTAATTGTGACAGGATCAAAAGAATATGTTTCACAATTAAAACAAGATATGGAATTTATTTAATAAACTTTGTAAAAATGAGGTTGTACTATAGACCTCATTTTTACTTTTTATTCAATATAAAATAAAAGTATAATGCTTGTCAGGTGGTCTGACCAGTGTTATTATAACGAGTGAATGTTTAGTATAATATACATATTAAAGGAGTATAGTGAATGTTTAATTTAGAAGGTAAAACATATGTAATCATGGGTATTGCGAACAAAAGAAGTATTGGCTTTGGTGTAGCTAAAGTGTTAGACGAACTAGGTGCTAACTTAGTATTCACATACAGAAAAGAACGTAGTAAAGATCAACTTGTTAAATTATTTGAAGAATTAAAAAATCAAAAAGGACAACATATTTTTGAATGTGATGTTCAAAAAGACGATCACGTTGTAAATGCTTTTGAACAAATTGGAGAAAAATTTGGTTATATAGATGGTGTTTACCATTCAATCGCTTTTGCTAATATGGAAGACTTAAGAGGAAGATTTACTGATACATCTCGTGAAGGTTTCTTATTAGCACAAGATATTAGTTCTTATTCATTAACAATCGTTGCAAGAGAAGCTAAAAAATTAATGCCAGAAGGTGGCAGCATCGTTGCAACAACTTATTTAGGCGGAGAATATGCAGTACCTAACTACAATGTAATGGGTGTAGCTAAAGCAAGTTTAGAAGCAAACGTTAAATATTTAGCACGTGACTTAGGAGAAGATAACATTCGAGTAAATGCTATCTCTGCAGGTCCAATCCGTACATTAAGTGCAAAAGGTGTAGGTGGATTCAATGCGATCCTTAAAGAAATTGAAGAACGTTCACCATTAAAACGTAATGTAGATATTATAGAAGTAGGTAAAACAGCAGCTTATCTATTAAGTGACTACTCAAGCGGTGTAACAGGTGAGAATATTCATGTAGACTCAGGTTACCATGTTGTAAGATAATTTAGAGAACCAACAAAATCTATGATTTTGTTGGTTTTTTGTATATGTAGTGACAAAAAGGTGGGGAATTTTAACTAAGGACGTCTATATTAACAAAACTTGGCGGAATTGTAACTTAGAGCGGCCATAATTACATACACTACATATCTTCCACACCAAACAAAAAACTGAAACCGCATTGGTTTCAGTTTTTTGTTTATTTTAAGTTGTTATCATGTATTGGATCGTCTTCAACTGTACGGTTCGCACTTGAACTAATAGATTGTCTATGTGTGTATACATTTCGAACGATTGTCTTAAGTACTGCGTATGTTGGTACGGCTATTAAGATAGCTACGAAACCGCCTAAATTACCTGCAGCTAATATAACAGTAATGATTGTAAGTGGGTGAATGTTTAATGATTTACCCATAATGTTTGGTGTAATCACGTTCCCTTCAAGTTGCTGACAAATTAATGTGATAATACTTACCCAAACGAGCATCATAGGATCTTGTATGAGTGCGATTGTTGCTGCTGGTATAAATGCTAACCATGGTCCTAGGAATGGAATCATGTTTGTGATGAGTGCCAATAAAGCTAAAAGTAATGCATAATCCAAACCTACAAATGTATAACCTAAGTACAATAGTACACCTAATATAACACTAACTGTAACTTGACCTTGTATATATGATTGCAATGTTTGATTAATGTCTTTACTTAAATTAACGACAAACCATTTTGTACGACCTTTGAAAGGTCTAGCTATAAATGGAATAAATCTTTCGTGATCTTTTAACATATATATTAAGAAGAAAGGCACTAAGATTAATAAGAACATTGTTGAAACAAATGATGATATATAACTAAATAGGTTTGTTAACATATCTGTTACGATACCGCTTATACTTTCGATTGAATCATTAATTTTTTGTGATATATTTTCTGGTAATCGATCTCTTTGTTGTAAAGCATAATCTACAACATGCTGAATTTCACGTTGTATATAGGGAATATTCTTGATTAAATTATTAATTTGATTTGTTAGAACTGGTGCAATGATTGAGATAAATAATACAACAATCAGTATTAATGCAACGATGATGATCGAAATACTTCCCCATCTGGGTACTTTTCTTTTCTCTAACATTTTTTGAAAAGGTAAACAAATATAGAATAAGAATCCACCTAATAATAATGGTAGTAATATGGATTTTACGATAATGATGATTGGATAAAATATTTCATTTATTTCCATAAAGATTTTTATAATTAGAAACGTAAGGAGAATAGCTATTCCTGTACGAAACCATGCTTTATTTAACAATAGAAGTCCTCCTTATCAAACTTTCTCATACTTTTATATTATAAGCGAAATTACAGAATTAACAATGATAAATAAAATAGTTTCTAGAATTCGTGTAATGTTTAAAAGTTTATATTTTTATATATTATTTTAAGTTGTACGGATTAGAATAATTATAACGTATTTGTGAATATATGAATTTGTGTGCATTTATACTTACTATTTCTAAAAAGCTTTTTTAACAATATAGTAAGCGCTTACAATTTGTGTTAAGAGCATTTCAAAAAAATATTGATTGTGTATTTATACATGGTATAATCATAACAAGGTAATTTCAAAATTTTCTGAACATGAAGTTATCTTAAGGCTTACAACAAAGGGGAGATTAATTATGGAATCTATTGTTAGCTTTGCGAATGAGATTGTATGGAGTAAAGCGTTAGTGTATGGTCTTTTACTGACTGGTGTTTTATTTTCATTTATGATGAGGTTCTTCCAAGTCAGGCACTTTAAAGAAATGATTCGTTTAATGTTTCAAGGGGAAAAGTCACCAACTGGTATTTCTTCTTTCCAAGCAATTGCAGTATCATTAGCAGGTCGTGTTGGTACAGGTAATATTGTTGGTGTTTCAACAGCAATCTTTATCGGTGGTCCTGGTGCAGTATTCTGGATGTGGGCTACAGCATTTCTAGGTGCGAGTTCGGCATTTATCGAATCAACACTTGGTCAAATTTATAAAAGAGAAATAAATGGTCAATATCGTGGTGGACCAGCATACTACATAGAATCAGGTATAAAAGGTAAAGCTGGTAAAATATATGCAATTATATTTGCACTTGTTACAGTACTATCTGTAGGTCTATTGCTTCCGGGTGTTCAATCAAATGCCATTGCCTCTTCAATGAAAAATGCATTTGGATTAAATCCTTGGGTTATTGCTATAGTATTAGCTGTATTATTAGCACTTATCATTTTCGGTGGTATCAAAGCAATTGCAAATGTTGCGACAGCCGTTGTACCTTTTATGGCTATTGTTTACATAGGTTTAGCAGTTGTTATTATTATATTAAATATTGAAGCAGTTCCAGGTTTAATCGCATTAATTTTCAAATCTGCATTTGGTGTAGAAGCTGCTTTTGGTGGGATTTTCGGTGCGATGATTGAAATTGGTGTTAAACGTGGACTTTATTCAAACGAAGCAGGTCAAGGTACTGGACCACATGCTGCTGCCGCTGCAGAAGTATCACATCCAGCGAAACAAGGACTTGTACAAGCATTCTCAGTTTATGTAGATACTTTATTAGTATGTACAGCAACAGCATTAATGATTTTAATGTCAGGTACATTTAATACGACAGACGGTGAAACAAATAAAGATGGTTCGCCACATTTAATTCAAGACAATGGTATTTATGTTCAAGGTCCAGATGGTAGTAAGGACGTATCAGGTACAGCGATGTATGCTCAAGCAGGGATTGATAAAGCATTCTCTGGAGACAACTACACGTTTGATCCAGCATACTCAGGTTTCGGTTCTTACTTTATTGCGTTAGCATTGTTCTTCTTCGCATTTACAACGATACTGGCATATTACTATATCGCAGAGACTAACGTAAGTTATATCATACCGTCCGATAAACAGAAGATATGGATTATATTAGTACGGTTAGTTCTCATAGGTGCTACAATATACGGATGTGTTAAAACAGCTGATGTAGCGTGGGCAATGGGTGACTTAGGTGTAGGTATGATGGCATGGTTAAATATCATTGCAATTTGGATACTCCATAAACCAGCCTTAAGAGCATTACGTGACTTTGAAATTCAGAAAAAACAAAAAGGGTCAGGTTATTATGCGATATATAGACCAGAACCAGATGAAGTGCCAACAGCAAAATTCTGGCATGAAGATTATCCTAAACGTTTAAAAGAATATAACTTGGATGATAAATAATTAAACAATATCAAACGCTTTCAAATATACGCTCTCTACTGTACAATAAAATTATATGTACAGTTGGGAGCGTTCTTTATGGATAAAAAAATAGGTCTTGTTGACCAAATAAAACTTGAAAGTAAATTTTTGAAAAGGGAAGTGACAATCTCAATTTACTTACCTAAAGACTATACAGATCTATATAAACATCATGTGATTATTACATTTGACGGTAGGGACTTTTTCCAATTTGGTCAAATTCATCGGGCATACGAGAAATTAAGAACAAATGATGAGATAGAAAGGGCAATTATTGTCGGTGTTCACTATGAAGATGTAGATAAGAGAAGAACAGAATTTCATCCCGATGGAGAATATCGAAAAGAAACGTCACAATTTGTGGTTAAAGAGCTATGTCCTTATATTGATAAAACATTCTCAACTTTGAAAGTAGGTAATGCAAGAATGTTACTAGGCGATAGTCTAGCAGCAAGTATCGCTTTAATGACATGTTTAGAATACCCGCATCATTTTAGTCAAGCAGGACTGTTCAGTCCACTAATCAACGATACAGTAATAGAAGCATTTAATAATTGCTCATCTAAACATCTATTAACAATCAAACATTATATAGGTAAAGAAGAAGATTCTTTCAAACTTATTAGTGGAGATATGGCAGACTTTTTAACACCGAATCGATCATTCAGTGAACGAGTTAAACAGGAAGATTTAACATATGAATACACTGAATTAGATGGTGGACATACATGGAAAACATGGAAGCCTGAATTACCAAATATGTTAAGTTACTTTTTAAGTCATCAAAATCAAAAAAATTTGATATAATAATAATGTAGAAAAACAAAGGAGGAAGTATCATTATGAAATTAGGCATCGTACTTATTCCGTCTAAACCATTCCAAGAAAAAGTGAATGCATATCGTAAGAGATATGACAAACACTATGCGTTAATTGCACCGCATATTACAATTAAAGAGAAATTTGAAATTGAAGATAGTAAATTAAATGAAGTGAAATCACAATTAGAAACAACAGCTAAGGAATTTGAACCATTAAATATTCAAGTGTCTAAGGCATCTAGCTTTGCACCTACTAAAAACGTTATTTATTTTAAAGTGACTAAAACGGATGAATTAGAATCTTTATTTAGTAAATTTAATAATGAAGCATTCTATGGTGAGAGTACACATCCATTCGTACCACACTTTACAATTGCACAAGGGCTTTCAAGCCAAGAATTTGAAGATATTTATGGTCAAGTAAGAATGGCTGGTATAGATCATTCAGAAACAATTGATACAATTAAACTTATGAAGCAAAATGAAGACGAAACTTGGTCTGAAGAAGCTTCATATACTTTAGGATAAATTTCAATTTATCTTATATAAAAAAGGAAGCAGAAGGTATTAATTTAATCCCTTCTGCTTCCTTTTATTTTATGCAGATTTTCTTTTTCTATAATTTATAATAAAGAATGTGCCGTAGAATAATGCTAAGAATAAGAACATAATACTTGAAGCATAAATTGTATAATATACATCTCTAAATACTTCAGATATTAACCCACCTAATACGGGGCCAATCATTGTTCCAAATCCTTGAACACTATTGAAGACACCCCATGTTTCTTCTTGCACTTTATTATGAATTTGACCAGCCATAAATGTGTTCCATGCTGGTAAGAGTAGCCCATAAATCGTACCAATGAGTAAAGCAATCAATAGAACGATAAATAATTGTGTTAATACGGTTAATCCAAATATAAATGAGCTATATGCTAAAAATCCTATAAAAATCACAAGGTGTGTAAATGCTTTAGAATGTTTGTCCATCAATTTAGAAAAGAATAACATCGAAATGGTACATCCAATACCGCCAACAATGAGTAAAAGTGTATATTCTAGTGTCGTAACACCCATATGTTTTGTTGCGTATGTTGGCAATATAGGGACAAGCATGCCGATTGCAGATCCTTGTAAAAAGATACCTGGAAATAGCAATAAATGTCTTCTTGTTACTTGTACGATTTCACGTAGTTGTTTTTTAACAGATTTACTTTCGTAATTTGTGAGCTGTACTTTAACAAAATAGAATAATATCCATGCAACAAGTACACATAAAGCCATCATAAATGTAAATCTCGTAGGATGTAGTTTAAATAGTAAATTCATGAAAATCATACCTGATAATAATCCAACTAACCAACTGAAATAAACATATCCCATTTGTTTACCTCTAGATACTTCGTCAACACTGGATAACATAATGACCCAAATTGGACTAACTGCGATACCTAATAATATGGCACTTAAAATAAATACGATAGGTGATGGTATGAAAATAATGAGTGCTAAACTCGTAAATGCTAATATAAATCCACACGTTAATATAACTGTTGGACCAAATCGTTTTAGAAGAAAACCTATTACGAAATTCGTTAATGCATCACTAATAAAGTGTAAAGAAATAGCTAAAGAAGTAATACCAACAGTCACTTTAGCAGTGGTTGTTGGTAGAATTGGTAAATAACTTAAAATGTACATTCCTCTCGCAAATTCCATCATAAATAATATGATGAGCATTAACCGAAAATCTTTTTTGTGAAATGTTTTATCTGATGAAGTATTTGGCATACATAGGAACCTTTCCATAAACTTCATTATAAGAAAGTGAATCACTTAATAATGAAAGTAAGTCTTTGCAAATATTTTCTGTTGATTTTTCAATATAATTTTCTTCTAGTAGTTGTGTCATTTCTTTAAGTCTAGATGGTTGATTCATGAGTGAAATAACGAGTTTAGTCGCTTCTTCTGGCGTGTGTGCTATTTTACCGTATCCTTTTTGTCTAAAATACTCAGCATTTTCTAACTCTTGTCCAGGTGCTGGATTTAAGAATATAAGTGGTAAATGTCTAGAGAACGCCTCTGAAATAGTGATACCACCTGGTTTAGTAATCATAAGTTGGCTAGATGCCATCCATTCATTCATATGTTTCGTATAGCCGAGTATCAGCACATTATCATTATCTTTAAAATGATGTCTAAGTTCATTTTTCAAGCTTTTACTATTACCACATATCATGACAACTTGAGTGTCTTTAGCATACATATCTATTTTACTAATCATAGTTGAGAAACCTGTTGATACACCGAAAGCACCAGCAGACATTAAAATAACTTTCTTGTCTGGATCTAGTTTGTGTTTCGTTAACCAGTGATATCGATCGATTGGTTGCTCAAATTGTTTAGAAATAGGTATGCCTGTTACTTTGATTGCATCGCTTTCTACACCGATAGATTCAATTTCATTTTTCAAATCTTTCGTTGCTACATAGTATCTATTTGAGTGTGGTGTTACCCAGTTCTTGTGTAAACGATAGTCTGTCATAACTGTAGCAATAGGTATATTTAAATTGAATTGTTCCGTTAAAACTGATACAACTGGTGTCGGAAAAGTTAACAAAATCAAATCAGGCTTTTCTTTTATAAGTAAATTCAATAATTTATTTAATCCATAGTATTTGTAGAAACATTTATCAATTTGTTCAGGTCTACTATAGTAGAAGAACTTATACATATTTCTGAAATACTTAAAGCTGTTTATATACCATTGTTTCGCAATTGAAGTCATAATAGGGTGTGCTTCCAAAAATAAATCATGCTCAATAACAGTTAAATGATTTAAATTCATTTCACCAAATTGTTTCACAATACTATTCGTAACTTGTAGATGACCATTACCGAAAGAACCTGTAATAATCAATAATTTTTTGTTTTGAGAAACCATTAGCCACACTCCGTATTTGTATTTAATTTCTATGATAGTTTAACGCATTTTAGCTATTTTGTGAAAAGATATTGCATATAATTACAAAATTAATATAAAAACTTTATACTATATCAATGTTTTAGTTGGAGATATTTAACAAATTATACGTGATTATGCATGTGATTTGGTTAAACTTTTCTGTATCGATTCATACCAATCATATTTAATACTAACAGTAAGAAGAATATACCTAATAGTATTATCCAATTCATATAAATATCTGATAAGTGATAGCCTCTTAACATAACATTTTGAATGGTATCACCTGCATAATATAACGGCATGATATGTGCTATATATACGAGTACTTTATGCATGCTTTCCACTGGTATGATTCCTGCAAAAAAGACTTGAGGAATCACAACTAAAGGAATAAATTGAATCATTTGAAATTCTGATGATGCGAATGTCGATAACAATAAACCAAGTGTAAGTGCTATAAATGACATGAGTACATTCGTAATAAATACTAATAATATGTTGCCTTCAGTAACCATTTGTAATACATAAATAGCATATAAAACAATCAAAGTTGTTTGTATGATGGCAAATGTACCATAACCTATTATATAACCTAAAATAATTTCATGTTTTTTAATAGGTGATGATAATGTTCTTTCTAAAGTTCCAGATGTTCTTTCTTTGAGTAATGAAATACCTGAAATTAAGAATGTAAAGAAGAATACGAAAAATGCGATTAAAATAGGACTTATAGTATCAAAATAATTTGTATCTTTATCACCATGTAAATAATACTCTTTGGCATCTAACTTTGTTATATGATTTGGGTATTTAGCCGAAACTTGAGACTTTTCGGCTTTTGGTAGTTGTTGAGTTATAGACTGAATGATTTTCCCTTGTTGATTAACGACAGATGACAATTGTTTTGTGCTTTGCATGATGATCAATTTATTGATGGTTAACTTTAATTGACTCGTTTTGCTTGGATCAGTATTTTCGTAAGTAATATTTAGTTTGTTATCGTCTAATGATAGAAAACCGTCTAAATGATCAGCTTTAAATTTATGTTTTAAATCTAGTTGATTTGAATAAGTCTGAATGTTAATATCTTGGTTTTTGAGGGTTGAAATGATTTGATCGTTTACTTGATATGTACCCACTTTTAGATCAGTTGACTCATCTGAATAGTTAAATAAAAAATAAATCAACGTCATTATTAATAACGGTGCAACGAGTAAGAGCATAAGGGTACGTTTATCTCTTATGACTTGTTTGAAAATTCGCGTGGCAATATTAATCATGTACACCATCTCCTAACGCTAGAAAGACATCTTCAATCGTATTTACGTTATATGATGATTTAATTTCATTTGGCGTACCATAAGAAATAATTTGGCCTTCTCTCATTAGTAATAAACGATCACATTTATCAGCCTCATCTAATACATGTGTTGTAATAAGAATTGTCTTGCCTTCATCTCTAAATTGAAACAAATCATTCCATATTGATTTTCTTAATCTAGGGTCGATGCCAACTGTTGGCTCATCTAAAATCAATATGTCTGGATTTTGAATCATACTAATTGCAAGAGATAATCTGCGTTTCATACCTCCAGAAAATGCTTTAACTTTTTTATGTTTTTCGTGTGTTAAGTTGACAATTTCCAGCGTGCGTTCGATTTGTTCGTTGATATCTAATTTAAGTGCTTTATGAATATATAATTTCGCAAAGAATTTCAAATTTTCAACAGCTGTTAAATCATCAAATAAAGCATCACTTTGAGACATGTAACCAATAGACCTTAAAATTTCTCTGTTAGGAATACGATTGCCATTGATCGTAATTGTACCAGAATCCATAGTTGTCATGCCTAAAATACATTTGATTAAAGTCGTCTTGCCTGCACCTGATGGGCCAATTAAACCTGTTATTAAACCAGGTTCAAATTGAGTTGTTACATCTTTTAAAATAACTGCTTTTCCATAAGATTTGGATATGGATTGAATATTAATCATAAAAGCACCCCTTTATTTAAAAGTAAACGCTCACTTATTTTATAATTGTTTATAGTTATAGTCTAAGCTATAAAATCAACATAAGAAAGTGTATAATAAACCTATTGAAAATAAAGGAGCAATAACGATGAATGTTAAAACGTTATTAAATAAAATAAAAATTAAACAAACTTACGGTCAAATTGACCAAGAAGTTCATGATATTACGACAGATTCAAGAAATGCTCAAGAAAGCTCTATATTTGTGGCATCAAAAGGATATACGGTAGATAGTCATAAATTTATACCGAATGTGGTTGAGCAAGGATGTAGTGTCATTGTGAGTGATCGTTATGTAGAATTAAATGATGAGGTATTATTAATTGTGGTTAAGGATACATTGAAAGTGGCAAGTATCTTTAGTCATGTATTATTTGATTTTCCTAGTCAAAAATTAACGACAATTGGCGTAACTGGTACAAATGGTAAGACGACAATTGCGACAATGATTCATCATTTAACGAGAGGTTTAGGTAAAAATAGTGCATATTTAGGAACAAACGGTTTTCAAATTAATGAAACAGTTACAAAAGGTGTCAATACAACTCCAGAAACCGTTACTTTAACGAAACATATCGTTGAAGCGGTTGATAAAGAATGTGAGAGTATGACATTTGAAGTCTCAAGTCACGGGTTAGTTATCGGTAGACTTCGAGGGTTAGAATTTGATATCGCTATTTTTTCAAATTTAACACAAGATCATTTAGATTTTCATGGTACGATGGAAGCTTACGGACATGCTAAATCATTATTATTTAGCCAATTAGGTCAAGACTACAGAAAAGACAAATATGTCATATTGAATGCAGATGATCCATTTATAAAAGAATTAATACCTGTATCACCGTACGAAATATTTACATATGGCATTGATAACGAAGCGGATTTTATGGCTAAAGATATAGAAGAATCTATAAGGGGTGTGCGCTTTACACTTGTAACACCATTTGGTTCTTACAAGGTACAGTCACCTTATTTAGGTAAATTTAATGTCCTTAATTTATTAGCGAGCATTATAGGTTTGTGGGCACAAGGTTATGAATTAAACGATATTACTAAAGCAGTTGGAAATATGCCTGCAGTTGAAGGGCGTTTAGAAGTATTAGATAGAAACTTACCAATAGATTTAATTATTGATTATGCACATACACCAGATGGAATGGATAAATTAATAGATGCAGTGAAACCATTTGTAAAACAAAAATTAATATTCTTAGTTGGCATGGCAGGAGAAAGAGACTTAACAAAAACACCAGAAATGGGTAAAATAAGTTGTCGAGCAGATTATGTGATATTTACGCCAGATAATCCTGCAAATGATGATCCTAAAATGTTAACAGCAGAATTAGCTAAAGGAGCGACACATAATAATTATGTAGAATTTGAAGATAGAGCAGAAGGCATTAAACATGCAATAGAAATTTCTGAGCCAGGTGATACAGTTGTTCTCGCATCTAAAGGGAGAGAACCATATCAAATCATGCCTGGACATATTAAAGTGCCTCATAGAGATGATTTAATCGGTTTAGAGGCAGCATATGAAAAATATGGAGGAAAGCCAAGTGAAGATTAGAGAAAGTCATTCGCAAAACTTAAATTGTAAAGTTTATATATATGAAAATAAAAAAGAAGAATATTTTGTGATTTCGATTCCGGATTTATTTTGGTCTATTGAAGTAGATTACGATTTATACGGAGAATCTTTAATTGAGCATTTGTACTTGCATTTGTTTAATGTACTTGATGAAGATGAAGCAAATGAATTAGCAAATAGAATTAGCCAATGGACATCCGAATTATAAGGAGAAATGAATTGTGACGATTAAACAAGAAGTAGAAAGTAGAAAGACATTTGCGATAATATCCCACCCAGATGCTGGTAAAACAACATTGACTGAAAAATTATTACTTTTTGGTGGTGCGATTAGACAAGCAGGTACCGTTAAAGGTAAAAAGACAGGGAAGTTTGCGACAAGTGACTGGATGAAAGTAGAACAAGAACGTGGTATTTCTGTTACAAGTTCAGTTATGCAATTTGATTATGATCATTACAACATAAATATATTAGATACACCAGGACATGAAGACTTTTCTGAAGATACGTATAGAACATTAATGGCTGTAGATAGTGCTGTAATGGTTATTGACTGTGCGAAAGGTATCGAACCGCAAACGTTGAAATTGTTTAAAGTATGTAAAATGAGAGGTATTCCTATTTTTACATTTATTAACAAATTAGACAGAATGGGTAAAGAGCCTTTTGAACTTTTAGAAGAAATTGAGAAAACATTAGAAATTGAAACTTATCCTATGAATTGGCCAATTGGAATGGGACAGAATTTCTTTGGAATTATCGATAGATCCGATAAGACAATTGAGCCATTCAGAGATGAAGAGAATATCTTACATTTAAATGACGACTATGAATTAGAAGAAGATCATCCAATCAAAAATGATTCACAATTTGCACAGGCAATCGATGAGTTAATGCTTGTAGATGAAGTCGGTGAACAATTTGATGAAGAATTATTGTTAGCTGGAGAGTTAACACCGGTATTTTTCGGCTCAGCATTAGCGAATTTCGGTGTTCAAAATTTCCTTAATGCGTATGTTGATTATGCGCCAATGCCAAGTGGCCGCAAGACTGAAGAAGGAGATGTTGTTGATCCGTTCGATCCAGACTTCTCAGGATTTATCTTTAAGATACAAGCTAACATGGATCCAAGACATAGAGATAGAATCGCATTTATGAGAGTCGTGAGTGGTGCATTCGAAAGAGGCATGGATGTTACACTTCAACGTAATAAGAAAAAACAAAAAATCACACGTTCAACTTCATTTATGGCAGATGATACACAAACTGTAAACCATGCTGTTAGTGGTGATATTATAGGGTTATATGACACTGGAAATTATCAAATTGGTGACACGCTTGTAGGCGGAAATCAAAAATTCCATTTTGAATCCTTACCTCAATTTACCCCTGAAATATTTATGAAAGTTAGCGCTAAAAATGTCATGAAACAAAAGCATTTCCATAAAGGGATTGAACAATTAGTTCAAGAAGGAGCGATTCAACTTTATAAAACTTTGCACACGAATCAAATCATATTGGGTGCAGTTGGACAATTACAATTTGAAGTGTTCGAGCATCGTATGAAAAATGAATATAATGTTGATGTTGTTATGGAACAAGTTGGTAAGAAAATAGCAAGATGGATTGAAAATGAAAAAGATATTACGGACAATATGAATTCAAGTCGATCTATATTAGTTAAAGACCGATATGATCAATATGTATTCTTGTTTGAAAATGAATTTGCAACTAGATGGTTTGAAGATAAATTCCCAGAAATTAAATTATTTAGTTTGTTATAATGAACAAAACATTGTATAATAATTAAGTAAAACTAAATAGACCTACGACTTTGTCGAAGGGGAGTAACTTTAGAACTTAAAAATTCTAGCATATTATCGTCATTACGAAACGTAAGTTTCCGGTAATATGGACATCATATAAATGTTAAGTGAGACCTTTGCCTTTTATTAGGCATGGTCTCTTTTGTTTTTTACAAAAAAAAGAATGGAGTGTGAATAGATGGATCCGAGTTTGTTAATTAGTTACGGTTGGGTATTAGTTGTATTAATATTTCTGGAAGGATTATTAGCTGCAGATAATGCTGTTGTTATGGCCGTAATGGTCAAACATTTACCAGAAGATTTAAGGAAAAAAGCATTGTTCTATGGCTTATTAGGAGCGTTTGTGTTTAGATTTTTATCATTATTCTTAATTAGTTTCTTAGCTAACTTCTGGCCAATTCAAGCGGCAGGGGCATTATATTTAATTTATATGTCTATTAAGAATTTGATAGACTTTAGAAAGCATAAAGGTGAAGAGCTCAAGACGCCAGACGACGTAGAAGCTAAAGATGATTTCTCTGAATCAGAATTTCCTTCAGATGGACACGGTCATCATAAATTGAAAAAGAACTTCTGGATGACGGTATTAAAAGTAGAATTTGCGGATATAGCATTTGCAATTGACTCAATGTTAGCAGCTTTCGCTATCGCGGTGACACTACCAGCACTAGGTATACACTTTGGTGGTATGGATGCTGGTCAGTTTGGTGTTATGTTTGTTGGTGGTATTATTGGTGTTGTTATTATGAGATTTGCAGCAACATACTTTGTTGAATTATTAAACAAATATCCAAATTTAGAAGCGGCAGCATTTGCTATTGTAGGTTGGGTAGGTATTAAACTGTTTGTGATTGTATTGGCACATGATGAAATTGGTGTATTACCTCATGATTTCCCACATGGCATATTATGGCAATCAATATTCTGGTCAGTATTATTATTACTCGTTATTATTGGCTGGATCACTTCAGTACGTAATAATAAAAAGACAACAAATTAATATTTATTAGACAAAACACCAACAAAGTTTATAGTTGACTTTGTTGGTGTTTTTTATGTTTTTTTAAAATGAATAATTCATATTGAATGAATTTGCAAATATATGTAAAAATAGGTGTATAATATTGAGAATTACAATGGTTTTATGTTAATAAATTTAGTATTATATGGCATAATAGATACATTAAGTGTTTAGATTGAGGAGGGCAATAAATGTCACGAAAAAAGCATGTCATTCCTAGAAATGAATATAAGAGACAGCGACGTGAATTTTTTCATAATGAAGAACGTGAAAAAAGAATCGAACAAGAGAAAAAAGAAAATGAAATAAAAAAAGCGAATGAACGAGAACTTCAAAAGAAAAATGAATTACGTGTTAAGGAAAATATGCAAAAAGCACGTATTGAAAAATTAACAAAAGAAGAAATCAAAAAACAAGAAGAAGAATCTAAATTGCATCCAACAATTGATTTAGATGATGACCGACTTGCTGAATCACATCAAGAATATAGTGAACAAGATGAAGTATTACATAAAGATGAAGTTCAAACAGATGATGAACACCACGGAATAGACTCTGAAGAAGAACCTGAAGTGATTAGATATGAAAAAGTAAGTGAACAAAAACAGGCAGAGACGGGTAAAACTTTTTCTAACGATAATGACTTTGAAATAAATAAACAGCTCGGTGCTAAACATGATGAAAAAGTAGAACAAAAATCTCAAAATAAAAATAGTTTTCTCAATACATTTTTAACTAAAATAGAAAAACATTGGCCAATCATTGCAATCATTTTAGCAATCATATTAATATTTATTTTAGTGTGGAGTATATTCCAAAATGTAAATCCTCCTAACGAAAGTAGAAAAACAATTGAAGAAAAGCAATCTCAAAAAGGATTCCAAAAACCTATTACGAATGTTATGGAAGCTGTAGAGAAATCTAAAAACTCAGTCGTGGGTGTATCTCATGAAGATTCAGATGTATCTAGTAAGAAAGAATCTTCAGCTAAGGAAAAAGAAGAAAATAGCGGCGTCGGTTCAGGCGTCGTTTATAAAGTTGAAAATAAAAAAGCATACATAGTAACAAACGCACATGTTGTATCAACTGATAAGAAACCAATTATTACAACAGCAAATGGTAAAAAGTATGACGGTAAAGTATTAGGTTCAGATCAATGGTCTGATATTGCAGTCTTAACGATTCCAATCGAAAAAACTGAAGATTTTAAACCAATTAAATTTGAGGACTCAGACAATTTGATTTTAGGTGAAACAGCTATTGTAATAGGTAGTCCGTTAGGTTCTGAATTCCAAAATAGTATTTCTACAGGCGTTGTTTCAGGTCTAGACAGAAAAGTTCCTGTTGATTTTAATGGTGATGACGAGTATGATTGGGAAATTAAAGCTATCCAAACAGATGCTGCAGTCAATCCTGGTAACTCAGGTGGACCTATATTAGACTCACAAGGTAATTTAATAGGTATCGTATCGTTGAAAATCGATATGCCTAATGTAGAAGGTATGGCTTTTGCAATTCCTTCTAATGACACTACTGACTACATTAATAAATTAGAGAAAAACGGTAAAATTGAACGTCCAGAATTAGGTATCATGGCTCAAAACTATTCTAAAATGAGTGATAGTGAAAAGTCACAAATATCTTTACCCGATAAATATAAATCAGGAATGACCATTACTGGTGTTACAAAAGACGGTAATGCGGACAAAGCTGGCGTTAAATTTAATGATGTAATCGTTGGTATTAACGATACAAAAATTGAAAATAATCTTGAATTTAGAAAAGAATTATATAATAATCATAAAAAAGGCGACAGTGTTAACTTGAAGCTTATCCGAGATGGAAAAGAAATAACGAAAAAATTAACATTGAAATAATAAGAGGTGACAATTTGTGTCCATTATAAAATACTTTTTTCAAAAAATGACTCCACAGCAGGGTATTGTATTATATTATTTGGGCGCAATTATTGTCGCCTTTTTATTATTAAATTTACCTTATGTTGTTAAACCTGGTGTTAAAATCGCACCAGTTGATACATTATTTGTTGCTGTATCTGGTGTCAGTGTAACGGGGTTAACGCCTGTTACAATTGAAGATACATTTACCACATTTGGACAAGCTATCATCCTTATTATTCTTAATATCGGTGGCATAGGTGTAATGGCAATTGGTACATTACTTTGGGTCATTTTAGGTAAACATATCGGCTTACGTGAACGCCAATTAATTATGTTAGATAGCAATTCAAATGCTATGAATGGTGTTGTTAAGTTAATATTAGATATTGTGAGAACAATTTTAATGATTGAAGTCATTGGTGCGATATTGTTATCATTTTATTTCTATAAAGATATTGGATCGGTGAAAGAAGCGATACATCACGGTATCTTTGCATCTGTTTCTGCAACTACAAATGGTGGTCTTGATATTACGGGCGAATCATTAGCACCTTATGCTAATGATTATTTCGTTCAAACAATCATTATGTTACTTATTATGTTAGGTGCAATAGGGTTCCCTGTGTTGATTGAAGTCAAAACATACATGAAAAATACAATTCCAAACTTTAGGTTCTCGCTTTTCACAAAAATAGCGAGTGCCACTTATTTGTTTTTATTTTTACTAGGCACAATCGTGATTTATTTATTTGAGTTTTCAAATGCATTTAAAGATGTGTCGTGGCATAAAGCTTTATTCTATGCAATGTTCCAATCTTCATCTACAAGAAGTGCTGGACTTTCAACTATAGATTTAAGTCATTTTACTGAAGCAACAAACTTCTTTTTAGGCGGGCTAATGTTTATAGGGTCTTCACCAAGTTCAGTAGGTGGCGGTATAAGAACGACAACATTTACGATACTGATATTATATTTAGTGAACTTTAGTAATGGTCGAACAACGATAAAAGCTTTCAATAGAGAAATACATCCAATTGATATCCAAAGATCATTTGCAGTTATTTCACTTGCATTAGCGATAACGTTTGTTGGTGTACTATCTGTCGTTCGGTTTGAAAATGGTAAACATGATTTGTTATCTATATTCTTTGAAACGATGTCAGCATTTGGGACATGTGGTTTATCAATGGGCATTACAGATGGCTTACAATTAGGATCTAAAATCGTTATCATGATGTTGATGTTTATAGGTCGGGTAGGACTATTATGTTTCGTCGTCATGTTAGGTGGAAAATCAACACCTGATAAATTCCATTATCCTAAAGAACGTATACAAATAGGTTAAATATAAAAAGCAAGCGACTATGCCGCTTGCTTTTTATTATGGATTAATAGTAGGTATGGTGATTATAAACGTAGTACCTTTAGTCATATTCGTAAATACGCTAATTTCGCCTTCCCAATCTTCAATGAGTTTCTTACTTAAGTATAAACCGAGGCCACTACCAGATTCTTTCGTTGTAAAGAAAGGATCAAATATCTTTTGTTGTGTTTCTTTAGACATACCGGCACCGTTATCTTTAAATATAATAGTAGCTTGGTTTGCATGTGTACGTTGTAATTGAATTTCAATTTCTGGTTGTTTTATATCTAATAAGGCATCTTTAGCATTTTGAATAAGATTGATGAGAATTTGTTTTAATTGATCTTCTGAAATAAATGCAACAATAGGAGAACCTGGTAATGTTAAAGTAATATTAATGTTATGTTGTTCAAGCTCATACTTCAAAAATTGTGAAACTTCTTTGATAGATTGATTAATGTCTACATTTGAATAGGTAAGGTTGGTTGGCTTTCCTAAAAATAAAAATTGTGTAACGATATTATTAATTCTATCTAGTTCTTCTGAAATAATATTAAAATGATAGTCTTGTTTATCTCTATCATATTTCATTCTAGTTAGTTCAATAAATCCATTAATGCTAGTAAGTGGATTTTTAATTTCATGTGCTGTATTAGCAGCGAGTGTACCAATTAGTCTAAGCTTTTCACTATTTGCTTGTTCAATTACTTTTTCATGTTCTAATCGTTCGGATCTATTTTTAAATATAAGTGTAACAATAGATAATAATAAAAATACAACTAAAAATATAAAAATACTCGGTAAAATAATGCGCGTCATAAAGTTATATTGTCCGCTAATTGTTAATGAGATAGGTAATTGATCATATAAATAATTTATGGATTTAGAATGCTTATATTTTTTTCCAACTTGATAAATTTCAGTACCATCGATACCATTGACTTGAATATGATATCTTTTAGAGATTAAATTAATTTCATTTTTAAATGATGACATATTTATTTCTGAAGCAACAGTGTAGTCTTTGTTTTGTACTTTTAAATGATTGGTTAATAATAATGTATTGGCATTTTTTAATGAAACTTTTTCACTACTTAAACTTGAATTAGCTGTAAAAGGAAAATGAAATTTATATTTGTTAAAATCTTTAAGAGAGGTATAATCAGTTCCTTTAGAATCATAAACGATTTGTTTTTGATCATTCAAAATATAAATATGGTCAATCCAAGTATACCTTGCGTGATTATCCTCTAAAAACTGATTAATAAATTTTTCGTTTCGGCTGTTAGATAAAATGGTTGTTAAAGATTCAGAAATGCTATTTGATTCATTTATAAAGGTATTAATTTTTAAGTTTACAATTTCTTTTGTCGTTTCTAATCTTTGATTAACTCTATTTGTATAATTTTTACTTATAATAATACCAATCATTAATGAAATGACTAAAGCGATAGCAAAATTAATGATAATTAATTTATTAAATGATTTCATTATTGCCTCCAAGTTTATTGATTACTAATAGAGTATATTATGATTAACAATTATTGCCAATACATATTAAATAAATTTTCCATCCAAATGTTCATATACTGCCCTAACAGTATTTAAAAATGGTAAAATAAATAAAAAAGGTGGGGATAGCATTGAATATGAATGAAACCATAACAATTGATTTATTAGCTACTTCTGACTTACATGGACAAATAGGAAAAAGTGGTATTAGTGGTAACATTCTAAAGATGGCCACTTACGTTAAACATAAACGCAAAACAAATCACCATGTCTTATTGTTAGATAATGGTGGCATGTTATCAGGTTCAATGTTTGCTTTTTATTATGCTCAAATTGCCCCATATAAGAGAAATCCAATGATTAAAGTGATGAATGAAATGCAATTTGATGCAAGTGGTGTTAGCCCTGACGAATTCAACTTTGGGTTAGACTTCTTAAATAAATCTATTGCATTAAGTAGATTTCCTTGGTTAGCAGCAAATATTGAACATAGTAAAACACGTGAACCATATTTTACAACACCTTATACGATTAAATATGTAGAGGGTATAAAAATAGGTATCATAGGATTTACATCTAGTGGCCTTATGGAAAACAAAAATGTTGAGTTTGAAGACGAAGTGCTTGTTGGTGAGTCCATGACGACAGCTAAAAAATGGGTGAGATATTTACATGAAAAAGAAAGCCCTGACTTCTTAATTATGTTATACCATGGTGGTTTGCACACTTATACAGATAAAAATAATTATAGATCATATTATAGTAATAATGCAGAAAGTATGACGAAAAGTACGGAAGGTGTAAATGTTATTATTACTGGACATCAAGAACATATTGTTGATCTAAAAGTTGAAGAAACACAGTTTATACAACCAGGTAAAGATGCTACAAATATTGTAGACATGTCAATTCAATTCAAGAAAAGAGCTAATTCAGTAGAAATTATCGATACGTCTATTAAGCACGTAGAAATCTCAAGTTATCCTGAAGATAGAGATTTATTAGAGTTAACGTATTTCGACCAAAAAGCTGTCCAACATTGGTCTGAACAAAGCGTCGTTGACGTACCTGTTGTGCTAGATTATAAACATTTAACGGACTTATTTATTAAACCGCATAAGTTTATAGAATGTATTCAACAGAGTATGACGAGAGCATTTAAAGAATCTGATTTTGTTTGTGCGCAAATTGGGAATCCGACAGGTAATGGTTTACGTGGCGAGCTACAAGTTAAAGATGTCTATCAATCATATGTACATACTGATAAACCGGTCAAAATTAATTTATCTGGTGCTGAAATAAAGCGCATTATAGAAAGAACAGCTACAGCACTGTATAAAGAAGGGGACACGGTTAAATATAATGACCATATTTTAGAACCGACACTTATGACTGTATGGAAAGGCTTTGAATATACGATTGATTTGAGTAAACCTGTAGGCAGTAGAGTTAACATAGATAATATTGATTTAGAAGATTCATATTCAGTTATTATGACAGATTATTTATTTAGACACGTAAATAAAATTATTTCTGAATCCACGTATGAGAGAGCGAAGAAGACAGTCATTGAATATATGATTGAAGAACTAACAGAATCAAAGGGTAAATATGATTTAGAACATCATTTTAAAGTTATCTAGTATAAAATAACCCAAAAAAATTTAGCATAATTGCTAAACTTTTTTGGGGTTATTTTTTAGTAAATGTATTAACTAAAAATTATAACGAGTATGATGATTGCTGCAATTTGAGCAACATAAGATGTTACGATTCTTTTCGTATAGAAATACAGTGTAGATAATATGAGTTGTGCTAAAAATATAAACATAAATATAGCTAAATTATCTAAATATAAAAATAGTGAACTAGATGCAAGGGCACTCACAACGATTGCAATAATAGGTTGTGAGAATTTCAGTTGCAACTGATTTTGTAATATTGTTCTAATATATAACTCATGACAAGGTATTGCAATTACAATTGTTACTAGCATTTGCCACTTATAAAATACGCCAGCATGCATTAATTCTTTTAATAAGGATGCATATGACAAGCCATTATAAATTTGTGATAATAATAGCTGAAGTAGAACTAATATAATGGCACCAATGAGACCATATCCAATTGATTGAAGTAATCGTTTAGATTTGATGTCACGTTGATAAAAGACATAGCTAATGCCCGCAATCAGCATAATACCAGTATATAAGTACCAGAATACTTCTTTTTCACCTTGCATAATGAATAAAATAATGTGAAAAATAATGAAACTAGATATGAACCATATTAATTGAGGATTAATTTGTCTCTTCACTATTATCCCTCTTCAGAAATTATTGTATAACGCTTATGATTCACTACAGTTTTTTCAGGTAACTCTAAACTTTCAAAGTTATCCATAATTGTGATATCTACGATAACTGAGTTTTCATTAATTTTTTCAACTCTACCTCTTAATCCATCTTGAAACTCTATGATATTTCCAACTTCTGCGATTGTCATCTTATTCCTCCTAAATAATACTATGAAACATTATACTAAATAATGCTCAGTTTATAAAGTATTAACAAATATACTTTATTTTAACATAAACATATCATACATATGATTAATCAAACATATGGTACTATATACTTGAGGCTATTTGGGGAGAAAAGAAGGAGGAAATATAATGAAATTTGTAAGTAATAATGGTATTAATGATCCTATGATTAATTTAGCTATGGAGGAATATGTCTTAACTTCTCTTCCTAAAGATGATAGTTATTTCCTATTCTATATTAATCAACCATCCATTATTGTAGGAAAAAATCAAAATACAATCGAAGAAGTTAACCAAGAGTATGTTGAGAAAAATAATATCAAAGTTGTAAGAAGAATTTCTGGTGGTGGAGCTGTATATCATGATTTAGGTAATTTAAACTTTAGCTTTGTTACAAAAGATGATGAAGACAGTTTCCATAACTTTGCAAAATTTACGCAACCAATTGTTGATGCTTTAAATGAAATGGGTCTTAAAGCAGAATTATCTGGTAGAAATGATATACAAGTCGGGGAAAGAAAAATATCAGGTAATGCAATGGTTAAACAAAAAGATCGTATGTTCTCACATGGAACATTGATGTTAAATAGTGAAATCGAAGAGGTTGTAAATGCACTTCGCGTTAGCGAAGCGAAAATAAAATCTAAAGGTATCAAATCTATAAGATCACGTGTCGCAAACATACAAGAGTTTTTAGAAGAGCCAATGGATATTGAAACATTTAAACAACGTATACTTACATCTATCTTTAAACAACAGGGTAGTGAAGATGTTGAAGAATATCACTTAACTGATGAAGATTGGGATAACATAAATGAACTAAGTAAAAATAAATACCAAAAATGGGAATGGAATTATGGTAAGAATCCTAAATACAATTTTGAAAGAAGTCATAAATTTGATAGAGGACTTGTCCAAATTAAATTAGATGTTAAAAAAGGTAAAATAGAACACGCAGCAATATTCGGTGATTTCTTTGGTGTCGGAGACGTAAAAGATATTGAAGAAGCATTAATAGGTGTTCAACATCAAAAATCATCAATTCAAGAAGCATTAAAAGATATTGATGTTTATCACTATTTTGGAGATATCGCTAAAGAAGAAATTATTAATTTAATGCTATAAACAAATAAAAGAGACTATTTTTGAATGTTTTCAAAAGTAGTCTCTCATTATGTGTTAAATTTTAAATGACAACTCACGATTGCAAATCCTCCAACTGAATTAATTCTTCACTGTATTGTTCAAATAAAGTATTATTACGATTCGCAAGTGCTTCATCAATTAAAACCATTAATTCTCTTTTACGATTTTCACGTAAAGCAGAGTCAATCACAAGCTCAACTGATAAATCATTTAAGTTATTAACAAAAGTTTCTAAACTCTGGTGCTTAACTTGAGAATATTGTTTCATTTTAAACAACCCCTTGACTTTATTTGTTAAAATTATAGCGTATTTATTTTCTAAATGCAATGAATATTCAGAAATTTTAAAAAGTAAATTTATAATTCGAAATCAGTGATAAACTTACTCTATAAATTCATTATATGTTACTATAATCTAATTTCAAATTATTTTGCTCACAATTCAGAATACGGTTGTGAAAGATTTGAGTAATCGAATCATATTTAATAAAAATACTAAAGGAGAATCATAATGTATCAATTAAAAATGTGGGACCATGTACAATTATCAGCACCTAAAGGATCAGAAGATAAAGCACGATATTTTTACTGTAATCAATTGGGATTCAATGAAGTAGAAAAGCCTGAATCACTGAGAGGTAACGGAGGCGTTTGGTTTAATGTTAATCAAAATGATTTACACATTGGTATTGAAGAAGAGTTCGAACCATTAAAAAAAGCACATCCTGCTATTAATGTTGAAAATCTAGAAGATTTAAAAGAACATTTAACGAATGAAAAAATAGAGTACAAAGCAGATAAACGTTTTCCTGGCGCAAATAGAATCCATTTATTAGATCCTTTTGGAAATCGATTGGAATTTATAGAAAAACAATAGAATTTATTTTGAAAAGTATTGACTTATATTTAAATAGGTATTATATTTTATGTAATTACAATAAATGTAAATATATTCGTTGTAATTACATAAAAATTTGAAAGGAGCATGCTATGAGTAAGTATGTTATTAAACAAAACACTATGTATATTAGAGGAGTCAAAGTAGATGATCACACTATTCATACTGAGGTGTCTGAAGCGGGTAAAGAACCGTTCATCGTTAAACAGAAACCTCAAGAAATTATGAATCAGTCATGTCGCTTTTATGGCGAACACTTCAATGAAAGAAAGCTTTTTACAAAAAGGTTAACCAGAATCACGAGCAAACCCCCGATTTTAGTATCCGCAGTAACTTCTACTTATTTTTTCTGCACAGGTTCCGAAAGGTCAATAGACAACACTTGGATAAATATACTCTACGTTAAAGATTTTAAAGAATATAATGGCAATAAGACCAAGATATTTTTAGAACAAGATCAAATCCTCGTTTTTCCAATCTCATACCACGTAATTAATCACCAATACTTAAACTGTTTATGTTTGTACTATAGAAATCACCGAAATAATATCTTTATTAAACAGCTAAATACACCAAATATAGATTTAACTCAAGATGGATATAGTGTACTTGATGTTATAAAGATGTATTTGAAAAATCAATATTAGCATACTAAAATAAATATTAACGGAACAAGTGCAACTAAAGTGTAAATGTTCCGTTAATTTTTTTAGGTTTTCTCTTGAAAATATTAAGATGCTTGATATAATAGTATTTGTGCTTGATAAAAATTTAATTATTCCACAGTAGCTCAGTGGTAGAGCTATCGGCTGTTAACCGATCGGTCGTAGGTTCGAGTCCTACCTGTGGAGCCATGGAGATGTACTCAAGTTGGCTGAAGAGGCGCCCCTGCTAAGGGTGTAGGTCGTTCTGCGGCGCGAGGGTTCGAATCCCTCCATCTCCGCTCAGTTTAATTAATCACGTATAGTGAAAAGAAAAAACCTTGATAACTCAAGGTTTTTTCTTTTTTTATTTAGGCGGATTTAATATTTTGTGTCACAACGTGGTCACATTAGCACTATAGTTTTAATCATGTGACCATTATGATTATTTATTCTAGTTATAAAAAAGCTCTTGAACATGATTTAATGAAAAATTATAATATTTGATATAAAAGCGTAATAGCAATAATACCAAAGTCATTTAAGTCTTAAATGGAGTGATTAAGATGTTAACAATGGAGTTAATTGAATTCAATGATAAAATTGTGACTTATAATTATTATCCTGAAGATAATAAAGAACTAACGCCTGGTCAAATAACAATGCGAAGAAAAGATAAAGAAATAATAGATTTTACTAAAACAGATGTTGAAAAATATAGGTCATTATATTTCGTACATGCTGCTAGTAGAATGAGAAATATTGTTGATTTAGAAGAATTACCTAAAACACAATTAGTTGCATGGGGATAAGCTCTGTGTAGCTTTATAATAATATGAGGTGATTACAATGACAAATAAAGCTAAAGATATTTTTATGATTACTATCAATATAATTATCATTATTTGTTGCATTTCCTTAATTTATTATATGTTAACCAAATAAAAATAGACTCGGAATTTATATATGAAAAATGAAATAGCTAACACTACATATGAATACACAAAAGCTTACCTAAATGAAATAGGTGGGCTTTTTTAGTTTGTGATCATGATTGATGTTGCTCACAATGTTTTATTATTTTTTGTTTTATTGTAAGAATTTTGAAAAAATTATATAATATAGTAAATATTAATGAATAAGTGAGATGATAAGATTGAAGAAATATGAAACGACACTAGACGCTTATATGTCACCTAAAGATGCGGCTGAAGCATTCAAAAAAATAGCTGAAAAAGCTCAAAGAGCTGAAAGATAAGAAAAAGAACAACTAAAACAACGACATACAAAAAGAGAAAAGAATTAAAACACTAGAAGGGTTAAATAGAAAATGGAGGTAGTGAGCAATGTTAGATTTAAAATTAGTAAGTAAAGACGATAAAAGCGTGACTTATGATTATTATCCCGAAAACGAAAAAGTGTCAGGGAGAATTATTATAAGTATTGATGATTGTGAAATACTCTATACAAAAAAATCAGAATATGATCAAGATACAAGTAATTATTTAGGTCATGCGATTTATAGAATCAAGAAATATATCAAAAATAATGAGTTCCCTGAAACTGATCTTGTAGCATGGTGGTAAGTTATGAAACTGTGGACTTATGTGGGAAAAATGGTATTAATTGAAGCTGATGTCAAATATTTACAGGTAAAGTTATAAGTTATGATGATGAAATGGATAATGAAAGTGGCGAATATTCTATATATTTAGATACTGGAATACAAATATATGACTTCGATGAAAGTGAAATAAAGTCGATTGAAACATTAGATTAAACACCTAACAAAGAATTAATGATTGATGAGCTATTTATAGACATAAAAACAAGCTATCACAATGTTGTGATAGCTTGTTTTTATGTCTATAAATATTACTATGTTATTTTTCTATTTTTATTTTGTTTACCAGAATCTAATACCTTTAAAACGAGAAGTGTGAGCATAATTGTGAAGATTATCATGCTAATTACAGCAATTACTCTAGCGATAGGGTTTTCTTTATATATAACTACATAGAATCCTTGAATAAAGAACAATATGTAGATAGGTAATGTAGATAATAATATGTACTTTGGATGCTTCATAGTTTCACTCCTAGTAATGATTTAAATCATAAAAAAAATAATCATCTCTTACAACTTTAGACTAGTTTGAGAAGGTTTATTTGCATTAAATTAGTCACCGTCTTTAAAACGGGTTCATTGGACAACGTGTTACAGCACGTTGTTTTTTCGTTTGTATAATATCATAATTTGGCATATTTTGTCTATAATGAATAATAATATATATAACAAATACTGGGAATTTGGTATAATATAACAGAGCAAGTTGGATAGATGGTGGCTAATCTCTTAATAAAGGGGTGATGCCTATGGTTATAGTTGTTACTCCTAGAAAGGAATAGCATGTCTGATTTTGAAATGCTAATGGTTGTATTGACAATCATTGGTTTACTATTAATCAGTAATCAAGACCATAAAAAATAACCTTCTCCAACTTTGACGAGTAATGGAAGGTTATTTTTATAATTTTTCTATGAAAAGCCACCGTCTTTAAAACGGGCTCATAGGACAACGTGTTACAGCACGTTGTCCTTTCTTCAATTGGATTATAACATAATTTGGTAGAATTTGTCTATTTTGTAGTCGGATTATTACGGGTGACTTTCTAAATATCAGTTGAATATTTTATCTAGATTTTCATTGTAAAATTTCAAAGCAGTTTTATATTCGTGAATCTCAGTATTTTCAACATTTGTTAGCAATGTATCAATTAATAGAGAAACAGACTTCTGATTATTATTCATATTATAATGTGTAATAGCAAGGAATATTTTTAATACAGGGCTGTCATCAAATTTTGTTAATCCTTCATTTAAAATATGCTCAGCTTCTTTGTATTTGCCAATACTTCTATAAGTGCTTCCTAAACCTATATAAGCATCTTTTAGATATATTAGGTCTAAATTGTTATTAATAGCTTTATGATAATAATTTATAGCCTCGTGTTCTAATCCTAAATTATCTAGACACCATGCCATTTGATAATTGTAATATGCATTGTTAGGATCTTCAGTTAATATATCTTCCATTTTTTCTTTTGCTTTTATATATTCTTTCTTTGATCTTAATTCGATAACTTCGTCTATCGTATTCGTCATCATACACCCCTCCAATAAGATAATATTACATTATATATAATCTTATCCATACACTTTATTATAACCGATTTATGTAAAATATATTTACAAATTACAACCAAAAATTATAATAAATAAAAAGAGATAATTTTCGTTTTATAGAAAGGAGAAGAAAAGTTGAAAAGAAAAATAAATAAAACGGGGATTTTAGTATGTCTTATTTACTGTTTTGTTATGTATTTTATATTAAGTATGTATGATCAGCACGTTAGCAACCATGTCAATAATACACACTATGTATTATTACCAATAGGTGTAGTAATAATAAAAATTATTTTTGAATATATCATTAAGAAAGATATTTTTGATAAAGAACAAAAGTAAAAAAATAAACCATCTCTTACAACTTTTGACTGAATAGAGATGATTTATTTTATCATATTTAAATACGGTCACCGTCTTTAAAACGGGCTCATCGCGCAACGTGCAGCAACACGTTGTCCTTTTTCAAAGAAGTTATAACACAATTTGTCAATATTTGTCTATTGTGAAAAATTAATGATTAAGGGGGGTGTTTGATATGAAAGCAAGTATAAGTATTCGTAAGACTACGAAGAAGGAGAAGATTGAATCACTTGTTGCTGTGAGTATTTTAATTTTGGGGATTACGTTTATTAAGTGGTTAAACAAATAATTGTATTTTTGTTTCTAATTTTTAGAAGTGTATAATGAACCTAAATATAGAGATTGGTGGGGATTATATGACTGTTGAATTAAAATTAATAGAAATGCAGGACTTTAATGATTTTTATGAGGTTTCTTTGAAAGAATTTGCTGATGAACAAGTGAAAAGTGGTTCTTGGTCTGTTGAAGAAGCGGATGAGAGAAGTAGAGTATATTTTAAGAAACTTCTACCTGATGGTTTACATACGGAAGGTCATAAAATTTTTAATATCTTTAATGAAGGGGATAAGGTTGGTATTTTATGGCTACATGTGTTCGAGAAAGATCATGTATTAAAAAGTTTTATTTATGATATTAAAATTAACGAATTTGATAGAGGTAAAGGTTTAGGTAAAATGACGATGCAAGCTTTAGATGAGTATTGCAAGGAACATGACATTAAAAGTATTCGACTCCATGTTTTCGGTCATAATCAAATTGCATATGAGTTATATAAAAAAATGGGATTTGAAACGACAAACTATTATATGGAAAAAGCGTTATAATAGTGATATCGAAATTGAAATCGGAGTGATTTGATTGTTGAAATTGAAAGAATCTCAAAATGTATTTTTAAAAGGTGGAGATGAAGCGGTTATATTATTGCATTCATTTACAGGTACAGTAAGAGATGTAAAAGCTTTAGCAGAGTTTCTAAACGAAGCGGGATACACTTGCTATATTCCAGCTTATAAAGGGCATGGATTAAGTTTAGAAGGTTTATTAGCCTATACAACAAATGATTGGTGGAAGCAAGTACAAGAGAGTTATCACTATTTAAAGGATAGTGGATATGAAAGCATTCATGTGCTCGGTGTTTCATTAGGTGCTCTTATGTCTTTAAAACTTGTCGAAACATTTGATGTGAAGAAATGTATAGCAATGTCTACACCTCATAATAGAACAAATAAAGATATTAAAAGAAGACTCTATCATTATGGAGAAAGAATTAATCAGATCCAAGGTTTAGATGAAGAAGAAAGCAAACGCCAACTTGCACTCATTGATGATTATGATGAAGGTGCACATATATTTACATCATTTATAGAGGATATTATGAATCATTTAGACGCAGTAAAAATACCTATCTCTATAAAGTATGGAGAATTAGATCAAACATTTTATCAAGATAGTGCGGAGATAATATATCATGATATAGCATCAGAACATAAAGAATTAACAGCTTATAAAAATGCAACACATTTAATGACAAGAAGTGAAGATAAAGAACAAATTGAAAAAGATATACTTGAGTTCTTAAAAAAATAAGATCATGCCAACAAAATGTTGGCGTGGTCTTATTTTTATGTGAATGCAATTTTGTACTATATCAATTTTGACATTATTGAGAGAATACAAAGATACTGGAGGGATTCGATGAGTACATTATCATTTTTATTTTACTGTTTTATAATTACTTTCACACCTGGACCTACAAATATCGTAATATTAACAACAACTCAAAATTACGGTACTAAAAAAGCTTTGCAGTATACGTACGGTTCAACGGTAGCATTCTTTTTAATTTTGTTGTTATCTGCAATATTTAATACAGTACTCGTAAACATAATGCCGAATATTATATTTACGATGAAAATAATTGGAACGATTTATATGTTATATTTGGCATATCAGATTTTAAATGCTTCTAAATCACATAATGATACAAATTACGGTAACTTTACTTCTGGGTTTGTCATGCAATTTCTAAATCCTAAAGTTGTCTTATTCTGTTTAACGGTCTTACCAAGCTTTGTTTTAAAAGCAGACTCTACTTTTAACGATGTGTTTCTTAATGTAACTATAATAACGATTATTGGGTTTTTAGCATTTGCGTCTTGGCTTTTATTCGGCACAGTTCTGAAAAAATTTATAGATCAACATTTGAAAGTTTTTAATGTCATTATGTCATTGGCACTTGTTATGGCGACATTATTAATTTGGTTATAGATAAGGAGGGGTTATATGGATAATTTTTTGTATAAAAAGCGTATAGGTGTTACAGCATTATTAGCTCAAATGAGCGAGTTTAAATATAAAAAACATGCGCATAAAGAATATGCACTTGGTGTTACGTTAGATGGTATACAACACTATACTTTAGATGGTGACCAATATTTATCATATCCTAATAATGTTATGTTCTTTAATCCAGAACAAATTCATGATGGTAGTTCTTTTGACAAGAAAGACCTTAAATACACAATGATTTATTTAGAGAGAGAACATATTCTTGGAAATGATAACATACCGCAAAATGTAATTTTCAATAAACCTATATCAAATGATCAAAATTTAAAAAACAAAATTATCCATCTCTCTAATGCCATTTTAACGAATCAAGAAGATGCTTATGTATTAGAACAATTGCTGCAAGTTAATGATGCTTTGTTGAATAATGATATAAATGTAGCGCCTAAAGATAACAGGCTCATAAACATGGCGAAGAATATTATAGAGAGCCACTTGTTTGATACATTAAATGTAGAAATGATCAGTCTAGAATTAAATATGACTCAATATCAATTTATTCGCTATTTCAAAAAGTATACTGGTTTTACACCTTATCAATATTATTTGAATAGAAAGGTAGAGCAAGCTAAATTAAATTTAGAAATAACTAAAGATATTTATGCTGCTGTAACAAATTGTGGATTTGTAGATTTATCGCATTTAAATAAAAATTTCAAGAAAATATATGGTATTACAGCTTTTGAATATTTAAACCAACTTATATAAATCAAAAAAGAGGCTGGACATTGTCCAAGCCTCTTTTTTGATGGTGTTTTATAATCCACCTAATAAACCACTAATATATACACCAAGTGCTAATAACAATCCGAAGATCGTGTTCGCTTTACCTGTAGCTGCCATTGCTGGCATCATAGTTTGTGGTGTGTCATTTTTATTGAATCGACGTACGGCTTTGATTGGGAATGGTGCAGATATTAAGACAAGCAACCATAATAGAGAGCCGTATGGTTTAAATAATGCTAAGTAAATAACAATGACATATGCGAAAATATAAAGAATTGCCATAGTCATGATAGATAGTCTTTTACCGACTAAAATCGCGTAAGTCTTTCTACCACTTTGTTTGTCTTTTTCACGGTCTCTAATGTTATTTGCCAAGTTGATAAGTCCGATTGTAATAGAAACAGGGATACTTAATAATGCTGGATAAAAACTTAAAGTACCTGTTTGTATATAGAATGAAATCATGACAATTACAAATCCCATGAAGAATCCAGCGAATATTTCACCGAATGGCGTCCATGAAATAGGGATTGGTCCACCTGTATAAAAATAACCGATTGCCATACAAACTAATCCTATTGGTATTAATAGCCATGTACTTTGTATGCATATGTAAATACCTAATATGACAGCTATAACATAGAATGCTATTGCTAAATTATAAACGGATTTAGGAGACATACCATTTCTTACAATTGCGCCTCCGATACCGACAGAAGTATGGTCATCTAATCCTCGCTTATAATCAAAGTATTCATTAAACATATTAGTTGCTGCTTGTATTAAAATACTTGCGAGTAACATTGCTAATACGACTGAAATTTTAATGGATGCTTCAGCGCCTGTTAAAAAAATCTTTGATGAAGCGGTACCCAATAGGACAGGAACAAATGACGCTGTAAGTGTATGTGGTCTCATCAAATGATAATATTTTTTCAAGCCTGAATGCTGTGATAAATTTTGTGACATGTATTTACCTCTTAAATTTATATTTTTGACAGTATTAGTATATGCTTTCGCTATCAATTGGTCAATCACTGTAATTGTGTAAAATTTTAATTTATATTCTGTATTTAAAGTACAATATTAACGCATGTTGACTTAAAAAATGATAAAATGAGTAGATAGATATTTTTCGGAAAGAAGTGGAAGTGAAATGGCCTTGAGGACGGATTTGAAGCAACAGATAATTTCTGAAATCGATGGAAATAAAAATTATATTTCAGTTGAAATTGAGCTTCAATATCAACCAGATTTAATCCATTTATTAAGGGAAGAAATCAATTATACAGGACAACATTTTTATTACAAATCTAAGGATTCTAAATTAGAAATGTGTGGAATTGGATATTTATTAGAAGCTAGGTATTCACATTTAGAACATGATGATATATATGAATACTGGCAAAATATTAAAGAACAATTAAATACAATTAAGTTACATGAAGAAAAGCACCATCTAAAGTTCTTTGGTGGCTTTCAATTTTCAGAGCATTCATTAACGAATGAATGGAAAGATTACGGGATGAGTCATTTTGTATTGCCTAAATATTTGGTGACAAAAGAAAATGGTCATTATTATCTTACTTATACGGATCATGGTAACAAATTCGATATCGATAATATTCACGAAGTTATAAGTATTTTAGAAACAGAAAATGAAAAAATCGAATCGAGTGAACCTGTAGTAGTGGATAATAAAGATATTCAAAGTGAAGAATGGAAAGCATTAGTTACTAAAGTTGTTTCACAAATGAATGAATCTGTAGCCCTACAAAAAGTCGTACTATCTAGAAGAAGACAAATCGAATTTGAAAATCATGTTAATGTTGAAGATGCATTACAAAGATCATTAGATTCTAATGAATCAAGCTATTTATTGCTATTTGAATCAGGTAATTCCCAATTTATTTCACAAACACCTGAACAACTTTGCCAAATAGAAGATGGTAAACTATATACAAATGCAATTGCTGGTACGATTTTAAGAACAGAAGATGAATCAAAGAATGATGAATTAAAAGATGAACTTCTAAATGATTCTAAAAATCAATTTGAACATCGTTATGTAGTGGATAGTATCATTCATGACATTCAATCATTTACGAAACACATTGAATACGATAAAAAGCCAACCATACTCACAAACAAACATTTATATCATTTATATACGAAAATACAAGCAGATTTACTATCTGAAAATGTATTAGAAATTGTTAATCAATTGCATCCGACGCCAGCATTAGGAGGATTTCCTAAAGTTGAAGCTATAAAATTTATAGAACATGAAGAGTTCGGAACAAGAGGGTTTTACGGTGCACCATTAGGTTATATAGATTTAGAAAATAATGGTGAATTTGTTGTATCTATTCGTTCTATGTTAGTGAATAATCATACTGCAACATTATATTCAGGTTGTGGTATTGTAAAAGATTCTGAAGCAATATCTGAGTTTGAAGAAACAGACTTAAAATTTAAACCAATGTTGAAAGCACTAGGAGTGATGTAGAATTGAGTACACATATTGAAAGTCTCACTAAACAAGTATTTACATTTGTTTCTAAATTATATGAATATGGTGTCGATGATGTTGTTATTAGTCCTGGATCAAGATCTACACCATTAGCGATAGCTTGTGAACGACATCCACATTTAAAAACATGGGTTCATCCAGATGAAAGAAGCGCAGCATTTTTTGCACTTGGCATAATCAAAGCAAGTCAAAAGCCTGTCGCAATTATCTGTACTTCAGGAACAGCAGCATCTAATTATATGCCAGCTGTATCTGAAGCATTTATTAGTCGATTACCACTTGTCGTTGTTACAAGTGATAGACCACATGAATTACGTAATGTTGGTGCACCTCAAGCAATCAATCAAGTGAATATGTTCCAAAACTTCACGAAGTTTCAATTTGATATGCCTATAGCTGATGACTCAGAAGGTACATTAAATGCAATTAATATGAATATGATTAAAGCTGAGAAACATTTTGTTGGTCCACAAAGAGGACCTGTACATTTTAATTTTCCATTTAGAGAACCATTAATCCCTAATGTGAAATTAAGAAGATATTTGTCCTCTAAAAGAAAATTAGAAACAAAATATCAAAAATCGATTGATTTTACGAGTATTCAAACATATATCGAAAAACCAAGAGGTGTCGTTATTGTAGGAGATACACAAGGTCAGGATTTATCTCAAATATTAACTTATTCAGCTATTCATAATATTCCTATATTAGCTGATCCATTAAGTAATTTGAGAAAATTAAATCATCCAAATGTGATTTCTACTTATGATGCACTTTTCAAAGGCGGATTAAGTATAGAACCGCAATTTATCATCAGAGTGGGGCAACCAGTCGTTTCTAAACATTTAAACAATTGGTTAAAAGAAATTAAATGTCCACAAATTCTTGTGCAAAATAATGATACACCTGATGCCTATCCTAAAGTACCAACGATTTCAGTGGAACTAAGTCCAAATGATTTCTTCAGACAAGCTCAAGATGTAACACCCACTCAAAACAAGAATTGGTTAGAAAAATGGATAACAATGGATAAAGAAGCGAGTGCATTGATTGAAAAATATATCGATGAAGAAACAGATGAAGGTGCTGCAGTAGGTAGTTTATTGAAAAAAATGACTTCTAAAGATACTGTATTTGTTGGTAATAGTATGCCGATAAGAGATGTCGATACATTTAATTTAAACTCAAAAGCTGAAATAGCAGCTAATAGAGGTGCGAATGGTATTGATGGTGTCGTGTCGACTGCACTTGGCATGTCTGTATATAAAAAAGTTACACTTATCATAGGTGATGTTTCATTCTTTCATGATATGAATGGCTTGATTATGAGTAAACTTCATGATTTAGATATTACAATTGTATGCTTAAACAATAATGGTGGTGGCATCTTCAATTACTTAGCACCTAAAGAAGAAGCACCTGAACATTTTGAGAAATTATTCGGTACACCACTTGATTTAGATTTTCAACATGTTGCGCATCTATATGAGTTAGGTTACGAAAAATTCGAAAGTGTTTCTGATTATAAAAAACAAACATTACCGCAATTCGGTTCTTATTTATACGAAATTCTAACGAATAGAGAAGAAAATACCGCAACACATAGACAACTCTTTGAACAAATGAAAGGTATTCAATATGTTAAATCACCACGTTAAGTCATATGATGAACATAAACCGTCTATTATTTTGTTACATGGCTTCATCAGTGATCATACATCATTTCATATAGTTGAGAGTACCTTGAGAAACAAAGGCTTAAATGTAATAACCATTGATTTACCTGGACATGGACATGATGAATCAAGTTATGATGAAATATGGTCAATGGATTTTATTGTCTCAAAGATTAAAGAAGTCATTGATTATTTAGAACTTGATAAGATTTATTTGCATGGATATTCTATGGGTGGACGTGTTGCGTTAAGCTTTGCAGTGCAATACCCAGAGTTATTAAGCGGCTTGATCTTAGAAAGTGCTAGTCCTGGACTTAAAGATTCATCAGATAAACAGAATAGAATTGAAGTCGATTATAACAGAGCAACGCGCATTCAAGAAATTGGATTACAACAGTTTGTCGAGGAATGGTCAAAACTACCATTATTTAATAGTCAGTCTATACTTTCTACTGGAGAAAGAGAACGTATTAAACAGATGAGACTTTCTCAAAATCCTAATGGGTTAAGTAAAGCACTTAAAGATTATGGTACAGGTTCACAACCATCCAATTGGCATCATTTGAATACAATGAATGTACCAACTTGTATTATCGTCGGTCAAAAAGATGAAAAGTTTATTCAAATAGGTAAACAAATGAACGAAAGTATAAAAAATAGTAAATTTTATATTGTTAATGATGCTGGGCACACAATTCATGTGGAACAACCCTCAAAATTTGATACAATAATAATAGAATTTATTTTAGGAGGCAAATTATGTCAAGACAATGGGAAACTATAAAAGAATATAAAGAAATTAAATATGAATTTTTCGAAGGTATTGCTAAAATTACAATCAACCGTCCAGAAGTACGTAATGCATTCACACCTTTAACAGTTCAAGAAATGATCGATGCTTTCTCTAGAGCTAGAGATGATGAGAGAGTAGGTTCTATCATCTTAACTGGTGAAGGCGACTTAGCATTCTGTTCAGGTGGAGACCAATCTGTTCGTGGACATGGTGGTTACGTTGGCGATGACCAAATTCCAAGATTAAATGTACTAGATTTACAACGTCTTATCCGTGTTATTCCTAAACCCGTAGTAGCTATGGTTAGAGGATATGCTATTGGTGGTGGACACGTACTACATATCGTATGTGACTTAACAATTGCCGCTGAAAATGCAAGATTCGGTCAAACTGGACCTAAAGTAGGTTCATTCGATGCTGGTTATGGTTCAGGATATTTAGCAAGAATTGTTGGACATAAAAAAGCACGTGAAATTTGGTTCTTATGTCGCCAATACGATGCAAAAGAAGCTATTGATATGGGTCTTGTAAATACAGTTGTACCATTAGATAAAATAGAAGATGAAACTGTTCAATGGTGTAAAGAAATGATGCAACATTCACCAACTGCATTACGTTTCTTAAAAGCTGCTATGAACGCTGACACTGATGGATTAGCTGGTTTACAACAATTCGCTGGTGATGCAACATTATTATATTACACTTCAGACGAAGCAAAAGAAGGAAGAGACGCTTTCAAAGAAAAACGTCAACCAGACTTCGATCAATTTCCTAAGTTTCCTTAATATTGATACAAATAAAAACAAGAGGTTGAGACATTTCATAATGTCTCAACCTCTCTTTTTTCGTTATAATAAATGTTTTCTTATGACTTGCTCAATAATTGCAGGTATTTCTTCAAACGCACTTTTCATATTGATGCGTTCTGTTACTTGATGAGCATCTTTACCGATAGGTCCAATATTAATAACTGGTGCACTTATTTCTTGTATATCTTTAAATGGTATAAAGTATGATTGATTAAACACAGGTGTTTGTTCAATATAACTTTCAAATCCTAAATCGTCTTGTCTATATTTTGCGTAACTCAGATCACTAATGCCATTAAAGAAATATTGTCTTTTTGAAACTCTATCAAACTGACTTAAAGATGTATCACTAACAGTTTGAACAATTTCATCAATAAATGCATCTTCAGAAGAGTGCGCAGCTGGATAATAAGGTGGCGCAAAAAATGTTACGACACTTGGTCCTAAACCTTTCAACATATGCATAAAACGATCTGTAATTTCTATAGATTGTGCTCTTTCATCATGAATTTCATGAACCGTTTGTTCAATAATTTGATTGATTTTACTTTTACCATATTCTTCTATTGCGCGTGCTTTTAATTCTTTGAAGGTTAAGAGGTTAATTGATAATGTTTTATGAAAACCCTCGGATTTTAATGTTTCTTGATATGCTTTTTCACAATTGTGAATGGCATCTTTAACTACATCGTTAAAAATTTTAAAAGCTTGTTCTGCATTTCTGTTAAATAAAAATACATTATATAATGAAACAGTTCTAAATGGTGTTTGAACGTCATAATGATCTTTAATATCTCTACTCATGAGAGAAACTGGAAGCGGCGTCGTTTCATCTTTGTATGTTTCCTTAAACAAAGTACAGTATTCCATTTTGCTATTAATAAAACTTTGTATGAAATTCGAACTAATACCATTCAATGGTTGTCCAACATGTGTTTCTTTACCATAGCATAATACTGAAGGCATAATTTTGCCTATTGTCCCTGAATATACATAATGATTTGGGTCATTTTCTGCTTGTGAAAAAGTAGGTTCACTGTTTAAATGTAAAGCTATATCTAAATGATCTTCCTTACGAATTTGATTGAGCTTTTGAACGGCTGCATGCATACCTTTAGACTCAACTTCTTCATCAGGTACTGAAACAACGATTATGTTAATATCCCATGATTCTTGGATTGCTTTTTCTATCATAGACATATGTATCATAAGACCTGGTTTCATATCCATTGAACCACGTCCAAATAAATAATTGTGCGTTTGGATATCTTTTTTAGCATCAGGCGTTAAGTATTTCATATCTTGTCTAAATATTTCTGTGATTTTATCCATATCGAAAGCATCATCTTTATATTCGCTATAATCATCGATACCAACAGTATCAAAATGACTTATACAAACGAGCGTTTTTTTAGATTGTGGTGCTTTGTAATATGCAAGAACTGCATGACGACCATCCCCGGTCGGTTGCAGCATAACTTGATGAGCATTACGCTTAAAATAATCTAACTTTAAGTATTGATCTCTTAAAAAGTAAGGAAAAGTCTTTTCTCCTTCTGAATGTGTAATAGATTGATGTCTGACTAAACTTTTAAGTAAATGACTTCTATCTTCAAACGTTTGCCATAATAAATCCATTGTGTTCCAGCCCCTTTAAAATAGTTCTTGAATCATTCTTTCTAATCTATTTAGTCCTTCTTCGAGTGCTTCTAAATTATAAGCATATGAAATTCTAATATAGCCCTTACCAATATGGGTGAAAGCTGAACCTGGTACAATCGCGACATGGTAATCTTCAAGTGCTTTCATACAGAATTCATAATCATCCATTCCGAAATGTGAAATTTGTGGAAAGATGTAAAATGCACCTTGAGGTTTTTCATTTAATTTAAAGCCTATGTCAATCAATCGCTTGTATACATAATCTCTACGTTCTATATATGCTTTATTCATTTCCATAGGCGAATCAATTGCATTTGTTAGTGCTTCAATTGCAGCGTATTGACTCGGCACATTCGCACAAATACAATTATAGGCATGTACAAAAGTTAATTGTTTCATAACATATTGTGGTCCTAATAAGAATCCGATTCTTAGACCAGTCATTGAATGTGATTTACTCAAACCACCTAGTAAAATACATTGATCTTTGATTGCGTCATACGAAGCGAAAGATGTATGAGTCTGATTAAATGTATTCTCTGCATATATCTCATCGCTGACAACATAAATAGGGTAGTCTTTAAATGCATCAACAAGTGCTTCTACTTCATGTTGATTCAACGTAATTCCAGTAGGGTTATTAGGATAATTCAGCAAGATAGCTTTTGTTTTATCAGTTATATGAGATTTAACTAATTCAGGCGTTATTTTGAGGCCAGTTTGGGTAGTATCTATGTATATAGGTTTAGCACCTAACAATTCAATAAGTGGGACATACCCAGCATATACTGGTGAAGGAATTAATACTTCATCGCCATGTTCAAGAATACCTCTTAATGTTGTGTCTAACGCTTCGCTTGCACCATTTGTGATAAGGATTTCATCTGTTTCAAATGAAGCATTAAAGCGATTTTTATAATATTGTGCAACGATTTTTCTCAATTCTGGTAACCCAGCATTATGAGAATAAGATGTAAAGTTATGATCAATTGCTTGTTTCATTGCATCTTTAACACTTGTTGGTACAGGAAAATCGGGTTGACCAACTGTTAAGTTAATCACATCATCAATTTCAGGTATACGGTTAGATATCGCTCTAATTCCAGACACTTGAAGTTGAGATGCAAATTTATTTAATGGTAATTGCATTTTTTTCACCTCTTCAAAACGATAGTTTAATTATAACTTTAAAAAGCATACAAATAAATGAATATAGCAAAAATTTAGAAAACGTATTACAATAAGGGAAACATTACAATAATAGGGGATGTTTATATGGTGAATTTAGCTAATATGAATCAACGATTAAAGTTACTACTATCTTTAAATATTTTTGATTGGTTACCACATCCAACCTTTGTATTAATACAAAATAATGACGAACAGTGGATGATTTCATTTGAAGAAGATTCAATACATATTTGTAGAGCAGAAGCTCAATTACCACATTTTCATCGATATTATTTCGGGCAAGATAATCGACTTATTAAGAATGCGCAATTTCATATCAAATTTAAAATGAAAGAAGAACTATCATTAGACGAAAGGAAATTTGTTTCAGACTTTATGCAACCAACATCTAAAAAAGAAAATCCAATATTATTTATTCAGTCAGATACACCTTATACGCAAGAGTGGGTAGATTATTTAACATATTTATTAAGCGCGAGTTATGAAGTATTAGAAAATCTTTATAATAATAATCATAAGCTAGCACCTATTACACATAAACATGTACAAATACCAGCATATTTATTAAATAGTGAAGATAAATTTATAGGTACGATATCGTATGAAACATTAATTAGATAAACAAAAAAAGCCAATCCTTAAGTTAAGTACTCAAAGGATTGGTTTTTAAATGCTTATTTTTTCTTTTTTGGTGGCTTTTTAATGTTAACAACAGGATTTGCATAATGTCTTACAATGTCGCTACTAAAGAAGTACACAATAGCAATTGTTATAAGAATAATAGCAACCCAAACATAGGGTTGGTCTAATAACATTTGATCCCATTCTTTTGAACGAAATAGACCTACGAAAAGACCATGTAGTAAATAAATAAACATTGTTCGAGAGCCAATATAAGTTAATGGTAACTTACGCTCTGGTATTAAATTTAAGAAACTAAATGTTGAAACGAAAATGACAACATATATGAATAATCTTTTAAATGCACTATAAACATCTACATCGCCTTCAAGTGCTGAATATGGTTTGCTACCAAATAACCATTCAAAGTTATAGTCAGTTAGTAAATAAGCGATAAAGATAACGATTAAACTAATGGAAGATAACCACATATGTTTTTTATTTCTTAAAATAAATGACTGTTCTTTATTAATGTAATAGCCTAATAAGAAAATTGGGAAGAATACAAATGTTCTTGATAGACTAAGTTTTGCATTAATAAAGTCAAAATAACCGACAACTAAACCAAATAATATTGCTACTGTGAATGTGATATATGGATTGAAGTTTCTCACAAAATGCAAAATAATATGCCATGAGAATAAACTTACTAAGAACCACATTGCCCACTGTGGATCGAAGGGACTAATATTTAATGTATCGTCTCTATCAATATAGTAGTAATATAAACCATAAAATAATTGGAATATTAAATAAGGTAATAAGAGTTTGATTGTAATTTTTTTTATGTAACCTGGTTTTCCTACACCTTTAGCAAAGAATCCTGATATCAGTACAAATGCTGGCATATGGAAACTATAAATAAACATATATAGTGCTTTGAAAATATGACTTTCATTAACATAAGATCTTGTTAAATGACCGAATACAACTAGCACAATTAAGAAAAATCGTGCGTTATCAAAATAATGGTCTCTTTCTTTTTCGTTTGCCATGAAAAGTGCTCCCCTAAAACGATAATCTACAATTTGCTTGAAATGTAGATTATAAATTAAATTTTTCAAAAGTACAAATAATTTTATTTTGTTAATACTATAAAATCAAACGAATGCCTTATGAAAGGCATTCGTTTGAACTTTAGTATTATGCTTTATACTGATCAACATCGTAATATTGGCCATCTGTTTGAATCTGTTGATAGAAGTCGCTAATTCGTTTTGCATTAGACTTAGCAAAGTCTATGCCTGTAGCATATTGATGAACGCCAGGATTTTGCGGATTAAATCTCATTTTATAGAGTGTGTTTTGTCCAGATTTAATGTAATTATTAGCTATAAATTGAGCACCACCTAAGATTGCTTTTTCAGGTGTGTTCCATCCTGCTTGTTGTGCATATTTAATACCACCATATAATGCATTTTTATCAATAGCGCCAACCCCAAACATATTATAATATTTTGTTTGAGCATTTAAATCAACATTACCATTTTGGTCGATTGATCCGCCATTAGCTAAATCACTTGTACCATTACCAGTTTCTAATAACGCATGTGAAATTAAATATATTTCATTAATGCCTACTGCTTTTGCTGCTTGGCTAAAGGCATTACCTTGATTTTCAAGAATCCCTTTACCACGTAACAATTCATTTAATTTAGTTGCTGAAATATTTTGAGACTTGTTTAGGTCTAAAAATTGATATTTTTGAACTGGGTCATTTACATATTTACTTGTATCCATAGCATCTTTAACTTCAGCTCTCGTAGCATTTCTAATACCACTTGCTAATACTTTTTTAGGTTCAGAACCATTTCTTAATGCCATTTGAATATCGACAGCTTGATCTAACGTATATGGGCTAGTTGAAACATTTGTTGATTCTGTAGCGAGTTGTAAATACTTAGCATTAATCCATACAGTTTTACCATTTAATAAACCTTTATACCATAATTCATTACCAACTTTTTGAGATGAAATAACTTTAAAGTATGAATATTGGTAGTTTTGTAATGAACCTAGTAATGTTTTTTTAGATACTGAAGGTTCACTATAGAAATATCCACTGTTATCAAAAATTAAGTAGTTTTGATAGTTTTCTTTTAAAGCAATAGGCTGATTGTTAACAGCACTTGATTTTATAGCATTTGTCTTTTTAGGTTGAGCGACAGTTGGTTTATTAACAACTTTTGGTTGTGTTGCTACTTTTTGTAATTGAATGTCTTTAGCATTCACCCATCCTAATGGAATGGCATTATTATCTTGAAGTAGATAATATGTTTGATTATTATAAGTAGATTGTTTACCAATCTTGAATGTTTTTCCTGCTTTGTTGATTGCAGGTACAGTTTTTTGGTCATATACAGAAGTATATACACCAGAGATATTTTTATTAACTTTACCTAAATAGTTAACACGAACCGTTTTAGCAACTGCATTTGTTTTTGTTGTGTTAGAAGCAACAGGTTTCGGAGTTGCCTTAGGTTTCGCTGTGTTAGAAGCAACAGGTTTCGGAGTTGCCTTAGGTTTCGCTGTGTTAGAAGCAACAGGTTTCGGAGTTGCTTTAGGTTTCGCTGTGTTAGAAGCAACAGGTTTCGGAGTTGCTTTAGGTTTCGCTGTGTTAGAAGCAACAGGTTTCGGAGTTGCTTTAGGTTTCGCTGTGTTAGAAGCAACAGGTTTCGGCGTTGCTTTAGGTTTCACAGTGTTAGAAGCAACAGGTTTCGGCGTTGCTTTAGTATTGTTTTGCAGTTGAATGTCACTAGATTTCACCCAACCTAAAGGAGTGCCGTTATTATCTTGTAATAAATAATATACTTGGTTGTTATAGTTAGATTGTTTACCAATATTAAATGTTTTACCAACTTTGTTAGCAGCTGATTTAGTTTTAGTATCATAAACTGAACTATAGACACCTGATGCATTTGTATTAACTTTACCTTTATAGTTAACAACTATTGTTTTTGCAGGACTCGCTACAGGCGTAGACGGTTTAGGTTTAGACACTACAGGTTTAGTAGGTTTAGGTTTAGACACTACAGGTTTAGTAGGTTTAGGTTTAGAGACTACAGGTTTAGTAGGTTTAGGTTTAGAGACTACAGGTTTAGTAGGTTTAGGTTTAGACACAACAGGTGTAGTCGGCTTAGGCTTAGAAACTACAGGTGTAGTGGGTTGAGTTACACTACCTGTTTTATATAAATATTTCTCTCGCACTAAATCTATAAGTTCATTAAAAGTATAATTATTTTCAGCAAACCAACCATATGGGTCACTATGATCCGTGCCTCCTAAATATTTTGAAACAGCATCATGAGACCATAAAGTACCAGTACCATCATTTTCAGCACTATCAAATGGTAAGCCGTAATATGATAAATTAGTTGCGATATAATCTGCATAATTGTTAATAGAGCGAGCAAAACGATCTCCGCCATAAACACGAACTAATTCTACATGTATGAATCGTTCATTTGCGACGCCACCAGCACCCCAAGCTAAGTAATCAGTTGGCGCAACTTCAATAATATTATTATCATCTACAAAGGCATGTACAAATGCACTTTCATAGTTGTTTTTCATATATGCAATTTCGCCTTGAATTGTTGAATTAGGATTTGCAGTTTCATGTGCAATAATACCTTCAGGTTTACCAACACCATTACGATATGGAATTTTTGGAATATGACTTGAAAAATCTTCAACATATGTCGGAACTGCATAATTATTATTTCTAATTTGATTATTTATTGACGAACTTACTGTAGGACTATAAGAACTAGATGTAGTAGAGACAGCTTTTTTAACAACAGGCGCACTACTTACAGATCTAAATGCAAAAGTGCTAACTTGTGGTTGAACACTAGCAGTTTCTAATTGAACTTTGGCATTTTGCGTACTATTAGCCGCTTCAGTTTTTTGATCTTCTTCGTTAGAAGTAGGCTGAGCTAAGTCATCAGAAACCTCGTTGTTATTCGTAACTTCAGAATTATCATCAGTAGAAGTTACATCAGTATCTTGATCTTCTTCGTTAGAAGTAGATTGAGCAGTATCTTCAGAAACCTCGTCGTTATTCGTAACTTCAGAATTATCTTCAGTAGAAGCTACATCAGTTTTTTGATCTTCTTCGTTAGAAGTAGGCTGAGCTAAGTCATCAGAAACCTCGTTGTTATTCGTAACTTCAGAATTATCATCAGTAGAAGTTAAATCAGTACCTTGATTTACTTCATTAGAAGTAGGTTGAGTTGTATCTTCAGAAACTTCTTGGTTGTTATTAACTTCCGTATTATCTTCAGAAGAAGCTACTTCAGTTTTTTGATCTTCTTCGTTAGAAGTAGATTGAGCAGTATCTTCAGAAACCTCGTCGTTATTCGTAACTTCAGAATTATCATCAGTAGAAGCTACATCAGTATCTTGATCTTCTTCGTTAGAAGTAGGTTGAGTAGTATCTTCAGAAACTTCGTCGTTATTCGTAACTTCAGAATTATCTTCAGTAGAAGCTACATCAGTATCTTGATCTTCTTCGTTAGAAGTAGATTGAGTAGTATCTTCAGAAACTTCGTCGTTGTTCGTAACTTCAGAGTTAGCATCAGTAGAAGCTACATCAGTATCTTGATCTTCTTCGTTAGAAGTAGGTTGAGTAGTATCTTCAGAAACTTCGTCGCTATTCGTAACTTCAGAATTATCATCAGTAGAAGCTACATCAGAGTTTTGGTTTTCTTCGTTAGAAGTAGGTTGAGTAGTATCTTCAGAAACTTCGTCGTTATTCGTAACTTCAGAATTATCTTCAGTAGAAGCTACATCAGTATCTTGATCTTCTTCGTTAGAAGTAGATTGAGTAGTATCTTCAGAAACTTCGTCGTTGTTCGTAACTTCAGAGTTAGCATCAGTAGAAGTTACATCTGTGTTTTGGTCTTCTTCTTTAGAAGTAGGTTGAGTAGTATCTTCAGAAACTTCGTCGTTATTCGTAACTTCAGAATTATCTTCAGTAGAAGCTACATCAGTATCTTGTTCTACTTCATTAGAAATAGGCTGTACTGATTCATTAGTTGTATTTTCTACTTTTTGGTTAGGCTCATCAATTATAGATGGATCTTTATATTCTTTAGTACCTGAAACGTTTAAAGATTGGCTTTTTAATTCTTTTTGTTCATCTTGAATCTGACTAGCATTATCATGTTGTTCAATGATGTTTTTATTTTCTTTGTTTGTGGTTTGTTCTTCTGCATTTACTTGATGTGATACAAGGGTAGTACCTGCTAAAGTCATTGCTACAAGTGCGGGTGTTTTGTAATAGAATTTTTTATCCATAAACAATCTCCTTTTGTATAGGTATTTATTTATAATCAGTATAAGGCTTTTTGATGTTAAAAGATGAACTTTTTTAGAAATGTAATGTAACTTTAATATTTGAGATATTAATAATTTATCTAAAAAGTTAATTTCATAAAATAGTGAGGAATGTTTTCTTCTAAGAATTCTTCACCTTCAGTTTTATAACCTAATTTTTCATAGAAACCTTTAGCGTGTGATTGTCCATTAAGTACTGTACCTTTATATCCATATTCGCTAGCTTTTTGATTAATAAAATTCATCACATCTTTACCGTAACCAAATTCTCTATAAGGTTTTAAAACGGCAACTCTCTCTACTTTCGCATAGCCATTTTTATAATTTCTAAAACGACCTACCGCAGCTGGTTTATCATTGTGATATAGAACAACATGCTTAGAAACATTTTCAAATTCATCTATCTCTGCATCTATAGAAACACCTTGTTCTTCAACGAATACAGTTTTTCTAATATTTAACCCATCTTGTATGTCTTTTTGGCTTTCTGCAATTTTAATCATTGTGAAACCTCCATAGTTTTGATTCAGTTTATTATACATTATGTTTATTCTAATTGGTGTAGTAAATTAAAAACTCAAGAAATAATAAATAGTTGGTAAATATAGGGGTGTATTTATCAAGACTGATCAAACAAGATAAATAGGGACGCTGTATTTATCAAGACTGACTAAACAAGATAAATAGGGACGCTGTATTTATCAAGACAGACAAAACTAGATAAATAGAGACGTTGTATTTATCAAGACTGATCAAACAAGATAAATAGGGACGTTGTATTTATCAAGACTGATCAAACAAGATAAATAGGGACGTTGTATTTATCAAGACTGACTAAACAAGATAAATAGACATCACCAATATTGCAAGACGATGCCGACTAGCAACATTGGGTGACTGAATATTGCAAGACGATGCCGACTAGCAACATTGGGTGACTGAATATTGCAAGACGATGCTGACTAGCAACATTGAGGGTCTGAATATTGCAAGACGATGCTGACTAGCAACATTGAGGATCTGAACATTGCAAGTGAGGCATGACTAGCAACATAGGAGGACTGAATATTGCAAGACGATGCTGACTAGCAACATTGGGTGACTGAATATTGCAAGACGATGCTGACTAGCAACATTGAGGATCTGAACATTGCAAGTGAGGCATGACTAGCAACATAGGAAGTCTGAATATTGCAAGACGATGCTGACTAGCAACATTGAGGGTCTGAATATTGCAAGACGATGCTGACTAGCAACATTGAGGGTCTGAACATTGCAAGTGAGGCATGACTAGCAACATTGAGGGTCTGAACATTGCAAGTGAGGCATGACTAGCAACATAGGAGGACTGAATATTGCAAGACATCCCGAACAAGCAACATAGAAGCTCCGTATGTTGCAAGTCATCTCAATTTAGTAACATTCACGCTACATATTCTCAATTAGTTCCATATTATTCATGTCCACACAAAAAAGCTGAACCATTTTATATGGATCAGCTTTTAATTTATATTGTTTGAACTGCTTGTCTTCTAACGATTGCGGTATATTGCCAGAATAATCTTAATTGGTGAATACTCCAATTTGTCATACCCATTGTATATCCGCTCGGTGTAAATATTTGAATTTGGCTTGTTTCTAGTGCTGCTGCTACTAGATATTGTAAATGAACACTTAATGATTTCATTTCTTCTGTTAAACCTGTTTCTGTATATACCCATGAAAAAGGTAAGGGGTTATCAAAGATATTGATAACATTAAATATTTCTGGGATGGCAATGATGTAACAAGCGCCATCTACAATTGGATCGTTGTTTGCTTGATTATAGTATAGTAATAACGCTTCATAATTCTCATGATGTTCGTGATTAACATAGTACAAATTTTGTCTAAAGTGAGACAAATCTCCAGAATGAATAATTTGATTTTCAAGTGCATCAAACATTGTATTGATTTGTTCATATTTTTCATATGTTTTACGTTGAATCATAATTTGCCTCCTTTCCTAGTAAACTTCTGGACCAGGTTGTTGAGCGCTTTGATCCGGTGCTTGACCACTTTGATCTGGTGTTGTTTGTTGAGGTACTTCTTGTTGAGGTACTTCTTGTGATGGCGCTTGTTCTATAGGTTGTTCTACAGGCTGCTCAGACGGTTGTTCAGTTTGCTGCTGAGTTGATTCTTCAGTATCAGGCTCTATAGCAGGTTCGACTGTTTCAGCTGAATCGCTATTAATAGATGTGTTTCCACTCTTTAGACTTTTCTTAGATACTTCAATATAAGGTGTTAGATTTCCATATGCTTGAATCATCAAATAATTCATTAATTCTGTTTTCTTAGTCTTAGGCAAGTTTAAGTCTTTTCTAAGTTTATTAGACAGTTCTAATAAATTATCTAAGTCAGGATTGAAGAAGTAGACACCATTAAAATTAGCATCAGTTCCTGTAACTTGCTCGGTTTTAATTTTTACTTTACTTGATGAATAAGTCGTTGCTAAGTTTTGGATATCTTCAAATGAGAAATTGTGTTTCGCATTTTTACCAACGATTTTAACTAAGTCATCTAATTTATTAATTGAATTTGTTTCTTGAGCTTTTTTGATAATGGCTTTAATCATTTCCATTTGACGTTTACCACGTTCTAAATCTGAATCTTGTTTTCTTGAACGAACAACGGCAAGCGCTTCGTCACCGGATAAATTACGTTTACCTTTTTTGACTTTAATTCGACCTTTATCTTCAGTGTTTGGCTCATTTAAATCAAACGGTACGTTATATTCAATACCACCAAGTTCATCAACAACTTCAACAAAAGCTTCCATATTAATTCTTGCATAGTAATCTACTGGAACATTTAATGTACTTTCAACACTTTCCATTGAACCTTCTGGCCCATCTATTGCATGAGCATGCGTGATTTTATCATAATATTTTACGGCTGGTATATAACTTAATGTATCACGTGGAATACTAACCATACGTATTTGTTTTTTATCTCTATTAAAAGTTGTATAAATCATAGCATCAGTGCGAGATTGGTTAGCCTTTTGACCACCTTCACGTCTTGATGTACTATCATCGACACCTAAAAATAATACCGATACATGATCTAAACTAGGATCTACTGGTTTATCTCTTAAAGATGATTTGCTTTTTTTAGAATCAAGAAATGAATCATTAATTGCACCTTTAGTTTCAAGATAAAGCATGAGTCCAAATACTACGGGTAGAATCATGAGTACTATTGACATCAAAAGTAAACCTATTTTTGCGAATCTTTTCATATTATATATTTACCCTTCTATTCGTATTGTGTTTTGAAATATCTATTTTTGCATATTATACATCATATATGATTATACAAGTAAAATTCAACAATTTAAATGAATTATGTGTACTACTTATCAAATATAGAATGTAAATTTGTTGTAAAATTTATGGAAATGGTGTAAATTATAGTGAAGAATGAGAGGTGAGACAAATGGCAAAAGTACTAGAAAAAGATTTAAATAGTATTAGTGAACAAATAGAATTAAATAGAGAGAATTCGTATGATGTGATTAAGCCTCCAACCGTTAATGTTCTAGGTTTGCCATTTGCAAACCTGACGGCAAATGAAATGGTAGAACGTATTAAATATTTTGTAAATCAGGAAACGAATGATAATTTATTTATTGTAACAGCTAATCCTGAAATTGCACATTATGCTTATAGTAATAATCACTATCAACGACGTATTAAACATGCAGATTACATTGTACCAGATGGAATTGGTATAGTTAAAGCAGCTAAATATTTAAATACACCATTAAAAGAACGTGTTCCGGGAATAGAGTTAATGGAAGAAATGTTGAATATTGCAAACGCAAGTAGCAAGAGAGTATTCTTATTAGGATCTTCTAAAGAAGGCGTTAAAGCGACTCGTAAAATTCTAGAAGAACAATACCCTAATATTACGTTTGATCATAAACATGGATATAAACATGTACTAGATTATAAAGTAACTAAGAAAATTAAGAAATTTAATCCAGACTTTATTTTTGCGGCAATGGGTTTTCCTAAACAAGAAGATTGGATTTATTATAACCGTCATCATTTTGAACACACGGTAATGATGGGTGTGGGTGGCTCGTTTGATGTTATAAGTGGAAATGTTAAGCGTGCACCAAAAATGTTTATTAAACTTAATTTAGAATGGTTATATAGAATTATAACTGATTTGAAACGTGTGAATAGAGCACTTAAAATTCCAATGTTTTTAAAAGAAGTTCAATTTCAAAAATCATGTACACCTAAAAAGAATAAATATGATTATATGAAGAATAGATAAATAGTAACACCTTAATGTTGAAATTTAACATTAAGGTGTTTTATTTTATGAGGATTTTTAGCTATTTAATTGTTAACTAAATGTTATGATGGAGGTAACAATAAAAGTAGGTGACTTTGTAATGCGAGTACTGGAACTCATAAATCAACAATTAATAACAAATGAAGATAAAATTGCAATGTATATTGATGAGATGCATATATCTTATAACGATTTAATGATAGAATCTGAAAAAATTGCCACAGCGTTAATACAATATCCAAAGAATATTATGATTGGTATTACGATGAAAAACCCCATTCAGTTTATAAAATGGTATATTGCAGCTTTAAAGTGTGAACTCATACCATGTGTCCTAGATCCTTATATATCTGAAGAGAAAACGAATGAAATGTTAACGCTATATCATATTCCATTATTAGTAGATGACAGTAGTAAAGTTACGTATCGAAAAATAGAAAGTAATACATCATTACCACGAGATATTTTACATATTGGATTTACTTCTGGGACGACAGGCATACCTAAAGCTTATATGAGAAATCATCAATCTTGGATTCAATCATTTAAATATAATGAAGGCTTACTTAAGGGTTATACAGACATTATTATAGCACCTGGTCCACATGCACATTCTTTAACACTATACGCTATGATTTATACATTATGTACAGGTAGAACGTTTATTGGGCAAAAGAAATTTAATACTCAAGTACTTAATAAATTAATCAATAAATTTAGTGAAAATCAAACGATGTTTATAGTACCTACAATGCTATATAGTTTATTGAATCATAACGTTCATTTAATGAGTGTTACAAGTATTTTTTCATCAGGTGCAAAATTATCTACTCAAATATTTGAAAAATTTAAGCATAAGTATCCTTATATTGATTTAATTGAATTCTTTGGTAGCTCTGAAGCGAGTTTTATAAGCTACAATATCAATGGACAAGCTGATTCAGAATCTGTAGGTAAACTATTTCCATCTGTTCAAGTTCAAATTAAAGACAAAGATGAAAATGATATAGGTAAATTATATGTCAAAAGTGACATGACATTTAGTGGTTATTTGAATGAAGAAGTCCATGATGAGTGGATTAAAATAGGTGATTGGGCATCAATTTCTGCAGACCAAGAACTACGATTATTTGGACGAGAAAGTGACCGTTTAATAATTGGTGGTAAAAACGTGTATCCAGAGATTATTGAGCAAAAACTATTAAATCTAGATATTATTGATGAAGCAATTATTATAAGTAAGCAACATAATAAATTTGGTGAAATAGCAATTTTATTATATAAAGGTAAGGATCATTTGCAATATTTAAGCATGAAAAAGTATTTATTAGCATGTGGATTAAGTCGTTATGAAATACCATCTCAGATGATACGGGTTAAAAAGATGAAATATACATTTAGTGGGAAGATAGCGAGATATAAGATGAAATCTATTTATGAATTAGGAGGAGAAGCATGGAACCAGTTATTGTAGCTGCAAAACGAACGCCATTTGGTAAATATGGTGGGGTATTTAAACACTTAGAACCTGAAATGCTCTTGAAACCTTTATATGAATATTTATTTGCTGATCATGCTGAAGCACTTGAACATTTAAGTGATGTTGTTTTAGGAAACATAGTAGGTAATGGAGGGAACATTGCTAGAAAGTCATTGCTAGAAGCTGGTGTATCAATTGATATTCCTGGTGTCACAATAGATAGGCAATGTGGTGCAGGATTAGAAGCGGTAACGTATGCTTGTAGAATGATCCAAGCAGGTGCTGGTGAAGTTTATATTGCTGGTGGTGTTGAAAGTACAAGTAGAGCACCTTGGAAAATCAAGAGACCACAATCAGTTTATGACGCACCTGAATTTTTTGAGCGCGCTTCATTTGCACCTGATGGAGAAGATCCTTCAATGATTGAAGCGGCTGAAAATGTTGCACAAGTCTATCAAATCTCTAAAGAAAGTCAGGACGAATTTGCATACAATAGCCATCAAAAGACAATAAAAGCTATGGAAAAAGGTTATTTATCAAATGAAATTTATCCGATTAAAGTAGGGAATGAATGGATCCAACATGACGAAGGCGTTAAACCTAAATTAACTTTAAGAACGTTATCACGTTTAAAACCACTTATTAAAGATGGAACTGTAACAGTAGGTAATAGTTGTATGAAAAATGACGGTGCGGTTTTACTTTTAATTATGAGTAAAGAAAAAGCGACTGCTTTAGGTTATCATGAAGGATTGGAATTTATCAATAGTTCTGTAAAAGGTGTTGATCCAAGATTACTAGGTATAGGACCAGTACCTGCTGTAGAAAGTGTATTGAAAAATTCACAATTAACAATGAAAGAAATTGATTGTGTTGAATTTAATGAAGCATTTAGTTCTCAAGTGCTTGCTTCAAAAGAAATGTTAAATATTCCCGACGATAAATTTAATTTGTATGGTGGCGCATTAGCTATTGGACATCCATATGGAGCTAGTGGTGCAAGCCTCGTTACACGTTTATATCATATGAAAGATATTGAGACATCGATAGCAACAATGGGAATAGGAGGAGGCATGGGACATGCAACATTATTTAGAAGATGGCATCGAAATAATTGAGGTTATTTTCAACAAAGAAGAGGTTGAAGCATATAAACAGACACTTACTATAAAAAAGAATGCATCTTCTGTACCAGTATTGTATTTAGCAAGTATATGGCCAAAATTTTCATTGTTTGAACGTTTTTTAGAAAAAGAGATTTACTTAAAAGAAACCTCAGTTGAACAGTTTAAAGCATTGGATGTTGATACAATTTATAAAGCAAAATTAAAAAATGAGAAAATAAAAAAAGTGAAGTCGTTTACGATTTACGAATTTAGTTTAACGATTAAAAGCGGAGATGACATATACACTAGGCTCAACCAAACATTCGTTGGAAAGTGAGGTATAGTATGAAATTTGATATTAGTCTTGTTAATCAATATTTATCTATTATTCATGATTCAAATCCGATTCATCAAGAAATTGTACCAGGGCAACTTGTATGTGAATGGTTGTTAGAAGAAGTGGAGTGGCAACATTTTACTGTAAGATACAAAAATCCAATTTATATAGATGAAACATTAGAAAAATCTTTGCAGGATAATAAGATTAAATGTATCAATGCACAAGGGATGGTAAAGATTATGATTGAAAAGCAATAAAGTACGTACTTAATTTATCTCTAACAAAAGTTTAATTATAAACAGATTATATAATTATTTTACAATTAATTTAAAATCATGTAATCTTCATAAGTGACAAAAAATTGTGAGTTGGAGTACTTATGAATAGAAAACATGAAATTACTTATGCAAGGGCAATATTTTGCTTAATTATAGTAGCAGTGCATATATTATCAAATTACTTGAGAGACATAGAATTACAAGATCATAATCGCATGGTTGTATTAACATTTCAAATATTAATTTTGTTTGCGACGCCGTGCTTTATTATTTTGTCAGAATCGTTGATTTCTATGGTTTATAAAGATAAATTACCGAAAAATTTTTTAGTCAAACGCTTTAAATATATTATGATTCCATATTTTTCAATTGGAACATTTTATGTGTATACAAAGTATAAAGTTGATGGAAATGAAGAAACATTTTGGCAGTTGTTTAAAGAAAATTTATTAATTGGGAATTGGTATGGTTGGTTTGTCGTTGTCATATTCCAATTTTATATTCTACATTTAATCTTCCATAAAGCATTAAGCAAAGCAAATCCAGTTGTTATGCTGGTCATCAGCTTTGTAATCAGTCTGGCGCACTCATATTTAATGTATGATAATGATGCGTATACGAATTGGTGGAATGAATTTTACCCGTTATTCCATAGAACGAATATTCTTTATTGGTTATTCTATTTTGTATTTGGTTATTACTTAGGTAGGTACTACAATGAAGTTCTAACGTTTGTGGAGAAGAAGTTTATGTGGTTAGTAGGAAGTTTAGCTGCCGTAACACTTTTAGTTATTTATTCAATTTATCAAAATGATGTAACAGTCGTTCAATCTAATCGCTATGACATTTTATTATATTCTTCATTAGCGTTTATATTTATATTAGTCATTTCTAAAAAGCTGTCTAAATTTAATATTAGCTTTTTATATTTTATTGGAGAAATATCATTCTTTATATACTTAACACATAAAATTATGGTCTATTACATGGCAAAATATACATTTCATTTTATAGATCAATTCTTTATGTATAATATTGCAACGTATATCTTTGCATTATCGTTAAGTGTCGGTTTAGCAGTTGTTCTTTCATTTTTACCACTTTCTAGATTTATAATTGGAAGAAATTCTATTAACTCAATGATTAGAGGAAACTATAGAGTAGAATAAAAAAGCACGTCACCTTCATTATAGGAGGTGACGTGCTTTTGGTTATTTAAAATAAAAACGTGTAGCATCTAACTCGTCTTTAAAAGCTTTTTTATCGTTTGCTGACTTTTTGTTGAACTCTTTTAAGAATGCTTGGTATTTTGGAAGTACATCTTCAGTAGAACCAAAATCTTTTAGTATGCCGCCTTCAATCCAAGCTATTTTTGTACAAAAATCTTTAACTTGACCTATATTGTGACTGACAAAGAAAATAGTCTTGCCAGCTTCTTTAAATTGATTCATTTTGTCTAAACTTTTCTTAGTGAATGTTTGGTCACCAACAGATAATGCTTCATCAATAACAAGAATATCAGGATCAACGGTTACATTGATTGCGAAACCTAATTTAGATTTCATACCGCTTGAATATTTCTTAACAGGTTGATATATAAATTCACCTAATTCAGAGAATTCTATAATTTGAGGTGTAAGTTCTTTAATTTGTTTTTTAGAGAAACCAAGTAATAACATCTTGTATTCGATATTATCTATACCGTTTAATTGAGTGTTTAAACCAGAGTTAATTGCAATAACGTTAACATCGCCGTGGCGTTCGATTATACCGCCTGTTGGTTGTAGTGAGCCACCGATAATATTACTTAATGTTGATTTTCCTGATCCGTTAATACCTACTAAACCGATAATATCGCCTTCGTATGCAGTGAATGATATATCATTCAGCGCTAAAAATCTTTGTGATTGATGCTTTGGTAAAAACACATCTTTTAATCTATCTTTATTACTACGGAAAATTTTATATTCTTTTGTTAGATTATTAATGATAACTGATTCTTTCATATGTACTTCATTCCTTATAATTATTAACAGTTCTATTATGCATTATTTTATGAGTTTAGTAAATTTATTGTAAATTCTGTTAGAATCATGTAAATTATATATGTTCTATAATTACGAGATTAACCTAAAGTTTAATATATCATCTATGCTCATTTGATGCTATATTAAAGATTAAGTTATAAATGTCTTAGCGAGAGAGTGATATTCATGCATGCTGTTTTTACAGTAATAAAAGAGCACGTCAAAAACTTTTATTTGATTCAAAGATTAGCACAATTCCAATTAAAAATTTCGAATCATGATAATTATTTAGGATTAGCTTGGGAGCTTATTAATCCTATACTACAAATATTTGTATATTGGTTTGCATTTGGTTTTGGTATACGTCAGAATGCTCCGATAAATGGTGTACCGTTTATCTTATATTTATTAGTCGGTATTAGTATGTGGTTCTTTGTAAACCAAGGTATACTTGAAGGGACTAAGTCAATAGGCACTAAGTTTAATCAAGTTGCAAAGATGAATTTTCCGTTGTCAGCAATACCTGCTTATGTTTTAACAAGTAGATTTTATGGTCATATTATTTTAGTTTTAGTTATTATTTTATTATGTATACCAACTGGTATTATACCTTCGATTTATATTTTACAATTATTTATATATTTACCTTTAGTGTATTTATTTGCATTTTCAGTTTCATTATTAACGTCAACTTTAGGTGTTATTATTCGAGATACACAAATGGCAATGCAAGCTATTTTGAGAATGCTATTTTACATGTCGCCAATTCTTTGGGTACCTGATAAAGGTTCAGTGATTGAAATGATAATGAAATTAAATCCAGTTTTCTTTTTTGCAGAAGGTTACAGAGCGGCAATATTATATGATAATTGGTACTTCATAGATCATTGGCAATTATTACTTTATAATATATGTGTGACAGTGTTATTCTTTGTAGTAGGTGCAATATTGCATGTTAGATTTAGACAAAGATTTGCTGACTTTATTTAAAATGATTAATAAATGATAAGGCTGAGACATCGATGATTGTCTCAGCCTTTATCTCAATTTAGAGCTTCTCATGGTCAATTTTTTAACTTTAGTAAATTTTACGTAAGGAAGTGTCAATGTGGTAAGAAACATAATTAAACAAGTCTATCTTTCTATAATTTTTGTATTTAATAAATTATTTAAAAGTAATGTGAAACGTAAAAATGTCGTGGTATTTATGACTTTTAAAGAAGATGTGTTACCTATTATCGAAGCGTTAAATAAAGAACAATATCATATTACAGTTATTGCACATCCAAAGTGGATTAATTTTTTGAATGATTTAGAAGTAGATAAAGTGATTAATTTAAGTAATAAATATGTCTTGCAACAGTTAAAAGCAATTAAAAGTAGTAAAATAATCATTATCGATACATATTATTTATTATTAGGCAGTATCAGCAAAACACCAGAACAAAAAGTTATTCAAACTTGGCATGCTGCCGGTGCCTTGAAAAAATTTGGATTAGAAGATAAAAGTATTAATCTTGAGCATAAACAACTGATAAAAAATTATTTATCAGTTTATCATTTTACAGATTATTATTTAGTAAGTTCAGATATTATGAAAGACGTCTTTATTAAAAGTTTAGATGCCAAACCCAATCAAATATTACCATTTGGATTACCAAGATTAGACCAATATAAAGATAAACATGAGTACCCTAATAAAACTAAAAAAATAGCTTTATATGTTCCTACTTATCGAGACTATACAAATGAAATTCATACGATAGATAAACAGAAATTTGAAAAGATGTGCCCTGAATACGAACTTGTGACTAAATTACATCCAAGCATTACTTCACATGATTCAGATCCGAGAGATATACAAGATCTAGTTGAAATGGCAGAAATCATCATTACAGATTATAGTTCATTAAGTATTGAAGCCGCACTATTAAATAAGACGATTATTTTCTATAGTTATGATGAAGCAAAGTATGATGAAATGAGGGGACTCAATCAACACTATTATGAAATGACGAAAGAGAACAAAGCTTATGATTTAGCAACACTTTATAAACTTGTGAATCTGAATAAAATGAATAATAAAATTAAACCAATGTGGCATCAGTATACAAACTTTGATGCAACTCAAAAGTTAGTTGATTTTATAAACAAAGGAGCTTAACAATATGGAAGTAAGTGTTATCATCCCTATTTATAATGCAGAAAAAACAATAGAGCAAACCATTGAATCAATTAAAAGTCATTATGAGCATGAAATCATTTGTATTAATGATGGATCTAAAGATAATAGTGCAGAAGTTATTAGCAAAATTAATAATCCTAATATTGTACTTGTAAATCGAGAAAATAAAGGTGCTGCGGCAACGAGAAATGAAGGCATTAGTATCGCAAAAGGTAAATATATTATGTTTTGTGATGCAGATGATAAATTAGGTGAAGGTATTATCGACAAGATGATTGATGCGATAAAAAGAAATGATACAGATATCGTTGTCGGTAAAGTTTCTCATTTAATTGGTGATCAGATTAGGACGATTCAAACTTACAATGATTTAAAAGCTGTGGATCATACGACATTAAACTTAACACCAGAAGTTACGCAGTCTATAGGTCCTTATGGTAAATTGTATAAACGTGAGATATTAGAAAATATTAGATTTGATGAAGATATTACTTTTTGTGAAGAGCATACCTTTAATTTAAAAGCTTGGTCAAAGAGTCGTATTACAATATTAGATGATCCAGCTTACTTATATAACATAGGCATTGAAGATTCTATAGTAGCGACAAGTTACAAAAATATTGAAAAATATTTAAATGATGCCATTGAAGTTAGAAAAAGAACAATGGACATTTTAAATGGTTTAAAAGAAAAAGTGAGTAACTACTATAGTTATAGAATGGATTATCTCATCATATACTTTTTAATTCGAAATAATTTTATGAAAGTAGAGAACTTAAATCATGTTATTGATCCAGCGATAAAGTATTTAAAAGTCGTTCAACAACTTCAAACGAATAGTGTGATAGACTTGAAAGAGCTCGTATTAACAATTGCTGCGAATTACAATTATGAAAGATTTAAAGAAGTGGCAAGTAATTTAGATGTGCAAATTGATAAAAAAGCTTATCGTTCTTATAAATTTAAGCTACTGAAACTAAAGACAAAAATGAACTTAAGAAATATCAGAAATAAAAGTAAAAAAATATCTCATTAAATATTATAAAATTTTAAAAACTACTAACAACTGTAAAATGTTGTTAGTAGTTTTTTGTATTATGTATATGAATTTATAATTAAAATCAATATTTACACTAATTAAATATTTGTTACGCATACTTTACATCGGTTAATTGTTTGATATAATTTATAATTGCATATCACACTAATATAAGATGGAGTTTAAAAATGAATAAAAATATGATTGATATAGAAAGAAAATTTAGACCTGAAATTGAAGGTTTAAGAATTATTGCGGCTTTATTAGTCGCTATTTACCACATTTGGTTTGGTAAAGTATCTGGTGGGGTAGATGTTTTCTTTGTTGTATCTGGCTTCTTGATTACAACATCTATTATATCTACAATCAATAAAACTGGAGAATTTAAGTTTTGGCCATACATATCTAAATTAATGAAGCGGTTATTTCCACTAGCATTTATCATTATATTAGTCATATTGGTATTAAGCATATTCTTCTTACCATCAACCATTTTTGATAAGACAATGAAAGAAGTCGTTTCATCTATGTTCTATTATCAAAACTGGCAATTGGCATTGAGTAATACTGATTATTTAGATGCACAGCAAATGAAAAGTCCACTTGAACATTATTGGGCAATGTCTATTCAAGGGCAATTCTATATCATTTGGTTCTTATTATTTACAGGTGTATTGTTCCTAATAAAAAGATATGATTTATCAAATGGCAAAAAGTTAGTCAATTACTTACTTGGTTTTATATTTGTTGTGTCATTTGCATACTCAGTTTATTTAACTGCTGTAAATCAACCTTTAGCATATTTTATTACGTTTACAAGAGTGTGGGAATTTGCATTAGGTGGTTTACTTTGTATTAACTTAAGCAGAATTAAAATTAGTAATTTAACAGCTGAAATTATTGGATGGATTGGTCTTATAGGGTTAATTTTAACAGGAGCAATATTTGATGTATCAACGATGTTTCCTGGTTATATCGCTTTATGGCCAATGACTTGTGCATTACTGATTATTTTATCAGGTAATAAAGATACTAAATACGGTGTTAAGAACTTCTTATCTATGCCGATCATGATTAAACTTGGTGGGGTTTCATTCGGAATTTACTTATGGCACTGGGTATTACTATCATTCTATAAATACAATATTTCAGAAACACCAGGTATTATTTCAGGAGTGCTCATTATTGCATTATCTATTGCACTTTCATTCATTACGACAAAATATATTGAAACACCAATTAGAAGTGCAGAATTAAATAAAGTAGCATTCAAGAGAATTGGTATCATTGCACTAGCTAATATTATTCTAATCGCTGGTTTAGTTTCTCATAATGCCTATGTAAAAATGTCTGACGACAAAGCGCTAGCATTGAAAGATTATCCAGGAGCATTAGCTGCAACTTCAAAACAAAAAATTAAAGAAAATGATCCTAAGCCTGAATTCGCCAATGTGTTTGATGATTTGCCACAATCACACATAGACGATTCTAATCAAGGTTTAAAAAAATCAGATTTAAAAATTGGTACTTATGGTAAGAAAAAGGACTACAAAGCAACAATCGCTTTAGTAGGTAGTTCACATTCTGAACATTGGTTAGGAGCAGTTATTGAAGCGGCTAAAGAGCATGATTACAGAGTGATTAATATCACGAGATCAGGTACAAGATTCTCTACTGGTTATGATGATAATTCATTAAAAGGACAATGGGTTAAAAATGTGGAAAACTATTTAAAGAAATCTGATGATATTGATTTAGTGTTGTCACATGTTACAGCAGCTGACTCAAATAGCGATAAGATTCAACAACAAATGGTAGATGAATTATTAAAAGTTAAATATGATTATAATATTGAAGTAATGGCAATAAGAGATATTCCGAGATATGAGTTTAATGTTTCAGAAGAACTAGAAAAATCTGGTGAAAAAGAAACAATTAAACTTATGAATAAAGGAAATAATCAACAAGACTCTTCATATTGGAAAAAACTATCAGAAACAAACAAAGATTTACCAAAATTCGATCCATCTGAATACTTTAAAGTGAATGGTGAATATAGACCTATTATAGGTAATATTGTCGTGTATCGAGATATGGACCATATGACAAATACTTATTCAGAAACTTTCGGACCTATTTTAGGTAAAGAAATTAAATCTGTCGTTAAAAAATAGAGAGTGGACTTTGTCCACTCTCTATTTTTACATTTTTTGTTTAAGTATATCTTTAAAAATATGCTTTAACATGTTCTCCGTATCACTTTGATAATGATCTTTTAATACATTACTTGCAATTGAAATGATATATTGATCGTTAGAGTATGTCACAAAATCATTTTGAAAGAATATACCTCTATATCTTTGATGATTAGGATATCTGTAAAATCCATATCTATAAGAACTTGGATATATATGTGTATCAATTTGTGAAAGTAAAATATCAGTAGATGATTCATTTAATATTTGTTTCATTTTGAATTGATTAACAAGCTTTGCCATATCATCTGTAGAAATGTATATATTTCCAGCACCATCGTATTTATCGAGAGTTGCTGGATAGAAATATTTGTATTGATTATTTTTTAATTTATAACCTTTTACCATATACTGTTGGTGGTTATTAGAGTCATAACGAGCTGTATATTTTAAATGAACTTTCTTAATAATAAGTTCATTAAGATTTTGCTTAAATGATTTATGCGTAGCATTTTCTATAACTTTAGCAATCGTGATATAGTTTGCATCGTTATAAAAATATTTATGATAATTTTGAGGTACAACACCATTAAACTTAATACGCTCTATAGCACCATTTAAACCTTTAACAGTAGGTGGGAAGTTTGCTTTAGCTAAACCACTTCTATGTAACATTAAGTCTTTAATAGTGATAGGATATACATTCTGGAAATTAGGTATATATTTATTTACATTGTCATTTATATTAATAACGCCTTGTTCTTCTAACTCTCTCAACATTAAGCCTGTTACAAATTTGTTAGCTGATCCAAGAAGATACATTGATTTATCATCATTTTCCACACCATTTTCAATATCTCTAAAACCATATGCTTTACTCATTACAGAGTAGTTATTTTTGTAAATAGTTATATTGCCATTAAAGCCTTTAGATTTTAAGTATTTATCTATCTCATCGAATTCGTTAAAATCATTAGTTAATGTTTGTTTCTCATGATTTTCTTTATTCTGAATTTGCTTTTTATGGATATGAGTCTCTGTATGTTCTTTTTTATAGTATCGTATTTGATATAAATCTTTAAATATGACTAAAAGTAAAGCAACGATTATGCATAATATAAGTTTATATATGTTCTTCATGATCTTCTCCTGATGTTTTTTACATTATATTACCATGAATGCAAAAAAATTACATTTAATGTCATAAAAATAGAACACATATTTGTGTCCTATTCATTACCGTAAAGCTCTTTTTTAATTTGAGTTGTTGAAATACCCTCAGTTCTCTTAAGATATATCACTTCACAATGATCTTTTAGGAAGTCAAATTCACCTTCCCAATCGTGACCCATTAAAAATGTATCTACTTTAAAGTTCTTTACATCATCTGTTTTTTGTTCCCAATTATTCTCTGGAATAACTAAGTCAACATATCTAATAGATTCTAACATCATTTTTCTTTGTTCATAATTATAATATGACTTTTTGTTTTTTAACTTATTGAATTCATCTGTTGATAAAGCAACAATTAGATAATCTCCATATTGTTTAGCTCTTCTTAAAAGCTCAATATGACCATAATGCAGTAAATCATATGTTCCATAAGTAAGTACTCTACGCATTTCTTCACCTCATTATTTTATATGTTTAATCTTAATATATATAGGAACTATTGTAAATAGTTTGAAAAGTTTGTAAATTCAACTTAAAGGGTGATGGTATAAAAATTAATTTTAAAAGCTATTTTACAACATGTTGTATAGTCATTAGTTTAAATTTATAAATCAGTAGTGTATTATAATAGAATATGTTAATTTAGTGTAAATTATGAATTAGAGGAGTATTTATGGAAGATAAATTATTTCTGATGACAGAAAACTCATTTAAAAGTACGATTACATATTTTAATAATAAGGAAGAAATTGATAATACAAATAAAGAGAAACTACTTTTTTATTTTAACAAAGTTTTCAATCCTCTATTTCCTTATAAATTTGACTTTATACTAAAAAATAGAAATGGTTTGTCAATTTTGTTAAAAAAAATTAATTATAATACATCTAAAAAAAGTGTATTTCAATATATGGAGATTAAAGCTATGAAGCGTGGGGAATATAAATATAGTTATATGATTTCCCAATTTCGTAAACATTTATCTACAATTCGTTCTAAACATTATACTTCAGATATATTCTCAAGCAAAATAGAAAAAACAATTGTATATGAATCGTTTAATGGTAAATCATTTACAGATTCTCCGAGAATGCTTTATTTATACTTAAGTGAAAATCTACCTAATTATGAGCATATTGTAGTAACTGACAATCAGCAATTAGACAAAGAACTAAGAGCTTTAAATATTGCTACTGTTGAGAAAAATTCAAAGCAATATTTCAAAATCTATCAAAAAGCTAAAGTGTGGATTGCCAATACGAGATTGTCATCACAGATAGAAAAGAAAGATAATCAACTATATATTCAAACATGGCATGGTACACCTTTAAAGAAATTAGCTAATGATCAAACGGTTATTTCAATACCAGATGTCACGCTAGAAGAGTATCTTTATGGCTTTAATAAAGAAACAAGTAGATGGGATTTCCTCATATCACCAAGTGAAACTGCAACTGAACGATTTAAATCTGCATTTAATTTAAAAGAAGAACAGATGTTGACTTTAGGTTATCCAAGAAATGATGATTTAGTTCAGTTAAATGATGAAAAATATATTAAGCAGCTCAAACAAAAATATGATATTCCCTCTAATAAAAAAGTAATACTGTATGCGCCAACATGGAGAGATAATGATCGTACAGATGTTGGTAAATACAATTTTAAACTGAAGCTTGATTTAGATGCTTTTAGTAAAGAGTTATCGAATGAATATGTATTACTCATTAGAGCGCATTATTTAGTATCAGAACATCTAAACCTAGAAGATTATAAAAATGTGTATGATTTATCAGATGCTAATGACATTAATGAATTATTCTTAATGAGTGATGTATTAATCACAGATTATTCGTCTGTTTATTTTGATTATGCGAATCTACGAAGACCAATCTTATTTTTTGCATATGATAAAGATGAATATGCAAATGATATTAGAGGATTCTATTTACCATATGAATCAGACTTACCAGGACCTGTCTTTGAAACAAGTGAAGCACTAATTGATTATATTAAATCAATGCAATATGAAGACATACCTCAATCAGATACTTATAAAACATTTAATCATAAATATAATCATCTTGATGATGGAGAAGCAACTAAAAGAGTAAGTGAAAAAATCATTCGTACTCTAGATAAAGAAAAGGAGTTTCATGAACTATGAAAATATTAAATATTTATCAAGAAAGTGAATTATTAATCTTCGAGTTTGATCAAACATTAGATAATATTAAAAATGTTTATATAAAAAATGAATTTGATGAAATAATGGTTCCACAATCAAATATCAAAAATCAATTTAAAATTAATTTAAATGAAGTCTTGGAGAAATTTTCACAATATGATAGAGAAACAATCTTTATTCTACTTGAGCAATCTGATGGTATTACGCAATCCATTCAAAAAATAAACATAAAAAAATATGAATATTATATTCAAAACTTCGAAACAATCATTAATGGTGAAACGACTATTACCCCGTATATTACTAAAAATGGCATTATTCAATTTACATTAAAGCCAGAATTGCCAGTTTCTACTTATTTTGCTAGAAGACATATAGATAAAATTGTCATAAATAATAAACAAGCCTTTTTAAAAGGAAAGTTCTCGATTCAAAATTCAACACTCGAATATGCTCATTTAAGAATCACTTCAAGGTTAAGTGAAAATGTAATTGAGATACCATTAGAGCCTACTGTATTTAATGTATATCAGAAACTAAACTCTACAAGTTATGATTTTGAAATTGATATTTTAAATGAACTTAAGCAGTATTTAGCAAATGACTTTGACTCAGAAGATATTATTGATATCTTCCTAAATATAAAAGTAAAAGAATTTAAAAATGTAATTGATGTAAAACTAGGTAATCCTAGAATTATGGTAGAAAGGTTTGCTAAAGGCGAAGTATCAATTGATCTTGGTCAAACAGTAAAAACAGCTATACCATATTTCACTATGAAGGGTAGAAACTTATCGTTTAGAATTAATGAATACGCAAAAGAAGATTATGAAGCATATAAAAAATTAATGAACGACTATCCAACATTAATCAAAAATAATCTGAATAAAAATAAAGTTTGGGTAATTGGTGAAAAATCATATAAAGCTCAAGATAACGGTTATCACTTCTTTAAATACATGAGAACTGAGCATCCTAACGAAGAAGTATATTATGTTATTGATAAAAATTCTGAAGAACGAAAAAATGTAGAACCATACGGAAATGTTATTGATTTTAAATCAAAAGAACATTTCGAAGTTATGATCAAAGCAGATGTAATTTGCAGTACACATCACACAGAATTATTATTCCCAAGTCACGAAGCAAGTTATGTAAAAAAAATTAGAGCTAAACGTGTCTTCTTACAACATGGCGTGTTAGGTGCTAAAAACTTAACGCAAATTAATGGTAAACAACTGAAAGACTTTAACGTTGATATGTTTATAACAAGCTCTAATCGAGAAAAGCAAATCGTTAATAGAGATTTATTATTTGATTCGTATCAAGCGAAAGTTACGGGTCTATCAAGATTTGATGAATTATTTAAGGAAAACGTAGAAGTTAAAAATCAAATCTTAATTATACCTACATGGCGTGACTGGATAACAAATATTAATAGTCTTCTAGAATCAGATTATCTACAAAATTATAATGACTTATTGAATAGACCAGAATGGAAAACAATTGCCCAATCAAAAAACGTAGACATCATATTCTGTTTACATCCAAATATGCAAGCATTTGTTGAGTATTTTGATATACCTGATTACATTAAAGTCATTAGACAAGGTGAAGTAGATGTTCAATTACTTATTAAAGAAAGTAAATTGATGATTACAGACTATTCAAGTGTTGCATTTGACTTTAGTTTCTTAGAAAAACCAGTTATTTACTATCAATTTGATAGAGATAGATTTATCGGTAAATTACCATCACACTTAGATCTTGATAAAGAACTGCCTGGTAGAATTGTTGATAATGTAGAAGCTGTAATAGAAGCTGCAAGCCATTATGTTGATAACGGCTTCAAGAACGAACAACAAATTATCAATAAAGCTAATAACTTTGTAGCATATAAAGATACAAACAATTCACAGCGTATATATGAAGAAGCTAAATCATTTAAACGCAGAAATATCATTAAAGATGCATTGAAATATGACATTCTTTCACAGCATGTATTTAAACGATTCAGAAGACATAAAAAATACTTTGATATTATGTCTTATATGAATAAATTCCTTGTAAGATTCGGAAAGATGGATGAAAAATTAATCGTGATAGAAAGTAATTTAGGTAAACAAGTTACAGATAGTCCTAAAATGATTTATGATCAAATTAAAGCGCTCGATAAAGGTTATAAAATTGTTTGGGTATCTAATAAAATTTACCCATTCGATGATGAAAATGTTATAACAGTGAAACGGTTAAGCCCTAGTTATTATAAATATTTATCAATCGCTAAATATTGGATTAATAATCAAAACTTCCCTCATTATATTGAGAAAAAGAAGAACACAACATATATTCAAACATGGCATGGTACGCCATTGAAAAAAATGTTAAATGATGTCGATGACTTTAAAGGTAGAGATGAAGGCTATATTGACAGAATTAATCGCTCAGTTTCACAATGGGACTATTTAGTTTCACCAAGTCCATACGCAACAAGTTGTTTTAAATCTGCATTTAATTTTAAAAAAGAAATGCTAGAAGTGGGCTATCCACGTAATGATATCTTCTATGAAAATGAAAGTGATATTGAAGAAAAACAACACATTATTAAACGTAAACTTTCAATTCCTAAAGATAAAAAAGTGATATTGTACGCGCCAACGTTCAGAGATGATGAAGTATCATCTGCGAAAAAACATTTAATTAATTTAAAATTAGATTTACATCAAATGAAAGAAAAACTTGGAGACGAGTATGTACTTCTCTTAAGACCTCATATCATTATTAGTAATAATATTATTATCGATAAATCATTAGAAGGTTTTATTTATAATGTTGCGAGCTATGAAGATATTAGTGACTTATATTTAATTAGTGATATTTGTATTACAGACTATTCATCTGTAATGTTTGATTATGCTAATACTCAAAAACCATTACTCTTCTTCACATATGATTTAGAGCATTATAAAGATAATTTAAGAGGATTCTATATGAACTTCGAAGACGAAGCACCAGGACCATTATTAAAAGACAATGAAAGTTTAATTGATGCTATTCAGAATATAGAAACGGTTAATGAATCATATAAAGATAAATATGATAAATTCTATGAAAAATTCTGCTCATTTGAAAAAGGAACAGCAACGAAACAAATAGTCGATAAATTATTTTAAATAAACAAAAAGCAGAACTGACGCTGTAATTGTGTATCAGTTCTGCTTTTTTTATTTATTTGTTAACTTTAAAGAAAGGTTTCCATTTATAGTAGGGTAGAAAATACCATTTTTATCTGTTAAATTGATTTTTTTGTCATAACCAAATTTAATATTTAAATGCTTAAATCCATCATATACGATGATACAGTTGTAAATTGCTGCTGGTTTATTATTGATTTCAATTTTAGGTATTGAGATGGTTAAGAGGTTATCTTGTACATCTATATTCTCAATAACGATATCATCTTTGTAAACTTTTCGAGACATAAGAGACAAGTTACATATTTTGTCAGTATCAACACCGTCTATTTCAATTTGTATTTTAATGGATTTGTCTAATTCAACTATATTTAATAACGTTGACTGTTGAAATGGTATTGTGAATCTTTCATTAGCATCAGTTAATAATGTCTGTTTTTGTTGCTTTTGAATGATTTTAGGTTGTTTTTTCAGCCAAGTAAAGAATTTCATAAATGACTCATAATCATTATTTTGAATAAACTTAATTGCGTCTGTATATTCTTGACTGATTGTTTGAATGATATCAGCTTTTATATATGATTGATTGAAAAGTTCATTCAGTTGTTTAAAATAATGAACTTGTTGCTTTTTATCACTATTTAGGAATACATGACTATTACAACTTTTCAGTAGATCATATTCTAAAAAACGATTTAACAATCGAATGTTTTTAGAGTTTGATTCTTGTTCTAGTAAATGATGAATAATTTCTAAATCTGAAGCACGTTTTTCATAGAAATCTACACCTCTTGTAAGTGACTCATTAGATGTTGTTCTGTCAATGATTGAACAATTATCTGTCAACGTAGATACATTATTAATATAAGGACTTAAATATGTGAAAAACATTTTGTCTTCCCCAAAATGTAAGTTTTCTGGGAACTTTATATTGTGTTTTTTAATATGACTCAGTTTAATAAATTTTGATGGCGGACCAAAGTGATTATATATATATGGGATGTCATTGATGTTATAATTATAACGATTATTATTACTCATAAATCTGGCATGTACTGTTAAAGAATGGTCATTTTGGCGTAATGTTCTACCAACAATCATGTCTGATTTAAGTAGTTTATCGTCATTAGCAATTCTTGCTAATATATCTGTTGCTAAATAATCATCTGCATCTAGAAAATAAATATATTGACCTGTTGCTTCTTCAATACCGATATTACGAGGTTTTGAAGGACCACCTGAATTTTCATCTAAAATGATAAATTTGATATTTTTAGCTTCATAGTTTTGAATTAAGTTTTGAGTATTATCTGTAGAATGATCGTCTACAATGATGATTTCGTAATATTTTTTATCTAGTGATTGATTTAATATTGAATCAATTGCACGTTCTATTTTATCTTCATTATTATATGATGTGACAATAATAGAAAAAAGCTTTTTACTTTTGAATAACATAAGTTAACTCCATTCGTTAAAAAATCAAATTGTATAAGCAATGTGGCATATTTGTCTCACATTGTTTATATAATGTAATATGAATAAATAAAGAAGTCAATTTATTGTATTAACTTAAAATATATGAGGTGTAAAATGATTAAAATTATAAATATTCATGACCAGCATAATTTGGAAAAATATATAATTGCAGAATGTCGTGAAGAAAATCATATTATTTTAATAGATAGATATACGCAAGTTAGGGAAGAAGTGTTGAACAATTTAGAGTTGGATAACCAATCTTATATGGTTGATTATACAAACAGCGGTTATTATACAAACGATAGTAGATATATGGGGAAGGCATTTATTACTGTTGCTGATTGGTTTAATAATATTACGCTTCAACCAAATATTATTTTTAAGAAAGATGAGCTATTATGGCTAATTTCTAATTATAAGTGGGAAACAATATTTGATATTACATTGAACGCAATTTTCCACTTGGATGAAATTAAGATTGATCCTCACGTTATTTTTGATTATGTTCATCAAAGTAAACCAAGTGCAAATTGTTTAGCAGCATTTAAAAATGAAAGTCTCAGTTATGAAGAAAAATTCTATTTAAACAAATTTGCACTTTTAAATGGTATAACGCCATTATTTAAGGCGAAAGAGACAAGGCTTCCTTCTATCGCAAGAACAATTGATAAAGTCATGTTAAAATCACAATTTCAATTACCTAAAATTGCGTATCAAAAATTAAATCATACGGCACTACAAAAACAAATGAAGGCAATTAATATTTATGACAAAGATCAAACGAAAATAAAGCCACATATTGTATTTTTAGGTTTCGATTATGGTTACAGAGGTAATTCAAAATATTTATTTGAGTATTTAGTAAAACAACACCCTAAATATACTGTTTACTTTATTACGGACCAAGAAAAGGGTGATCACTTTGTGTCACCATCTCATTCTGATACGAAACAAATTATAGAAGAAGCTAATGTAGTGATACTTGAAAGCTACTTGCCAGATGATTTTAAACCTAATGGTACGATCATTCAGTTATGGCACGGTACACCTTTAAAACGACTATTTTTAGATAGCAAAGAACCTAAACAAAATATTGATATTTATAATTATAGAGCACGTAAATATAATAAGTTAATTAAACAAGATTATTTTATAACAGATGTAGAATCTATAAATAATGTATTTAAATCTGCATTTCCATTGGAAGAAACAGAAATTGTTGCATGTGGTTATCCTAGAAATGAATATTTATTAGAGCAACACTCAAATTCAAATGAAATAAATAAAATCAAACAGCAGTTAAATTTAAATACTGAAAAGGAAACAATTCTGTATACGCCGACTTGGAGAGATAATCAAGAAGAAGAATTTTTATTAGAATTTACAGATGAGATGAAAGCGAAATATAACATCATTTATAAATATCACGAAGAAGATCATGCTAATAAACAGCATAATTATATCGATACAAGACAGTTTGAAACACAACAATTACTACTTGTTTCTGACATTGTAATCAGTGATTATTCTTCAATAGTATTTGATGCATTAACTATTGATAAAAAAGTGTACTTATATACACCAGATTTTAATAATTATGATTATAACCGTGGTTTGTATAAAGAAGTTTATGAAACTATCAATGATAATCAATATTTTGAACAGTCATTATTGTTTAATGCAATTATGAATGACGATTATCATACGATTAGTGATCAATTTATCAACAAAAATAATCAGTCATACGAAACTATCACGCAATTGATAGAACAAGCTATGGACTGAAAAGGGGGATTTATATGAAATCTTTTACATTTTTAGTGCACAATATTTATCATATGGGTGGGACGACGAAATCGATTTCTAATCTGGCAAATAAATTAAGTGAAAAAGGTCACTCTGTTAAAATATTGTCAGTATTTAAAGCGAGTGATGAACCTTATTTTAAGTTGCATGAAAATATTGAAATTCAACCCATTATTGAATATAACAAAACTATCAAAGGTTTAAAAAATATATTTGTAAATAGAATCAATAAATATACACCTTTTTTGAGTCCTAAAATTATTCATCCGTCTGAACCTGGACTTCATCAATTTTCAAGTTATATTGAGCAACAAATTGTTAAAGCCATTCAGAATGTGAATGCAGATATTATTGTAGGTACACGTGCAAGTTACAATATACTTGTTAGTAAATATGCAAGTCAGTCGGTATTTAAAATTGGTATGGAACATATGTATTTACATGCACATGATGAGCATTATCAAAAAGATTTACTTAAAAGTTATGAACAACTTGATTTAGTTACGACATTAACTAAAGAAGACCAACAAGATTATCAACAAGGTTTAACTCACACTAAAGTAATCATTGTTCCAAATATACTAAAAGAAACTCAATATAACGTAGATAAGCAAAATACAATTGTTGCTGCAGGTAGATTTGAGCATGAAAAAGGGTTTGATTTGTTACTAAATAGTATCAATTTAATTCAAGACACAATGCGAAAATACCAATTTCAATTAGAATTATATGGAGATGGACAAGAAAAAGAACAATACCACCAATTGATCAATCAATATAATATTCAAGATATTGTGAAACTTAAGCCTACTACAAACGCATTATCACAAGTATTAGCTGAAAGTAAGATTACGGCTGTTCCATCTAGAGTTGAAGGATTTGGACTTGTTATATTAGAGGCTATGTATCAACGAAATGTAGTTATCAGTTATAAAGGATGTTATGGTCCTGAATTTCTAATTGAAAATGAGAAAAACGGTTATTTAGTAGACTATCAAGATGCTAAACAATATGGAGAGCAACTTGCAAATGTCATTAAAAATTATCATCATCATGATGTTCAAAATGTCATTCAAAAAGGTATAGAAAGAAGTAACGATTTCGACGGTGATGTCATTTATGAGCAATTCATGAAAGATTTATACAAGCACTTTAAATAAGATGCAATCTCAATCTCTAACAAGCTAATTGTTAGGGATTTTTTAATAGGGTGTTAAGATATTGTAAATATTAATTAATTGTCTTTCTTATAAATATCCTTATATATATACTTACAACTGTATAATACTTAAAGGAGATTTTAATATGCAGACAAATCCTATTAATCTAGACAAAAAATTTAGACCTGAAATTGAAGGGCTAAGAGTCATTGCAGCATTATTAGTTGCAATATATCATATTTGGTTTGGGAAAGTGTCTGGAGGCGTCGATGTATTTTTCGTTGTTTCAGGATTCTTAATTACTACTTCCATTATTTCAAAATACAATAAAACAGGGTCATTTAAATTTATACCTTACATAACAGGATTAATTAAAAGATTATTTCCTTCTGTTATAACAGTTTTACTTGTAACAGTTATCTTAAGCTTTTTCTTATTACCAGAGTCAATACTAGGCAAAACGATAAAAGAAATCATTGCTTCATTATTTTATTATCAAAATTGGCAACTCGCTTTATCGAGTACAGATTATTTAAATAAAGATCAAATGAAGACACCAGTTGAACATTTTTGGGCAATGTCGATTCAAGGTCAATTCTATATTATTTGGTTTGTCATCTTTAGTTTGATTTTTATGTTATATAAAAAATACACCAACTTAAAAATTATTAATGTAATTAACCTTTGTTTAGGTACATTATTTATCGTTTCGTTGTCGTATTCTATTTATTTAACGCACGTCAATCAACCTTGGGCATATTTCCATACATTTACAAGAGTTTGGGAATTCTCACTCGGCGGATTATTAGCAATCAATCTTAATAAAATTAAAATTAACCGTTTAGTAGCAAGTTTGATTGGATGGTTAGGTTTAATAGGCTTGATCTTAACAGGTATTATTTTTAATGTATCAACAATGTTTCCCGGGTTTATTGCATTATGGCCAATGTTATGTGCCGTATTTATACTTGTTTCCGGTAACTATGAAACTAAATATGGTGTTAAGGAATTCTTAGGCTCGTCTATCATGGTAAAGGTTGGAGGATTGTCATTTGGTTTATATTTATGGCATTGGGTGATTTTATCATTTTATCAATATCATAATAATGAACGACCTGGAATTGTATTAGGTATTTGTATGATTTTACTATCATGGTTATTATCATATTTAATGACACGTTATATTGAAAAACCAATCAGATCAGCATCTTCTAATAAAATTGCATTCAAAAAATTAGGCATTGGATTAGCGATACAGTTATTGGCAATCGCATCTTTATATTTCGTTATTTTTAATAATCCTTTTGAAAAAGAAAAGGTAGCATTGAGTGAAAATTATCCCGGTGCAATGGCAGTAGAAAAGCATGTGAAAGTTAAAGAAGATGTAGAAGCGATACCAGAGTTTTCAAAAATCAGAAATGAATCACCTGATTCTACAAGAGACAAAGTTCATCAAAAAATAGGTGAATCAAAAGTTCTAGTAGGAGAGTACGGTAAAAAAGAAAACTATGATAAGACAATTGCCTTAGTAGGGAGTTCTCATGCACAACATTGGTTAGGCGCACTACAAAAAGCAGCTGAAGAAGGAAATTATAGAGTATTAAGCATGACGAAAAGTGGCTGTGTATTAACAACGAAAGACAGTGACCAAGATTGTACCGATTGGAATAAAAATTTAATTAAAGAACTTGATAAGCAAGACGTTGATTTAGTTGTAACAACTGCAGATTCAAGTACAGATGTAAATGGACAAATCGATCCATTACAATTAAAACAATATCAAAACATTACAAATACAAAAACACCGATTATGGCAATAAGGGATAATCCAAGATATGAGTTTAATGTCCCAGAAACTTTAGATAAATTTGGAGAACAAGAAACGATTCAGAGGATGAATGCTAAACAACACTTACCAAAAGTATCTAAATGGGAACAACTTGATCAAAAGCCAGAAGATACTAAATATGTAGACTATACATCGTATTTCAAAGTAAATGGGAAATTTGCACCAGTTATTGGTAATGTAATCGTATATATGGATAAAGGACATATATCTAATAGTTACTCCAAAACATTTGGTCCTAAAATAAAGCAAGATATCGAACAATACTTTAAAGAACTCAATCATTAATAAAAAAGTACCTTAATCATATGATTTTATATGATTGAGGTACTTTTTTACAAGAAATATTGAGCAATTGTAAATAATGATAAAAGAGTGTAAACCCTTCCTTAAGTATCTGTTAAACGACTGTTTATTGTATTCATAGAAGTTACAATATATTTAACATTACGAAAGTAATAGCTTAACAATTAATTATTAAAGGATGGATATAATATGAAATTAACTACTATTGGTTTAGGATACATTGGATTACCAACATCAATTATGTTTGCGAAACATGGTGTAGATGTTGTAGGTGTCGATATTAATAAAGAAGCAGTAGATAAATTAAATAATGGTCAAATTCATATTGAAGAACCTGGTTTACAAGAAGCTTATGAAGAAGTGTTAGCTAAAAATAAATTTAAAGCAAGTATGCAACCTGAAAAAGCCGATGCATTTATCATAGCAGTTCCAACACCAAATAATGATGATCAATACGAATCATGTGATATTTCATTAGTAATGGGTGCAGTTGAATCCATCGTACCATTTTTAGAAAAAGGTAATACTGTAATTGTAGAATCTACGATAGCACCAAGAACAACGGATGACCATGTTAAACCATATCTTGAAAGCCAAGGATTTGAAATTGGTAAAGATATATTCTTAGTACATTGTCCTGAAAGAGTGTTACCAGGAAAAATATTACATGAACTTATTCATAACAATCGAATTATTGGTGGTATAACGCCAGCATGTGTTGAAGCAGGTAAACGTGTATATGGAACATTCGTACAAGGTGAAATGATTGAAACAAATGCTAAGACAGCAGAAATGAGTAAGTTAATGGAAAATACTTACCGTGACTTGAATATTGCGCTAGCAAATGAACTTGCGATGGTATGTAATCATTTAGATATTAACGTATTAGAAGTTATTAAGATGGCGAACAAACATCCACGTGTGAATATTCACTTACCAGGTCCAGGTGTTGGTGGTCACTGTTTAGCAGTTGATCCATACTTTATTATCGCTAAAGATCCAGAAACAACGAGTCTCATTCAAGAAGGTAGACGTATTAATCGTTCAATGCCTCAATATGTGATTAATGAGTCTAAGAAAATATTAGAAACTTTAAATGGTCATAAGGTTGTTGTATTTGGATTAACTTATAAAGGTGATGTAGACGATGTCAGAGAATCACCAGCATTTGATATTTATAATGATTTGAGAAAAGAAAATGATATTCAAGTAGAAGCATATGATCCACATGTTGAGCTAGGATTTGTCCAAAAAGATATTCAAAAAGCAGTTAAAGATGCGTCTCTTGTATTGATTTTGAGTGACCATTCAGAATTCAAAACTTTAGTAGATCAAGATTTTGAAGGTATGAAAGACAAAGTCATTTTCGATACGAAAAATGTTGTTCAATCACAATTTGAGCAAGTTAAATATTACAACTACGGTAATTTATATACTTTCGGAAAAGATATTGCACTTTCATTTAATAAGTAAAGATTGAGGGGTCTTCATATGATAGACGTTAAAAGTCCAATTATTCAAAGCGGATTGAGCTTTCAAATTATTTTAAGAGAACCAGAAAATCAAGAAATATTTGATGTAGATGATGATGAACTTACAGTCGGCTATGCGTCTGACTATTTAAATAAAGCATTAAAAGTTATTTCTGTAAAAGTGATAGAAAGTGAACTTTACGGATTAATTGTGAGAGGTACGAATATTATAGGATGGACAAGATTAAATCATTCTATCAAATTAATTTCGAAACCTATTGATACGATAAGAGTGGATTTACGTCATTTCTCTACACCACAAATTAATAGAGAACTAGGATTTAAAGTTGATTATAACTTGTTGTTTAAAGAAAAGAACTTTTCATCTAGAGCATTGTATTTAATTGAAGGTGAAGTGTTAGAAGCTGTATTTAATAAAGGAACATTTACAGGGTTTGTGCCTACGAAAGATATAGATAGAGCAATTCCTATTAATAAAAAAGTATCAATAGAAGAATCTACAGTCTTTTATCAAGATAGTGCATTGCACAAATCAATCGATTTATCATTGGATGAAGAACAATTTGATTTCAATAACGTCTCGATTGATATGGTGTTCTTAAAGGCAGAATCGGTAAGGATCATTATTAAAAAGAAAAAATATTGGATTAGCTTAAATGATTTAGAAGATAAAAGTATTATTAAAGATTTAGAAGCTAAGCAATATGAAAATTATAACGAGTTAACACTAGAACAGCTGGATATGATTACAAACTTTCAAGAAGAAAGAAAAAAGTCAAAATCTGCAATTGTTCGTTTGATAAACGAAAATATCTCATTACAAAAAACAAATAAAAAAGAAGAAAAAGCGCAGTATGAAAGACTATATATGAATTTGAAAAATTCTAAATTAGGAAAGATTCAAACGAAATACTGGAGTTGGAGAAATAGGAGGAAATCATAATGTCTTCAAATATGCCAACAAATATCAATCAAAAAAGTAATATCGAATCCACTAAAGAGGCGTTAGTTAATTTTGATGATAAAACAAAAGTTGAACAATTAGAAGAAGTATTAGATATTGTTGAACAAGATTATATGTATGGACTATATAAATTAAAAAAGGTTAAAGATCATACAAATCATCATAATTACTATAAAAAAGTAGCAGAAGAATCCAAATTAGATTTCCTTGAAAATCACCAACAACATTTATCAAAACTTGTGAATTCTGATACGTCACGTGTATTTATTAAAAATAAATACAAAGTTGGTCTCATTGCTGATGAATTTTTATATAACTCATTTAAAGATATAGGTAATATCGTTTATTTAGATAGTGAATTTACGGATTTAAGTAGAGATATGGATGTTGTGATTGTTGCGACAGCATGGAGAGGTATAGACGGAAGTTGGACAGGGTTAGCTTCAGTAAATAGTGAGAAGCGAAGAATGCTTATTGAAGGCATTCAAAAGGCTAGAAAGTTCAATATACCAATCGTCTTTTATTCTAAAGAAGACCCTGTCAATTTCCATTTATACAAAGATATCGCGACAGAATGCGATATTATCCTGACATCTGCTGCTGAAGTGGTAGAAGATTATAAAGAATATTGTCAAAATGATAAAGTACATGTACTTCAATTTGGTATTAATCCTCATTACCATAATCCAGTAGGTACGAGAAGTCCATATAATAAATCATTTAAAAACGATGTTATTTTTGCAGGAAGTTGGACTGAGAAATATCCTGTTAGAAACCAAGAATCTGCAAGAATCTTTGATGAATTGATTAATAATGAAAATGACTTAACAATTGTCGATAGAAACTTACCGTTAAGAAGAAGACGTTATCAATTCCCAATGAAATATATCCCATACTTAACAATGCCAATTGATCACGAAGAACTAATGAAATTGCATAAAGTATATAGATGGGCTGTAAATGTCAATTCAGTAAAATATTCAGAAACGATGTTTGCGAATAGAATATTTGAATTGCAGGCTTTTGGGAATTTAATCTTATCTAACTATTCAGTAGGTGTTAATAATCAATTTCCAAATGTATTTATGATTAATCATAAAACAGATGTGGCACCAATCATGAACCAATATCAAGAATATGAAATAGAAGATATGCAGGCTAAAAGTATACGTAGTGTGATGAGAAATTGTACGACGTATCATCGTTTAGATGAAGTCCTATCATATATTGGCATTAAACCGACTCAAAAAGCATCACAAATTCTCGTAATTGTTGATGCATTAACGGATAAAATGAAAGACATTCTATATCGACAATTACATGTTCGGTTTGATGTTATAGAAGCTCAAGATACAATAGAAGATGTATCACAATATGATTTTATAACTTATATGAAAGATTCAATTGAATATGAGGAATACTATTTAGAAGATTTATTAACAGCATTTAAATATGTAGATGTTGATTTTGTTACGAAAGATAAACAGCATGAAGCACATCAATTTATTGAAAATGCACAAGATAAATATGTAACATTGTATCATAAAAATATATTCGATTATCAATTGAATATCACACAGTCTCAAAATGGCTATAATTTAGATCAATCAGAAATTTATGATGTATCTTTATATGGTCAAAATAACCGCAAGAAAAAATTAAGTGTTATTATCCCAATTCATAATAATGGCACTTATTTAGAAGACAAGTGTATGAGAAGTTTAAGAAGATCTTCAATATTTAAAGAAATGGAAATTATATTCGTAAATGATGGTAGTACGGATTCTGAAACGATATCTATTATTAATCGATTAAGAAGACGATACCCAGATATCGTTTACTATGCATATGAAGAGGGGTCAGGCAGTGCTTCAAGACCAAGAAATAAAGGTGCTGAACTTGCCTCTACAGATTATATTACTTATTTAGACCCTGATAACGAAGCTACTGGTGATGGATATGCAACTTTATTAGAAGAAATCGAATCGAATAAGGATGTCGATATGGTTGTCGGTAATATTATTAAAGAAGATAATAAGCGCAGAGCATTGTTTAATTATGCTGGTACAGTGATGAAGTATAACGACGGAAAATTATTAATTGAAGATCCTAAAAAATATATGAAAAAATGTGGTTTACGTGCTCAAAGTATTCAAGCTTTAATTATTAAATCACAAATTATTAAAGATAATCATATTCGAATGATTGAAGGTGCTGCTGGCCAAGATACTTTATTCTTCCAAGAATTAATGATTCATTCTAAAAAAGTACAAGCTGTAACAGATGTTATTCATATGTATTATGCTGCTGTGTCTGGATCAGTTACAAATTCGATTTCTAAGAAGCTATTTGATAAATATTACACGTTAGAAATTGAAAGAATTCCATTTTACGAAAAACATGGATTACTAACATCCTACTTAGAACATAGATTTAATTTTTACGTTAAAGGCTGGTATTTACCAAGATTAGAAAAAGTAAAACCGGAAGAAAGAAAAGAAGCGGTAGAACGATTTTTAGAAATATATAGTTTGTATGATCAATATAAACGTCCAGAAGACCATGATTTAAATCAATATGTTGAACACCTAAAACAAGAGGTTCAGCAATAATTACGTGATTGATATAAGGGGGTGTGTATGATGGATAATATATTCATAAATTTTAACAAAGCATATATGATCGTTCCTCGACAAATTTCAATTGAAGATAAAAACTATCGTCAATATGTTCAATTCACTGACTTTACGATTTATTTTTCAAATGATTTAAGTTCTTATGTGTATACAAAGAATGACATCAAAGTAGTCATATTAGGTCATTTTGTGCATACGAAACATGTCGACTTGAAATATCCTGAAATATGCGCCCAATTATTATCTCACGAAATAGATTCTTATGATTTTCTTGAAGAGATGAGTTTTTATAATGGCAGGTATGTTATGTTGATAGAGTATAATGGACGTTTGCTGCTGTATAATGATGCAACGTCATTTTTATCATTGTATTATCATGCGTCTCATGATTTATATGCTAGTCATTCTGAATTAGTGAATCAACTCGTAAAATTATGTTTTGATATGACTTGTGAAAGAATCGCACATAAGTCATATGGATTTTTAGACTATAGTAAATATAAAGATGTTTATAAATTCAATGCCAATACAAGATTTAATATAACAGACCATTCAATTAAAAGAATTTATCCAATCAACCCATGTGTTAAGAAATCAGCAGAAGAAGTATATAGAATCGTTAACCATGAAATTGAAGCAGCGGTTGATTATTTATTTCGATTTAATCAAAAAGTGATTTGTTCTATCACTGCTGGTCATGATTCTAAAGTATCATTATCTTATATTAAAGAACATATCAATGATGTGAATTTCTTTACTTATACAAAAAATATAGATGAATTAGAACATGAACAAGCTGCACATATTTATCGTATAGATGAATATATTTCTCAAAAAATGGCATATAATTTAAATTTAAAGCATACGCTTTTTAATATGGATCAACTAACAGTCAATTCAAATTTGATTGATAGATATCATTTATATGAAACAGATCATAGTATTCATTTAATCAATTATTATCATGAGAACAGGTCGTTTAATCATTGTATACATTTAAAATCTACTATCTTTGAACTTGCTAAAAGTATTATTCCGAAGCGGATACAAAGAGCAGACTCATTTTTACCGTATGAAAATGCAATCAAAAAATGGGCTAAAGATTTTCCAGTGGATCAATTATCTCACGATTATTTATTAGAATTTGTTAAAAGAAATGAGCTCTATAAGACCATTGAATTAGGTTATCATCCTTATGAAACGTTGTATTTTGAATCTAGAATGAACGGTTGGCATAGCTGTATTGTTCAAGAAAGTGATGATTATTTAGATGTGTTTAGCTTAATCAACACGAGGCATATCTTATTTGAATTCATGAGTATTAATCAGGAAGATAAACAAAATCAAATGTTACATAAGTTGATGATTAAACATCATTGGCCAATATTAAATTATTTTCAAATCAATGAAATTAACACTTTAGAGGATCGATTAATTCAATTAGAAGAAGATACAAATAGGGATGTTGAGAGTTTGACTCACGTTATGATTCAAACTGAAGATTTCTATCAAATTATACAAAATGAAAAAAAGTTATTTCGTGCATTAACGCCTAAATTTAGTTATGACAATCAAAAGAAAATGATTTTGACGAATACTGAGGATTACAAGATTAAACTTGAATTGAGAACATTTTATCATAATAAAAATGGCAGAGATACAGTGTATTTTGATATAGAAAGTGAGTCAATCGACTTAGTAGATTTGAGTAAAAACAATTTAGAATTGACGATAGAACCACAAACATCTATTACAATTTCTGTCTATGCAAGTAAAAAAATTGAGAAAACATCATGGATCAGCGCTTCACAATTTGAACTTATTGAAAAATAAAAATCAAGTAGGTCGTTATATATGAAGATAGTTACTGAAATCTTTAAAGAACAATTTAATAATTTACCTAAAATTTTTAAACTTGCAATTTATAATATGAAAAGTCAATATGCCAATCATTATCTTGGTGTATTTTGGAATATATTACAACCCATCTTACAAGTTGCTGTATATTATCTTGTGTTTGGTTTAGGGTTAAGAGGAGATGCAAGTGCACAAGTAGTAGGGGTACCATTTTTAGTACATCTTATTTCAGGTTTGTTTCCTTGGTTGTTCATATCACAAGGGATCAATACAGGTGCATCTGCTATTCAAGGCAATGTAGGACTTTTATCAAAAATGAAGTTCCCATCTTCAATATTTATTTCTATAGCTTTAACAAATAATATGATTAATTTAATGATCACATCAGCCATTTTATTTGTCATATCTGTCATTAATGGATATGTACCATGGTGGCATTACTTTTGGTTTATATACTTTTTAGTCGCATCTTATGCAATTATTTTTGGTATTTCATTAATTATGAGTACATTAATTATTGTTATTCGCGATACTAAAAATTTACTACAAAATGTTATAAGAATGCTATTCTTTATGACACCTATCTTTTGGGCGATGGAAGAAGCACACGGTATTTTACAAAGGTTAGCAAGCTTAAATCCATTTGCATATTTAGTAGGTGTTTATCGTACAGCGTTTGTGCATGGTAATGTTTCCGTGTACGGACAATGGCATGATCATTTATATTTTTGGCTTTTAACAATTATATTATTATTAATAGGTTCATTGGTTCATTCAAGGTTTAAACGAAAATTACTAGACTACTTATAGGGTGTTCATAATATGACAAAGAAATTATTAATGATTTCACAAAATTTTTATCCAGAACTTGGGTCTGCCGCAAATCGAATGAAAATGATGTTCAAAGCTTTTCGTTCAAGTGGTTCAGACCCGACAATGTTAACGACCGAGCCAACATATCCTAACCAAAGTCTATTTGAAGATCAATCTTATTTTACAGATTCATTTTTAAATAAATTAGAAAAGAAGAAAATTATTCGAATGAAAATGCATGGTAATAAGCAAAATAGTAATTTTATCATGAGGTTAGTATATTATATAGAACAATATGTCAGATTAAGAGTCTTCTTGAAAATGCATAATGACGATTATGATATTGTGTATGTTTCTAGTCCAAATATATTTCTAGCTTGGGCGACGTTATTTTTTAAAAGTGCGAAACATCCGACATATGTGTTAGAAATTAGAGATTTATGGCCAGACAGTGTAAATGGATTAAAGCATATTAACATAAGTTTATTTATGCCACTATTAAAATATTTAGAGAAGAAAATGTATAATTCTGCAGATAAAATTGTCATTAATAATGAAGCATTTAGGTCACATATTCAGAAGCGATTACAGCGAAAAGTACCCATATTTTATTTGCCAAATGGCATTTCAAGAAATGAACTGATAACTGAAGAAAAATATAATGATTTTAGTGTTATTTATACAGGAAATATTGGGTATGCCCAAGATGTAGATAAACTTATTTCAATATGCTTAGCTTTAAATGATAAACAAATCAATGTTACAGCGATTGTTTATGGTGTGCAAGCTGACAAGTTTAGAAAAGCTGTGAGAGATTGTAAGTATATTCAAGTGAAAAAACCGATGGATCGAACAGCTTGTTTAACTGAAATATCTAAACATCATATTTCACTTTCAATTTTAGAATCTTCAGATGTGTTTATGAATGTGATGCCTGGAAAAATTGTAGACGCAATTGGGGTTGGAACACCTCCTATATCTAATATTAGTGGTCCAACTGAAGCAATCATTCAAAAATATAATCTAGGATTTGCAAGAAAACAAGCTTCAATAGATACAATCGTAAACGAAATTGAATCATTAAAATATGATGAACAAGCTTTATCCATTAAAGCAAGAAATGCACGTGAATATCGTGATGAACACCTTATATGGGAAGATAATATTGAAAAGCTTATGACATTTTTAAGAAAAGGTGATAGAGATGACAAATAATTATAAAATAAAATGTGAAAATGTCTCGAAAGTTTACGACTTAAATGTAAACAGAAAAGATAAGCTGCTATCTTTATTTACTTTTGGATTAAGTTATAAATCTAAACCTTACTATGCATTACATGACATATCATTTGAAGTAGAAGAAGGGACATCTGTTGGCATAATCGGATTGAATGGGTCAGGTAAATCAACTTTATCTAATATTCTAGGTGGAGTCGTTGAACCTTCTTCCGGAACAGTTTATACAAATGGTAAGCCGTCGCTGATTGCTATTGGCGCAGGGTTAAATCCTGAATTTACAGGTGAAGAAAATATTCATTATAAATGTTTAATGCACGGTATGACACAACGAGAAATAAATGAAAAATTTGATGATATTGTTCAGTTTAGTGAACTTGATGAATTTATTTATCAACCTTTAAAATCGTATTCTAGTGGTATGAAATCAAGATTAGGCTTTGCAATTGCAATTCATACAGATCCAGATATTCTTATTGTCGATGAAGCATTGTCAGTAGGTGATGAAACTTTTTCTAATAAATGTATAGATAAAATGCACGATTTACAAGAACAAGGTAAAACAATATTTTTTGTATCCCATTCAGCAGGACAAATTAAAAAAATGTGTAAAAAAGCGATTTGGATACATTACGGTGAGATGGTAGCGTATGGTGAAGTCAATGATATCGTGGCTAGGTATGTTAATCTCATTCAGAAAGTAAAAAAGAAATCGAAAAAAGAACAATTAGAATATAAACGTATTAAAATCCAACAACAACGTAATAAAGAAGTTGATGATTCAGTCATAAAAAAAGAAAAAAGACCAACAAGTTTATTAGCGATGATTGGGATAATGAGTGTGGCTTGGATATATATACTGCTATTCCAAGTAGGGATACTATAAATTGCATGGAATGAGGTTATCAGATGAAAAAGGTCACAATGTTTGTATGGAATCATTTTACGAATGATGCAAGAGTCAATAGAGAGTGTACAACTTTAGCGGATAATGGTTATGACGTAAATTTAATTGCGATAAATGACCCAAAAAATACTGCTATTTCAGCTTATGAAGAAATATCTAATACATTTAAAGTTCATAGAGTGAAGAGATATCCATGGTTATTGCAAGCTTATCAAGATCATGGCAAGAAATTCTTATTAGTAGTAGCTGGTGTCCAAATTGTTATTATACCAAGTCTTTTCTATATAAGTTTCACATTAATGGCAGCTTATCTGTTATCACTCGTGGTTGCTGCAGGTATGATAAAGTTTAAAAAAATAAGAAAATGGTTTATAAATGGTGCAATTATTACGAGAATGATTGTAAAAGGTTATATACAAAATGCTGATATATATCATGCAAATGATTTAAACACATTACCTCAAGCTATCGTATGTTCTAAATTACGCTTAAAACCAAAACCTATAATTTATGATAGCCATGAAGTTCAATCAGACAGAACGGGTTACAATCCAAAGACAATTAAGCGTATTGAGTCGTTCATGTTAAAATTTGTAGATCAAATGATTGTAGAAAATCATACAAGAGCAAAATACAATGAAGATATATATGGATTCTATCCAAAAACATTGTATAACTACTCAGAGAAATACAATATTGAAGAAAAGCCACAAATCAATTTACATAAGAAAATAAGCATCAATGAAGATGAGAAAATTTTACTTTATCAAGGCGGACTCCAACAAGGAAGAGGTCTTGAATTACTTATTGAAGCAATGGATGAAATTGAAAAAGGACATTTACTATTTATCGGTGGAGGGAAGTTAACACAGACTTTAAAAGAACAAGCCGAAGCTTCCAAACAAGCTGATAGAATTCATTTCTTAGATAAAGTACCATTTCAAGAATTACCATCATATACTCGTGAAGCATACCTTGGATTCCAAGTGTTGCAGAATATTTGCTTCAACCACTATTCAGCCAGTTCAAATAAATTGTTTGAATATATGATGGCTCACGTACCTGTTATTAGTTGTGACTTTCCAGAAATTAAGAAAGTAGTAGAAGAAACCAATACCGGTTTAGTTGTGGATTCACATAAAGCTTCAGAAATAGCTAATGCTGTGAATCAACTTGTAAAAGATACAAGCTTAAGAAATCAATTAAGTGAAAACACTAAACAAGCAAAAGAAATCTATAATTGGAATAATGAAAAATCAAAATTACTCGAAGTTTATAATCAATTTGTTCCAATAGAGCATCCAATAACTCAAGTTCATACAAAATAAAGAATGGTCTACCATGCCACGGCATCGTAGACCTTTTTCGTTGTTTGAAGTAGTTACCATTTATATTTAGTAACTTGTTTTTTGTAAATATTGGGATTACAATAATATAATTAAGATAGTAACGGTAAAAGGAGTAATTCTAAGATGTACATTAAAAAGAGTATAGAGCGGGTAAGCAATTTTATTGAAGTAGGTAATGAACGAGAAGCAATGATGTTACTAAGAGATTTAGAAGCAAATGTCGTGAGATATGATTTTGAAATTATGGGAGACGGATTCAACAAATTTGCTGAATTATACGTATCACAAAAAAATAGGAAAAAAGCAATCGAAATGTACCAAAAAGCAATCCTATATTATAGAGAAGTCGGAAACCAAGAAAAAGTATCCCAAGTCAGTCGTAACTTTGAAAACCTGATCTTGTAGTGTTGGTTGAGGTAAGTAAGGAAAAAACTACATATATCTTTAATGAAGGAGCTTATATGGAAAAGCAAATATTATTTCTTTCTGGTTTAGGCAGTCATAGATTATTTTTGAAAGATTTAAATAACCAATTGATAATATGAATTTAGTTCAAATTGATCTGCCGGGTCATGGTTTGAATCTAGATGTTATCGTTAATGATTTAAATGAATTAGTAGAGTGGTTTAAAACAGAGATAAAAATTTATGATAATGAAGAACTGACAATAGTTGGGCATTCATTAGGGGCGGATTTATTATCATATATAAGTATCAAGGTTCCACAAATTAAAAATCTTATATTATTAGACGGTGGATTATTTAATCTTGAAGACCTAGAATACAGTAGTGAGATTGAAATTAAAGATACTAAAAATCATTTAGAAAACTTTCAATTCAAGAACTTGGACGACTTTATAGAATCAGAAAAAGATGCATATAAAACATGGAATCAATATTTATTAGAAGCATCAACTACAAAGATGACTTTCAATTTAAATAAACAAGTTTATGAACTTAATATTAATGAACATTCAATCCTAAAATTATTGAAAATAAGAAGACAAATCAACTTACCGACCTTCAATCAATTACTAGACAGAAATATATTGGTTTTATTACCACAAGAACAGGAACAATTCATATTAGACATGAAAATTAAGAATATACCTTCACATATACACTGTAAAACAATCTCTGACAGTGGCCACGATATTTATATAGATAACCCTGTAAAAGTAGGAAAAGAAATAAAAAGTTGGCTAAGTACTATAAATGTATGAGGGAGGTAATTAAATGATAACCGATTCATTTGATATACAAGGGAAACCAATTGTACATTTGAGTGACTTCTATGGTGAACAACAATTCAAAGTTGAAGTATGCTTAATTACATATTCTAAAGAAATATACGATGCTATTTTAAGAGAAAATAAATGTGAAAAAATAGGTGAAATCAATGCCTCTAATGGAGCATTTCCTATATATCAGTTCATTTATAAAGGTAAAGCAGTAGCATTTTATCTATCTGCAATTGGTTCAACGCTTGCTTCTCAATATTGCATGATATGTAATTGGGTAACTGGTGCTACAAAATTTGTAATGTTTGGATCAGCAGGTAGTCTTGATAACGAAAGAACTTTTAATAAATTTATCATACCTACACATAGCTATAGAGATGAAGGAATGTCATATCATTACGCCCCTCCGTCAGACTATATTAAAGTGAAGAATGCTAATAAAGTAACTGAAGTATTTAATAAATTAGCATTACCATTTATTGAAGGTAAAGTTTGGACAACTGATGCTGTACTTAGAGAAACAAACATACAGTATAATAAAAGGAAAAAAGAAGGATGTATTGCAGTAGATATGGAGCTTGCTGGAGTACAAGCAGTTTGTGACTTTCATGGATTTGAACTATTTAGTTTTATAGTAACTGGTGATGTACTCTCTGAAGGTACATATAATGTTGATGGGTTAAAAGAAGCAAATCATAATATAGATAAATTTAATATTGCTTTGAATATTATAGAAGAACTTAACTTATAATATATGGAATATTACTAGCGCAATTAGGTTAAATCCCCCCTTACTTAAATTTTTAAGTAAGGGGGGATTTTATTTAGCAAGATAGGTGAAACAAGATAAATAGAAGGTCTGTATTTATCAAGACAGGTGAAACAAGATAAATAGGGGGTTTGTATTTATCAAGACAGGTGAAACAAGATAAATAGAAGCGTTGTATTTATCAAGACTGGCAAAACAAGATAAATAGGAAGATCGAACATTGCAAGTGGAGCGTGACTAGCAATATTGGAGTGTTGAACATTGCAAGTGGAACATGACTAGCAATATTGGAGCGTTGAATATTGCAAGACAGCCATGACTAGCAATGTTGAAGCCCCGAATATTGCAAGACGACCCAAACAAGCAACATAGCCCCTCAATAAAATCCCTAACCAACGAACCAGCCAACCAACTCTCAACTAATTCACACTCCATACCATTAATTCAATCTATCCAAAATAAAAAAGCTGTTAATAAAGTCTCTGACTTTATTAACAGCTTTAAATATATATAGGTTTTACATATGGGCGCTGTGTCCGCCAACCATAACCCAATAAGTACCGATTATTACTAATAAAGTAATAATTACTGCGAAAAGTACTTTGAATGCAGTTGCGCGTCCATCTGGTCCTTCTGTTAAATGCATGAACATTAGTAATTGAACTAATGCTTGTAAGAAAGCAAATCCAATAATGATTGATGTTCTTACTTGCAGTGACATGCCAGTGTATAACATGACATAAACAGCTACTAATGTTAGTACAATTGAGAATATTAAACCGACTGTATGTGTAACGACTGTTTTATTCATGATCCACTCACCATCCCTACAAGATAAACTAATGTAAAGATAAAGATCCATACAACATCAAGGAAATGCCAGTATAAACTTCCGATAAATACTTTAGGTGCATTGTGTTCATTTAATCCACGTGTAAGAATTTGGATTAATACACCTGAAATCCAGAATATACCTACAGTAACATGGAGACCATGCGTACCTAATAGTATAAAGAATGAAGACCAGAATGATCCTAATTGAGGTGTAACACCTTCATGTACATAGTGAGTAAATTCGTAAACTTCAAATCCTACGAATCCTGCACCTAAGATAAGTGTGATAATCATCCATACCATCATCATTTTGACATTTTCTTTACGCATGTAGTAAACACCGATACCACAAGTGTAACTACTTACAAGTAATAGGAATGTCATAATCATAACTAACGGTAATTCAAATAATTCTGGTGTAGTGAAACCACCGTATGAACCACTTTTCTGTAATACTAAGAATGTTGCAAATAATGTACCGAATAACGCAACCTCAGCAGTAAGAAAGACCCAAAATCCGAGTTTATTTAATTGGCCTGTTTCATTAACAGTATCAATTGTATTGTGGTGTTCATTACTCATCTTTATTGTCCTCCTTTTCCTGTAATTCTTGTTCACGTAATTCGCGTAATTTTGCTTCATTTTCTTCTAATTCTTCAGCATGAATATGGTAGCCGTAGTCTTTTTCGAAACTTCTCCAAACCATACATGCTAATACACCAACACCAAAGATAATTGCTGGTATATATGTTTCGAATACTAGGAAGAATCCACCGAATAAGAAACATACTGCCATCCAGAATCCGATATGTGTATTGTTAGGCATATGAATATCTTTATAATCTCTATCATCTAAATAGTGTTTACCATTTTGTTTCATTTCTACAAATGTTTCAGTATCATACCATTTTGGTGTAATAGCGAAGTTATAGTGTGGTGGCATAGCTGAAGCAGTAGCCCATTCTAATGTTCTACCTAAGCCATTCCAGTTGTCACCGTTTGCTTCACGTTTCGCTTTACCAAAGCTGTATACAACGTTCCATACTAGAGCTAAGAAACCAATACCCATCAAGAATGCACCGATTGTAGAGATGAAGTTTAATGAGAACCATCCATCTGCTTGAGTGTATTTATATAAACGACGTGGCATTCCATCTAAACCTAATAGGAATTGTGGTAAGAAACATAAGTTGAATCCTAAAGTAAATGTCCAGAATAACCATTGATTAATTTTTTCATTTAATTTGTGACCAAACATTTTTGGATACCAGAATATTAAACCTGCGAAACATGCGAATACAACACCAGCGATGATAACGTAGTGGAAGTGTGCCACTAAGAAATAAGTATTGTGATATTGATAGTCCGCTGCTGCCATAGCAAGCATAACACCTGTAACCCCACCTAATGTGAAGTTTGGAATAAAGGCTAATGAGAATAACATTGGTGATTCAAATGAAATTCTACCTTTATATAAAGTTAATAGCCAGTTGAATATTTTAACACCTGTTGGTACGGCGATTAACATTGTAGATATTGAGAAGAATGAGTTAACTAATGCACCACTACCCATAGTGAAGAAATGGTGAACCCATACGATAAAACTTAAGAATGCAATACCACAGATCGCCCAGACCATACTTTGATGTCCAAATAATCTTTTTCTAGCAAAAGTAGGGATAATTTCTGAGTAAATACCGAAAGCCGGTAATACTAGAATATAAACTTCAGGGTGACCCCATACCCAGAAGAAGTTAGCCCATAACATTGGCATACCACCATTAGCAACTTCAAAGAAGCTTGTTCCCATTAAACGATCAAACGTCATTAAAGCAAGTGCGACAGTTAAAATAGGGAAGGCTAAGATGATTAATAATGATGTAATTAATGTTGTCATTGAGAACATTGGGATTTGCATAAATTTCATTGATTTAGTACGTAATTTTAAGATCGTAACAAAGAAGTTAATACCTGTCATTAACGTACCAATACCAGCGATTTGAATTGCAATTAAGTAATAATTAATTCCTGTACCTGGACTGAAGTCAGTTGCAAGTGGCGCATAGTTTGTCCAACCAGCAGCTGGCGCACCACCAAGTACGAATGAAATATTAAATAATCCCATTCCTGCAGCAAATAACCAGAAACTTAAGTTATTTAACATAGGGAATGCAACATCTCGAGCACCTAATTGTAATGGTACAACAACGTTCATTAAACCGATTAAGAACGGCATTGCCATGAATATAATCATGATTACACCATGTGTTGTAAAGATTTCATTATAGTGCTGAGATTTAAGTAATGTATTATCAGGTGTCATTAATTGTAAACGGATAAGAAGTGCATCTACACCGCCACGGAAGAACATAATGATTGCAGATATAATATACATTACACCGATTTTTTTATGGTCAACTGAAGTTAACCACTCTGTATAAAGCCATTTCCATTTTTTATAATATGTTAGACCACCAACAACGCATATACCTGTTAATACAAGCATTACTTGCGCCATTGTTATCATCCAGTCACTTTGAACGATAAATTCATTCCATGGAAAATTCATTACTTGTCACCTCCATGGTTTTTATCTGAAGATTTTTCATCATCAGTTTTTGCATCTTCTTGCATTTTTTCCATTTCATCCATATGATGTTTCTCTTCTTTTTTGAAGTCACTGTCATATTTTTCGTTATTTTTAAGAATCATAGGTTTCATTCCATGACGGTCATAGTTAGGGTTTGTAACAGTCACTTTGCGTGCAGGTAATACTGGTTTTTCTGTTACACCTTCACTTTCATCATAGAAGTTTGGATCTTTTGGTTCATAGCGGAAACGTTTATAAGCATGGAAAATATATTCAGGATCCGCAGCAGGATCTACGTATGCTAGATGTGTTCCACTAAAAGTAAGTTCCTCATTCTTAGTTGTAGGTAAAATTTGATGATCGAATGTGTCTTGATCAATAGTTTTACGTTTTTGAGATTTAGAGACCCATTTATCATAATCTTTATTGCTTACAGCGTTAACATTAAATGTTTGTCTAGAGAAACCTTCACCATTAAAGTTAGAGTTTCTACCTTTAAATGTACCTGTTTCATTAGCTTGCAATGTCCAGTCCATTGTCATGCTTGTCATAGCGTACTTCTGTCCACCTAATTGAGGTACCCAGAAACTTGTCATTGTATCCATAGATTGTAATTTAAACAGAACTGGTCGACCTTCTGGAATCGTTACATGATTGACAGTTTCGACTTTCTCATCTGGATAACTAAAGAACCACTTAAAGCCTGCACTTGTTGCATAAATAACAACTGGATCTTCTTCTGACTTAGGTGCTTCTTCATAAGAATAAAGAGATTTAATTGTTGGTATAGCTAGAATCACAAGTATGATTACTGGAATAATAAACCATACAGCTTCTAAGACGAAGTTGTGATGCATCGTACCTGATGTTTCATTTTTTGTTTTTCTATATTTAATAATAAATATTAAAAACAAAACGGAGACCACTACAACTATTAAGACCATCATAATAATTGAAAAGATAATTAAGAAATGTTGATCTTCTGCCATAGGGCCTTTGGGGTTTAATACTTCTAAATTTGAACAACCACTAAGTAACATACCTAATGTTGACATGAGAAGTATTGACTTTAACTTTGCCACGTTTTTTACCTCCCAATTTTCTATATACCTATATATATGGCTAGACCTTAATTTTAAAGGATTTAAACATATTTACAAGGCTATAAAATAGGGTGTAAGCGTTATAATATAAAAATGTATTTAATTAACTTTGATATGACGGGTTTTTTCCTAATTGTTAAATTTTTGTGTACATTTTAAAAATATTTAAAAAAACGAAAAAACATCTTTAAATTGATAAAAACATTGAGTTTTCAGGTTATTAAGAATAGTTTAAAATATTTTTAATGTTCTTTAATGAGTGCTTAAATGAAATGAAAATTTAAAAATTACACTTTTGATAAATATAAAAAACAAACCAAATGAATGATGTCATTTGGTTTGCTAAATTATGATTATTTTACTGTAATTGTTCTTCCTTCAGCTGAGATATGACCGTCAGTATCTGATACGGCATAGCCAACTTTATATTTACCAGGTTTATTTGTATCTACTTCACCACTTGTAACAATATCAGAAGTTAAATCTTTACCTGATTTGTCTTTAGCTTTTACATCTTTTAATAAGTCAAATTCTTGACCTTTTTTAATTGTAATGTCTTTAATACCTGATAATTCAGGATTAGGTGCTAAATCAGCATCATTTACGTAAACGCCTCTTTTGTATGTGTAGTAGTAGCCATCAGAATCTTTAACGTGATAAGTGATATATTGTAAACCAGTTTTAGAAGTATCAATATCACCTTTAACAGTTACTTTATCAGTGATGTCTCCGTCTTTTTTGTCAGATGCTTTAACACCTTTCATCGGATCGAAGTGGTCACCTTGATAAACTAAATCTTTAGTTGGCACTGTAATAATTGGCATATTTTCATCTAAATCTTTAGTAGATGTCTTTTTGTTAGATGCTACTTCAGCTTTAGATTCATCTTTATCTTTCGTATCGTTGTCTTTAGAACCATTTAATGAACCTTCTTTGACAACATACACGTAATGCCATTTCGTTCTATACGCGCCATCAGAATCTGTAACTTTATATTGTACTTTGTATTTCCCTAATTTAGAAGTATCAACGTCACCAGTTACTTTAATCTTATCTGTTAAATCTCCATCTTCTTTATCATATGCTTTTATACCTTTTAATGAATCGTAGTCAGCACCTTTTTCTACAACGTCACCTTCGACACCTTTAATTTGTGGTAGGCTGTTTCCTGTAGCACTCGCAGTTAATGAAGGTGTCACAAGTGAAGCAGAAACACCAAGTACTGTAAGAGATTGTAATATTTTATTCATCATTTTTTATGTACTCCTTTGTTGTAAGCTATAAGGAAAGAATAACATGTCTCGTTTTTCATTTCCTTACTAAATGATATATTATCGTAATATTTTCACATTTACATCGACCTTTAGACCGATTTCCTGACTTAAAGTGTGTAAAGAGTGTCTTTTAGGGTGTTTTTAGGGATGATATCACTTAAATAATATTGATCAAGGGTACGTAAGTATTCAGTTAAAGCATGATTGAGTACACTTTTTAGTCCACAATTTAATGCTATTGGGCACGTGTTTGTTTCCATATTAAAGCATTCTACTAATTCAAAATGATCTTCAGTTTGTCTAACAAGTTTACCGATATTAATGTCGTTAGGGGACTGATTGAGGATTATGCCACCATTTCTTCCTCTTATAGATTTTAAATATCCTAACTTAACAAGTTGATGTACGACTTTCGTTAAATGATTTTTTGATATGCCATAAAAGTTTGAAATCTCTTCTATTTGAGATTGTTTATTTTGTTGGGCTAAATACATGAGGACACGTAAGGAATAATCCGTGTATTGGGTGAGCTTCATAAAGTTCAACCTCCTTATAATATATTAATTATACTTAATATGAGGGTTAAAAAACAATCAATCAATATATGTATTTTTGAAAGAGTGACAACTTTGTAAACTTTTTGGGAACTGTATTGAAAAACATTGTGAATTTTTTTACAATTAAACATGTATTTAAAATATATCTTTTAGAGGGGGACTTCTGATGTTATCAGAACAAACTAAAGAAATCGTAAAACAAACAGTACCAGTATTAGAACAATACGGAAATGAAATTACAAAAGTCTTTTATCAAAGAATGTTTGAAGCACATCCAGAATTATTGAACATATTTAATAAATCTAACCAAAAACAAGGTAAACAACAAACAGCTTTAGCACAAACAGTTTTAGCAGCAGCTAAACATATCGATCATTTAGAAGCAATCGTTCCTAACGTAAATCAAATTGCACATAAGCACCGTGCATTACAAGTTAAAGAAGAACATTATCCAATTGTTGGTGAATTCCTATTAAAAGCAATTAAAGAAGTTCTAGGCGATGCAGCTACAGATGATATTATGAATGCTTGGGAAGAAGCATATGGTGAAATCGCAGGCGTATTTATTCAAATGGAAAAAGCAATGTACGAAGCAGCAGCTTGGGATGACTTTAAATCATTTAAAATTACAAATATTGAAGACCAAGGTACTTCAATGAAATCATTCGAAGTTGAACCAGTAGATAACATTAAAGTTCCTGAACTTGTTGCAGGTCAATATATCACTGTACGTATTAAACCAACTAACGATGATAATTTAGCATTAAGACATTACTCAATTTACTCTGTAAAAAATGACGGTAAAATAAGATTTGCTGTTAAACGTGAAGGAGAAGGCGAGAAAAAAGGTCTAGTCTCTCATGATTTACATGATAAATATTCAATTGGAGATACTATTGAACTTTCAGCTCCAGCAGGTGATTTCAAAGTAGAATCAGATAAAGATAAAAAATTATTACTATTATCTTCCGGAGCAGGTGTTACACCAATGTTTGCTATGTTAGAAGATGAAGCATATAAAGGTAGAAATGTTCATTTCATACATGTAAATGAAGCAGAAAAAGACGTACCATTTAAAGAAGAAGTAGATGCATTAAACGCAATGAATGAAAATGTAGAAGTTACTTATCATTTAAAAGAAAAAGATGGATATTTAACAAGTAATGAATTAAGCAATTGGATTAATGAAGACGTCGACATCTATTTATGTGGTGGTATCACATTTATGGATACAATATTTGATGAGCTAGAAAAATTAAATATTGGCCAAGCAGATGTTCACTTCGAACCATTTGGTCCAAAAATGAGTATTACAAACGTATAATTTAAGTATTTAAAACACTATTCCGTTATGATCAGCATAATGGAATGGTGTTTTTTTATGTATAAAAAATTATAACATTATAATGTTTGCGTCATAAAACATTGTAATGTTATAATGTTTTTCGAAGAGGTGATCATTTTGAAAAGTACAGGTGTTATACAAAATATCGAAATGGTTGATGGTAAGAAAGTAGATATTTTAATTGAACAAGGGATTATAAAGAAAATTGCTACACCAAATTCAATTGATGGCGAATTGTTGTTTAATGGTGAGCATTCATTTATTTCTTCAGGATGGATTGATTTGCATGTACATGGTTTTTCGGATTTTTCTCCTTATGGTGACAACATCGACGACATCGGTATTAAACAAGGTGTGACGACAATTGTTGATGCGGGAAGCTGTGGTGCAAATAGAATAGATGAACTATATTACAGAGCTCAATCGAGTAAGACGAATGTATTTTCATTTTTAAATATTTCAAGAATTGGTTTGGAAAGAATAGATGAGTTATCTAATTTAGATTGGATTAATGTTGAAGCATGTCATGATGCAGTTCATAAATACAAAGACATGATTATTGGATTGAAAGCTAGAATTAGCAGTAGTGTTGTAAAAGGTAATGGCATTACACCATTACAGAAAGCAGTTGAAATTGGTAATGATTTGAAATTGCCGATTATGACGCATATAGGATCTGCACCTCCTAAAATTGAAGATGTTATACCTTTACTTAGGAAAGGAGATATTATTACACACTTTTTGAATGGTAAAGAAAATAATCTTTTTGACAATAATGGCAATCCTTTAAATGTTTTAAAAGATGCAATTTCTAGAGGTGTGAATTTAGATGTCGGTCACGGTAATGCAAGTTTCTCATTTGAAGTTGCAAAATTAGCTCAAAAGCAAGACATTCATTTTAATACGATAAGTTCTGATATTTATAAGAAGAACAGACTAGAAGGACCTGTATTTAGCTTATCTAATGTTTTATCAAAGTTTATTAATTTAGGTTATTCATTAGAAGAAGTTATAAATGCAGTAACTATTAATCCAGCACATATCATAAATAAACCATATTTATCAGACTTCACTGAGGGTCAAGTTGCTAATTTGACAATATTTGATGTGATGGATAAAAAAGTAGATTTAATCGATTCAGATAGAAAAATATTAAAAGGTACAAAACTCATTAAAGAAAGAGGCGTATTAGCAAATGGAGCGTTCATTAAATTATAAATACGGATTAAAACAAGTCATTAATGCTAGTGGAAGAATGAGCATATTAGGTGTTTCATCACCAACAGATACGGTCATGGATGCTATGAAATTTGGTGGACAGAATTATGTTGAAATAGCTGATCTAGTAGACAAATCTGGACAGTACATTGCACAAAAAATAAAGGCAGAAGATGCTGTTGTCGTAAATTCAGCCTCCAGTGGAATAGCGTTATCTGTTGCTTCTGTTGTAACAAAAGGAGACAAAAGAAAAAGTCAACGCCTGCATAATCAAAGTATTGAGCAAAATGAAATCATCTTATTTAAAGGACATAATGTTCAATACGGAGCACCAATAGAAACGATGGTTTATTTAGGAGGTGGAGCTTTAGTAGAGGTTGGTTATGCAAACGAAGGAAAAGAAGAGCATATAGAGTCAGCTATTAATCAAAATACTGCAGCGATATTATTTGTTAAATCTCATCATGCAGTACAAAAAAATATGGCATCAGTTGAAGAAATATATGAAGTTGCACAAAAAAATAATATTCCATTAATTGTCGATGCAGCTGCAGAAGAAGATTTGGAAAAATACATTCAGCATTCTGATTTAGCAATTTACAGTGGGTCAAAGGCGATACAAGGACCAACAACGGGAATCGTTGCAGGTAAAAAAGAATGGATTAATTTTGTAAAAGTACAGTTACATTTTATTGGCAGAAGTATGAAAGTAGGTAAAGAATCTGTATTTGGCTTGTTACAAGCGATAGATGAATACTATGAAAAAGTTGATCATTCAAAAGTAGAGAAAGAAACGTTAACAAAATTAGATGCTTTAAATCAATATGATGGTATTAACGTCAGTTTTGTACAAGATGAAGCGGGTAGAGAAATTTATAGAAGTCGCATAAAAGTAGATGATTCAATGATTAATTTAACTGCTGAAGAAGTTGTGAATAAATTAAAAAATGCTGAAACTGCAATTTATACAAGAGATTATGGTGTAAAACAAGGTCATTTTGATATAGATCCAAGACCATTAAAAGAAAATGAAATAGATACGATTTACAATACAATGGTACAAATTTTGGAAGGGGAAATATAATGAAAATACTAGATAGATTTTATAAAAATCGCGTTTCTTTAAACGTCTTGGCTAAAGGAAAAGAGAATATAGAAGAAATATATAAAACGGCAGAAGGAAATGTTGTAATCGGTGTATTATCAAAAGACTTTGATAATGTAAATGATGCTGTTAATGTAATGAAAGACTTTGGAAGCAATGTAGAAGATGCTATTTCTATTGGATTGGGCGCAGGCGATAACAAACAAGCAAAAGTCGTTTCTGAAATTGCGAAACATTACCAAGGATCACATATCAATCAAGTATTCACAAGTGTTGGCCAAACATTTGCTAATTCTGGTAATACAACATGGGTGAATTCATTAGTATCTCCTTCTGGCAAACCTGGATATGTAAATATATCTACTGGTCCAATTAGTGGTGCAGGTAAAGAACAAGCTGTCATTTCAATTAAAGCAGCAATTAATTTAATAAAAGATATGGGAGGATCATCTATTAAATTTTTCCCTATGAATGGATTGCAAACAATTGAAGAGTATAAAGCTGTTGCAAAAGCGTGTGGTGAAGAACAATTTGGACTCGAGCCAACTGGTGGCATCACATTAGAAAACTTTGAAGAAATTTTAGATATCGCTTTAAAAAATAATGTACCTAAAATCATCCCACATGTTTATTCATCAATTATTGATAAAGAAACAGGTATGACAAAAATAGAAGATGTTGAATGGTTAAATCATAAAATTAAAGAAAAAGTTGATTCTTATGAATAAAAAAATTGCTGCGTATGGTGAAATCATGATGCGGTTAACAGTCCCGGACCATCTTCTATTAAGACAAGCTGATAGATTAAATTACAGTTTTACTGGAACAGGTGTAAATGTTACTGGTTTAATGGCGCAATTTGGATATGAAACGAACTTAATAAGTGCTGTTCCCGATAATTCAGTTGGGACAGCTGCGATTAGTGCGATTAGAAGACTTGGAATAGATAGTCATTTCATATTAAAAAGAAATCAAAATCTTGGAATGTACTTTTTAGAAGAAGGATTCGGTAATCGTTCAAGTAGTGTGACATATACAAATAGAACTAAAAGTAGTTTCAATACAGTAAATATTTCAGACTATCCATTAGAAGATATTTTTAAAAATATAGATGTTCTTCATATTTGTGGCATCTCATTAGCAATGAACGAAATGATGCGACAGAACATTCTTGAGATCGTAAAAGCTGCTCGAGAACACAAGATACAAATCGTTTTTGATTGTAATTTTAGACCATCTCTTTGGGGTGAAGGTGGAAATGAAAAAGCTAAACCATATTATGAGTCGATTTTACATGAAGCGGATATCGTTCTCATGAATGAAAAAGATGCAATTAATACATTAGGTATGACGACAGATAAAGAAATAAAAGCAGAACAACTAGAGGATATATTACCTAAAGTATCAGAGAAATATCATATACCTATTATTGCAGGTACAAACAGAATCGTTAATAGTAGCAATCATAATACCATCAAGGGATATTTATTTAAAAATAATCAAATGTTTTATTCAAAAAATTATGAAGTCACAATATTAGATAGAATTGGAACTGGTGATGCATATACAAGTGGGCTTATTCATGCCGAATTAACTAACATGAGCCCACAGGATGTAGTAGATTTTTCAGCAGCTTCTTGTGCTCTAGCACATACAATATCAGGGGATACCCCTTTATATAATGTAGATGATATAATAAAAGTCATGAAAAACGAAATTAACGATATTGAGAGGTAATCATTTATGACGGTACTATCATCAGAAAAAGGACCATTATATTTACAAATTAAGCAAATAATTGAAGATAGAATTATTCATGGTATTTATACTGTTGGAAATAATATCCCTACTGAAACAGATTTTGAAAAAGAATTTAATGTGAGCAAAGTTACGGTAAGGGCAGCAATCAAAGAATTAGTTGCATTAGGTTATTTAGAAAAGAAAAGCGGTAAAGGTACGCGCGTTATTAGTCATAAACCATTTAATAAAGTTACAAAAAATAAAAACTTTACAGAAAAATTGGTTGAAGAAGGTAACGAAATTAAAAAAGTTATTAAAGATATCGCTGTCGTATCAAATTTAAAAAATAGTGAATTATATAACATGTTTGGCGAAAATGCCTACAAAATTACAAGAGTTTACTTATTAAATAATAGACCATATATATTATTCAATCATTATTTACCATATCCACTTCATAGTTTGAATGAATATGAAAAGCAAAAACAAAATAATGATTTGTCTATATATAAAATAATAGAAGAAGCGAATATAGAAATTATCAATACTGAAGATTCATTTTCAGTGAAAAAAGATATTACGGCTTCGGAATATTTAAAACTTGATCCATCTGTATCACTACTTGTTAGAGAACGTCAATCTTTTAATAAAAACAGTGAAACAGTTGAATATAGTATTGGTTACTATAATAGTGATTTGAAAAAGTATAGCATCAGCTTAAACAATTGATGCTTTAACTTTTGTGATTTAATGGTAGCGCTAACATTATAGGGGGAAAATAATGGATTCAAATATATATTTATTAATCATTACGCTACTGTCAATTATAATTGTTATTTTAGGAGTTGCTTTATGGAAATGGCATGCTTTTATTAGCTTAACTGTTGCTGGATTATTCTTAGCAATAATGGCAGGCTTGTCCCCAGAAAAAATTGTTACTGCTTATGAATCAGGAGTGGGTGATGTCCTTGGTCATTTAGTTGGTATTCTAGCATTAGGGACAATTTTAGGTAAATTAATGTCAGATTCAGGTGCAGGGATGCAAATTTCAGATTATCTTATAAAAGTATTGGGACCTAAGAAATTACCATGGGCGATGATGTTGTCTGGTTTTATTATTGGGATACCCGTATTTTTTGAAGTTGGAATTGTTATTTTATTACCGTTAGTCATATCTATTCACAAGACGACAAAAACAAATATATTATTGATTGCTATTCCTTTATTAGCCGGATTATCAATCGTTCATGGTATTGTACCACCACATCCAGGTGCCATGACAGCTATTGGAATTTATGATGCAGATTTAGGGAAAGTATTATTGTATGCACTCATTATTGCTTTACCAACTGCAATTATAGCTGGACCAATATTTGGTAAATTTATAAGCAAGAGATTAACTCCTGAAAATTCACCAAACATTTTAAAAGTCAATAATGAAACGACGAGTTTACCAAGTGTACCTGTATCATTCTTTATCATCGTACTACCAGTATTACTAATGCTATTATCAATCATCACACCATATTTAGGTAGTTTACCAAGCTTATTAAGAAACACCTTATTATTTGTTGGTAGCCCTGTCATTGCATTGTTAATTTCATGCTTTGTAGCTTTCTATTTATTAGGATTTAAGCAAGGTATGAATAGAAATACAATCAAAAGATTAGTAGAAGACTGTATTTTACCAATAGGTTCAATCATTCTAATAATAGGAGCAGGCGGAGGATTTAAAGAAATTCTTATTGAAACTGGTGTAGGAGAAACGATTGCTCAAATGACAGAAAATCTATCACTTTCTCCATTACTATTAGCATTTTTAGTTGCAGGTTTAATTAGAGTTGCAACAGGTTCAGCAACCGTTGCATTAACGACAGCAGCTGGCATAGTTTCGCCAATTATTCAAAATTTATCAGGAGTAAATTTAGAGCTGTTAGTAATTGCAACAGGTGCAGGATCATTAATGTTGTCGCATGTTAACGATGCAGGCTTTTGGATGGTAAAAGAATATTTAGGACTTAATGTGAAAGAAACTTTCAAGACATGGACCGTAATGGAAACGATGTTATCCGTAGTTGCCTTCTTAATAGCTTTCGCACTAAATAGTATCATATGAGTATTTTAATCGGAAAAAGTAGATGCTAAGATTGTGTTGTTAGGGATAAAATTCTGAGAAATGTCCCTTAATGAGTACCCTCTAATTACCACAAGTCAGAATAATGGAAGTTAGCACATTCCATCTTCCACATAAAACAAAAGCGGAACCGTCATCGGGTTCCGCTTTTTTCTATATTATCATTTTATTCAAGTCCGTTTTTCCATTTTTCAGCTAATAATGTATTATTCAATACCATAGTGATTGTTAATGGACCGACGCCGCCTGGTACTGGCGTGATTGCACTAGCTACTTCTTTAACGGCTTCGAAATCGACATCACCTTTTAATTTACCATTCTCATCTGGTGTGTTACCTACATCTATAATGACTGCTCCTGGTTTTACTAAGTCTTTTGTAACGAGGTGTACGCGTCCGACTGCACTTACGATTACATCTGATTGTTTTAAAACTTCTTCTGTATTTGTTGATTTTGAATGTAATAAAGTAACTGTTGCATCTTGATCAGTTAATAATTTACTGACTGGTTGACCAACAATATGGCTTCTACCGATTACAGCTACGTTTTTTCCTTTTAAGTCAATATCTGCATGTTTGAGAATTTCCATAATACCTAGTGGGGTACATGGGATAAATGTTCTTTCTCCAGTATATAATCTACCAATATTTATAGGATTAAATCCATCTACATCTTTGTCAGGATTGATTGCTTCTAATACTTTTGCTTCAGAAACTTGTTTTGGAAGTGGAACTTGGACTAATATACCACTTACTGAATCGTCATTATTTAATCTATCGAGTTCAGATAATACTTCTTCTTCAGTAGATGATTCATCCATATGTACAATTTCAGAAATCATACCAATCTTTTCAGCTGCCTTTTTCTTAGAATTAACATAACTCTGACTTGCGCCATCATTACCAACGAGTATAACGGTTAATTTAGGTATGATGTTATGTTCTTTTAACTTTTCTACTTCTGCCTGAAGACCCGCTCTATATGTCTTCGCTATTTCTCTACCGTCTAATATCTTAGCTACCATGAAAATTGCCTCCTATTAATAATCGAACTATATTGATTGATACAATGAAAATTATGCCCTTAATACGAACATAAATCAAACTTTTTTGTAAAAAATATATAAAATGTTCGTTTTTTTCATTGAAAATAGCATGATCAATTGTTATGCTATATCTGTAATATACACAGAAAAGATTAAATATTTCAACTATTTGAAAGGGTGACCTACATGAAAGTGGCAGTTATAATGGGTAGTTCTTCAGATTGGCCAATCATGAAAGAAGCATGTGATATGCTTGAATATTTTAATATCCAATATGAGAAAAAGGTCGTTTCTGCACATCGAACACCATTAGAAATGGTTGACTTTGCTAAAAATGCTACTGATCATAATATAGATATTATTATTGCTGGAGCAGGTGGGGCAGCACATTTGCCAGGAATGGTAGCTTCATTAACAACAGTTCCAGTGATTGGTGTACCTATTGAATCAAAAAGCTTAAAAGGTATGGATTCATTGTTGTCGATAGTACAAATGCCTGGTGGGATACCAGTTGCGACAACTGCAATAGGAAAAGCCGGATCTAAAAATGCTGGTATTTTAGCCGCAAGAATGATTGGTATGACAGATGAAAATGTAAGAAAACAACTCGTTAATTATGAAAAAAGTTTAGTCGATAAAGTGGAGGAAATGCAAAATGACTTATTATAACCTAGAATCAGGTGACATGATAGGTATTGTCGGTGGAGGTCAATTAGGTAAAATGATGGCTCAATCTGCTCAAAGAATGGGATTTCAAGTTGCCATTTTAGACCCTGACGAAGATTGCCCTGCAAGATTTGTAGCACACCAATTTATAAACGCTCAATTTTCGGATATAGATGCACTCAATCAACTTGGTGACATCTCTAAAGTTGTAACTTATGAATTTGAAAATATAGATGCAGAGCAGTTAGAAAAACTTTCCAACCAATTTAATATTCCTCAAGGGAGCCAAACAGTTGCTTTGTTACAAGATCGCTTAACTGAAAAACAAACATTAGAAAGTGCAAATGTTCAAATTGTACCGTTTATGGAAGTTAAGTCAACAGAAGACTTGAATGAAGCTATTGAAACAATTGGCTATCCATTTATTATAAAGACACGCTTTGGTGGTTATGACGGTAAAGGTCAGCTTGTCATTCAATCTAAAGAAGATTTAGATGAAGCTAAAAAATTAATTACTGATACACCATGCGTAGTTGAAAAATATCTCCCTCTATTTAAAGAAGTATCCATAACAGCTACACGTGATCTATATGATCATACAGTTTATTTTCCATTACAAGAAAATGAACATAGAAACCAAATTTTATATAAGACAGTTGTTCCAGCTAGAGTAGATTTAGAAGTACAAGCTATTCAAGAAGTCCAAAAAATTATGACGAAGTTACACTTTGTAGGAACGTTTACAGTTGAATTTTTTGTAACGGAAGAACATAAACTATATGTGAATGAAATTGCGCCAAGACCACATAATTCAGGACATTACTCTATCGAAGCATGTGATTACTCGCAATTTGATACACATATACTTGCAGTTGCAGGATGGCATTTACCGAAAAAGATTACTTTATTACAACCAGCAATCATGATGAATTTGCTAGGACAAGATGTGTTGAATTTACAAGAATTATTTAGTGAGCATCCTGAATGGCACGTTCATATTTACGGTAAAAAGGTCAATAAAGTAAATCGTAAAATGGGACATATTACAAAATTATCAACAGATTTAAATAAAGATGAAAACAAATTTAATCAATTATTTGAAGGGCGGAACGATTAATATGTCATTACTTTATGAAGGCAAAGCTAAAAGAGTATTCAATACGGAACAAGAAGGTATTTTGAGAATCGAATATAAAGATGAAGTGACGGCTGGAAATGGTGCTAAAAAAGATAAAATGCTTGGAAAAGGTCGTTTAAACAATTTAATCACATCGAAAATATTTGGAATATTGCGACAAAAAGGCGTTGAAAGCCACTTTGTAGAACAAATTTCTGAAACAGAACAACTTGTTAAAGCTGTAGAAATTTTCCCATTAGAAGTTGTCGTAAGAAATGTTGCAGCAGGCTCAATTTGTAAACGATTAGGTTTTGAAAAAGGACATGAATTTAAAGAACCTTTATTAGAACTATTCTATAAGAAAGATGAGTTAAATGATCCACTTATCACTGATAATCACGTGTCATTATTGAATATTGCCTCATCAGAAGAATTAGCAACCATTAAAAAAGAAGCATTAAAAGTAAATAAAATATTAAGTGAAATTATGGATGACATGAATTTAATACTAGTAGATTACAAAATCGAATTTGGCATAACATCAGATGGTGAAATTTTATTAGCAGATGAAATTTCTCCAGATACATGCAGAATTTGGGACAAAGAAACAAATGAAAACTTTGATAAAGATGTATATAGAGAAGATACAGGCTCATTAATCGATACTTATGAAACTTTCTACAAAAAATTGGAGGAACTATAAAATGAAAAAGATTGAATTGCATATTACGTTACAAGGTCAAGTATTAGATACACAAGGACAAGCTTTAAATAGAGCGGTACATGATTTAGGTTATGAACAAGTCAATGATATAAGAGTTGGTAAAGTTATTTACATGACTGTTGATGAAACAGATGATAATTCAATCAAGAATGTCGTTAATACTTTAAGTGAGAAGCTATTTGCCAATACGGTTATTGAAGAATATAGTTTTAAAATCTTAGAAGATAAGGAGAACGCATAATGAAATTAGCTGTATTAGTATTTCCAGGATCTAATTGCGATCGTGATATGTATAATGCTGCTAAACGTTCAGGTGTCGAAGCGGCATATGTAGACTATAGAGAAACTTCTCTTGAAGGTTTTGATGGTGTATTAATACCTGGAGGCTTCTCATTTGGTGATTATTTAAGATCAGGTGCAATGGCACGCGTAGCACCAATTATTAGTGAAGTGAAAAGACTTGCAAGTGAAGGTAAACCAGTACTTGGCGTATGTAATGGATTCCAAATCTTAACAGAGGTTGGTTTGTTACCAGGTGCACTGTTACATAACGACAGTCATTTATTTGTAAGTAGAAATGAATCGTTAACAATCGTGAATAATGAAACGAAATTCACACATCAGTATGAAAAAGATGAAACTGTCATTTATCCTGTTGCGCATGGTGAAGGTCACTATTATTGCACAGATGTATTATACGAAGAACTTGTTAATCATAATCAAATTATTTTAACTTACAATGATAATCCTAATGGTTCATACAAAGATATAGCTGGAATTACGAATAAAGAAGGAAATGTTTGTGGGATGATGCCTCATCCAGAACGTGCCATGGAAACATTACTTGGTTCAGATAGTGGCGTTAAATTATTTCAATCTATGATCGAAAGTTGGAGGGAACAACATGTCTAAGTTTTTAGAACCTAGTATAGAAGAAATTGAAAAAGAATATTTATATAGAGATATGGGTTTAACTGACGAAGAATATCAAAAGGTCGTAAGCATTTTAGGACGCAAACCGAACTTTACTGAAATAGGTATATTCTCGGTAATGTGGAGTGAACATTGCTCATATAAACATTCTAAACCATTTTTAAAACAATTCCCTACTTCTGGAGAACATGTCTTAATGGGTCCAGGTGAAGGTGCTGGTGTTGTAGATATCGGTGATAATCAAGCAGTCGTGTTTAAAGTAGAATCTCATAACCATCCTTCAGCAATTGAACCTTATCAAGGTGCTGCAACAGGTGTTGGCGGTATAATCCGCGATATCGTATCAATCGGAGCAAGACCTATTTCTTTATTAAATAGTTTAAGATTTGGCGAATTATCAAATAAGACAAACCGTAGATTGTTTAGTGGTGTTGTAAAAGGTATCGGTGGTTATGGAAACTGTATCGGTATACCAACAGTAGCAGGTGAGATTGAATTTGATGAAAGATATGATGGTAATCCACTTGTTAATGCAATGTGTGTTGGTATTATAGATCATGACAAAATTCAAAAAGGTACTGCTAAAGGTATTGGAAACCCAGTTATCTATGTTGGATTAAAAACGGGTAGAGACGGTATTCACGGTGCAACTTTTGCATCTGAAGAGCTAAGTGAAGCATCTGAAAGTAAAAGACCTTCTGTACAAATTGGGGATCCATTTGTAGGTAAAAAATTAATGGAAGCAACTTTAGAAGCAATTACTTATCCTGAATTAGTAGGTATTCAAGACATGGGAGCAGCAGGATTAACATCATCTTCTTCTGAAATGGCAGCTAAAGGTGAAAGTGGTATTCATCTGCATTTAGAGAAAGTACCAACAAGAGAAAAAGGCATCTCACCATATGAAATGATGCTTTCAGAAACACAAGAGCGTATGTTATTAGTAGTTGAAAAAGGTACAGAACAAAAATTCTTAGATTTGTTTGAACATCATGAATTAGATTCTGCCGTAATAGGTGAAGTAACGGATACAAATAGATTTGTCTTGTCTTATGAAGATGAAATATACGCTGATATTCCTGTGGAACCGTTAGCTGATGAAGCACCCGTTTATATTCTTGAAGGTGAAGCAAAAGAATTTGATCAAAATGATAATCAATATGATGAAATCAATGTTGAAGAAGTTTTCCAGAAATTAATCAATCATCCAACAATTGCATCTAAGCATTATGCATATGACCAATATGACCAACAAGTTGGTGCCAATACAATTATCAAGCCAGGTATTAGTGCTGGAGTTGTGAGAGTGGAAGGTACAAATAAAGCTATTGCTTCTACTATAGATGGAGAAGCGAGATATGTTTATAACAATCCATATGAAGGTGGAAAAATGGTTGTTGCAGAAGCATATAGAAATTTAATTTCTGTAGGTGCTAAACCATTAGCAATGACGGATTGTTTAAACTATGGTTCTCCTGAGAAGAAAGATATTTATCAACAACTTGCAGATTCTACTAAAGGAATGGCAGAAGCTTGTGAGGCTTTAAATACCCCTGTCGTATCAGGTAATGTTTCTTTATACAATGAAACAAAAGGGACATCAATTTTCCCTACACCTGTAGTCGGTATGGTTGGTTTAATTGAAGATGTGACGTATTTAAATGATTATCAACCACAAGTAAATGATCGTGTATTTATTGTTGGAGAAACAAAAGATGACTTTGGTGGCAGTCAGATTGAAAAGTTATTATTTAAAGAAGTTAATCATGAACCAAGTTCAATTGATTTATCAACAGAAGTAAAACGTGGAGAACAAATTAAAGATGCTATACGTTCAGGCAAAATTTCACATACGCAAGCAGTAGGTAAAGGTGGTCTTGCTATTGGACTTGCAAAAATAGCGACACACTTTAACTTAGGATTAGATGTGACGTTACCAGTAACAAATGCTCAATTATTTAGTGAAACTCAAGGTAGATATATTGTTGTCGTTAAAGAAGGACAATCTATAGATATTGATGATGCCGTTGAAATAGGTCGTGTTACTGATAATGCTCAATTTACGATTAAAAATGATGCTGCTCAAATTAAATACAATGTATCTGATTTGAACGAGCAATTGAAAGGGGCAATAGCTCAATGCATGATATCAAGAGTTTAAATGAAGAATGCGGCGTATTTGGTATATGGAATCATCCCGAATCTGCACAACTCACATATATGGGTCTTCATAGTTTACAACATAGAGGTCAAGAAGGTGCAGGAATTGTAACTTCAAACGGTTTCGAGTTAAAAGGTGAAAGAGGATTAGGTTTATTATCTGATGCCATAACGGATACACAATTAGAAGGTTTTAAAGGGAATCAACATGCAATAGGGCATGTAAGATATGCAACTTCAGGCAACAAAGGAATTGAAAATATTCAACCATTTTTATATCACTTTTATGATATGAGTGTTGGTGTTTGCCACAATGGTAACTTAGTCAATGCACAAAGTTTAAGAAAAGAACTAGAACAAGAAGGCGCAATTTTCCATTCTTCTTCTGATACAGAAGTGATTATGCATCTTATAAGAAGAAGTAAGGCTCCTACTTTCGAAGAAGCATTGAAAGAAAGTTTGAATACAGTTAAAGGTGGTTTCACATTTGCTTTATTAACTAAAGATGCATTATATGGCGCTGTTGACCCAAATGCAATAAGACCTTTAGCAGTCGGTAGAATGAAGACGGGTGCTTATATCATTGCTAGTGAGACATGCGCAATTGATGTACTTGGTGCAGAGTTTGTAAGAGATATTCATGCTGGTGAGTATATTGTTATAAATGATGATGGTATAAGAGTTGAATCATACACAAAGGAAACAACGACTGCAATTTCAGCGATGGAGTATATTTACTTTGCAAGACCCGACTCAACAATTGCTGGTAAGAACGTTCATGCAGTTCGTAAAGCATCAGGGAAAAAATTAGCTCAAGAAAGTCCGGCTTTAAATGCTGATATGGTAATCGGTGTACCAAACTCTTCACTTTCAGCAGCATCTGGTTTTGCAGAAGAAAGTCATTTACCTTATGAAATGGGTCTTGTAAAAAATCAATATGTCGCTCGAACATTTATCCAACCGACACAGGAATTAAGAGAACAAGGTGTACGCGTGAAATTATCAGCTGTAAAAGATATCGTACATGGTAAAAATATCGTGCTTGTTGATGATTCTATTGTGAGAGGAACTACGAGTAAACGTATCGTTAGAATGTTAAAAGACGCTGGAGCAAATGAAGTGCACGTACGTATCGCATCACCAGAATTCATGTTTCCAAGTTTCTATGGTATCGATGTGTCGACATCTGCTGAACTAATTTCTGCACATAAATCACCTGAAGAAATTAGAGATTATATCGGTGCAGATTCACTTGCATATTTATCAGTTGATGGCTTAATACGATCAATAGGGTTAGATAAAGACGTACCTTATCATGGGCTATGTGTAGAAAGCTTTACTGGTGACTATCCAGCAGGTCTTTATGACTATGAAGAAAGATATTATCAAAATTTAAGTCCACGTCAAAAAGCTTATTTAGCTAGTAATAAACAATACTTTGATAAAGAGGGTAATCTTAATGTCGAAAGCATATAAAGCATCTGGTGTAGATATTGAAGCTGGTTATGAAGCGGTCAATAGAATAAAGTCACATGTTCAAAGCACGATGAGAAAGGAAGTACTAGGTGGTTTAGGCGGCTTTGGTGCTGCATTTGATCTGTCACAATTAAATATGAAGAAACCAGTTCTTGTTTCTGGAACAGATGGTGTTGGTACAAAGCTTAAACTTGCAATTGATTATAACAAACATGACACAATTGGTATCGATGCCGTTGCGATGTGTGTGAATGATATTTTAACGACTGGTGCAGAACCTTTGTATTTCCTTGATTATATTGCGACGAATAAAGTAAATCCTGAAACGATTGAAGCGATTGTTTCAGGTGTATCTGTCGGTTGTAAAGAAACGAACTGTGCATTAATTGGCGGAGAAACTGCAGAAATGGGCGAAATGTACCATCAAGGAGAATATGATATCGCAGGATTTTGTGTTGGCGCTGTTGAAAAAGATGACTATATAGATGGCAGTGAAGTTGATGAAGGTGACGTCATAATTGGTATTACATCAAGTGGTATACATTCAAACGGCTACAGTTTAGTTAGAAACTTAATTAAAGAAAGTCAAATTAACTTAAATGATGCATTTGATCATGAGAGAACGTATTTAGAAACTTTTCTTGAACCAACAAAGTTATATGTTAAACCTGTTCTTGCGGTATTAGATAAAGTAAAAGTTAAAGGTATGTCACACATTACTGGCGGAGGATTTATTGAAAATATTCCAAGAGCTATTCCAGAAAATAAAGATGCACATATCGATGTTCAATCATATGAAGTACCACAAATATTCCAATGGTTAAAAGAGCAAGGAAAGATTGAAGCACAGGAAATGTATAATGTGTTTAATATGGGCATTGGCTTTGTACTTATCGTCAATAAAGAAGATGCACAAGAAACTTTAGATATCTTGAAAGCAAAAAATGAAGAAGCATATGTAATAGGTGAAATTTCAAACGGAACAGGTCAGGTCAAATTGACGGGGGTTCAATCATGATTAAAATAGCAGTATTTGCATCAGGAAATGGATCGAACTTTGAGAAAATAATGGAAAATATCGAAGCAGGTTATTTAGACCATATAGAGGTAACAGCATTGTATACAGATAACCCTAATGCTTTTTGCATAGAAAGAGCAAGACGATTTAATTTACCAGTTTATATCATTGATCCAAGAACTTACGATAGTAAAAAAGAATATGAAGAAGCACTACTCACAAGATTAGCTCAAGATCGTGTAAGTTGGGTTATTTTAGCAGGATATATGAAAATTGTCGGTCCTACATTATTAAAACAATATGAAGGTAAAATGTTGAATATTCATCCATCAATATTACCAAGTTTTCCTGGTAAGGACGCTGTTGGGCAAGCATTAGATTACGGTGTACGTGTTACAGGAGCAACTGTTCATTACGTTGATAGTGGTATGGATACTGGCGAAATCATCGATCAATTAAGCTGTAAAGTATATCCAGATGATACGAGAGAGACATTACAATTAAGAATACAGAACTTAGAATACGAATTATATCCACGTGTTATGAAAGAAATTATTCAATAAAGGAGTCTTTACAAAATGAAGAATGCAATATTAAGTGTGTCAGATAAAACAAATATAGAAGATTTCGCAAGCAAATTAATAGAAAATGATTATAAAATCTTTTCAACTGGTGGTACTAAAAAGGCACTTGAAAATGCTGGGATTGAAGTATATTCAGTTTCAGAGTTAACAAACTTTCCAGAAATAATGGATGGAAGAGTCAAAACTTTACATCCAGGTGTACATGGAGGGATTCTTGCAAATCGTTCTATTCCTGAACATTTAACAGCATTAAAAGAACAAGACATCGACTTAATTGATTTAGTAGTCGTAAATTTATATCCATTTAAAGAAACTGTCAAGAAAGAAGATGTAACAGAAGATGAAGCAATTGAAAACATCGATATCGGTGGACCAACTATGTTACGTGCAGCAGCAAAGAACTTCAAATTTGTTACAACAGTCGTAGATCCTGCTGATTATAACGAAGTCATTGAACGTATTGCTTCTGACAAACTTGATGAAAATTATCGTAAATCATTAATGGTTAAAGTATTTAAACATACAAATGATTATGACAATGCGATTGTTGAATTTTTTGGAAATACGTCAGAAACATTAAGATATGGTGAAAACCCTCAACAAAATGCTACTTTTGTAAAGACTTCAAATGAACCAAATACATTAGCTGGCGCTAAACAATTACATGGTAAAGCTTTAAGCTTTAATAACATTAAAGATGCTGATGCAACTTTATCACTTATTAAAAAGTTTGAACAACCTGCAGCTGTTGCAGTGAAACATATGAACCCATGTGGTGTTGGTGTAGGCGCATCAATTGAAGAAGCGTACGATTATGCATATGAAGCAGATTCACAATCTATTTTTGGTGGTATTGTCGCTTTAAATAGACCCGTTACAAAGGAATTAGCTGAAAAATTACATTCTATTTTCTTGGAAGTCATTATTGCGCCAAGCTATGACGAAGAAGCTTTAGAAGTCTTAACAGCGAAGAAGAATATTAGATTACTAGAAATTGATATGACTGAAACGCAAGACGAACAAGAATTTGTATCCGTATCAGGTGGATATTTAGTTCAAGATAAAGATAATGCAACATTAACGCGTGAAGAAATGAAAGTCGTTACAGATGTTGAACCAACTGAAGCACAATGGAAAGCGTTAGAACTTGGATGGAAAGTTGTCCGCTCAGTTAAAAGTAATGCTATTGTACTAGCAAACGATCACCAAACTGTTGGTGTAGGTGCTGGACAAATGAATAGAGTTGGCTCTGCAAAAATAGCAATTGATCGTGCAATTGAAATGAATGAAAATGTAGCATTAGCCTCAGATGGATTTTTCCCAATGGGTGACACTGTAGAAACAGCAGCAAAAGCAGGTATTAAAACAATTATCCAACCAGGTGGGTCAATTAAAGATCAAGATTCAATAGATATGGCAAATAAATATGGAATCAGTATGGTATTTACTGGAATGAGACACTTTAAACATTAGGAGGTCAATATGAAAGTACTTGTTATAGGATCAGGTGGAAGAGAACATGCGTTAGCTCAAAAATGTCAATCGTCTAAATTAGTAAATGAAGTCTTTGTCATTCCGGGTAATGATGCAATGGAAGAAGTTGCGACAATTGTATCGGATATTCAAGAAAATGATCATTTAGCTATAAAATCTTTTGTAGAACAAAACAATATTGAATGGGTAATAATTGGACCTGAACAACCTTTAATAGATGGTTTAACAGATGTATTAGAGGAAACAAATGCTAAAGTCTTCGGACCAAATAAAGAAGCAGCACAATTAGAAGGTTCTAAAGAATTTGCGAAAAAGATTATGGAAAAGTATCATATTCCAACTGCAGAATATAAGACAATCACAACAAAAGAAGAAGCAATCAATTATGTTGAGCAGTGCAAAATACCTATTGTACTTAAAAAAGATGGACTTGCAGCCGGTAAAGGTGTAATCGTTGCTTTAACACGTGAAGAAGCAAGGGAAGGCGTAGAAACTTTATATCAAACACCTCATGAAAAAGTAGTATTCGAAGAGTTTCTTGATGGAGAAGAATATTCAGTTATGACATTTGTGAATCAATCATATGCAGTTCCATTTGATTGTATCGCCCAAGATCATAAACGTGCATTCGATGGTGATAAAGGTCCAAATACAGGTGGTATGGGCGCATACTGTCCGGTACCACATATTACGGATGATGTATTGGAAGAAACGAATCAAAAAATCGCACAACCTATTGCGGATGCTTTGGTGAGTGAAGGCATTAACTATTTTGGTTTGATTTATATTGGCGCAATTTTAACAAAAGAAGGACCAAAAGTAATTGAATTTAATGCAAGATTCGGTGATCCAGAGGCACAAGTATTATTGACTAAATTAGATTCTGATTTTATTGAAATATTAAACAAGGTGTATCATAAAGAACCCATAACATTAGAATGGAAAGATGAAAGTGTTGTTGGTGTCGTATTAGCATCTAAAGGATATCCAGGTGATTATGATAAAGGATATTCAGTTGAAGGTTTAGAGCATGTAGATCAATATTTTGTGAGTGCTTTGAAGAAGAATTCAGCAGGCAAGTATGAAAATAACGGTGGACGTGTCATGATAGTTATCGGTACGGGTGATAATATTGAAACGGCTCAAAAACATGCATATGAACAAGTCAAACATATTAAAAGTGAACAATTATTCTATAGAAATGATATTGGGCATAAAGCATTAAAAGCATATAAATTATAATTAAAGGCTGAGACAACAAAGTTTGTCTCAGCCTTTTCATTGCGCTATATTTCATTCTTTTAGGGAAAGGTATGGTCAAATATAACGCAATGTTATCGAATATCTGAAATGTGTGTTATAGGTAAATAAATATTTAATAAATATGCAACAGCAACGAGTGCAATCGTCATTAAAATGAAATATGAATCATTTTTAGTGAAAGGTACCTTATAATAGAAAGTTCTTTTGCCGTTTGTGAATCCTTTTGCTTCCATTGCAACAGCTAACCTATGAGATTTTCTTATACTTTGACTTAACGTTGGAATGAGCAAATGGTGTATCCATTTTAAGGCTTTGCGGTTACTTTTATCTATAACTGCATAACGCATCTTTAAAGCTTGTCTTAACTGCATAAAAGAGCTAAACATAAGAGGTATCATGCGTATAGAAGCCATGAAAGCATATGCAATTTTAGGTTTGACTTTTAAATGTTGCATGAAACTATAAAACACATAAATGATTTGTGAAGTAAATGGTATAACCATGCCGTAAAACGAAATAACAAGTGTACGCATGGTTACGTGAATACCTCTTAAAAAGCTTTCTTCAGTAATATGAATAATGCCGAACTTGAAAATTGTTTCGCTTCCTTCACCATAAAAAATCATAAATAAGGAAGAAGTGAGTCCGAAAAATAAAGTGATTACAATGACGATTAATAGTGGTAACCATCTCACACCGCTCATGATGATTAAATAAAGGAACATAATAATCGTTAAATAGAGCATGAAATCAAATTGATGAATAAATATCGCATAGAAAAATAGAGCGATACCTAATATAAGTTTCGTTAGAATATTGACATCATCAATAAATGTAGAGTATTTCTTCCAATTAGTTAACATGAGATTCACCACCGCTTACATGTAATTGCTCGTCTTTGATCGTCAATCTTCTAGTAGCATAACGATTAATGATCTCATTTTCATGTGTAATCATTAAGATAGTTTGACCATTTTGTACACGCTCATGAAATAATTTGATGAGTTCAAAGGTGTTGTGACTGTCTAAACCGAATGTTGGCTCATCCAGTAAAATAATTTCAGAATTTGTACTTAATGCAGTTGCGACACTTAATCTTTTTTTCTGTCCTATTGATAATTCAAAAGGGTGTTGGTCTTTCACATGATTAAGTTTTAGTAACGTCAACATGTCTTGAGTCTTGTCATGAGCTGTCTGTTTATCTTGATAAGCATAATTGATAAATATTTCATGATAAACAGATGTTTCGATGAATTGTAATTCTGGATTTTGATAAACGAAATACATATGTTTAGAAGCATCTTTTACTTTTTTGATGTGTTTATTCTTATAAAGTATTTGACCATTATATTTAATGAGCTGCATCATCGTTTCTAAAAATGTTGTCTTACCTGTTCCATTTGGTCCAGTTATTGTAAGCCATTCGCCACTTGAAATCGTTAATTCATCTATACTAAATAGTTTTTTGGAGCCACGTAGTACATCTAACTCCTCTATATTTAACAACGGATTGTGCTCAGTAGTCTGTTTAGTTAATTTTGGGGCATATCGCCATGAGTTAGGGTGCCATACACCGTATTCATTTAATATGTCTGTATGATGATCTAATATATCTTGAGGTGTACTATCATGTGTGATTTCACCATTTTCATTCATCACGATGACTCTATCAACATAATTCCAAATATAATCAACTTTATGTTCCACGATTACAACGGTTTGATTTGTCCAATGCTCCATAATCAAATCCCATAGTTGAGTCGTTGATTGATGATCAAGCATTGCTGTCGGTTCATCAAGAAATAACGTATTTGTATCTTGTAATAATATAGAAGCAATCGCTAATTTTTGTTTCATACCACCACTTAAACGATTGATTTTTAGTGAAGGGTCAGCATTTAAATTTACCTGTTTCATGGCATTTTTTATAAATCCGTCCATTTTATCAGGTTCGATGTTCATATTCTCAAGCACAAATGCTAATTCTTCTTTAATCTCAGGCATACAAAACTGCGTATCTGGATCTTGGAAAATAACACCCGGAAGTGAATCGATATTGATTGAATCTACTTTCATCGGTATGTCCATCGATCTCGGTATAATACCACTTAATATATTTAATAATGTACTTTTACCAGATCCACTTGGACCTAGTAACAGAACTTTTTCTTTATCATTAATATTGATGTTTAAATTTTTAAATATAATGCGTTCATCATCAGGATACTTTAGTCTTAAATTTTTTAGTGATAACAATTGAATAACTCCTATAATAAGTCATAATCTTTTTTAGATGCTGGTCTGAACAATTTCGTAACACCAGTTTGGTCAAGTGCTTTTACAATTGCATAGCCTAATGCACCCGCAACGATTGCACCACTTAAAATTCTAATCGTAAACATTAAAATAACATTCCATAAAGCAACGTCACCTAAGTAATTATAGAACCAATCAATTGGTAACGTAATAATACCTGCAGCCATTCCAGCTATTACTGCAACTGATAATTTTCTTGATTGATATCGAACAGCTAGGAAGATGATTTCACAAGCTAAACCTTGTAATAATGCATATATAAATGTTGGAATATCGAATTGCCCCATTACAATTGTTTCTCCAGCGCCAGCAGCAAATTCAGCAAGAATGGCAACACCAGGCTTTTGAATAATTAAATAAGTGACAATTGCTGCAATAAACCATACACCATATACAGATTGTTCTAAGTGTAGACCAAGTGGTTTTAAAATTTCATAAGGTATCCATAAGAACTTATAAATGATTGCAAACAAAGCACCAATTAATACAGTTACTAAAATATCTGATAACGTTAATCTTTTTGACATGTTAAATTCTCCTTTTATATAAAAAAATGTGCACTCCTATATCTAAATAGAAGCGCACAAAAATATTGTTATCATTTAAAAATGAATATTATATGATTTACGAACACTTTCCTACGCTAGTATCATCTAGATCAGGTACAAAGGGTTCAGACCTTTTCATGTCTGTCTCAGTTTCAAAACACCCCTAGTGCATTTATTAATTTGTTATCCATACGATAAGTCTTATTAATCTTTTTGTCAATAGTAAATCATAAAAATAAAATTAATTTCTTAAATAAATGATTTGTAAGTCATTAAAATAAATTCAAAATAAAATCGGGAGCGAAATCGCAAATTGTGATTTCGCTCCCGACTAGGCACGATAATGAAATTTATTTATTCGAATGTGTCTTGTATATTTTCTTTTGTTTCATCTTGACCTTTGTTGTTGTCTTGCTTATTTTCTTGTTCTTTTTTCTTAGCTTTTTCTGCTTCTTCTTTATGCTTATCATTATGAGTCATAATAACACTCCTTTAAAATTTATGATATTATTATATACCCAACTACATATAAGTTTTAAACTTCTTGCTAGTACTTGGGACTGATTTTCAATATAATTAAAGACAATTGAAAATGAAACAATTATAATGTTCAATGAGGTGAAGAACATGGCTATAAAGAAAAAAAGCTGGGAAGTTCATTTTAGTCGAATTATAGGTATATTTATTTTGATTACTGGATTACTTATACTTTTTAATGCACCACGTATTAAAGATTATAATATCAAGGATTCAAGTAATATCCATATCAATAATATTTGGGACTTTTTTGTAGCTTTTTTTGATGAATTAGTAAGAATATTACACCATTATATCGGTAACTTTCCAGTTATCGCAGCAATTATAGTATTGCTATTTGGTGTGTTTGTATTATTAGTAGGACGTACTTTAAGAAGAACGACGCATTACGATTATGATATTTCTATATTTTATATCGGACTCACAATTATTTTAATGATTGTTATTATGATGACCATGTTCCAAGTATATAGTTTTGCATCTTTCTTATTTATTATTCCATTTGCAATTCATGTGGGATATGTCGTTTATAAAAATGAACTGAATCCAATGCATCGGAAGAAACATTATTTATGGATTATTATTTCATATGGATTATGTTATTTCATTTCACAATTTGCAATGAACCATAATATCGATACTCAAAATGTAAAACCTATAGACGTTATGAGTGTAAACTTATTCTTCATACTGTTATGGTGTCTGAGTCAAATGTCAGTATGGATTAGTTTATATTTAAGAAGATCATTACCAGTAAGTGATGAAGACATTGAACAATTTCATGAAGAAAGATATTCAAGAGTTAAAAATAATCGCTTAACAAGAAAAATATATACTTTAGCAGAAGGTTTTTACCAAAAATTACAGAATTTCAAACAGGCTACTTTAGAAAAATTCAATTCTGAAGAGGCAATCGCTAAAAGAAAACGACGTAATGAAAAATGGAAAGAGATTATTAAAATCGAAGAAGACGATATTCCAAGATGGATGAGAAGACCGAAATGGTTAAAGAAAAGTTATATAGAATGGATAAGTACTGTAGTTTTATTCTTATTTACATTTATAGAGTTTAATAACCGTAATGGTTTATTCTTATCAGGTGAATGGAAATTATCTCAAATTCAATACGTTTTTGAATGGTTAACATTATTTATTTTGATGTTATTGATTATCTTATATGCATACTTCAATTACACGACAAATTATAAGAATAAAAATAATTTTGGCAAGTTGTTTGTCATTTCAGCATTATTCTTTGAAATTGCAACGACATTCTTTGTATCAGCAATTCAAACTTCACAATTTTCCGTGTTTATCACACCAATTTCATTTTTACTATTATTATTTGTGACACCTGCATTTATCATTCACTTGAAAAAATCATTTTAATATCATACACAAGATAGTTAGACACTTTATTGAGCAATATGCGCTTAATAAAGTGTTTTTTATTTTATAATTTACGTGAGCAATTGCTGTATTTAAAAGTTTAAATATGTAATAAGTAAACTATTTTAATGAATTTATTCAAAAAATGTATTGCGTGGAATAATCTTATCCTTTATACTAACTTTAGTAAGCGTTTACATATAAGGGGATCAAAACTTTCTGGGGGAAATTTTGATTAATAAAATTCGGTTAACAGAGTATTCTAAAGGGGAATACTCTGTTTTTTGGTGTTTTGAATAATATACGTTATAATATGTGAGACATTTCGAAAGGATGGCTAATATATAATGAAACAATTAATGCTCAAAAAAGGAAAAGAAGATAAATATTTAAGAGGATATCCACTAGTTGAAAAAGACGACGTTTTTGATATGCCTAATATGGATGAAGGTGAATTAGTCGCACTTGTTGATGCGGGTAAAAGATTTATTGCAACTGCATATTATGGTGAACAAAATAAAGGTATAGGCTGGGTATTATCATTAGACTCAACTGAAAAGATTGATCATAACTTTTTTGTAAAGTTATTTGATGAAGCAAAAAATGATAGAGCATATTATGAAAATGTAGATGGTATCAATGCATATAGATTATTTAATGCTGAAGGTGATGGAATTGGTGGACTGACAATTGATCATTATGACGGTCATTTATTAGTTCAATGGTACTCAGTAGGCATATATCGATTGAAAGATAGAATATTACCTGCAATTAAAGAAGTCTTTGATTATAAATCAATTTTTGAAAAAAGAAGATTTAAAGGCATGGAAACAGCGTCAGACTTCGTAACGGGTGAAGCACCAGAATTTCCGTATGTCATTGAAGAAAACCATATGTTCTATAATATTAATCTTGATGATGGACCTATGACAGGTATTTTCTTAGATCAAAAAGATGTTAGAAAAAAGTTAAGAGATCACTATAGTCAAGATAAAGATATATTAAATCTATTTAGTTATACTGGTGCATTTTCAGTTGCAGCAAGTGAAAATGCTCGATCAACTACAAGTGTGGATTTAGCTAATAGAGCTAGACCATTAACTGAAGCAAACTTTGGTTTAAATACAATGGATCTTAATCAGAACCACATATTTATTATGGATGTATTTGATTATTTCAAATATGCTTTAAGACATGGTTTAAGTTATGACGTTGTCGTTATTGATCCACCAAGTTTCGCACGTAATAAGAAAAAGACTTTTAGTGTTCAGAAAAACTATCCTGAATTAATTGAAGGTGCATTAGAATTATTAAACGAGAATGGTAACTTAGTGTTAAGTACAAATTCAAGTGCTTTCCCACAAAAAGCATTCAAAAAAATGATAAATCAAACATTAGATCAATTAGGTGTTGATTATACAATCTCTGATGTAATGGGATTACCAAAAGACTTCAAGAGTCATCCTCACTATAAACCAAGTAAATACTTGAAAGTCGTATTCGTACAAATAAATGGTTAAAATTTCCTAGTTCGGGTATATATTATTATAATAATGATTGAATATAATCGAACTGTGAGGAGAATGGAAACAATGGGAATTTTCGATAAAATTACGACAAAAGCAGGCAATAAAGCATTTGGTATACAAGAAATAAAGAAGCGTTCTGAATTACCAACTTCACAAGAAGAATTGTTAGAACGTAGAAAAAAAGCTAAAGAAATTATTCATAAGAAGTCATTAATGTCTTCAGCTGCAAATGTAGTACCAATCCCAGGACTTGGTGTTGGTATGGATATTAAATTAATGGGCGATATCATTGAAGATATTAATAAAATTTATGGATTAAGTCATAAGCAAGTTAATAAAATGCAAGATGATCTAAAACAAAAAGTTTTAACATCTGCTGCAATGAGAGGTAGCCAGTTTATTGGTCAAAAAGTAACGAATGCAATGGTAAAAGTTATTTTTAGATCAGTCGTAAAAAGAGAAGCGGCAAAACAATCAAGATGGGTACCATTAGTTGGACAAGCAGTTGCTGGTTCAATAAGTTATTATTTAATGAAAAAAATGGGCGAAGATCACATTAAAAAATGTGAAACAGTCATTCAAGACTTTATAGGTGAATAAAATTTTGATACGAAGCTAAGGCATTTTGTAATGTCTTAGCTTCTTTTTGTGTAATTTTTTTATGTTATATTTGCAATTATTCTGAAAACGCTTTATAATTAAAAATGTAAACTAAAGTTCGAAAAATAAACAAATGTTTGCGAGGTGAATTCAATGAATGAAAACGAAAAATTAATTCTTAACTTAATAAAAGAAAATCCTTTTATATCCCAACAAGAGTTATCAGATAAAGTTGGTTTGTCTAGACCTGCAGTTGCAAATATTATTTCAGGTTTAGTTAAGAAAGAATATGTTCAAGGGAAAGCATATGTATTAAATGAACAAAATCCAATTGTTTGTATTGGTGGGGCTAACATAGATAGGAAATTTCATATTACAGACGAATTAGTAAAAGGTACTTCAAATCCAGTTACCTCTGAAACTTCTATTGGTGGTGTTGCTAGAAATGTTGCTGAGAATTTAGGACGTATCGGTGAAGATGTTCTGTTATTAACGACTTCAGGTAATGATGCAGAGTGGCAACATATTTCAGATTTATCATCACCATTTATGAATGTGGATTATGTAGAGAAAATCTCTAGCGAATCAACGGGAAGTTATACAGCATTGTTAGATCAACATGGCAGTATGACGATGGGATTTGCAGATATGTCAGTATATGACAAAATTACGCCGGAGTTTATGATTAAGAACACATACTTACTTAATAAATCTAAATGTATTATTGCAGATTTAAACTGTCCTAAAGAGACGATAGAGTTTTTATGTTCATACGCTGAGAAGAAAAAGATTAAATTAGTCTTGATTGCAGTATCTGGACCTAAAATGAATCGTCTACCTCATAACTTACATGCGGTTGATTGGCTCATATTAAATAAAGATGAAGTTGAATCTTTCGTAGGTAAAGATGCACAAACAGAAGCGGAATTAATTCAATACATTGGTGAAATTAGATCACTTGGTGTGAAGAACTTAGTTGTGACATCAGGTAAAGATAAAATTATTTATGATGGTGATGAAGGACAACGTCAATTTGAAGTTAAAAAAGTAGATAATGTCGTTGATGTAACAGGTGCTGGTGATGCTTTTACGTCAGGTTTAATTTATGGATGGTTGAAATCATTTGAAATCGACAAAATTATTGATTTGGCAAAAGCAAATGCATCTAAAACAATTCAAACAGCTTATACAGTGAGACAAGATTTAGATAAAAAACAATTAATTAAGGACATGGAGGCTTTATAATGGAAAACTATATTCAATTTTCAGAAGAAGTAGAAAAAGCAAAAGAGGAAGGTAAAGCAATTGTTGCTTTAGAATCTACAATTATTTCACATGGTATGCCTTATCCTCAAAACGTAGAAATGGCACAAAAAGTAGAACAAATTGTAAGAGATAATGGTGGGGTACCAGCAACAATCGCAATTATTGATGGAAAGATTAAAATTGGATTGAGCGAAGATGAATTAGAATTATTAGCAAGTGCAGAAAATGTATCAAAAGTTTCTAGAAGAGATATCGCTGAAATATTAGCAACTAAGAAAATTGGTGCAACAACAGTGGCTTCAACAATGATTTGTGCGCAATTAGCAGACATTAAATTCTTTGTTACTGGTGGTATCGGTGGTGTTCATAAAGGTGCTGAGCATACAATGGATATTTCTGCAGACTTAGATGAACTTTCTAAAACGAAAGTAGCTGTCATTTGTGCTGGTGCTAAATCAATTCTAGACTTAGGCAAAACATTAGAATATTTAGAAACAAAAGGAGTACCTGTAGTTGGATATCAAACTGATGAACTTCCAGCATTCTTTACAAGAGAAAGTGGTCTTAAATTAAATACAAGAATTGATGAAGTAAGTACAATTGCGAAACTAGCAGAAGTGCAATGGGATTTAGGTTTAGAAACAGGTATTGTTGTAGCTAACCCAGTTCCAGAAGAGGATCAACTAGAACCAAGTTTCATCAATGGTATTATTGACAAAGCAGTTGCTAAAGCTGAAGAAGAAGGTATTCATGGTAAAGATTCTACACCATTCCTATTAGGTGAAATCGTTAAGCAATCTGAAGGTAAATCATTAGAAACAAATATTAAACTTGTTGAGCATAACGCTAGAATTGGTACACAAATAGCAGTTGAATATACGAACCTTCAAAATTAAAGAATAATCAGCTCAAATAATTGCATACTTATGTAATATGATTGAATTGTAAGTGGTTTTTTGATATTCTTTAATCGTATAGATAAAATTTGATTTTATACAAATTTAATATAGGTATCAGAAGGAGACAATAAAAATGGAACAAAATTCATACGTAATTATTGACGAAACGGGTATTCATGCTAGACCAGCAACAATGTTAGTTCAAACTGCATCTAAATTTGATTCAGATGTACAATTAGAATATAACGCTAAAAAAGTTAACTTAAAATCAATCATGGGTGTAATGAGCCTAGGTGTTGGTAAAGATGCTGAAATTACTATCTACGCTGAGGGTAGTGATGAGAAAGAAGCTATCGAAGCAATTACTGAAGTATTATCTAAAGAAGGATTAACTAAATAATGTCTGAAATATTAAAAGGTATAGCTGCATCTGATGGTGTGGCTATTAGTAAAGCATATTTATTAGTTGAACCTGACTTATCGTTTTCAAGCGAAAATATCAGCGATGTAGACGGCGAAGTTGAAAAGTTTAAAGCGGCTGTTAATCAATCAAAAGTTGAATTAACTCAAATTCGTAATAATGCTGAAAAACAACTTGGTGCAGATAAAGCTGCGATTTTTGATGCCCATTTATTAGTATTAGAAGATCCAGAATTATTAAATCCAATTGAAGAAAATATTCGCAATAACAAAGTAAATGCACCTACTGCATTAAATGAAGTATCAACAAACTTCATTACAATTTTTGAAAATATGGATAATGAATATATGAAAGAACGTGCAGCGGATATTCGCGATGTTTCTAAACGTATTTTGGCACATATTTTAGGTGTAGAATTACCAAACCCTAGTATGATCAATGAAAGCGTTATTATTGTGGGTGAAGATTTAACACCATCTGATACTGCGCAACTTAACAAAGAGTTTGTTAAAGGTTTTGCGACAAATATCGGTGGAAGAACTTCACACTCAGCAATAATGAGTCGTTCATTGGAAATTCCTGCTGTTGTAGGTACTAAAGATATTACAGATCGCGTAAACCATGGTGATAGTTTAATCATTGATGGTTTATCTGGTGATGTAATCATTAACCCAACAGATGACGAAGTTCAAGCATACGAACAAAAACAGAAAAACTTCTTAGCTGAAAAAGAAGAATTAGCTAAACTTGTTAATGATGAATCTGTTTCTAAAGATGGTGTTCATGTTGAATTAGCTGCGAATATTGGTACACCTAATGACTTAGAAGGTGTTAAAAATAACGGCGCAGAAGGTATCGGTTTATACCGTACTGAATTCTTATACATGGGTAGAGATAATATGCCTTCAGAAGAAGAACAATTTGAAGCATATAGCAAAGTTTTAAAAGAAATGGACGGCAAACGTGTTGTCGTTCGTACTTTAGACATAGGTGGAGATAAAGAATTATCTTATCTAAACTTACCTAAAGAAATGAACCCATTCTTAGGATATAGAGCGATTCGTTTATGTTTAGATCAAACTGAAATTTTTAGAACACAATTAAGAGCTTTATTACGTGCATCTGAATTTGGTAAGTTAAATATCATGTTCCCTATGATTGCAACTATTAAAGAATTTAGAGATGCTAAAGCAATCTTACTTGAGGAAAAAGAAAAATTAGTTTCTGAAGGTGTTAACGTTGCGGATGATATCGAAATCGGTATTATGGTAGAAATTCCATCTACTGCAGCACTTGCAGACATCTTCGCTAAAGAAGTTGATTTCTTCAGTATTGGTACGAATGATTTAATCCAATATACAATGGCTGCTGACCGTATGTCTGAGCGTGTTTCTTACTTATACCAACCATATAACCCTGCAATTCTTCGCTTAGTTAAGCAAGTAATTGAAGCTTCTCATAAAGAAGGTAAATGGACTGGTATGTGTGGAGAAATGGCTGGAGACAATACAGCAATTCCATTATTACTTGGATTAGGTTTAGATGAATTCTCTATGAGTGCGACAAGTATTCTAAAAGCTAGAAAACAAATCAAACAATTAGATCAAAAAGAAATGCAAGAATTAGCGAACAAAGCAATTAACTGTGCAACAGAAGAAGAAGTTGTAGAACTCGTTAATCAAATTCTTTAAAATATAAAAACAGAGCGATTATCTCTTAACTTTAAGTGATAATCGCTCTGTTTTTATATGTTATGCTTTCTTTCAGACATTAATGAGATTTCAAGGTGAATATCGCAATTTCAGGTGAGCAAAAAATTCTAATAGGAAGTCTTGTCATGCCTATACCTTGATTAACGTAAAGAAATTGTCTAGTTCTAATTTGATACAAACCTTGTTTATATACTTTTCCATAAGTTGGTGTATAAATAGCGCCAATCTTAGGAAGTCGAACTTGACCACCATGAGTATGTCCAGAAAGTACTAAATGGATGTTTGGATCTAATAATTTAACTTTATCTGGTTCATGTACGAGTCCGATTCGAAAGTTTATATGACAATTTGGTAATTGGAATGAACTGCTAAAATTAGGCAGACCAAAACATAAATCGTCAATGCCATTAATCTGAATATTACCGTCAGGTGTGTTTACGACGTAAGAACTGTTTAACAAGACTTCAAAACCGGATTTATTCATGATATCTAATACTGTATGAATGCCGTTTGAACCGTAATCATGGTTGCCTGGAACAAAAAACTTTCCATATTTTGATTGAACTGTACGAAATAAAGGTATAACTAGATAAGGGTCAAAAGAAATTTGAGCAATATCATCAAAACAATCACCTGTGAAACAAACAATATCTGCTTCTTGCTCATTGATAAGACGTACAAGTTGATATAAATTTTCTAAATTAGAATAATAACCTAAATGCAAATCTGTTATATGAATAAGTTTCAGATTTGATTTTAGGTTTGTATCAATAGAATGTTTGGTGATTTTAATTTTAGAGCTTGGAAATTGAATCTTCATTAATGAATGCCCAATGCTTTATTAAAAGATTCTATATCAACTTGATAAAAAACTTTTCCATTAATGAGAACAGTAGGTGTTGAAAAACTGTCTAGATCGATAAGTTCATTTTTAAACTGTTTGTTTTTTATATTTTTTTCTGTAAATGGAATTTCTTTTTCAGTAAAATATTGTTTTACAAATTGGCAAGGGGGACATTGGTCTTGTGTATAAATTGTAACTTCACTCATAGCTTTCACCTCAACTTTATATAGACATATTATAAATGATTTTCTAAAGCGTTCAACGATTAAGTCCTATTTTGCCATTAATTTGTCATTACTTTGTAAATGTTAAACATTTCACAAATGATTAAAGTGTTGTATAATAAGATTAAATTGTGATGTATATCACAAACGTTGAATGGAGGAATATTATGGATGCAGTAGTTATAAGTCGTTTACTAACTGCTATGACATTGGGGTTCCATATCATTTTTGCAACAATTGGTGTGGGTATCCCATTAATGTTTGCAATTGCTGAATTCATAGGTATTAAGAACAATAATCCTATGTATATTGCGATGGCAAAACGTTGGTCTAAAGGTTATACGATTACTGTAGCGGTCGGAGTAGTTACGGGAACAATTATTGGTCTACAATTATCATTATTGTGGCCATCATTTATGCAATTAGGTGGTCAAGTTATTGCACTACCATTATTTATGGAAACATTCGCCTTTTTCTTTGAGGCTATTTTCTTAAGTATTTATTTATATACGTGGGATAGATTCAAAGGTAAATGGACGCACTTTTTAATTACGTTACCAGTCATTATTGGTGGTACATTTTCAGCGTTCTTTATAACATCTGTGAATTCTTTCATGAATACGCCAAATGGATTCGATTTTATCAATGGAAAATTGATGAATATTGATCCAGTTGCAGCGATGTTTAATGCATCATTCGGTATTAGATCATTTCACGTTGTATCGACTGCGTTTATGACAGCTGCATTTATTTTAGCAAGTATAGCAGCATATCGTTTAATTAAGAATAAATTTATAGACGATAAAGAATATCATAAAAAAGCACTCAAACTTACGATGACAGTCGGTTTAATTGCGAGTTTACTTGCGATGTTAGCAGGAGATTTATCAGCTAAGTTCTTACATCAAGAACAACCTGAAAAATTAGCAGCTATGGAATGGCATTTTGAAAGTGAATCAAAAGCAGACCTTGTATTATTTGGGGTAGTAGATGAAGATAAACAAGAAGTAAAAGGTGCTATTAAAATACCTGGCGCTTTAAGTTTCTTATCTGATAGTAATTTTAATACTGAAGTTAAAGGATTAAACGAATTTAAGAGTGATGAAACACCACCACTTATCATTCACTATTTCTTTGATTTGATGGTATTCTTTGGTGTTTATTGTTTTGTCGTTTCAGCTTTATTTATTGTATTAAAATGGGTGAAAAAATGGTCACAATATAGTAAACCAATCTTATATTTAGCAGTATTAACCGGACCACTTGCAATGCTTGCAATTGAATTTGGTTGGTTCTTAGCCGAGATGGGTAGACAACCTTGGATATTAAGAGGTTACTTAAAAGTTGCACAAGCTGCAACAAATGCTGACGGACTAGCACTCGTATTCATTGCATTTGCAATACTTTATTTAGTTCTTGGTATTTCATCAAGTTATGTACTTATTAGAATGTTTAGTCACAGTAAAGCGACTGATGATGTAAACAAAATAATAGACAGAAAGGGTGAAGTATAATGGATTATCAACATATAGGTATTACAGTGCTTTGGCTCTTTCTGTTTGGTTACATTATTATTGGTGCGATTGACTTTGGTGCAGGATTCTTCGCATTTCACGCGAAATTAACGAAACAGGATCATATTATCAATAACTTAATTTCTAGATATTTAAACCCTGTTTGGGAAGTAACAAACGTATTCTTCGTATTCTTTTTTGTAGGAATAGTTGGATTCTTCCCAGATTCTGCTTATTATTTCGGGTCAACATTATTAATACCTGGGAGTATTGCATTAATTCTACTGACCATTCGTGGTAGTTTTTATGCATTTGAAAACTATGGACAAGATAGTAAGTTATCGTGGTTATTCTTATATGGTGGAACAGGTTTATTGATTCCAGCATCATTATCAACAATTTTAACAATTGCTGAAGGTGGCTATATAAAAGAAACAAGTGATGGTGTTCACCTACAATGGGTTGATTTATTATTAAGTCCATATGCATGGGCAGTCGTATTTTTAGCAATTATTTCTGTGTTATATATTTCATCAGGATTTTTAACATTTTATGCAAACAAAGCTAAAGATTCTGAAGCATATCATTTATTGAGACAGTGGTTCCTTATATGGGCAATTCCAATGATCATCATTTGTCAGTTCGTTTTCTTATCTTTAAGACAACATAATGAAACGCATTTTAATAATGCAGTCGGCAGTTATTGGTGGTTATTCGGTTTAAGTATTATATTCTTTCTCATTGCTGTTGGATTAATATACTTTAAAAAAGCACATGGTGTTGCTTTTATTATGATATTATTACAATTCGGTACAGCGTTCTTTGGATATGGTGTAAGTAAATTACCATATATATTAGATCCGTTTATTAATATTGATAAAGCAGTTGTGAACGATCAAATGGCATTAATGCTTGTAATCGTATTTATTTTAGGTTTACTTTTACTCGTGCCATCGCTTATATTATTATTAAGATTATTTATCTTTGATGCTGATTACGTTAAAGGTAAAAAATAAGATTATAAAGTATGGAGGCATATCATGAGTAGGGAGTATGTAGTTATAGGTTTAGGCCGATTTGGCGGAAGTATTGTAAGAGAGCTCAATGCTTTAGATATGGATGTAATGGCCATTGATGCAGATGAAGCAAGAGTGAATGAGTTCAGTGATATCGCCACACATGCGGTGATTGCAGATACAACAGATGAAGCGGTCATGAAAAGTTTAGGTATACGTAATTTCGATCATGTAATTGTTGCAATAGGTGAGAATATACAAGCGAGTACATTAACAACCTTAATTCTTAAAGAATTAGGTGTTAAAAAAGTTACCGCTAAAGCTCAAAACGATTATCACGCTAAAATTCTCAATAAAATAGGTGCGGATACTGTTGTCCATCCAGAAAGAGATATGGGTCGTCGTATCGCACATAATGTTGCTAGCGCATCTGTACTAGACTACTTAGAACTCTCTGATGAGTATTCAATTGTAGAAATTAAAGCAGGGGAAAGACTTGCTGGTAGTTCTATATTAGAATTGGATGTACGTGCAAATTACGGTATAAATATCATTGCTGTTAAAAGAGGTAAAGATATCATCGTAGCACCAGATCCAAATGAAAATATTGAATTTCATGATATTTTAATCGTGATAGGTCATGACAATGATTTAAATAGATTTGAGAAGAAACTTGTAAATGAGTAAAAAAACACCCGTAATTTTTAGAAATTACGGGTGTTTTTATGTTTTATTTAATTTTCATGATAATTGGTAAAATCATTGGTTTACGAGCTGTTTTTTCGTATAAATAAGGTTGTAAAGCTTCAGTAATTGTAGATTTAACGTGATGCCATTCTACTTTATCATTATTGTTTAGCTTTTCAATAACAGCTTTTTTGATTAATCGTTGTGCATCGTAAATTAAATGACCTGATTCTCTCATATATACAAATCCTCTAGAGATGATGTCTGGACCTGAGAGTAGTTGTTTCGTTTTGAAATCTATACTTACAACAACTATTACAAGACCTTCTTCTGAAAGGACTTTACGGTCTTTAATTACGACATTACCGATATCTCCAATTCCGCTACCATCAACAAATACATTTCCTGATGGAATACGGCCAGCATATCTTGCAGAATCTTTAGTAAGTGCGAGCACATCACCAATTTCATATACGAATATATTTTCTGGATCTACACCACAGTTTACACCAGTTTCACTATGTTTCTTAAGCATTCTATATTCACCATGAATTGGCATAAAGTATTTAGGCTTAATTAAACGTAACATTAATTTTTGTTCATCTTGTGAACCGTGACCTGAAGTATGAATGTTTGATAATTTACCGTGAATAACATCAGCACCAGCTTTGTATAAAGCGTTGATTGTTCTATTTACACTCTTCGTGTTACCTGGAATAGGTGATGAACTGAATACAACTGTATCATCTGGAATAATGCTGATTTGTCTATGTGTACCATTAGCAATTCTTGATAATGCTGCCATTGGTTCACCTTGAGAACCTGTACATAAAATAAGAATTTCATGTTTTGGAACGGTATTAATTTTGTTTGGTTCAATAAATGTTTCAGGTGGTACTTTAATATAACCCAATTCTGTACCAATTTTAATATTGTTCTCCATTGAACGACCGAAGACAACAATTTTACGATTGTATTTAACGGCTGCTTCAACAGCTTGTTGAACTCTATAAATATTAGAAGCAAATGTTGCAAAAATAATTCTACCTGAACACTTACGGAAAATCTCATCTACGTTTTGTCCAACTTCCTTTTCACTTAATGTAAAGTTAGGAACTTCGGAATTTGTAGAGTCTGATAACAAACATAATACGCCTTCTTCACCAAGTTGAGCCATTTTGGCAATATTTGCAGGTTTACCAACAGGTGTGAAATCAAATTTAAAGTCACCTGTATGAACAATTTTACCTTCTGGTGTATCTGCAATAATCCCGTATGCTTCTGGAATACTATGAGTTGTTAAATAAAATGAAATCTTGAAATGTTTAAATTCAAATACTGAATCTTCATCAATTTCATTTAATTGAGCAGTCTTCAATAAATTATGTTCTTCCAATTTATTTCTAATAAGACCTAAAGCAAGTGGTCCACTATAAATCGGAACATTCATTTGTTTTAATAAAAATGGGACACCACCGATATGGTCTTCGTGTCCATGAGTGATAAATAAAGCTTTCACTTTATGTTTATTTTGAATTAAGTACGTATAATCTGGTATCACGTAATCGATACCAAGAAGATCGTCATCAGGGAATTTAATACCTGCATCAATGACAATGATTTCATCTTGATATTCGAGGGCGTACGTGTTTTTACCAATTTCACCGAGACCACCCAGTGCGTATACGCCTACTTCATTTTTTTGTAAAGGCTTCATTTAGATTGTCTCCACATTAAAGTGATCAGATTTCTTTTCATATTCTAAATGAGCGCCCTCTAATTTTTGGACAAATTCGATATTGTAATTACGGTCAGATAAATATCTTCTTACTTGTTCTTCAGTTTGTCCTTCGAAATATTTTGTTTGTGTACTTTCACGTACGATTACTTCACTTTTGTCTTCTTGAAAAAATACTTTAAATACTGCCATTTATATAAATCCTCCTAGGTTAATTAACATAAATAAAGCCCTAGTTTTTAAGTCTAGGGTTTGTCAATTTCAAAATTTGATTCCCGTACATTTTTAAAAGTAATTATATGAAAATATATAAATACCTTTTTAATAAGTTCATTTTACATGAAAATTAGAGATAAATAAAGATATTTAACTAAATCTTTCATATATATTGATTATCAACTAGAATAGAGACAAGGAGGCGATGAAAGTTGAATAAGAAATTAATATTTTTTGATATAGATGGTACAATCTATGATGAAAACAAAGAAATTCCAGAATCAACTATTAATGCGATAAAAAAATTAAAAGAAGCTGGCCATATCGTCGCAATTGCAACAGGTAGAGCACCGTATATGTTTAAAGAAGTTATTAGAGAAACAGGTATTGATACTTTTGTTTCGCTAAACGGACAAATTGTTGTATATAATGGAGAAATTATTAGTAAATATCCATTAAATAAAGAGGAACTTACCAGTATAGTAGACAAAGCACACGCGAATAATCATCCACTAGTATTCTTCGGCGAAACAGCAGTGTATGCAAATGTAGAAAGTGATAACGACATTTCTGAAAGTCTTGGTACATTAAAGATGGATTATCCAGAATATCACAATACATATTATCTTGATCACCCAGTTTATCAAGCACTTATTTTCCATGCTGACGATGAAGATGACAAGTACGATAATCAATTCAATGCGTTGAAATTCTATAGATGGCATCCACTAAGTAGAGATGTAGTGCCAAATGATCGTTCTAAAGCAGAAGGCATAAAAGAACTCAGTGATAAATTAGGATTCCCATTAAGCGAAGTAGTTGCATTCGGTGATGGACCAAATGATGTAGAAATGATTACTGAAGTAGGGTGTGGTGTATCAATGGGTAATGCCGTTGACGCACTAAAAGAAGTTTGTGATTTTGAAACGAAACATGTAAGTGAAAATGGTATATACTATGCATGTATAGAATTAGGATTGATAGATGAATAGGATGTGAATTTTATGGATAAGGTCGAACGCATCATCAAAACAATCGATGCAGAAAAAAATAGATCTGACAAACAATTTAAAGGAATAGAATTTAATATTCGAAAAAATGAAGTTGTTATGATCTATAACTATGATGAAATGATTAATAACGTTAAACAAGATCCACATTACATTCGACATAACAAAGATCCAGAATGGTTAAGTTTGGATGAATTAACCGCTATTCAAAAAGCACTAAAAGAAAAAAACATTCATTTCATCGAACGAAGAGATGAATTTATGTAATGAATAAAATCATGAGACAGAAGAACAGTAATCTACAATTGGAAGATTGAGATTACTGTTTTTTATTGATAAAATAGAAATCATCAGGTGTGTAAGTTAGGGACATAATTCTGAGAAGTGTCCGTAAGAGGTGCAGTTAGGGACATAATTCTGAGAAGTGTCCGTAAGAGGTGCAGTTAGGGACAGAATTCCGAGAAATGTCCGTAAGAGGTGCTGTTAGGGACAGAATTCCGAGAAATGTCCGTAAGTGAGCAGTTTCTAATTACCACAATTCAGAATAATGACATTAAAAAGAGCGAATACCAACTGAATGGTATTCGCTCTTTTGTCATCATACTTATTTAATTAATTTCTACTGCATCATCGAGTGGTTTGAATGGATCTTCTTCGTTAATATAGTCATAGAACATGATGCCATTTAAATGATCGATTTCATGTTGCAATACGATTGCTGGATATCCTTTGAATCTTTTCTTAAATGGATTTCCTTCTATATCATATGCTTGAATCGTTACTTTATAATTACGATGTACGAGTCCTGGTTTTGATTCATCTACACTTAAGCATCCTTCGCCACCATTTAAATATGCTTTTTGTACACTATGGCTTACGATTTTAGGATTGATAAGTTGAAGTTCGATTTGGTTTCCTTTTCCGTCATCTTGAATATATACTGCTAACATTTTTTTAGAAACATTGATTTGTGGAGCGGCAAGGCCTACGCCAGAACGTAATTTGTATTTTTTAGCAAGTTCTTCATTTTGAGAATTCTTTAGGAATTCCATCATTTCATTTAATGTTTCTTTATCTTCAGTCGATACTGGTAATTCTACTTCTTCGGCTCTCTTTCTAAGTGTTTCGTGGCCGTCACGAATAATATTTTCCATCGTTATCATTTACATGCACCTTCCTCATATAAAATATTATCAAAAACTGGTCATTTTTACATCTATTATTAATTGTATAAATAAAAAAAACAGAGTAACATATTGATAGGATTAAAAGGAGGAATTACGAATGATTGGCAAGAAATTTGTGACATTAACATTAGCGACTTCATTAATTTTAACAGCATGTGGTCAATCTAAAGAATCACTTGAATCTTTTTATAACAAAGTTGAAAAAGCAAATAAAGAAGAAAAAGTTATTGTTGATTTAAATGAGAAAATGACTAAGGCAGAAAAAGACAAAGTTAAAAAAATCGAAGCATTAAATAAAGCTAAAAATGATGACTTTAAAACAAAAGCGCAAGAATTAACTGACGGCATTAAAGATAGAGAAGAAATCGTAAAAGATGAAACGTCAGCAATGAAGAAGTCTAAAGATATTTATGAAACGTCTAAAAAGGACTATAAAAATATAGAAGATGAAGAACAATTAAAAGAAGCTAAAGAATTAAAGAATGCATTAGACGAAAAGTATAAGTTACATAACGAAGTGATGGATGCATATAAAGAGGTATTAAAAACGGAAAAAGATTTATTTAGTTATTTATCAAAAGACAATGCTACGCAAAAAGGTGCAAATGATCGTTCTTCTAAATTGACAGAAGTTAATAAAAAGACTGAAAAAGTTGTAACAGATTATCAAAATACTTTAAGAAAAGTCCAACAAGAAAAGAAAGATATTTCAGCTATTTTAGATAAATAATTTGTATTAGTACAGCTAATATTATGTTTTAGTACAGTTACATAAAAACCTTTAATTAGTGGGGTTTTTAAGATGTTAGTATTTTTTATTTAACAGTAAAACAGTTTTGTGTTAGAATGATTAAGAAATGATTATTTAATATAGGGAAAGGTATGGTGAATTGAATGGCTCCGAGAAAAAAAGCCCAATTCGATGCAGTAGCGACTTTAAATGAAATAGAGTCTAAGTTTGAAATGGTTCAAGTTTTAGATGAAGAAGGAAATGTCGTAAATAGTGACTTGTTACCGGACTTATCTGACGAAGAACTTGTTGAATTAATGGAAAGAATGGTTTGGACTCGTGTTCTTGATCAACGTTCTATTTCATTAAATAGACAAGGACGTCTAGGTTTCTATGCACCAACAGCTGGACAAGAAGCTTCACAATTAGCTTCACATTATGCGTTAGAGAAAGAAGACTATGTATTACCTGGTTACCGTGATGTGCCACAATTAATTTGGCATGGTTTACCATTAACAAAAGCTTTCTTATTCTCACGTGGACACTTTATTGGAAATCAATTTCCAGAAGGTGTTAATGCTTTAAGTCCACAAATTATTATTGGTGCACAGTTTATCCAAACAGCTGGTGTAGCATTAGGTCTTAAAAAACGTGGTAAGAAAAATGTTGCAATTACTTACACTGGTGATGGCGGTTCTTCACAAGGTGACTTCTATGAAGGTATCAACTTTGCTTCTGCTTACAAAGCACCTGCAATTTTCGTTATCCAAAATAACAACTATGCGATTTCAACACCTCGTGACAAACAAACGGCTGCTAAAACTTTAGCTCAAAAATCAGTAGCAGTTGGTATTCCAGGTGTATTAGTAGATGGAATGGATGCATTAGCAGTATATGCAGTAACTAAACAAGCGCGTGAACGTGCAGTAAATGGTGAAGGTCCATCATTAATCGAAACATTAACTTACCGTTACGGTCCACATACAATGGCTGGTGACGATCCAACTCGTTATAGAACTTCTGATGAAGATTCTGATTGGGAAAAGAAAGATCCATTAGTACGTTTCAGAAAATATCTTGAAGCGAAAAACTTATGGTCTGAAGAAAAAGAAAACGAAGTAATGGAAAAAGCTAAAGAAGAAATTAAAACAGCTATCAAAGAGGCAGATAATACGCCTAAACAAAAAGTTACAGACTTAATGGAAAACATGTATGAAGAAATGCCTCACAATTTAGCTGAACAATATGAAATTTACAAAGAGAAGGAGTCGAAATAAGTCATGGCACAAATGACAATGATTCAAGCGATTAACAATGCGCTTCAAAACGAATTAAAAAGAGACGAAGATGTTCTATTATTCGGTGAAGACGTTGGTGTAAACGGCGGTGTATTCCGTGCTACAGAAGGTTTACAAAAAGAATTCGGTGAAGATCGTGTATTTGATACACCTCTAGCTGAATCAGGTATTGGTGGTCTAGCTTTAGGTTTAACGCTTGAAGGTTACCGTCCTGTCATGGAAATCCAATTCTTTGGTTTCGTATTTGAAGTTATGGACTCAATTGCTGGTCAAATAGCTCGTCACCGTTTCCGTTCAGGTAACTCAAAAGTGGCTCCAATCACAATCCGTGCGCCATTTGGTGGTGGTGTTCATACACCAGAATTACACGCGGACAACTTAGAAGGTTTAGTAGCACAATCTCCTGGTTTGAAAGTTGTTATTCCTTCAAACCCATATGATGCTAAAGGACTATTAATTTCTGCAATCCGCAGTAATGACCCAGTTGTTTATTTAGAACACATGAAGTTATACCGTTCATTCCGTGAAGAGGTACCTGAAGAAGAGTACGAAGTAGAAATCGGTAAAGCTAAAGTTAAACGTGAAGGTACAGATTTAACAATCATTACTTATGGTGCAATGGTTCAAGAATCATTAAAAGCTGCTGAAGATTTAGAAAAAGATGGTTATTCAGTTGAAGTTATTGACTTAATCACTGTTCAACCATTAGATGTTGAAGCAATTGTTAAATCAGTAGAAAAAACAAACCGTGTAATCGTAGTTCAAGAAGCTCAAAAACAAGCAGGCGTTGGCGCAAGTGTTGTAGCTGAAATCTCTGAAAGAGCTGTTCTTTCATTAGAAGCTCCTATTGCACGTGTAGCAGCTGCTGACACTATTTATCCATTCACACAAGCAGAAGGTGTTTGGTTACCAAACAAAAAAGATATCGTAGCGCAAGCTAAAGAAACATTAGAGTTTTAATGCGCATTAAAATACGGATTTAATATTTAGGAGGAAAAAATCGTGTCATTCGAATTTAAATTACCAGATATCGGTGAAGGTATCCACGAAGGTGAAATTGTAAAATGGTTTGTTAAAGCAGGAGACGAAATTCAAGAAGACGATGTATTATGTGAAGTACAAAATGATAAATCTGTCGTTGAAATTCCATCACCTGTTGCAGGTAAAATTGAAGAAGTTATGGTTGAAGAAGGTACAGTATCTGTTGTTGGTGATACAATTGTTAAAATTGATGCACCAGACGCAGAAGGCTTACAATTCAAAGGTCATGACGACGATGAAGAAGAAACTAAAGAAGAAGCACCAGCTGAAGAAGCTAAAGAAGAAGCAACTACTGAAACTCAATCAGAAAATGTTGATGAGTCTAAACGTGTAATTGCTATGCCTTCAGTTCGTAAATTTGCTCGTGATAACGATGTAAATATTAAAGCTGTTTCAGGTTCAGGTAAAAATGGCCGTATCTTAAAAGAAGACGTTGAAGCATACTTAAATGGTGGGACTACTTCAGAGCAACCAGCAAAAGAAGAAGCTCAAACTACATCTGAAGATACACAAGCAGTACAATCTCCACAAGTACCAGAAGGAGAATTCCCTGAAACTCGTGAGAAAATACCAGCTATGCGTAAGGCAATTGCTAAAGCAATGGTTAACTCTAAGCATACTGCACCTCACGTAACATTAATGGATGAAATTGATGTTCAAGAATTATGGGATCACCGTAAAAAATTCAAAGAAGTTGCTGCTGAGCAAGGTACTAAATTAACATTCTTACCATATGTTGTTAAAGCATTAGTATCTGCACTTAAGAAATACCCAGCATTAAATACTGAATTTGATGAAGAAAATGGTGAAATTGTTCATAAACATTACTATAATATAGGTATAGCTGCGGATACTGATCGTGGTTTATTAGTACCAGTAGTCAAAAATGCTGATCACAAATCAATGTTCGAAATTTCTGATGAAATTAACGAATTAGCTGTTAAAGCACGTGATGGTAAACTACAAGCTAACGAAATGAAAGGCGCAACATGTACGATAAGTAATATCGGTTCAGCAGGTGGACAATGGTTTACACCAGTAATCAACCATCCTGAAGTTGCTATTTTAGGTATCGGTCGTATTGCTCAAAAACCTATCGTTAAAGATGGAGAAATTATTGCTGCACCTGTATTATCACTATCATTAAGTTTCGACCATAGACAAATTGATGGTGCTACTGGACAAAACGCAATGAACCATATTAAGAGATTATTAAATAATCCAGAATTATTATTAATGGAGGGGTAAAAATGGTAGTTGGAGATTTTCCTATTGAAACAGATACTATTGTAATTGGAGCAGGTCCTGGTGGATATGTTGCAGCAATTCGTGCAGCACAATTAGGACAAAAAGTAACAATCGTTGAAAAAGGCGAATTAGGTGGTGTATGTTTAAACGTTGGTTGTATCCCATCTAAAGCTTTATTATCAGCATCACACCGTTTCCACAATGCTCAACATTCAGAAGATATGGGTGTTGTAGCTGAGAAAGTAGCATTAAACTTCGAAAAAGTTCAAGAGTTCAAAAATGGCGTAGTTAAAAAATTAACTGGCGGCGTAGCTGGACTAATGAAAGGTAACAAAATCGATGTTGTTAAGGGAGAAGCATACTTTGTAGATGAAAATAACTTAAAAGTTATGACTGAAAAAGCATCTCAAACTTATACTTTCAAAAATGCAATTATCGCAACTGGTTCACGACCAATTGAAATTCCTAATTTCAAATTTGGTAAACGTGTCATTGATTCTACAGGTGCATTAGCACTTCAAGAAGTTCCTAAAAAATTAGTAGTAGTAGGTGGCGGATACATTGGTTCTGAGCTAGGTACTGCATATGCTAACTTTGGTTCTGAAGTAACAATTCTTGAAGGTGCTAAAGACATTTTAGGTGGATTTGAAAAGCAAATGACTCAAATCGTTAAAAAAGGTCTTAAAGCTAAAGGTGTAGAAATCGTTACAGAAGCGATGGCTAAATCAGCTGAAGAAACTGACAACGGCGTTAAAGTTACTTATGAAGCTGGCGGAGAAACAAAAGAAATCGATGCAGACTATGTATTAGTTACAGTAGGACGTCGACCAAATACTGATGAATTAGGTCTTGAAGAATTAGGTCTAAAAATGTCAGATCGTGGTTTAGTTGAAGTTGACGAACAAAGCCGTAGTTCAATCAGCAATATCTATGCAATCGGTGATATTGTTGCTGGACCTCCACTTGCTCATAAAGCAAGTTACGAAGCTAAAGTAGCTGCTGAAGCAATTTCTGGTGAAAAATCAGCTGTAGATTACTTAGGTATTCCAGCAGTATGTTTCACTGAACCAGAATTAGCAACAGTAGGTTACACTGAAGCTAGCGCTAAAGAAGAAGGTTTAGAAATTAAAGCTGCTAAGTTCCCATTTGCTGCAAATGGTCGTGCATTAGCATTAAATGAAACTGCTGGTTTCGTTAAACTTATCGCTTTAAAAGAAAATGGTCTTCTAATTGGTGCACAAGTTGCTGGTACAGGCGCTTCAGATATCATTGCTGAATTAGGTTTAGCAATTGAAACAGGTATGACTGCTGAAGACGTATCATTAACAATTCATGCTCACCCAACATTAGGTGAAATTTCTATGGAAGCTGCAGAAGTAGCATTAGGAACACCTATCCATACAATGTAATCATAAAAATATAAGGCTGAGACATATTTATGTCCCAGCCTTTTTTTGTAAAGGAGTAGAAAATATGGAGTATAGTTATCCAATAGATGTGGATTGGTCGCAAGAAGAAATTCTTGAAGTGATGGCATTTTATAATCTTATAGAAGATGCATATGAAAGTGAAGCAAATGTAGAAGAATTAGATAAAGCTTATAAAAACTTTAAGAAAATTATTCCTGGTAAATCTGATGAGAATAATTTTTATAAAGCTTTCAAAGATGAGAGTGGCTATGATGGCTATAAAGTTGTTAAAGCTTTAAAAGAGAATAAAGAAGCGACAACGATTTCAGTTAAATAATATTATAAAATCCCCCAAAAAAGTGTTGAACTATAAAATGATTTCTGTTATTTTATTAAAGGTACTAAACTTAATGTTTAGTAAAAGTAAACTTTACACTTTCTTGGGGGATTTATGAATATAGGAGAAAAACTTAAAAATTTAAGGTATCAAAAGAACCTAACACAAGAAGAACTTGGAGAGCGTACAGATTTATCTAAAGGGTATATTTCGCAATTAGAAAGAAATTTATCTTCACCATCTATGGAAACATTTTTGAATATTTTAGATGTATTAGGGGTTGAGCCTAGTGAGTTTTTTAATGAGAAATTGTATCAAGCCCGTATACATTATCCTGAACAAGAACACACGATATATGATGAATATGATTTAGGTTACAAAATCAAATGGCTCGTTCCAGATTCAAATGAATTTGAAATGGAACCTGTTATTATCACTTTAAAAAGTGGATCTAAATATAAAGCATTTAGCCCATCAAATTCTGAAACATTTGCATATGTAAAAAAAGGATTCATAACTTTAAATATAGGGAATCAAACATATACTGCTAAAAGTGGAGAATGTTTTTATTTTAAAGCGCATGAAACGCATCAGTTTTTAAATCAATCTAACAAAGATGCTGAAGTATTAATCGTAGCTACAGAATCGTATTTATAGGAGGTAAGGTATGAAACAACCAATCATAAAGTTCGAAGGCATTTCAAAGAACTTTAACAACACGCAAGTATTAGATGATGTCAGTTTTGAAATTGAAGAAGGTAAATTTTATACATTATTAGGTCCATCAGGATGTGGTAAAACGACAATTTTAAAATTGATAGCAGGATTTGAAACACCAACAAAAGGTAATATTTTGTTTAATAATAAAATTATAAACAAAGTGCCAGCAAATAATAGGAAAGTTAATACAGTGTTCCAAGATTACGCGTTATTTCCTCATTTAAATGTATACGACAATGTAGCATTTGGACTAAAAATAAAAAAGTTAAATAAAAAAGATATTCAAACTAAAGTAAAAGAAGCATTAAAATTAGTGAAGCTTGAAGGATATGAACAACGTAAAATCACTGAAATGAGTGGCGGTCAAAAGCAACGTGTCGCAATTGCTAGAGCAATTGCGAATGAACCTGAAATTATCTTGCTTGATGAGCCATTATCAGCTCTAGACTTAAAGTTAAGAACAGAAATGCAATATGAATTACGTGAATTGCAACAACGATTAGGTATTACGTTTATATTTGTCACACATGACCAAGAAGAAGCATTAGCAATGAGTGATTACATATTTGTTATGAAAGACGGAAAAATTCAACAAAGTGGTACACCTGTAGACATATATGACGAACCGGTCAATAAATTCGTAGCAGATTTCATTGGAGAATCTAATATTGTTACAGGTGTCATGAAACGTGATTATGTTGTTGAAATGTACGGAATTCCTTATGAATGTGTAGATGCTGGATTTGAGAAAGATGCTAAAGTTGACGTAGTGATTCGTCCAGAAGATATCACGATTAAATCGGAGAATGAAGGTCGTATCTCTGCAGTTGTAGATTCTCAATTATTTAGAGGTGTTCATTATGAAATCTGTTGTTATGATGCACAAGGTAATGAATGGATAATCCAAACGACGAAAAAAGCAACAATCGGTGAAACAGTAGGACTTGATTTTGATTCAGAAGCGATTCATATTATGTTGCCAGGTGAAACAGAAGAAGAATTTGATCGTCGAATTGAAAGCTATGAGGATGAGGAACATGCATAAAATAAAATCATTATTACTCGTACCTTACATGATATGGATAGTATTATTTATTATCGTTCCAATTGCTATGATTTTTTATGCATCATTACTTGATATTCATGGGCACTTTTCATTCGAGAATTACCAGAACTTTTTTACAAGTAGTTATTTAGAAATGACTTTAAGTTCAGCATGGTATGCATTAATTATTACTTTCTTTTGTTTGCTAATCAGTTATCCATTAGCGTTAACACTTAGAAATGCTAAACATAAAGATATATTATTATTACTCGTTATCTTACCTACATGGATTAACTTGTTACTTAAGACGTATGCCTTTATTGGTATCCTCAGTCATGATGGTTTATTAAATAAAATTTTAAGCATATTTCACGTACCATCAACAGAATTATTATTTACAAGTACAGCATTTATCATCGTTTCGGTTTATATTTATATTCCTTTTATGCTGTTACCAATCTTTAATTCAATGGATGAAATACCAGAGAATTTATTACAAGCTTCAAGAGACTTAGGTGCAAATAGTTTTACAACATTTAAAAATGTCATCGTGCCTTTAACATTAGAAGGCGTGAAAACGGGTATCCAAATTACATTTATACCGGCATTATCTTTATTTATGATTACGCGTTTAATCGCAGGTAATAAAGTTGTTAACTTAGGTACAGCTATACAAGAACAGTTTTTAGTTACACAAAATTATGGTATGGGTTCTACGATAGCAGTGTTCTTAATATTAGCTATGGCTCTGATACTCATTATTACGAAATCTAAATCAGAGAATAAGGAGGTATAGTATGAAATTAACAGGAAAACTTTATTTTACACTTATACTTATATTTCTATACTTGCCTATCTTTTTCTTGATATTTTATTCATTTAATGGTGCGGGTAATATGACGCATTTTAAAGGATTTACATTTGATCATTATACATCGGTGTTTCAAAATAAGCGCTTGTTAGTGATTATCGTGAACACCATTGCGATCGCATTGTTGGCAGCAAGTATCTCTACTTTAATCGGCATATGTGGTGCAATAGGTATCTACTACTTAAGAAATAAAAAATTAAAAGTGGGATTACTAACGTTGAATAATATCTTAATGGTAAGTTCTGATGTTGTTATTGGTTCGTCATTTTTACTGTTATTTACAGTTATTGGTCATTATACAGGTATGGGACTCGGTTTCTGGTCAGTATTAATTTCTCATATAGCATTTTGTGTACCAATAGTAGTGCTTCTAGTGCTTCCTAAACTTTATGATATGAATACATCAATGATCGATGCAGCTAAAGATTTAGGTGCAACTTCATGGCAAACACTTATTAAAGTTGTGATACCTCATATTCTACCGGGTGCAATTGGTGGATTCTTTATGGCACTTACGTACTCGTTAGATGACTTTACAGTGAGCTTCTTTGTGACAGGTAGTGGCTTTAGCGTATTATCTGTTGAAGTATATTCTATGGCTAGAAAAGGTATTACGATGGAAATCAATGCGATTTCTACATTGCTATTTGCTTTAGTCATGATACTGATTTTAGGATATTATTTCTTAAAAAGAGGCCAACAAAAAAGACTTGAAAAAAGAGGGGGCATTATAAGATGAAACAATTAATGCAGTTAGTCGGCATTTCAATTGTTGTAGGGGCATTGTTAATGTTATCTACTAAATTAATTGATCCGCCTCCTTCTAAAGGAAAAAAGAATGTCATTTATGTATATAACTGGGGAGAATATATTGACCCAGATTTGACGAAAAAATTTGAAAAACAAACAGGTATTAAAGTCGTATACGAAACGTTTGATTCCAATGAAGCGATGATGGCTAAAATTAAAAACGGTGGTACAGCATATGATGTTGCTGTGCCGAGTGAGTATACTGTTGAAAAAATGAAAAAAGAAAAGTTATTAATACCGATTGATCATAAAAAAGTACCGAATTTAAAAAATATTGATAAAGATTTTATGAATTTACCATTTGATCCAGGTAATAAATACTCCGTACCTTATTTTTGGGGAACAGTGGGTATTTTGTATAATCCTGAAACAACAAAAGGTATCAATTTTAATACATGGAATAGTCTATGGGATAAACGTCTCAAAGATGATGTATTAATCGTTGATGGTTCAAGAGAAGGTATTGGATTTGCATTAAATAGCATGAATGAAAGTTTAAATGAAACGAATAAGCAAAAACTGAAAAAAGCACAAGATAAATTAATTAAGTTATCACCTAATGTTCGAGGTGTTGTAGGTGATGAAATTAATACAATGATGGTTCAGAACGAATCAGATGTAGCCGTTGTTTGGAGTGGTATGGCAGCTGATATTATGACTGAAAATGATAAATTGGATTTTGTCGTACCTAAAGAAGGTTCAAACTTATGGTTTGATAATATCGTTATACCTAAGACAGCTCAAAATGTTGATGGCGCACATAAATTTATTAATTTCTTATTAGAAGAGAAGAATGGAAAACAAAATGCAGAATGGGTTGGATATGCAACACCAAATAAAGCTTCTTATAATCTTTTAGATAAGAGTGTTAGAGAAGACGAGCGTTTCTACCCTGATTCTTCAGTAAGAAATAAACTTGAAGTTTATGAAGATTTAGGAAAAGAAAATATTGGAGCGTATAATGAAGCCTTTTTAAAATTTAAAATGTCGCTTAATTAGTCAATATAAAGGGTCTTTGTGAGAAACAAAGCCCTTTTTTTGTTATAATTAAAACCAATTCATTATTAGGAGGTAAACATGATGAATTCATATGTAGAACATGTGAGACAACCAGTTGGTAGAGGTGTAGAAAAATTTCTCGGCTGGTTTGCTTGGATTATATTATTGGGCATAACAGCCTTATCTTTATTTGCTGCACTTGTCGTATTAAATAATCCAGAAAATATAAATAGGCTAGAAACTTTAATTAATAGACTAAATATTAATATTACGACTAATGGACAATTAATGTCTGCTAGTGAAGTAGCGTTCAATATTCAAAATGGTATTTGGTTATTTATAATTTACTTGATTATTGTTTTAATATTTTCATTTATTGGTTTAGTTTTAATGAGATGGAGAATATTTTCGGCTTTTGTATTTTTACTATTAGCAATTATTACAATTCCATTATTTATTGTGCTTGTACCATTATTTTTCTTTATTGTATGTATTTTATTATTCGTAAGAAAAGATAAAATATTACCAGTTCAAGGTATGGCACCACAACAACCTTATTATGAAAATCAACGAGAAAATATTCAACCACAGCCAAGAGAACGTCAACGAGTTGAACCTAAAAAGCAATATCGAGAAGAACATGTAGAAGAGTCATCACATGAGAAAGAACGTTCAGCACAAGTTGATTCAGTAGAACAAACTGAAACTACTCATAGTGAGGAAGTGCTTTCTCGTAGTAAAAAGCATCAAAATAAAAAACAACGAAATCAACAAGAAGAAACAAAGGTTGAAGACTTAGATGATGCAAATCAGTCAGATATTAATCTGCAAGAGGATATTGGTCAAAGACATGAAGATCCATACAATTATGAAACAACACAATCAGATGAGTATCAAGTTCAACCTGATAAACTGAAAAAAGAAAAGAAACCTAAAAAAGTAAAACCTAATGCAACGATTGAAAGAAGAAATAATTACGAAAAAAGAATGCAACAACAGAAAAAATATTTTGAAGAAAAAAATAAAGACGAACAAAATATAGAAAAAAACGATAATAAACTTGATAAATAAAATTTAGATTGAGATAATAATAATTGACAAATTTTAGGAGGGTTAAAATGAAAAGAACAACAGAATATATATTACTTGTTATAGGTGCAGTATTTTCATTAATTGGAATTGTATTGGCATTTATAACGAAATCTGTTTCAAACACTGCTCAATTTAAGATGGAATTTGAGCAACAAATACAAAATAATCCAGAGTTACAAAATGAAATATCTTCGGATCAATTGTCATCTGTTATGAGTAGCTTTACAAATTATGCACTTACCGTTCTAATCATTAGTATTGTATTAGCGATAGTGGCATTAGTATTTGTTAAAAAACAGAGAATTTTATCTGGTATATCAGCTATACTTGGTGGTATTGTTTCAATACTTATCTTTAACATCATTTCATTCCTTGTATTAATTATTGCGGGTATTATGTTATTAGTGAGAAAAGAAAAAAATCATCAATTTGAAGATGTGAATTTCCAAAATGATCATAATCATTTAGACGATAACAATCATCAACAAAATCAGTTTAATTCAGAAGATAAAAAGAAAAAAGATGACGATCCATATATTTATTAATCAATATATAAGTAACAGCCCTTCAGTTCAATACTGAAGGGCTGTTACTTTAAATATTAACTATAAAATTTGATTAATTCATCAAATGTTTCATCTAAAAATGCAGTAAATGATTTATCTGTTTTTAACACATCAGACTTAGGATCTAAAGTACGTGCTACAAAGAACTCAGCTTTTTTAATATCTTTAAGTCTTTTAATATGATGTTTCAAATCTTCTGTAGATAATGAATCAATAGGAGACTTATCAATATTATAATGATCGAAACATAATGAATAATCACTTGGTAAGTCTTCTAATAAGTTAAAGTTTTTATTTAAAAAGTCAGCCATTTGACCTTTGTTTTTATTTTCATGCATGACACCAAACATTATAAATAATTGTGATTCAAATAAGCCAATTTGAAAATGTGGTAACATTTTATATCCACGTTGATTAGTCGCAAAGGCAACCCATGTATCTTTAGGGGGATTAACGGTTCTTCTTGCATGTTTTGCAACATGGTAATGGAATGTATCTCCAGTTTGTTCAGTTAAATATTTTGTATATCTTTCACCTAAAGCATGTAATTGTGGTCTTACTTGTTCATCTAGTGCTTGCATCCTATTTTCTAAACCTTCAACACTAAAAACTTTAAAATCTTTTTGTTTAAACGTATACTTAGTCATAGTTGTCCTCCTTATAACTGTGGTACTTAACAATAGTTTATCATAAATTTTTTTGAATATATAAAGAACAATGCTAATATAAAAATAACATAGGAGGTTTTGTCATGGAAATATACAAATTTGCTTATCAAATAATACAAGAAGCGGGTCAAATTATTCGTGATTCAATAGATGACGATATTCAAATTGAAACAAAGTCAAACCCTAATGATTTAGTGACAAATATAGATAAAGAAACAGAAGAAAGATTATTTAATCAAATTAAATCTACATATCCAGAACATCGCATTTTAGGAGAAGAAGGTCACGGCACGGATATTGATAATACAGAGGGCGTCCTATGGATTGTTGACCCAATAGATGGCACGCTAAACTTTGTACATCAACAAGAAAATTTCGCCATTTCAATCGGTATTTTTATTGATGGTGAAAAATATGCAGGATTTGTATATGATGTGATGAACGATAAAATGTATCACGCCATAGCTGGTAAAGGTGCATGGTTAAATAATGAACAACTTAAACCTTTAGAAGACACTGATTTGAAGACCAGCTTAATTTCAACAAATCCATTATGGTTAACAAAAGAAAAATTAGCTAAAATCTACATGCCAATTGTTGATCAAGCAAGGAGTACAAGAGCATACGGATCAGCAGCATTAGACTTTGCTAACGTTGCAAAAGGCAATACAAGTGCATATTTAACAATGCGATTACATCCATGGGACTTTGCAGGAGGCTTAATAATTGCTGAAGAAGTAGGCGCAGTTGTAACAAACCAATTAGGAGAACACTTAAATATATTAGAAGCGAATTCAATACTAATAGGCAATAAAAAAATTCACCAAGAATTATTGAATAAATACTTCTTACCATACAAGACAATGTTAGAACAAATTCATACAGAAAGATTTAAAGGAAAGTAGAGTGCAAGGCATAAACAATTATTGTTTAAGCCCTTTTTTATAAAGGCATAATTCAGAGAAATGTCCGTAAGAGTGGTCTATCTAATTACCACAATTCGAAATAATGAAAGTTAGATCCTAATTAATATCATCAACTTTATACACCTAACCTTAATACAAAAAAGCATATCACGATAACGTTTCGTTAAGTGATATGCTTTTTAATTGATGTCGTATGATGTTTATAGCCAACCGTTTTCTCGGTATTTCTTTTTAAGTGTAAAACCAAATCCCATAGTTGCAACGATTAACAATACTGCTAATAACATAAACAACATAGAACCTTCTGCTAATGCAAAGCTAAACACTAAAAGGAGACATGTTACAATTAAAGCAAGTAGTACGAATATTGCTTTAGATTTCTTCATTTATATCCATCCTTTAACCGTTTTCATTATTTTATTATGCTTCACATTTAAAGAAAAATCAACCTGTTGATTAAAACGCTATCAAATAAAAAATATGGAAATTTGAGTAAATCTGTTCAATAATAGTTATTTTTCAAACGATTTATGTTATAATTATCAAGTTATAAATTTAAGTCGAATAAATGTCGATTAATTTAAATCGGAGAGGAAAATTTTTTGCATGACTAATTTAAGAGAAAATGTACGTAACATTGCGATTATTGCCCACGTTGACCACGGAAAAACAACTTTAGTAGATGAATTATTAAAGCAATCTGGTATTTTTCGTGAAAATGAACATATAGCAGAACGTGCGATGGATTCAAACGACCTTGAAAAAGAACGCGGTATTACGATATTAGCTAAAAATACGGCAATTGACTATAAAGATCACCGTATCAATATACTAGATACACCTGGACATGCTGACTTCGGAGGAGAAGTTGAGCGTATTATGAAAATGGTTGATGGTGTTGTATTAGTAGTAGATGCTTATGAAGGAACGATGCCACAAACACGTTTCGTACTTAAAAAAGCATTAGAACAAAATTTAAAACCAGTAGTAGTTGTTAATAAAATAGATAAACCTTCTGCAAGACCAGAACAAGTTGTAGATGAAGTATTAGATTTATTTATTGAATTAGATGCAAATGATGAGCAACTTGAATTCCCAGTTGTATATGCATCTGCATTAAGTGGTACTGCTAGTTTAGAATCTGATAAACAAGACGAAAACATGCAATGTCTATATGAAACAATTTTAGAATATGTACCAGCACCTATTGATAATAGAGATGAGCCCTTACAGTTCCAAGTTGCATTATTAGATTATAATGATTATGTTGGACGTATTGGTGTAGGGCGTGTATTCAGAGGGACAATTAAAGTTGGACAACAAGTATCATTAGTTAAGATTGATGGTACTGTTAAAAACTTTAGAGTTACAAAAATCTTTGGTTTCTTTGGTTTAAATCGTATAGAAATTGATGAAGCATACGCTGGTGACCTAATCGCTATTAGTGGTATGGAAGATATTAACGTAGGTGAAACAATTACACCTCAAGATCATGTTGAAGCTTTGCCAATTTTAAGAATTGATGAGCCAACATTAGAAATGACATTCTCAGTTAATAATTCTCCATTCGCTGGTAAAGAAGGTACTTACGTAACAGCTCGTAAGATTGAAGAAAGATTAGAAACACAATTAGAAACGGATGTATCTTTACGTGTAACACCTACCGATTCACCTGATGCATGGGTTGTAGCAGGACGTGGGGAGTTACATTTATCTATCCTAATTGAAAATATGAGACGTGAAGGTTATGAATTACAAGTTTCTAAACCTCAAGTTATTATCAAAGAAATAGATGGCGTTAAATCAGAGCCTTATGAACGTGTTCAAATTGATGTTCCTGATGAATATACAGGTGCAATTATTGAATCTTTAGGATCACGTAAAGGTGAAATGGTTGATATGCAATCTAACGAAAATGGACAAACTAAATTAATCTTTATCGTTCCAGCTCGTGGATTAATTGGTTACACTACTGAATTCATGTCAATGACTCGCGGTTATGGTATCATTAATCATACATTCGATTCTTACCGTCCAAGAATTAAAGGACGTATTGGTGGAAGAAGAAATGGTGTTCTTGTATCAATCGATAAAGGTGTAGCAAGTACTTATGCTATCTTGAACTTAGAAGATAGAGGTGTAAACTTCATGGAACCAGGTACTGAAGTTTATGAAGGTATGATTGTTGGTGAAAACACTCGTGAAAACGATCTAACAGTTAACATTACAAAAGTTAAAGCAGCTAACAACATCCGTTCAGCTACTAAAGAACAAACAACAACAATGAAAAAACCTAGAATTTTAACTCTTGAAGAAGCGTTAGAATACTTAAATGATGATGAATTAGTTGAAGTAACACCTGAATCAATTCGTTTAAGAAAGAAAATTTTAGATAAAGCAGAAAGAGAAAGAGCTCAGAAGAGACAAAAAATGGCTGAACAAGAAGAGGAGTGATATAGATGCTCTTAGTTGCTAAAAATGTAAGTGTCAATCCAACAGAAAGGCTTTCATTTTTTGGTAAGTTATTTAGAGTAGATGAGAACCCAGAGCTTGGTATGTGGCTTTTATTATTAACGATTTTTGTATTAAGTGCGATTGTTTATAATTTAGGGTTTGCAAGAAAACTAAAGTTTTGGCAAAACATTATTATCTATATATTACTGTTTTTAGGTTGTTTATTATTAACATTTCTAGCGGTATTCTTGCCAGTAGGAGAAAGTTTAATAATTGCAGCAATTGTTTTAGGTCTATATCGTTACAGACTTCATAAAGAACGAAGTAGCGGTAAACAACAATAAAAAAGGCGGCTCATGAGAGCTGCCTTTTTTATTTTATTCTGATTTAGGTTTATCAAGTCTTGCTTTACAATCATCGCACATAAACGTACGTATTGGGTGATTTCTTAATCTTTTTGCTTCTTTAGATTTAGAATCTAAATTAACGACAGAATCACAAATAATGCATTTCACTTTCATAATCATGGTTAAACAACCTCTATGTCAGAAACATAACTGAATTTATTTTGGTAACCATTTTCTTGATCATAAGTAAAAGCGTCGATTTTACCATCTTTATATATCATTTTTCCTTCTTTAGAGAATTGGAAAAATAAATATGGCCATTGTTCAATTGGAATATCAATTGAATCTTGATCATTTTTTAAGACTACTTTTGTAGCGCTCTCATTTGGTTCAGCATTTTTGATGAAAGGCATCGCACTTATAACATAAGTATCTTTTAAAAATGAACGTCTTTTATAAGTTGTTTCACTATTTAATGTTGGAGGATTTGTCGCACCTTCAAGGATTGCACGGTTCCATGCAACATTATTTTTAAATTCAATTGGCTTTTCGCCATTAAAGATACCTTGCTCTAAATCTTCAATTTTTACTTTGCGATCATCAAAAATCCATGTTGTTGCATCTAACGTAATATTAAACTTCGTATTTCCTTTAATTTGTATCAATTTTTTCACTCCTATCAATCTCACAATTCAATTTTAACATATTTGTAATTAATAACCTTCTGTTTTCGCTTGCAATTTTCAGATTTGTAGGCTAAAATTTTATAAGTATAGAAACTTAAAAAGATTAAGGGGGAGTATGTCATGCATTACGATTCAGAAATTTGTCAAAGGGCATATGACCAATTATATAACGATTCTGAAAAAATCCTTCAGTTAATAAAGGTACAAATGGACAACTTAACAATGCCACAATGTCCTTTATATGAGGAAGTTTTAGATACGCAAATGTTTGGTCTTCAAAAGGAAGTAGATTTTGCAGTACAAATTGGACTTGTTGATAGAGAAAAGGGTCAGACACTTATGGCAAGTTTAGAAAAGGAACTATCTAAATTGCATGATGCTTTCACAAATGCTTAAATTATACAAAGTCTAGAGAGGAGAAATCTTTCTTTAGACTTATTTTTTTAGAATTGGAATGAGTCGATGGAATATATTAAGAGGTTTTTCCAGTACATTAAGAATTACTCAAAATACATAGATTTTACATTGTTAATTACTTATATCATTTTATCATTCATTGGCTTAGTGATGGTATACAGTGCAAGTATGGTTGCTGCTACAAAAGGTACTTTAACAGGTGGTATTCCAGTATCGGGAACTTACTTTTTTGTGAGGCAGCTACTATATTGTATAGTTGGATTTTTTATTGTATTTTTTATGTCGTATTTTATGCACATCAACATTTTAAAGAATAAAAGAGTACAACAAATTGTCATATTCACAATATTTGGTTTGCTCGTGTTAACGTTACTTGTTGGTACGACGATTAATGGTGCGAAAAGTTGGATTAACTTAGGATTTATGAACTTACAAGCATCTGAAATATTGAAAGTTGCAATGATTTTATACTTATCTTTCATTATTGATAAAAGGCGAAATCGACTTAAACAATTTAAACTTGCACTGATGATGCCTTTATTCTTAATCGGTACTTGTATTGGATTAGTCTTATTACAAAATGATACTGGTCAAGCGTTGATACTATGTATGATCGTATTATGTATATTTGCGTATTCAGGTATTGGTATTAAAGCCATTATAAAATGGTCTGGACCAATATTTGCAGGTGTTGTATTACTGATTATCTTTAGTATAGTGTTTAAAGGTGGCATTCTGTCACAACACCAAGCAGACCGATTTCATGTACTTGAAAATCCTTTCAACTACGAAAGCGGTATTGGATATCACTTAGCTAATTCATTATTAGCAATCGGTAATGGTGGACTCTTTGGTAAAGGGTTAGGTAATGGTATTATGAAATTAGGTTATTTACCTGAGCCGCATACAGACTTTATCTTTGCAGTTATTGCTGAAGAATTAGGCTTAGTTGGCGTGTTATTTATAATAGGATTACTTGGCTTCATTGTATATAAAGGTTTCTTATATGCAGCACTTACGGATTCATATTTCTTTAAATTAGTGTGTGTCGGTATTTCAAGCTATATTGGTATTCAAACTTTTGTCAATTTAGCTGGTATTTCAGGAACAATTCCTTTAACAGGTGTTCCATTGCCGTTTATGACATTTGGAGGATCTTCTATGTTAAGCTTAAGTATCGCGACAGGTATACTATTATTAACGGCTAAACAAATAAGAATTGAGAGTCGTCAAAGCACGAGGTAAATGCATATTTAATCAATCAAATTAATAAATTATATAAAAACTGCGGATTATAGTAGAATATAATCCGCAATTTTTATATAATGGACTAATATATTGTTTTTAGAAAATTCAAATACATTGAGGGGAGCCTCCAAATATGAGCAAAATAAACAAATTATTAGTAGCCAACCGAGGCGAAATTGCAATCAGAATTTTTAGAGCAGCTACAGAGTTAGATATTGAAACGGTAGCAATTTATTCTAATGAAGACTTAGGCGCATTGCATAGATATAAAGCAGATGAGTCTTATTTAGTAGATGAAAACCTTGGACCAACTGAAAGTTATTTAAATATAGAAGCAATTATAAAAGTTGCAAAAAAAGCAGGCGTCGATGCGATTCATCCGGGCTATGGCTTTTTAAGTGAAAATGAAACATTCGCTAAGAGATGTGCTGAAGAAGGCATTAAATTTATCGGACCAGAACTTAAACATTTAGACATGTTTGGGGATAAGGTAAAAGCAAGAGCGACAGCTATAGCTGCAGATGTTCCAGTTATTCCAGGAACTGATGGCGCGGTTGAATCATTTGAGGAAGTAGAAGCATTTACAAAAGAACACGGTTTCCCAGTTATCATCAAAGCTATTTCTGGTGGTGGTGGTAAAGGTATGCGTATTGTAAATAATGCGAGTGAATTAGAAGATGCATATCAAAGAGCTAAATCAGAAGCGGGAAAATCTTTTGGTAATAGTGAAGTTTATGTCGAAAAATACATAGATCAACCAAAACATATTGAAGTTCAAATCATAGGTGATGAGCATGGAAACTTAGTTCATTTATATGAAAGAGATTGCTCAGTACAACGTAGACATCAAAAAGTTGTAGAAGTTGCACCATCTGTTTCATTAGGTGATGAATTAAGACATCGTATTTGTAATGTTGCATTAGACTTAATGAAGAAAATTGGATATGTCAATGCAGGTACGGTTGAGTTCTTAGTATCTGGTGACGAATTCTACTTTATTGAAGTTAATCCACGTGTACAAGTTGAACATACAATTACTGAAATGGTAACAGGTATCGATATTGTTAAGACACAAATTCTAGTTGCAGAAGGTGAATCATTATTTGGTAACAAAATTGAAATGCCTCAACAAGAAGATATTACTACTTTAGGTTTTGCAATTCAAAGTCGTATCACAACTGAAGATCCTTTAAATGACTTCATGCCAGATACAGGTAAAATTATTGCTTACCGTTCAAGTGGTGGCTTTGGTGTAAGACTGGATGCTGGTGATGGATTCGAAGGTGCAGAAATTTCACCTTATTACGATTCATTATTAGTGAAAGTTTCAACACATGCTATGTCATTAAGACAAGCGACTGAAAAAATGCTACGTTCGCTTAAAGAAATGAGAATAAGAGGTATTAAAACCAATATTCCATTCTTGTATAATGTGGTAAATCACGAGAAGTTCGCAAAGGGTACATATACAACTAAATTTTTAGAGAACAACCCAGAGCTTTTTGATATTACACCGACTAGAGATAGAGGTACAAAGACGTTACAATATATCGGGAATATTTCGGTAAATGGATTTCCTGGTGTTGAAAAACGAGAAAAACCACACTTTGAAAAGTTCAAATTAGAAGAAGTATCTAATGAAGAAATTGCATCATTATCAGGTACGAAACAAATTCTAGAACAACATGGACCTGAAGGCGTAAGTAAATGGTTAAAAGAACAAGAAGAAGTACTATTGACGGATACGACGTTTAGAGATGCACATCAATCATTATTAGCTACTCGTATGAGAACATACGACATGTTACAAATCGCACCTGAAACAGCTAAATATTTAAATGACGCATTTTCTTTAGAAATGTGGGGTGGTGCAACATTTGATGTGGCATATAACTTCTTAAAAGAAAATCCATGGGAACGTTTAACACGCTTACGTAAAAAAATTCCAAATGTGTTATTCCAAATGTTATTAAGAGCATCAAATGCAGTTGGATATAAAAACTATCCTGATAATGTGATTGAAAAATTTGTTAAAGAAAGTGCTGAAGCTGGAATCGATGTGTTTAGAATATTCGATTCATTAAACTGGTTAGATCAAATGAAAGTCGCAAATGAAGCGGTACAAAAATCAGGTAAAATCTCTGAAGGTGCAATTTGCTATACAGGCGATATCTTAAATCCTGAAAGATCTAATGTATATACGTTAGAGTATTACATTAATCTAGCTAAAGAATTACAACGTGAAGGTGTACATATTCTTGGCATTAAAGATATGGCCGGCTTATTAAAACCTAAAGCTGCTTATGAATTAATTAGTGAATTGAAGACACAAATTGATATTCCAATCCATTTACATACTCATGATACGAGTGGTAACGGATTACTTGTTTATCAAAGTGCGATTAGAGCAGGTGTCGATGTGATTGATACTGCAGTAGCAAGTATGAGTGGTACAACATCACAACCTTCAGCTAACTCTTTATACTATGCATTAAGTGGTAATGAAAGAGATGTTAGAACAAATATTGATGGACTTGAAAGGTTATCTCAATATTGGGATACAGTTAGAAACTATTATTCTGATTTTGAAAGTGATATTCGTTCTCCACATACTGAAATTTACCAACATGAAATGCCAGGTGGACAATATTCTAACTTAGGCCAACAAGCTAAAAGTTTAGGATTAGGTGAAAGATTTAATGAAGTTAAAGACATGTATAAACGTGTTAACTTATTATTTGGTGATATCGTAAAAGTTACACCTTCTTCTAAAGTAGTTGGGGACATGGCATTATACATGGTTCAAAACGATTTGGATGAAGAAAGTGTCATTAAACGTGGACGTTCACTAGATTTCCCTGAATCAGTTGTCTCATTCTTTAAAGGCGAAATTGGCCAACCAGTAAATGGCTTTAATAAAGAATTACAAAAAGTCATCTTAAAAGGGCAACAACCAATTGAAAAACGACCAGGAGAATTATTAGAGCCTGTTGATTTTGATGCATTGCGTGAAGAACTACAAGCTAAACAACAAGAGGAAGTAACGGAACAAGACTTAATCAGTTATGCCATTTATCCTAAAGTTTACGAACAATATATTAAGACATATGAAAGTTTCGGAAACTTATCATTGTTAGATACACCTACATTCTTATTCGGTATGAAGAAGAATGAAACGGTTGAAATAACAATTGATAAAGGTAAGATCTTAATCGTTAAATTACTTTCTATCGGTCATGTATACGAAGATGGTCATCGTTGGGTTTACTATGAGCTGAATGGTCAGCCTAGAAAAGTATACGTTAAAGATGAGCATGTTAAAGTATCCGAGGCAGTATTACAAAAAGCAGACTTAAGTAATGAATCTCATATTGGTGCTCAAATGCCTGGTACAATTTCAGAAGTGAAAGTGAAACAAGGTGATGAAGTGAAACAAGGTGATGCACTTATCATTACTGAAGCAATGAAAATGGAAACAACAATACAAGCACCATTTGATGGAACGGTAAGCAATATTTACGTTTCAGCTGGTGACAGTATTCAAACACAAGATTTGATTATTACAATCGATAAAGCATAATAAAAAAAGCCGCTGAAATCATCAAATGATTCCAGCGGCTTTTTGAATGTTAACTTCGATGTTTAGAACGTGATATTAGCATGATGAAGTAACATAACAATCCAAATAACATTGTTATAAATAATGCATGGAAGAGTGCGATAAATAAGTTAACACGTGTAATAACTGATAAAGCACCTGTCGTTACTTGTAAACAAACAAGTATAAAAGCTAATGTCCAACCGTATTTAATTACACGGTATTGTGTATAATTTTTGAATGCATGAATGAAAATATATAATATCCAAATAAATATAATGAATGCTAAAGTTCTATGAGACATTTGAACCCATTCATAAAAGTTTTGAGGTAATCCGACTTCACCGTTTCTACATAATGGCCAACTTAAACATGCTAAACTTGCATCTGCATGTCTTACAAGTGCGCCTGAATAAATCACAAAATATATAAATAATGTAACAGCATAAGTGTGGAACTTTAAGTGTTTATCTATTATTAAGCTTGTAGCTTCGAATTTTTGATCAACTTCATAAATAATTAATGTTAATAATAAAACTGATGCGAAGCTAATGAGTGATATTCCGAAATGTAGAGATAAAATAAAACTATTTTGTTGCCAAATTACAGCTGCTGCACCAATTAAAGCTTGAGCAAAGATAAATGCAATGCTTGTAATACAAAGTGGTTTAACTTCTCTTATATGTCCAAGTTTGACCCAACTTATATAAGTAAGTAGGCAAACAAGAATAAGTGCTAATCCAGATACGCCTCTATGGGCTAATTCTATAATCGTTTCTACTGGCCAATCTGTAGGTATAACAGAGCCATGACATAATGGCCAAGAGTTTCCACAACCATCAGCAGACCCAGTCTTAGTAACTAAAGCGCCACCTAATTGGACAAAGAGCATCACAATTGTCGCTATAGTTGATAGCCATTTTAAAAATTTATCACTAAACAATTCGAACACCTCAAGTAAAATTAAAATTGATATTTATAGTACTATAAAATGAGTTTTATTCTAAAATAAACCTTATTTATATGTCAAAATATGATAGAATTTAAGAGAACAACGTATTAACAATTATTCTTACTTTAATACGATTCTAATTTAAACACTAATATCTATAGTATAACAATGAATGTGCATTGTAAATGTTACACAATAATGACTTTTTATGCGAACAAACGATAAGTAATAAAATGTCAAAATTTTGTTTCAAAAATGTATAGATTATGTGACAATTTTCATATATCATTGAGTTATATGTGAAAGATAATGGAAGGAGGGACAAAATTGCAACAAAATCAATATAGTGTGACTTCTGAGAAAGAAATTGAAACTGGACGTCTCACTTTGTATGAAATTAAAGCCATCATTAAAATGGGTCTTGTTCAAGGAAATCTGATCCCAACATTTGCGGGTGCGTGGCTTGCAATAGTATTTGGTGGATTTAACTTCTTCCACAGTTTACCGGTTGTTCTATTAATGATGGTAGGATCAACCCTTATTATGGGCGGAGCATGTGCTATAAACAATTATTACGACCAAGATATCGATTCTATCATGCCTTCTAAACAAAAGAGACCTACAGTAAATGGACGTATTAGTAATCGCCACTTAATTCAATTAAGTTTCGGATTAATGGTTGTGGGTGAAATTTTATTATTCATGATAAATATTCCAACTGGCATAATTGGATTACTTGGTATATTTGGATATGTTGTACTTTACTCAATATGGTCAAAAAGACATACTGTTTGGAATACAGTTGTAGGAAGTTTTCCAGGTGCAATACCGCCGTTAATTGGTTGGGCGAGTATTGATCCATCATTAAGTCCATTAGCATGGACACTATTCTTAGTGTTATTTGCATGGCAACCTGCTCATTTTTATGCTTTAGCTTATCGTCGTAAAGATGAATATACCTTAGCTAATATACCAATGTTACCGTCAGTCAAAAGCTTTAATAGAACGCGTTTAAGTATGTTGTTTTGGGTAGTTCTTTTATTACCGATACCGTTCTTAATGACACAACTTGGTACAGTGTTCGTTGTTATTGCAACACTGCTCAATTTAGCATGGATGTTATTAGCTTTATATGGATTTAAAAAAGAAATAAACAAATCAAAATGGGCTACGAGTATGTTTGTTTTTTCTTTAAATTATCTTGTTATTTTCTTTGTCATGACAGTTATCGTAACTGTTATACAATTAATATAATTAATTATGAATGAATGCATGAAAGAGGGGTTAAACGAATGAAGACACGTTTAAAAAACACGAAAATGTTCGGTTTGCTTGCTACTTTGCTGTTTGTATTAGCAGGTTGTGGACAAAAACATTTATCAGTTCTTCACCCAGCTGGTGAAGTTGCTGATAAACAATTCTTTTTACTAATGCTTTCAATAGGCATTATGTTGCTAGTTATTGTTGTAGTTGTTGTTATATTCTTATTTGCAATGATTAAATTCCGTCGTAAAAAGTTAGGTGAAGATTATGTACCTAAAGACGTTGAAGGAAATCATAAATTAGAATTGGTTTGGACAATCATCCCAATTATTTTACTTATTATTCTAGCAATTCCTACTGTTATGCTTACGTTCTCACTTGGAGATACTAAAGCAATCGATAAAGTAGATGAAAAAGGTAAAAGTAAAGAACTTGTTATTGATGTAACTGCTAACCTTTATTGGTGGGAGTTTAGTTATCCAAATGAAAAAATTGTTACCAGCCAAGAACTGGTTGTACCAACTGATAAAAAAGTTTACTTCAGATTACATTCAGCTGATGTTAAACACTCATTCTGGGTACCAGCAGTTGGAGGGAAATTGGATACAAACGTAGAAGGTATTAATAAATTCTACTTAAAATTCGATGATAAAAGAGCTAAAGAAGTCAAAAATCTATTCTATGGTAAGTGTGCTGAGTTATGTGGACCATCACATGCTTTAATGGACTTTAAAGTGAAAGCCCTACCACAAGATGATTTTGATAAATGGGTTAAAGATATGAAAGATGTTAAAAAACCTGTAGCCGCTACTTCTAGCCAAGCTAAAGAGGGCGAAAAGGTATTTAACAAATCATGTGCAGGATGTCACGCTGTTACACCAACTGGAGATGGAGCTAAAGGTCCTAACTTAACAAACTTTGGTGATCGTGATTTAATTGCAGGTTACTTAAAACATGATGAAGAAAATCTTAAAAAATGGATTAAAGACCCAGAAAGCGTTAAACCTGGTAATAAGATGACTGGTCAATATAAAGTTTCTGATGAAGACATTGACGCTTTATCTGCCTACTTAATGGAAAGAAAAGTTGATAAGTAAGAATTGAAAGGGAGGTTACTCTAGTGTCTACTCAAAGTAAAAAGGGGTTTGGATCGACTATTTGGGACTATTTAACAACAGTCGACCACAAAAAAATTGCTATTTTGTATTTAATTGCTGGAGGATTATTCTTTGCTATCGGTGGTATCGAAGCAATGTTAATTCGTATCCAGTTAGCAGTTCCAGAAAACGACTTTGTTACAGCTGGACTGTTTAATGAAATTATCACAATGCATGGTACAACGATGATATTCTTAGCCGCAATGCCTTTATTATTCGGTTATATGAACGCAGTTGTTCCATTACAAATTGGTGCACGAGATGTTGCATTTCCATTCTTAAATGCATTAGGTTTCTGGTTATTCTTCTTTGGTGGAATATTCTTAAACTTATCTTGGATTTTAGGTGGAGCGCCTAACGCAGGTTGGACATCTTATGCAAGTTTATCTTTAGAATCGGCAGGGCATGGTATTAACTTCTATGCTCTAGGGCTACAAATTTCTGGTGCTGGTACATTAATTGCTGGTATTAACTTTGTAGCTACAATCGTTAACATGAGAGCACCTGGTATGACGTATATGCGTATGCCACTAATGACTTGGACAACATTTGTTGCTTCTACATTAATCGTATTTGCATTCCCACCATTAACTATCGGTATTTTCTTATTAATATTCGATAGAATGTTTGGTACATCATTCTTTGTTGCTTCTCAAGGTGGTAACACAATTATTTGGGAACATTTATTCTGGATCTTTGGACACCCAGAAGTTTACATTTTAGTATTACCAGCGTTTGGTATATTCTCTGAAATTATACCTGTATTCGCTAGAAAACGTTTATTCGGTTATTCAGCGATGGTATTCGCTACAGTATTAATCGGTTTCTTAGGATTCATGGTTTGGGCTCACCACATGTTCACTGTAGGTTTAGGTCCAGTAGCTAACGCGATTTTCGCTGTTGCAACAATGGCAATTGCTGTTCCGACGGGTGTGAAAATATTCAACTGGTTACTGACTGTATGGGGCGGTAGCGTAGAATTCACAACACCAATGTTATATGCATTATTCTTTATTCCATCATTCGTAATGGGTGGTGTAACAGGTGTCATGCAAGCATCAGCACCAGCTGACTATCAATTACATGACTCATACTTTATCGTTGCTCACTTCCACTACGTAATTGTTGGTGGAGTAGTATTCGCTTTATTAGCTGGTTTACATTATTGGTTCCCGCTAATAGCTGGTAAAATGTTAAGTGAAAAATTAGGTAAAGTAACATTCTGGTTATTCTTTATCGGTTTCCATTTAACATTCTTAATTCAACATTTCTTAGGACTATGGGGTATGCCACGTCGAGTATTTACATACTTACCTGGTCAAGGATATGACATACCAAACTTAGTATCAACAATTGGTGCACTCTTCATGGCAGTAGCTGTTATTACTGAAGTTATCAATGTAATCATGACATTGGCTAAAGGTGAAAAAGTTGGAAAAGATGCTTGGGGAGACGGTCGTACTTTAGAATGGGCATTACCTGTACCAACACCTCATTATAACTTTGCACAAACACCATTAGTTCGTGGACTAGATGCATTATGGATTGAAAAAACACAAGGCGACGGAAAAATTCTTCCAGCTGAATCTTTAGATGAGATTCATATGCCAAACAATTCATTTATTCCATTCATGCAAGCGTTCGGTTTATTCGTAGCAGCTTTTGGTGCTATGTATTTTGCAGATGGTAAAGAATGGGCTCTAGATGCAGTTAAAGATTTACATGAAAAACCATGGGCGGTTTACGTATTGATTCTTGGTTTAGGTATTACTGCAGGAAGTATGATTGTGAGATCACTTAAAGATGATCATGGTCACCATATTTCTAAAGAAGAGTTATTAGAGTATGAAAGGGGTGAGCGTTAATGTCACATGAAGAAGCAAAATTTACAGCTGACAATTGGCCAAACCATCCTGAAACAGCATCTATGGAAGGTAAGAATAAACTCGTAGGATTTTGGGTGTTCTTAGGTGGAGAGGTTGCATTATTCGCATCACTATTCGCTACTTACTTAGCATTAAAAGATGCAGTGCCAAGTGAAGATCATTTATTAGCTAAAGATTTATTCCATTTACCATTAGCGTTCGTAATGACAATGTTATTATTAACATCATCTCTAACAAGTGTATATGCTTTATACCATATGCGTAATTTCAATGCTAAAGGATTATTCCTTTGGATTGGTATTACAATACTGTTAGGCTTAGGATTCTTAGGATTAGAAATTTATGAATTCGTAGAGTATGTACATCAAGGTCATACATTCCGTTCAAGTGCGTTTGGTAGTGCCTTCTACTTCTTGGTAGGAACACACGGATTCCACGTACTTATAGGACTAGTATGGTTAACATTACTCATCTTCCGTAATAGAGGTAGAGGATTAAGTATTTATAATGCACATAAATTTAATACTGCTGCTTTATATTGGCACTTCATTGACGTTGTATGGGTGTTTATCTTTACAGTAGTATACTTGATGGGAGCGTTAGGATAATATGAGTCAACAAATAAATCATGACGCACAAGCACTTAGAGAGTATAGAAAGCGTAAAAGTACAAAAGAAATGCGTATGCAAGTTACAAACTTTGCTATTATGATTTTTGTTACTTTTGTTGCTTTCGCGTTAGTTGCTGCTGAACTTCCTAAAGAGTTCGTTATTCCAGTTATTTTAGGATTAGCAGTACTACAAGTTGTATTACAATTCTATTATTTCATGCATATGAAAGCTGAAAAACATGGCATATCAAAATTATTCATGATTACGGGTGTATTCTTCGGATTATCGTTCGTCGTAACGTTTATTTACATCGTATGGTTAGGCGATCCGTTATTCGTAAAAACGAAATAATTTATAAAAGACTCGAGAACTTTGTTATATAAGTTCTCGAGTCTTTTTATCTTTCATAATTGGTCATATCATTGTCATAACTATTTACATTGTTGGGTTGTTTAACGGTGGATTAAATTTTATAATGAAAGTAATGACTAAGTGGGGAAGTGTAAAGAGATGGGTAACTTAACCTCAATATCTATATTCGGTTTTTGGGCAAACTGGACGCCATTCTTCTTTGTAGGCGTATTATGTGTAATAATCTTATACTTTTTAATTTGTGGAAAATGGTATAAAGATATACCAGGTGGAAGACCTTTAAGAAAAGGTGAAGCAACACTTTTCGTTATCTTAATGTTAACGATATACTTTTTAGAAGGTGGACCTATTGATCTGCTTTCACATATCATTTTTAGTTTCCATATGTTGCAAATGGCTTTGTTATTTTTAATTGTCGTCCCGTTACTGTATTTTGCTATCCCAGAGTACATCATCAAATATGTGGAAGAGCTACCCGTAATTAATAAGATTGTTCAATTATTTACAAAGCCGATATTAGCAATTTTTCTTTTTAACGGTTTATTCTCTGTATATCATATACCACTTGTGTTAGATACTTTAAAACAAGATCTTGTTTTGCATGAGTTATATACGATTATTTTATTCATTAGTGCATGGTTTATGTGGCATCCAATATTTAATAAACATATTCCTGAAGAATTGCACATGAGTAATATTAAGAAAATCTTATATATCTTCTTTATCGGTGTACTGTTAACACCTTCATGTGGACTTATCATATTTAGTGGAACTGCAATGTATGAAACATACACATCAGGTAAAGCATGGCTTGGTGCGATGACTTTATGTGTACCTGCTGATACGTTAAATACAGTCGTACAAGGAACAGGGTTATCTGGTCCAGAATACTTTACGAATTTCACACCTTTAGAAGATCAGCAAACAGGTGGCGTCATCATGAAAGTTATGCAAGAAATCGTGTTTGGTATTTATTTATATATTATTTTCATGAGATGGTTTAGATATGAGAGGAAAAATGAAAAGCAAATCACTGAAGATAGCTTGAGAAAATTACAAGAGCAAAAAGCATTATATAATCAATTTAGATAGGATGTATGAAAATGAATTTACCAATTTTACCGACAATAAGTACAACTTTCATCGTATTAAGCGCAATTTTAGTTGCTATTGGATGGTACTTTATTGCACAACGAAAAATTGAAACACATAAAAAATTTATGATATCTGCTGCAGTTGCTGCAGTCGTATTCTTTACCATTTATGCTAGTAGAACAGTATTTATTGGAAATACTTCATTTGGTGGACCGGATAATATTAAGATTTATTATACAATTTTCTTGATTTTCCATATAACGCTAGCGACTGTCGGGGCAGTGATGGGGATCTATACGATTTATTTAGGTTGGACGAATAAACTGGATAGACACCGTAAATTTGGGCCAGTAACATCTATTATTTGGTTCTGTACAGCTATTACAGGTGTTGCCGTTTATTTATTATTATATGTGTTCTATCACGGTGGAGATACAACATCTATGATAAAAGCAATTTTAGGACATTAAATTAAAACCTCTCAATCTGCTTATAACGGATTGAGAGGTTTTTTGCTCATATTATATTTTAAAGTCTGTTTTGATAAGACCAGATTCTAGTATCGTTTTGATGACAATTAAGAATAATGGTCCGATAAAGAATCCAATAAAGCCGAGTAATTTTAAACCGATAAACATGGATATTAAAGTGGGTAATGGAGATAAACCGACACCCGTACCGAATATTTTAGGTTCTAATATTTTTCTTTGAACGAGTAAAATAACAGATAGAATAATCAGTTGGATACCGAGTGTCGAATCTCCAACTATATATGCGTAGATTGCCCACGGAATTGTAAAACCTGTCGCACCAATAATCGGTAAGATGTCTATAAACCATATAAATAAACTGATGACAAACGCTGAGTCAACGCCGATAATCAATAGACCAACATAAGTAAATAACCAAGTTATAAAGCTTAATACAACAGTAGCAGATATCATCCCGATAATAGAATGACCTATTTTATTGTATATTTTATAAACTTCATGATAAGTCGACGGATAAAGATGTTGCTTTATAAATTTATGAATATTAGGTATTTCTAGCATAAATAAGAATAATGCTACAAGAAATACAACAAGGCTTATAATGAAACCTGGTAAAGAAGATACAACTTCTGTTATGTTTTCAACACTTAAATAATTTGCGATTGAATCTCTCAATGAAGCAACAAAATTCTGTAGTTCTTTGTTGATTGTTACTGCCATTTCATCGGGTAATATAGCTTTCATTTTGTCGTTATATTGTTCAATTACAGTGATGAGAATATTAATTTTATTAGGTAAATCTTTAATAAATAGTACAATCTGGTCTATTAATTTTGTTAAAAATAAAAATATAATAAATCCTGTTATTGTGAGGAGTAACGTATAAATAATCGTAACGCTCCATTTTCGGCTTTTAATTTTATGTGCTAATTTATTAACAAGTGGATTGAGCGCTAATGCGATAACAAGTGCTGTTATTAAAGGAATTGATATCGGTAAAATGAAATAAATAAATAGAATAGATAAAACTATAATGATGAATATGCTTATGTTTCGTTTGTTTATCCATTTTTTCATAATGATAACCTCTTTGCTCATTTATATAAAAATAAAGAGACGTGAAATATCACGTCTCTACTCTGTTAGTATTATTTTAATTAATGCGTACCTAATGTATTTAATGCATTAATATCTGATGTGATACGTTCAATTAGTAAGTTACAATGTGCAACTAAATTATCTGGGTAAACTTCATCATCTCCATATTCTACACCTGTTGGATAGTAGTGTTTACCGAGATATGGATCCATTAATTGAATTGTTGCGTTATTGGCACCGATGTCCCCTTTAAGTGCATAACCAGGAATTCTTAGGTAATAGACGCCTTCACTTATTTCATATTTAAAATCATAAGTGATACGTTCATAATCCCAATGTCCTCCAGCAATAAAACCATGTTTATTCATAACATCTTTTAATAGCTCTTGTTCTATGATAACCTTTTCAAGACCTGTATTATCAAATACCATGTATTTTTCCTCCCTCTAAGTACCTTTAAGTTTATTTTATGATAAAAGCGCCAATGTTGCAATGTACATTTATATTTAACAAATATGACAACATTTCGATTGATTTAGGTAAATGTTTTCCTGTAAAATGATATAATTGAATATAGGAATAAATGAGGAGGTAAATAGTTGAAAAATATTATCATAAAAGTTGTAGCAATAACTATTTTAATCATTGTACTCTTTTATTTATTCTATTCACCTAAATTAGAATTTGATGTTTTAAAGAATCCTAACTACTCTCATGATAAAGCAAATGAGAATTATTATGAGCAGCAAGCTGAAAAATCAACTGGTAATGCAAAGTTGAAAGAAGGCGTAGGTACATATGTCTATAAAAATATTAAAGAAGTTATAAATGATTTAGGACAACCAGATAGGGTATATAAGGCAGAGCACGGTCGAAAGAATTATGTCTTCAAAAATAAAGAGCATTATTATTTAATATCTACTAAAAATGATAAAGTCTCTTCAGTATTTGCTACAGGAAATAAAGTGAATGTTTCACCGATTAAAATGAAACAAGATGCAACAAAGATTTTCAATGGTACAAATATAGATATGGAACCAGTTATTGAAAGTACATATGGAAAATATCAATTAGAGTTATCTGAACGTGATATTAAGACACAATTACTGATTAAATATGGTAATGTTTATACACAGGTCTTAATTGATAGTGAAACAAATGAAGTTATGGGTGTACAGTTTATGGATTCAGATGTTGTTATTGAAAATGCACCTTTTTCAATGTCTAAAATAAATGGTGATAAAGATAACAAACTAAAGAGAACAGACAAACAAGACTTTCAAGCTCATATAAATAAAGATTTATCACTTCTTGAAATCGTTAATGAAATTAGAGAGATGAAAGATGTCAAACCATTACAGATTAATGATCAACTTACGTATATAACACAAATGGAAGCAGATTTAATTGAAGATGATATCAATGAGGAAGAAGCAGTTAAATCATTAGAAGATGGCATTACAAAACATATCAATAATCAAAAGATTGAATATGAATCCATTAACCAAAATTTAGCTTACAATTTCTATGATGTACCAACACTTATTAATAGCTGGTTAAACAACAACACCTATAGAGAAAAGTTATTAGGTAGTCAATATGATGAATTTGGTGCTGGTAATTCTCGCGAATACTATTCACTTGTTTTCAAAGAAAATAAAGAATAAGGGGGGAATCATATTATGTTTACTGCAGAAACAGTTGATATACTTGATCAATCAGATGAATTAAGCGCATGTATTAAGGATTCATATATTTATCAAGAATATCTCGAAGCAAAACATCAACTTGAAACAAATTTTGAAGTTAAAATATTAAGGCAAAAATTTGATCAAATTAAATCACATTATGATGATTGTTTAAGATTTGGTAGATATCATCCTGATTACAATAGAGTAATGAAAGAAACAAGACAACAAAAGAGAGCATATGAAATGCATCCAGTTGTTTCTGAATTTAAGACTAAAGAAACTGCGTTACAAGATTTATTAGATGAAGTGATTAGCATTGTTTCTTATTCAGTTTCAAGCAATGTTAAAGTGGATACGGGTAATCCATTCTTTAGTAGCGAATCACACGGTGGCGGTTGTTCTACTGGTGGATCTTGTGGCTGTTCAACATAACATAAAAAAAGCTTTCCATTTGTCATTAGACAGATGGAAAGCTTTTTAAATTAGTAGTGTTTTTTAATTAAGAAGTGCGCAGTATCTGGGCGATCAGTTACAATCGTATGTGCACCTTTTTGGATTAAATCGTCCATTGTATCGATTTGATTTACAACCCAATAAGCAACAGATATATTAAGTGATGTTAAAAATTGAATGAAACCTTCAGAGTCTAACGGAAGACCTTTAGCTTGTGTTGGTATTTGGAATGTATCAGATTTAGGTTGATACGTATGACCATATCCTGATTGATAAGCTAAGAAAGCTTTTGCTACTTCGCTTTGTCCTGTCCCCAACGCAATAGAATCTTGAGCATATAAATTAAAGCGATCAATTTGTTCATCATAGAAACTCGTAATATTAACACGATCTTCAGCTTTAAGTTCTGTAATTAAACGGTATAAGTGAGAAGGTGCTAAACTACCGCTATATGACTCAGGATGATCTTTAATATCTATATTTACTAAGACATCTGGATATTCAGTTAATAGCTCTTTTAAAGTGACGATTTTAGCTTTTGCATCTCCTCTATAAGGATGCTCGTTATTAATATCTTTGAAGTGGTAACCGAAATCTAATTGACGTAGTTCTTCTAATGTATGATCACCTATATACCCTGAACCGTTACTTGTACGATCAACAGTATTGTCATGTGTTACGACAAGTACTTCGTCTTTAGTAAGTCGAACATCTACTTCAAATCCAGTTACTTCGTATTTTAGTGCATGATCAAAAGCTAAGCGTGTATGTTCTGGTCTTAATGCCATGCCTCCACGATGAGCGAATACATAAGGAGCTGGTTGTGTAAAGAATGGTTTAATTGTACGAGGTTTAACGTTTGATGTTGCTTTTGTCACAATCCAAGAACCTGCAACAATGCCTCCGATAAGACCTGTTGTTTTTAATAAATTAATTTTTGACATGTTATCCTATCCTTTCGAAATGCAAATAAAGACTTATATATATTCTATCAAATTGATTTAAGATAAGAAAGCAAGTCACATACGCTTGAAGTTATCTTCTTTCATCATTTTATAGAAAGTGCTAATATAAAAATAAAAAGCGTTAGGAGGTTATTTTGATGGAATTAGTAGAACGAATAAGTATTGTCGTATATTTAAAAAATATGAAACACGAACGACAATTACGCAAGTTTGGTAATATATACTTTGCACATAGAAAAGAACAATACGTCATGTTATATACAAATGAAGATAAAATAGATGACACTGTTCAACATTTAATGAAACTAAAATATGTTAAAGATGTAAAAGTCTCACCATTTAAATATGTTAAAAGAGATTACTCTAATTCGAATACGGACAAAAAAGAGTATTTAAACTTTTAACTATTGAAGCGGTGGCAAGTATCTTTCAAGTCTTAATACACCTTTTAAATAGGCGAAGTAAAGTTCATCTTCAGCGAAATCAGCACGAGATTTAACATCTAGACCTTTAACTTGTATGTGATATGCATTTGCCCATTTATTGATTAAATCAAACTTCTTATTTGAATCAGGGTAAGGATATTTTATACCTTCCATTATCATGTAAATCGCTTGGAAATGTTGACCTTTAGTAGGCTTCATAATGATACAAGCTGAAGATAGTTTCTCTTTAGATAATGGTGTATGTAACATAATAATGTCGGAAATACGTTCATGGTTATATTCGATTAACGTTTGAAATTCAAATAAATCAGTTAGACCATGACCGATGACGATAAATGATTGTTTCATTTTTATAAACCTCGTTTTCGTTTAAATACTATATGGATAAGTATAAATAATAATTAATAATAAAGAAAGTGATGATTAACATTGAGAGTAATAGGTGGAAAATACAAGAGACTTCATATAAAAACAATAGATGGTCAATCAACGAGACCGACAACAGATAAAGTGAAAGAGAATATCTTTAATGGCCTTCAAGATTTAGAAGGTATTGGGTTAGATTTGTTTGCTGGCAGCGGTGGACTTGGTATCGAAGGATTATCTAGAGGTTTAGATAAAGTGATTTTTGTGGACGGTAATTTCAAAGCGACTAAAATGATAAAAGAAAATTTAAATACATTACATATATCTGAAACTCAATACGAAGTTTATAAAAATGATGCAATTAGAGCGTTAAAAGCTTTAAATAAGCGCGACATTAAGTTTGATTATATATTTCTAGATCCACCATATAGGAAATCGCTTATAGATCAATCATTAGAAAAAATTCAGGCGTTTGACTTATTAAATGTAAATGGTACAATAATTTGCGAATTTGATAAAAGTGAAGACATAGATACGGGTGCGTTTAAAGTTCTTAAAAAGTATGAATATGGACTGACGCATGTTATGTTGCTAACAAAAGGAGAAGACAATGACTAAGAGAATAGCAGTTGTTCCAGGTAGCTTTGATCCAATAACATTAGGACATATTGATATTATTAAGCGTAGTGCTAAAATTTTTGATGAGATTCATGTTTCTGTATTGAAAAATGGTTCTAAAAAAGGCTTATTTAGTACAGAAGAACGTGTTGAATTGATTAAAGAAGCGGTACAAGATGTACCAAACATAGTGGTTCATTCATTTCATGGTTTACTTGTAGACTTTTGTAAAGAAATAAATGCTAACACGATTGTAAGAGGATTAAGAGCTGTTAGTGACTTTGAGTATGAAATGCAATTGACATCTATGAATAAAAAATTAGATGACGACATTGAAACATTATATATGATGACAAATAATCATTATTCATTTATAAGTTCAAGTGTTGTGAAAGAAGTTGCTCAATTTGACGGCGATATTTCGGAATTTGTTCCTGAAAATGTGAATAAAGCATTGAAAGAAAAAATTAAAAATAAAGAGTCATAATAAAAAACGCATGCATATGTCATGCGTTTTTTATTATGACTGGTTTATTAAAATCAGTATCAGAATCACCTGAAATATATTGATATAAATCTGTTGCTTTTATTTCATTTGTGAAGTGAATAGCAGTTTGTTTATTAACATTTGTGACGATAGGTAATGGACATTCATCTTTAATAGATTTTAAATAAGCTTGTCCTTTTTTAGACATTGCAAGTACACGTATCGCAGTTGGATTATAATCAGAAACTTGTTCATTCGTAACGTTTAACAAAATTGCGGTTAACAAGCGTTGTATTCTTGTCCACGTATATCTTTTAGATTTGAGTTTTTGTACAAACATTTCAAAGTTCATACTATCTTTAATTTCTTTTTTTACTTTGAATTCTAATCCTTCAGTCATCATATATATGTTTCTCAATTCTTCATGAGTAGCTCTTAATAAGGTCCATTTTAAAAATGGGAAAAAGTGATCCCAGTTGACTGCATGAGCGTGCTTTAATATATTTGAACTTGTTGTCGGTAAACTTAATTGATATGTATCGTCATGTTTGAAATAGGCGTTACGTATAGAAGTCGCACTTGAAATGTGTGTGGTTTCGTTTAAGTGAGCATCTAAATACATATTGTCTTTTCTTTTAATTGTTGTCGGTTCTATTGCTAAGTTATGTTGCATAATATGTTTCACATATTCAATTGCGAGTAAATTATTTGAACCTTTAAGCATTTGATTATGAGGTATTAATTCTGAAATGATTCTAGGATGTGATTTACCTTCTTTAAGCATATGCTTATATTTATCACTTTTAGATACTTGGTCTATTTCGTGTATGACCTTTTTAATATCATCAATATTTCCTGATTCACTACCGAAAGATAATGTGTTACATCCAAGTTGTTCTGCTATTTGAACGCTGCCTTTAGCAAATAAATCACCAGATGATATGGCATATACAAGAGGCAATTCAATGACTAAATCTACATATTGAATAGCCATTTCAGCCCGCTTGAACTTACTTAAAATTGCTGGTTCTCCACGCATTGTAAAAGAACCACTCATAATAGAAATAGCAACATCACTTTCTGTTAATTTTCTAGAAGATTCTGCGTGATATACATGCCCATTATGAAATGGATTATATTCTGTTATTAAAGCAACACTTTTCATTTGCATTTCCTCCCATTTCACTTCATCATAAGTATTGTATCAGATAATGAATGTTAAGAAAAAATCTTGACAAACATTGTCGTTAAGGTTACAATAATTTTTGTGTTTGTAAGAGGTGAACCCAGATGAAGTGGTCAATAACACAACTTAAAAAATACCAAAACGAACCATTTACTTTTGATAAAGAAATCGATATGAAATACCTTATTGATAGGGTAGATGAACTTATCGATATATCTCCAATAAAAGTAACAGGAGACGTTCAAGTGCGAATGCATGAGATAATTGTCAATCTTGACATTAATGGTGTATTGACGTTACCATGTGCCCGTACTTTAAAGCCAGTAGAGCTACCATTTGATACTACATCAGTAGAAATATTTGAGCTAGATGAATTTAGTGAAAGTAATAATGATGATGACGAATTGAGACATAAACTCGAAGGCGGCATGATTAATTTATTACCAATCATTGAAGAACTTGTTATTTTAGAGAAACCGTTACAAGTATTCTCTGAAGGTAGCGAAGATATTTCAATGGCAGGCGATGGTTGGGAAGTTATTGGCGAAGATCAAATTGAGTCAACCGAAGATTCAGAACAAGAAACTGAAAAGAAAGTTGATCCAAGACTTCAAAAATTACAACAATTCTTCGATGACGAAAAATAATCGGAAAAGTGTTTATAAAATTTAAGGAGGAATAAGACATGGCAGTTCCAGCTAGAAGAACTTCAAAAACAGCTAAAAGAAAACGTCGTACGCATTTCAAAATCTCAGTACCAGGTATGGTAGAATGTTCAAACTGTGGAGAAATGAAATTATCTCACCGTGTATGTAAAGCATGTGGATCATACAAGGGTAAAGAAGTCGTTTCTAAATAATAATTAATATTTAAACACCTAAACTAAGGTGCTTAAGACTGTCATCAATGTCTTTGACTTTGTTGGCAGTCTTTTTTCGTTTATAATAATTTTATATCATAATGAGAAGATGAGGCGTTACTATGGAAGAAATTACTTCAGTTCAAAATAATAAAATTAAACAAATGAATAAATTAAAAAAGAAAAAAGAACGTGTTAAACAAGGACAATTTCTTATTGAAGGCTTTCATTTAATCGAAGAAGCTTACCATAGTCAACTGACTATCGTTACGTTATTAGCAGTAGATTATGCAAGAGTTGATGAGAAAATTGTTGAATATGCAAAGGAAGTATATGTCATTAATTTTAAAGTAGCGGAATCATTATCAGACACAACGACACCTCAAGGTATATTTGCGGTTGTTGAGATGCCTACATATGAAACGAGTAATTTTAAGCAAGTCCTTGTATTAGATAGAGTTCAAGATCCAGGTAATATGGGCGCATTGATTCGTAACGCTGACGCTGCAGGTATGGACGCTGTTGTTTATTCAAAAGGTAGTGCAGATCCGTATCAAGATAAAGTATTACGTGCTTCACAAGGTAGTGTCTTTCATTTACCAGTTGTTGAGGAAGATATATTTGAATTTATGGAACAATTTGATGGCGAAACTTATGGAACAAGTCTTCAAAATGCAGTTGAATATCGAGAAGTAAAAAGTCATTCAAACTTTGCATTAATTATGGGTAATGAGGGGGCAGGCGTTGATTCAGCAATACTTGAACAAACGACCAAGAATCTTCATATACCGCTATATGGCAAAGCTGAAAGTTTAAATGTCGCTGTTTCTTGTGGTATCTTGCTTTATCATTTGAAAGGTTGACCAATTATATAATATTTAATATAATGATTTCATAATCAATATGAGCTTACAAAAGGACGTAAATTAATGTTTACACATGACAAGGGAATGGATTCGAGACTGAAAAATCCTATGTTGTAACTTAATTTTTTTCATCTTTTTAGCTACTTAAAGAAATTTAAGTCGGAATGTAGATCCGTTATCAACATATAAGTGTATGCATAACTATGTATAAATTTGGGTGGTACCACGGAAGACTTCGTCCCTCTATATTTGAGGAGGCGAAGTCTTTTTTTCGACCAAAATAGGAGGATATATATGTCATTACGAGAAAAGTTATCTGAATTAAGACAAGATGCGCTTGTAAGAATTAATGAAGCAAAAGCAGAAAGATCATTACAAGACGTGAAAGTAAATTATTTAGGTAAAAAAGGCGTTATTACAGGCCTTATGAAAGAAATGAAAGAATTACCTAAAGAAGAAAGACCAGAATTCGGTCAACTTGTGAACGAAGTACGTAAAGCTGTTGAGAAAGAAATCGAAGCTAAACAAGTACTTTTAGAAGAGGAAGCATTAAACCAACAATTAGAGAATGAAACAATCGATGTAACGTTACCTGGTAGAAAAGTAAGTTTAGGTGCGAAACATCCACTAACTAAAATCAATGAAGATTTAGAAGATTTATTTATTGGTTTAGGTTATGAAATCGTTGAAGGTTATGAAGTAGAATCTGACTATTATAACTTTGAAGCACTTAATTTACCAAAGTCTCATCCAGCGCGTGATATGCAAGATACTTTTTATATTTCAGAAGAAATCTTAATGCGTACACATACATCACCTGTACAAGCGAGAACTTTAGAAAAACGTAATGGTGTTGGACCAGTTAAAATTATCTGTCCAGGTAAAGTTTACCGTAGAGACTCTGATGATGCGACACACAGTCATCAATTCACACAAATTGAAGGTTTAGTCGTAGCTGAAAATATCAAAATGAGTGACTTAAAAGGAACATTAGAATTATTAGCACGTAAATTATTTGGTAAAGATCGTGAAATTAGGTTAAGACCAAGTTTCTTCCCGTTCACTGAACCGTCAGTTGAAGTAGATGTGTCATGTTTCAAATGTAAAGGTAAAGGATGTAACGTTTGTAAACAAACAGGTTGGATAGAAGTTCTTGGTTCAGGAATGGTACATCCAAATGTATTAGAAATGGCAGGATTTGATTCAAATAAATATTCTGGATTTGCTTTTGGTTTAGGACCAGACAGAATGGCAATGTTGAAATATGGAATTGAAGATATTAGACATTTCTATACAAATGACGTGAGATTTTTAGAACAATTTAAGCCTGTAGAAGATGGTGGTGAAGCATAATGTTAGTAAGTAAAGAGTGGTTAAGTGAATATATAAATATAGATGCTAATACTGAAGATTTAGCGGAGAAAATTACAAGAAGTGGTATTGAAGTTGATAGTGTTACACATTATGGAGACGATATTAAAAAATTAGTCGTTGGATATGTGCTTTCTAAAGAAAAACATCCAGAAGCAGATAAACTGAATATTTGTAAAGTGGATGTAGGTGAAGAAGACCCCGTACAAATCGTTTGCGGTGCACCAAATGTAGATAAAGATCAATATGTCATCGTTGTAAGAGTAGGTGGCCGTTTACCTGGTGGCGTTAAAATTAAAAGAGCTAAATTACGTGGTGAAGTATCAGAAGGTATGATTTGTTCATTACAAGAAATAGGTATCGATGCAAATGTGATGCCTAAAAAATATGCAGATGGCATTTACGTCTTCTCAAACGAACCAACGCCTGGTAGTGATGCACTAGAAGCATTATTATTAAATGACGATGTATTAGACTTTGATTTGACACCAAATAGAGCAGACTGTTTAAGTATGCTTGGTGCTGCGCATGAAGTAAGTGCATTATATGGCAATGACATACAATACCCAAATACTTCTTTAGATGAATCTGAAGAACAAGCTAGTCAATCATTATCAGTGACTGTTCAAGATCAAGAAGGTGTTCCATTTTATGCAGCGAGAGTTGTTAAGAATGTAACAATTGCTGCATCACCATCATGGATGCAGTCTAGATTAATGAAAGCTGGCATCCGTCCAATTAACAACGTGGTAGATGTTTCGAATTACGTACTTTTAGAGTATGGTCAACCGTTACACATGTTTGATCAAGATCAAATTGGGTCAGATCAAATTGTTGCACGTTACGCACATGAAAATGAAAAAATCACGACATTAGATAATGTTGAGAGAGAACTACTAACTTCAGACCTCGTTATAACAAACGGTGAAGAACCAATTGCAATCGCTGGTGTAATGGGTGGCGATTTCTCAGAAGTTACAGAAAACACTCAAAATGTCGTAATCGAAAGCGCATTATTTAATGCTACAAATGTTAGACAAACATCAAGACGATTAGGCTTAAGAAGTGAAGCTTCAAGCAGATTCGAAAAAGGTATTGCGAGTGAAAGAGTACTTGATGCTTTAGATAGAGCAGCAAAATTATTACAAGATATTGCTGGTGGAACTGTGTTAAGCGAAGTAGTATCAGACGGTACTTTACCAGAATGGTCTCGTACGATAGACATTACGACACAAGATGTTAACCAATTAATCGGTTTCGATCTTTCTACAGATGAAATTAATACAATATTTAATCGTTTAGGATTTGAAACGATTGTATCTGAAGATGCCTTTAAAGTAGAAGTGCCATCAAGAAGAAATGATATTTCGATTAAAGCGGACTTAATCGAAGAGGTTGCGCGTATTTATGGATATGATCAATTACCTTCGACATTGCCAAACTTTGATAATGCAACTGCTGGCTATTTAACCGATAACCAATTGAAGACACGAAAAGTTAAAGAAATTCTTGAAGGTGCTGGATTAGACCAAGCGATTACGTATTCATTAGTTCATAAAGATATCGCTCAAAACTATACTATAGAACAACAAGAAGTTGTAGAACTTATGATGCCTATGAGTGAAGATCAAGCTGTATTACGTCAAAGTTTATTACCTAGACTTGTTGACGCTACACGTTATAATGTAGCACGTAAAAATAAAAACGTTGCTCTATATGAACTTGGTAAAGTGTTCTATAGTAACGCAAAAGATCAATTACCAACAGAAATTGAATTTTTAAGTGGTATTTTAACAGGACAATATACAGGTAACAAATGGCAACAAAAAGATGAGCCAGTTGATTTCTTCTTAGTAAAAGGTATTGTAGAACGTATTGCAGAACAATTAAACTTAACGTTCACATATGAAGCGACGACATTAGACTTATTACATCCAGGTAGAACAGCATACGTTAAATTAAATGAAGAAGTTGTTGGTTTAATAGCAGAGCTACATCCTAAAGTTGAAAAAGAAAACGACTTAGACCGCACTTATGTGTTTGAATTAAACTTCACAAAAATCTTAAAACAACCTGTCGGCAAAATTGAATACGAAGCTATTCCAAAATTCCCAGGAGTTTCAAGAGATATTGCACTTGTTGTTAACACAGAAGTTACGGCAGCTACACTTATTCATACAATCAATGAAAATGGTGCAGATATATTAAATCACGCAGAAGTATTTGACGTTTATGAAGGTGAACATATGGAACCAGGCAAGAAATCGGTCGCAATTCGCTTAGATTATTTAGACGTTAATGAAACACTAACAGAAGATAAAGTTTCAGCAGTACACGAGCAAATCTTAACAGCATTAGAACAAAATGGTGCTACATTAAGAGCATAAGAGATATAAATAAAAAACACAGCAATCTGAAGATTCATATCGGGTTGCTGTGTTTTTATATTATTTTTTTCTTTTGTTTGTTGAATTTGTAAGTTGTTTACCGATAAACCAAATTAAATAGCAAATAATGATTAGGGCAAGAATGACTTGCCAACTGAATGTGATAAGTAACATATTAATTTCTCCTTTTTCGATTAATAAGGTCTAATACTTTATCTCTATTTTTAAAATGTGTTTTCGTAATTTTATCTAACTGTTGCATGTCATATTTTTGGACGATTTTTGCTGCTTCTAGATCTACTTTATTACTTGCACCTTTAGGAATAATGACATTTAAAGATTTTGCTAATTGATCCATGTGTTTAACAAATGCATATCTTGCGATAATACTTGCTGCTGCAATTGCGATTGATTTTGATTCACCTTTTGTTTCAAAGTGTGTAATGTCTTTACGTGGCATTTGACCAATAATATATCGCTCATATGTGCTTGCTTGCACGAACTGATCAATCACAATTTGTTCTAATTCTTGTTCGTCTATTCGTGAGATGACATTTTTAATAGCTTGATTGTGAAGGACTGCTTTCATCTTAACTTGGCTCCAACCTTCTGATTGCTTTGTATTGTAGTTGGGATTATCAAGTACAATTAGAGAATGAGGGCATATTTGTATTATTTGTTCAGCTAGTTCTACAATTTTAGGGTCAGTTAAAGACTTGGAGTCCATCACACCAATTTCTTTTAAAATTTTAGCGTTTTGTTTAGATACGTATGTTGCACATACTGTGAGTGGTCCAAAATAATCGCCACTTCCTGCTTCATCACTACCAATTGTATTATGTATATCAAATTCATATTTTTTTGTAACAGTTGTTGCTTTAGATGGTGATGACGTAATGTTTTGTTTAAGCACTTCACTTGCTACTTGTTCTGCATCTTTACCTTGAAACATTATTTTTTTTGAACGGTATATTTGGACTTGTGTACTTTTTATTTTCTTGCGGGCTAAAGTGCCAGTTGGTAAGTTCTTTGTTTCCATATTATATTGTTTTATAAGTTGATTGATTGTATTGGAGTCAATTGTTTTTACGATGTTTGCCACTTTTAAGTCCTGCCTTTTTAATTTTTCTATAAATAGAGTAGCATAAATTTATGATATAAACGAATTTTCTCATATCAAGTTGGTGGATATTCATACACAAATGAACTTATGTCATGTATAATATAGTATGATTACATATATAGAAATCCATTTATAATTTGAACAGGGGTAGTATAATGAGTGAAAATAAAAATAGAGTGACAGTGGTTATAAATGATCAACATTATACAATTATTGGTGAAGACGATCCATCACATATTCGATATGTAGCTGGTAGAGTGGATGAAAAGTTGCAAGCGCTCGGGCAATTAAATGCAGGCTTGGATACAACGCGTAAATCTGTTCTTACAGCTGTTAATGTTATGCATGAATATGTTAAATTAGAAGAAGAAAATGAAAAGTTAAGAGAAGAAATCAAACAATTAAAAAATAAAGGACATTTAGAATGATAACATTACTTATATTTTTATGTTTAATTATAGGTGTCATCATTGGATATAGACGTAGTTTAGTATTACAATCATTACATTCTATCGGCACGATTAGTTCATTGGTGATTGCCAGCATTTGTTACGCACCATTTAGCAAGCAATTGCATTTAATATTACCTTACCCGAGTGCGTCTACAGAAGGTAAGAATGCAATATTTAATAATATTAATAATGAGAATGCATTTTATAATATTATGGCGATTCTCATTTTATTTGTTTTCACTAAAATAATTTTACAAATTGTAGCAACAGTATTTGATTTTTATCATCAAATGGAATTTGGGGGTAAATATGCAAGGTACTTTGGTATCGTACTTGGATTTATAGAAGCGTATTTAGTTGTGATTATCATATTAGCAGCATTTGCAGTTATTCCTGTAGCACCTTTTATAGATGCATTGCAACAGTCTTCTATTGGAAATGCAGTATTAACAAAGACACCATTCTTATCTGAACAATTAGTAAAATGGCTTTCAAATTAAATGAATTCATATTGAAAAAAGTCATGGGAGAACCTATGACTTTTTTTACGGAGGAATAGACATGTTAACAAAAAAAGATATCGTAAAAATGTTAGAAACAATTGCAATATACATGGAAATTAAAGGTGAGAATCCATTTAAAGTATCAGCATACAGAAAAGCGAGTCAATCATTAGAAACAGATGAAAGAACGTTAAATGAAATTGAAGATGTGACATCTTTAAAAGGAATTGGTAAAGGTGTAGGCGATGTCATAAATGAATATATTGATAATGGGACACAAAGTTATTTAGATGAGTTAAAACAAGAAATTCCAGAAGGACTCATTCCATTACTAAAAATACCTGGATTAGGTAGTAAAAAAATTGCGAAATTATATAAAGAATTAGATATAAAAAATAAAGAAGATTTAATCAAAGCGTGTGAAAATAATCAAGTGTCTGAATTACCAGGCTTTGCGAAAAAGACTGAACAAAAACTTCTTGAAGAAGCGAAAGTGTTAGGTCAACGACCTGAAAAATATTCAATCAATACTATGATTAAAGCACATGAAGTTATTAATCAATTTTTAGATAATATTGAAGACATTAATCAATATCAAGTTGCAGGTAGTTTCAGAAGAATGAAAGAAATGAGCAAAGACTTAGATTATATTATTTCGACTGAAGAACCTACAAAAGTACAACAAGCTCTGCTCGAGTTTCCAGATATTAAAGAACAAATTGCTGTTGGACAAACGAAAGTTTCACTAGATTTACAAATTGAAGATGATGTTATTGGTGTTGATTTTAGACTGATTCAACCAGAAGCTTTCTATCATACATTGCAACATTTTACAGGTTCAAAAGATCATAATATTAAAATTAGACAACTTGCTAAACAAAAAAATGAAAAAGTAAGCGAGTACGGCATAGAAGAAGCAAATGGTAACATCATCACTTATCAAAGTGAAAAGGAAATTTATGATCATTTTAACGTGTCATATATACCACCAACAATGCGTGAGGATGGTACAGAATTTGATAAAGATATTCAAGATATCATTCAGTTAGAAGATATTAACGGTGATATTCATATGCATACAACTTATAGTGATGGTGCTTTTAAACTTGAAGAAATGATTGAAGCGGCAATTGAACGTCAATATCAATTTATTTGTATTACAGACCATTCTAGAAGTTTAGCAGTAGCAAATGGATTATCTATTGAACGTTTATTGGAACAAAACGAAAAAATTAAAAAACTGAATGAATCGTATAAAGAAATTGATATTTATAGTGGTACAGAAATGGATATTAAACCAGATGGTAGTTTAGATTATCCAGATGACGTATTGAAAGAATTAGATTATGTTATTGCAGCAATTCATCAAAGTTTCAATCAATCTGAAGAAGAAATTATGAATAGACTTAGAACTGCATGTGAAAATCAATATGTGAGACATATTGCACATCCGACAGGTAGAATTATTGGTAGAAGAAAAGGATACCGTCCTAATATTGATGAACTTATTAAAATGGCAAGAGAAACTAATACAGTATTAGAACTGAATGCTAATCCACAACGATTAGATTTAAACGCTGACGTATTAAAAAATAATCCTGACCTAATGATTACAATCAATACAGATGCCCATCATATTGATCATTTTGATTTCATGAAATATGGTGTTGGGACGGCTCAAAAAGGTTGGGTTAAAAAATCACAAGTGATTAATGCTAAATCACGTGAAGCATTTAAAAAATGGATCCAATCAACAAAATAAAGTATTAAAAGAAGAGGGAAGATAATATGAATGAGAAAACATTAAAAGTTCTTGAATATCCCTTAATTATTCAACAATTGTCTACTCATGCGACAAGTGATATTGCTGAACGTATTATTAACGAACTTAAACCAAGTGATGAACTTGAAACAGTTCAGCAAAGCATAAATGAAACAGACGAAATGACTCAAATTTATAATAAACATAGAGTACCTGGTTATTCAGGCCTAAAAGATATTAAGTCTTATGTAAGACGTGCAGAAATTGGCAGTTTGTTAAACGTTGAAGAATTAAACCAAATTAAACGTAATATTCAAGTTCAAAATAGATTCAAAACATTTTACGCAAGTATCGTTGATGAAGATGAAGCAATCCTTTATCCAAATATCGATGGTTATGTAGCGCAATTGCCAGTTTTAAGTGAATTGCTTAATCAAATAAATGAACAGTGTGACGAACACGATTTGTTTGATACGGCAAGTCCGAAATTAGCTGAATTGAGACATCAAATTAAAAAAACGAACGATCGTATTAAATCGAGATTAGAGCAAATGGTTAGATCTTCAGCTAATCAGAAGAAATTATCGGATTCAATTGTAACGGTTAGAAATGATAGACATGTACTTCCGGTTAAAGCAGAGTATCGTCAAGATTTTAATGGTATCGTACATGATCAATCAGCATCTGGACAAACATTATATATTGAACCAAGTGCAATTGTTGAAATGCATAATCAAATCGCTCAAGTTAAAGCTAAAGAAAAAGAAGAAAAAGATAGATTGTTATATATTCTGACAGAACAAGTTAGCGAAGTAGGCTATGAATTAATTTCAAGCACAGAAGTTATGGGGCATTTAGACTTTGTAACAGCAAAAGCTAAATTTGGTGCAATTATTAAAGCTACTAAACCAATCATATCTGAAGATAGAGCGATATATTTACCTAAAGCAAGACATCCTTTAATTAATCAATCAGAAGTGGTTAGCAATACGATTGAATTTAAAGAAGATATTAATGCTGTTATTATTACAGGTCCTAATACAGGTGGTAAAACAGTTACTTTAAAAACAGTTGGTCTAATCACGTTAATGGCACAATCTGGTTTGTTAATTCCTACATTAGATGGCGCAATTATAACGATATTTAAGAAAGTATTTTGTGACATTGGTGATGAACAATCTATTGAACAATCGTTATCGACGTTTTCATCACATATGAAAAATATCGTCAATATTATTGATCAAGCGGATAAAGACTCATTAATATTATTTGATGAATTAGGAGCAGGGACTGATCCTAGTGAAGGTGCAGCATTAGCAATGAGTATTTTAGATTATACGATTGAAAGAGATGCTTTAATCATGGCTACAACACATTACCCTGAACTTAAAGCATATAGCTATAATCGAGAGAAAGTGATGAATGCGAGTGTTGAATTTGACGTTGAAACTTTAAGACCAACTTATAAATTATTAATGGGCATACCAGGACGTTCAAACGCATTTGAAATTTCTAAAAAATTAGGGCTTAAAAATGAACTCATCAATCATGCAAAATCACTGATTGGTCAAGATGAAAAAGAAATCAATGTCATGATAGAATCACTTGAGAAAAATGCTAAATCTGTTGAAAATGATCGTATTGAAGTTGAAAAATTAAAACAAGAATCTATAGACTTGCATCAATCATTAACACAGGAATTACAACGATTTGAAAACTTCAAAACACAATTGATGGATGAAGCGAGAAATAAAGCCAATCAAGAAGTTAAACAGAAGACTGAAGAAGCGGAAACAATCCTTCAAGAACTTAGAGATATGCGAGATAATTCAGCTGCAAATGTAAAAGAGCATGAACTCATTGAGCGAAAGAAACGACTTGATAATCAATATACATCTCAATCTCTGAAACAAAATGTTAAGAAAGAACGTCACGATAAGATTGAAAAAGGTGATGACGTTAAAGTATTATCATACGGTCAAAAAGGTGAAGTTATCGATGTAATCAGCGATGAAGAAGTAGTAGTTCAGATGGGTATACTCAAAATGAAAATAGAAGTAAAAGATTTAGAAAAACTAGATAAAAAGAAACAACAACCAAGTAAAGTTGTTCCTAGAACGAATCGATCTACTATAAAAATGGATTTAGATTTACGTGGTTACCGATATGAAGATGCTATGTTAGAATTAGACCAATATATCGATCAAGCAGAACTTTCTAATTACGGTACAGTAAACATTATTCATGGTAAAGGTACAGGTGCATTACAAAAAGGTGTAGCTGACCATCTTAAAAAACATCGTTCTGTAGATTCATATCGTACAGGTATGCCTTCAGAAGGTGGATTTGGTGTTACAGTTGTAACATTGAAATAAGGAGGAAACATATTGGATAATTTTGATATGTATAAACTAGCTAAAGTATTACTCGTTATTTCTGCTTTAACATTTATAGCAGGTATTGCATACTTAATATTTTTATAAGGAGGAATTTTCTTGATAAATACAAATGTTGAAAACCACGTTCTTTATATACAATTAAATCATGGCCCGGTAAATGCTTTAAATGAGGCAGTATTAAATAGCATTATTGAAGCAATTGAAACAGAAGGATTCGATGAAGATGTGAAAGTCATCGTTATAAAGGGTAATGAAAAATGTTTCTCTGCAGGTGCAGATATTAAATCATTCCCAGAACTAACTAAACATGAAAGATTAGATTTAGCTTCTACAAGTGCTAAATTATTTAGATTGATTAAGACATGTCATAAGCCAGTTATTAGTTCAATTCATGGTGTTTGTTTAGGCGGTGGCTTTGAACTTGCTTTAGCATGTGATATGAGATTAATCACGAAAGATACAAAAGTAGGATTACCTGAAATTAATTTAGGTATATTCCCAGGCTTTGGCGGTGTTAGACGATTATCAGCTATGGTAGGTCAACATAAAGCATTACAAGCTGCGTTAACAGGTGAGAATATCAATTTAGATGAAGTTAAACATTTATTTAATGAAATAGTAGAAGATAAAGAAGCACTAGAACAGGCTACTGAAAAATTAGCTAATACTATCGCTTCTAAATCTTTAGACTCTATTAAAGTCATCAAGCAAATGTCTAATTTAGATTTATCATTAGAAAGTGATCAAATTGAAGAAAGGCATTTCGTTGATATTATTGAAAGTGACAATGCAAAAGAAGGTATTGATGCATTTATGAACAAAAGAAAACCTGAATTTAAGTGATTGCTAATATAGTTCATATCAAGTACAATACACTTTGAGCAAACAACATGCATTGCAAAATAAAGCGTGCTATACTCTCATTATCATAAGTTAACAAGGAGGATTTTTCCAATGGCATTATTAAAAGCAACAGATGCAAATTTCGATGAACAAATCAAAGAAGGCGTTAGTTTAGTGGACTTCTGGGCACCATGGTGTGGACCTTGTAAAATGATCGCGCCAGTATTAGAAGATTTAGCTAAAGACGTTGAAGGTAAAGCTAACATCGTTAAATTAGACGTAGATGAAAACCAAGCAACAGCAGCTAAATACGAAGTTATGAGTATCCCAACTTTAATCGTATTTAAAGATGGCGAAGCTGTAGATAAAGTAGTAGGTTTCCAACCTAAAGAACAACTAGAACAAGTATTATCTAAACATTATTAATCGTTATAACCTATGATTAATCCAAACTGTCTACAAAGCATATGACTTTGTAGGCAGTTTTTGTGTGATGATAGATATTTATATAGAACGTATGTTTTGGTCAATGTAAATTTTATTGATATAATGAATTTAAAAAGGTAGGTGATAAAGGTGGAAGACTACCAAAAGAAAATTAAGCAAAAACTTGATGTATTACCAACGGAGCCTGGATGTTACATCATGAAAGATAGACAACAAACGGTTATATATGTTGGAAAAGCTAAACGATTAAGAAACAGAGTTCGCAGCTATTTCACAGGTGCACATGATGAAAAGACAACTCGGCTCGTAGGTGAGATTAGAGATTTTGAATTTATCGTGACTTCAAGTGAAATAGAATCTTTATTACTTGAACTTAACTTAATCAAAAAACATCAGCCACGCTACAATATATTATTAAAAGATGACAAAAGTTATCCATTTATAAAAATTACAAAAGAAAAACACCCTAGACTTATCGTGACGAGAACTGTAAAAAAAGATTCGGGTAAATACTTCGGACCATACCCAAATGCTTATGCTGCACATGAAACGAAAAAATTACTAGATAGAATTTATCCATTAAGAAAATGTGTCACAATGCCAAATAAAGTATGCCTGTATTATCATATTGGACAATGTTTAGGACCATGTGTATATCCAGTCGAACAAAGTCAGTATCAAACGATGATTAAAGAAATTACTGATTTTCTAAATGGCGATGACAAAACGATTGTCAATGATTTGAATGAGAAGATGAATCAAGCGAGTGAAGCATTGAAGTTTGAGGAAGCAAAAGAATACCGTGATTTAATACAACATATTGAAATGTTAAATTATAAACAAAATATGATGTCAGCCGACATGACGATGAGAGATATATTTGGCTATTCTGTAGATAAAGGGTGGATGTGTATTCAAGTATTCTTTATTAGACAAGGCAAACTAATTGAAAGACAAGCATCTATGATACCCATTATTCAAACAGCAGAAGAAGAATTCTATACATTTATCGGTCAATTCTATTCTTTAAACCAACATTTAACACCAAAAGAAATTCATATCCCGAAGAATTTAGACATAAAAACAGTTGAATCAGTTGTTGATTCAAGAGTGATTCAGCCTAAAAGAGGTCAGAAGAAAGAAATGGTGGATCTTGCTATAAAAAATGCGAGCATCTCACTTAAAAATAAATTCGAATTAATTGCGAAAGATGAATCTAGAACTGTCAAAGCTATCGAGAACTTAGGTGAGGCAATGGGTATTCAAACACCGATTAGAATTGAAGCATTTGATAATTCTAATATTCAAGGTGTGGATCCAGTCTCTGTTATGATTGCTTTTGTGGATGGTAAACCAAGTAAAAAAGACTATCGTAAATATAAAATTAAATCCGTTAAAGGGCCAGATGATTACAAGTCTATGCAAGAAGCAGTTCGAAGAAGATACACAAGAGTATTAAAAGAAGGTCTACCAATACCTGATTTGATTATTGTCGATGGTGGTAAAGGTCATATGTCTTCAGTTAGAGATGTATTAGAAAATGAACTAGGACTTGATATACCCATTGCAGGGCTAAGTAAAAATGATAAACACCAAACCTCAGAATTATTGTATGGATTACAAGCTGAAATTATACCACTAAAGAAAAATTCACAAGAATTCTATTTACTTCAACGAATTCAAGATGAAGTACACCGATTTGCAATTAGTTTCCATAGATCAACACGACAAAAAACAACACTTAAGTCAGCTTTAGATGAAATAGAAGGTATTGGACCAAAACGTAAACAAACCTTATTGAAACATTTCGGTTCAATTAAAAAAATGCGAGAAGCACATTTAGAGGATTTTGTGAAAATTGGTGTTCCTAAAAAGGTTGCTCAAAATCTAGTAGATAAGCTTAGTAAATAAATGGTAAAATTACAACAAAAAATCTATATATTTGGGTGTGAGAATAATTCTCATGCCCAAATTCATACTTAATGATGTTACAATATACATGTAAATGCTCATCGAATTTTTTTTGGGATGTATGTAATCGTTTTCAGATTACTATGTTCTTAATATAACGATAGGGCCATAGATTAAAGTTAGGGGGGACTTCTTTTGGCGTCAAGCGAAAAACAGTTTATTTTACGTCGTATTCATTCATTATTAGGTGTAATTCCTATAGGAATATTCTTAATTCAGCATTTAGTTATTAACCATTTTGCAACGATAAGTCCAGAGGCTTTTAATAAAGCATCAGATTTTATGTGGCACTTACCATTTAAAATTGTATTAGAAGTTGTAGTTATCTATATTCCTATACTATTCCACGCTATTTATGGATTATACATAGCGTTTACAGCTAAAGAAAACGTAGGAAGACATTCACTATTTAGAAACTGGATGTTCTTATTACAACGTATAACTGGTATCATATCATTTATTTTCATAGCTGTTCATGTATATCAAACACGTATTCAAGCTGCATTAGGACATCACGTTGACTTTGATATGGTTTCAGATATTTTATCTAATCCAATTTCTGTAACGCTTTATGTTATTGGTGTATTAAGTGTTATATTCCATTTCTCAAATGGTTTATGGTCATTCTTCATCACTTGGGGAATTACACAATCACCAAAATCACAACGTATTATGACTTATGTGACTTTATTTGTATTTATCGTAATTAGTATCATTGGCTTAAGAGCTATTTTTGCATTCGTATAGGATTTATACTTTTTAGGGGAGTGACAATTTTTATGGCAAACAACAAAATCATTGTTGTCGGTGGTGGTTTAGCTGGACTAATGGCAACTATTAAAGCTGCTGAACAAGGTGCACAAGTTGATTTATTCTCATTAGTTCCTGTTAAACGTTCACACTCTGTTTGTGCTCAAGGTGGTATTAATGGAGCTGTCAATACTAAAGGTGAAGGTGACTCTGTTGACATTCACTTCGATGACACAGTGTATGGTGGAGATTTCCTTGCTAACCAAACACCTGTAAAAAATATGACTGCAGCAGCACCTAGTATCATACATTTATTAGACAGAATGGGTGTTATGTTTAACCGTACACCAGAAGGTCTTTTAGATTTCCGTCGATTCGGTGGTACTTTGTATCATAGAACTGCATTCGCAGGTGCAACAACTGGACAACAATTATTATATGCATTAGACGAACAAGTTAGAAGTTTCGAAGTAAAAGGTTTAGTTACGAAATATGAAGGTTGGGAATTTTTAGGGATAGTTAAAGATGAGGAAGATGCTGCACGCGGTATTGTGGCTCAAAACTTAACTGACTCTAAAATCGAATCATTTGGTTCAGATGCTGTTATTATGGCAACAGGTGGACCAGGTATCATATTTGGTAAATCTACAAACTCAATGATTAATACAGGTTCAGCAGCCTCAGTTGTTTATCAACAAGGTGCTAAATATGCAAATGGTGAGTTTATTCAAATCCATCCAACTGCAATTCCTGGTGATGATAAATTAAGATTAATGAGTGAATCAGCTCGTGGTGAAGGTGGACGTATTTGGACGTATAAAGACGGTAAACCTTGGTATTTCTTAGAAGAAAAATATCCTGATTATGGTAACTTAGTACCTCGTGATATTGCGACTCGTGAAATATTCGATGTTTGTGTGAACCAAAAACTTGGTATCAACGGTGAAAACATGGTTTACCTTGATTTATCACATAAAGATGCACATGAGTTAGATGTTAAGCTTGGTGGTATAATAGAAATATATGAAAAATTCACTGGTGACGACCCTCGTAAAGTCCCAATGAAAATTTTCCCAGCAGTTCATTATTCAATGGGCGGTATCTGGGTAGACTTTGATCAAATGACGAATATTAAAGGTTTATTCGCTGCTGGTGAATGTGACTATTCACAACACGGTGGTAATAGATTAGGTGCAAACTCATTATTATCAGCTATTTATGGTGGTATGGTTGCAGGACCAAATGCGGTTAAATATGTTAAAGATATCGAAAGATCATATACAGAAATAGATGAAGAAATTTTCCAAAAACGTATAAATGAAGAACAAGAAAAATTCGATCATTTATTACAACTTAAAGGTACAGAAAATGCATATAAGTTACACAAAGAATTAGGAGAAATTATGACTGCCAATGTTACAGTTGTTCGTCATAATGATAAACTTCTAGAAACAGATAAGAAAATTGTTGAGTTGATGGAAAGATATCAAAATATTGATATGGAAGATACATCTACTTGGAGTAACCAAGCTGTATTCTTTACGCGTCAATTATGGAATATGTTAGTACTAGCAAGAGTTATTACGATTGGTGCTTATAATCGTAACGAATCACGTGGTGCGCATTACAAACCAGAATTCCCAGACCGTAATGATGAAGAGTGGTTAAAAACAACGATTGCTCAATATAGAGGACCTAAAGAAGCACCAGAATTTTCATATGAAGAAGTGGATATTAGTCACATTAAACCTCGTAAACGTGATTACTCTAAGAAATCTAAAGGAGGTAAATAATTATGGCAGACACTCAAACAGTTGAAAACAATGCACAAGGTCAAAACCAAGAAAACAAAACGATTTCTATCATTATCAAACGTCAAGAAAATGATAAATCTCAACCTTATGAAGAAAAATTTGAAATTCCATATAGACCAAATATGAATATTATTGCAGCTTTAATGGAAATCCAAAGAAATCCGATTAAGTCAAATGGTGAGAAGACGACACCAGTAACTTGGGATATGAACTGTCTTGAAGAAGTTTGTGGTGCATGTTCTATGGTTATTAACGGAAAAGCACGTCAATCATGTTCAGCTATTATTGATCAATTGGAACAACCAATTAAACTTGAACCAATGAAGACCTTCCCAGTTATTCGTGATTTACAAGTTGACCGTTCTCGTATGTTCGATAACTTGAAAAAAGTTAAAGCATGGGTACCAATTGATGGTACTTATGACTTAGGACCAGGGCCACGTATGCCTGAGAAGAAACGTCAAACAGCATATGAACTTTCTAAATGTATGACATGTGGTGTGTGTTTAGAAGTTTGTCCGAACGTAAACGTGAATAATAATTTCATGGGTGCTCAAGCAATTTCTCAAGTTCGTTTATTCAACTTGCATCCAACTGGAAGCATGACTAAAGATGAACGTATTAAAGCACTGATGTCTGATGGTGGTATACAAGAATGTGGTAGTTCTCAAAACTGTGTAAATGCTTGTCCGAAAGGTATTCCTTTAACAACATCAATCGCAGCAATGAACAGAGAAGCTACTTTCCAAATGTTTAAATCATTCTTCGGTTCAGATCACGAAGTAAACTAATAAAGATATGAAAGAGGCTGGGACATAATTTTATGTCCTAGCCTCTTATTTGTTTATTTATAAAACTTAAAGGCCAATTCATTAACTGCATATAAGCGTATGTGTTATTATTATTAATATAAGTTTGATGAGAAAAGAGGTACAAACAACTATGGAAGAAATTACAAAACAGATTGAATATTCGTTAAGACATATAGTAGAAAGAACGAAATTAAAATCAAGAGGACAATTAAAGGTTTATGATATCACACCACCTCAATTTATAGCTTTACAATGGCTCAATGAGCATGATCAAATTACAATTGGTGAATTATCTAAACGTTTATTTTTAGCGTATTCTACTACTACAGATATAGTAGATAAACTCGAAAAAAAAGAACTCGTTCAACGAATTCAATCTGAGAAAGATAAAAGAGTATTCCACGTCAAGTTATTAGAAAAAGGCATGGCACTTATTGACGAAGTTGTTCAAGCGAGACAAATTTATACTGAAGATCTTCTTTCTATTATGGAAGATAAAGATAAAATAAAATTTAATGAAGCTTTAGAAATTATGTTAAAAAGAATGCGAAGTGAAGATGAATGAATAAACCAATTGGTGTAATTGACTCAGGGATTGGTGGTTTAACAGTTGCTAAAGAAATCATGCGACAATTGCCAAATGAGACGATATTTTATTTAGGTGATATTGGAAGATGTCCATATGGCCCGAGAACAAGAGAAGAAGTTAAATCATTTACAATTCAATTAGCTAACTTTTTAGTTGAAAAAGATATTAAAATGTTAGTTATCGCATGTAACACAGCTACTGCGGTTGCTTTGAAACCTTTGCAAGAAATGTTATCAATACCCGTGATTGGTGTTATTGATCCAGGTTCAAGAACAGCAATTATGACAACTAAAAATAATCGAGTGCTTGTTCTTGGTACAGAGGGAACAATTAAATCTGAAGCATATAGACGAAGTATTAAATCTATTAATCCTCAAGTAGAAGTTAAAGGAGTTGCTTGTCCAGGATTCGTTCCTTTAGTTGAACAAATGAGATATAAAGATCCGACGATTACGAGTATTGTTATCCATCAAACTCTTAAACAGTGGCGATATGATGATTCTGATACAGTTATATTAGGATGTACACATTATCCATTATTATACGATGCGATTCATCAATATTTTGATGATGGCAAGACAATCATATCTTCAGGTTTAGAAACAGCAAGAGAAGTAAGTGCATTATTGACTTTTAGTAATGAGCATTCATATTATACACCAAATCCGAAACATCAATTTTTTGCAAATGGTGATGTTGAACATATCACGAGAACGATAAAAGAATGGCTACATATAGAAGATGCTCAAGTTGAACGAATAACATTGTAAGGAGAGATAAATATGAAAGATATTATTATTGCATCAAACAATCAAGGAAAGATAAATGACTTTAAAACAATTTTTCCAAAAGCAAATGTTATAGGTATTTCTGAAATTGCACCAGATTTTGATGTAGAAGAAACAGGTACAACATTCGAAGAGAATGCGATTTTGAAAGCAGAAGCGGCTTCAAAACAATTAAATAAAATCGTTATTGCAGATGATAGTGGGCTATCTGTAAAAGCTTTAAATGGTGAGCCAGGTATTTATTCAGCAAGATATGCAGGTACACAAAAAAATGATCAAGATAATATAGAAAAATTATTAACAAACTTAAAGGGTATAGAAGATAGAGCAGCAGAATTTGTTTGTGCAATTGCTGTAAGTGAGCCTGGAAAAGAAACTGTTACATATGTAGGTAAAGCACCTGGTGAAATAATAGATGAACCACGAGGCGAAAACGGATTTGGCTATGACCCGATTTTCTTCGTACCTTCACAAGACAGAACGATGGCAGAACTAACTGCTGCAGAAAAAAGTGCAATTAGTCACCGTGGAAATGCAATTAAATTAATGAATGAAGATATAGGGGAGCGATTCCAATGAAATGGGTAATTGTTAGCGATAATCATGGCGAACAAGGTATACTTCATGAAATATACGAAAAATATAAAGACGCAGATTTATTTTTACATTTAGGTGATTCTGAATTTGACTACGATGATACAGAACTAAGTTTGTATCAAAGAGTTAAAGGAAATTGTGATTTTGATCCACAATTTCCAATAGAAGAACAAGGTGAAATAGAAGGTATTGGTTATTTCTATACACATGGTCATAGATATGATATTAAAGGATCTAGAGAAGTATTAAGTGCTCATGCAAAAAATAATCATGCTAAATTTGCATTTTATGGACATAGTCATGTTGCATTATGTGAGACAATAGATGGCGTTTATTGTATCAACCCAGGAAGCATCTCTCAAACAAGAGGTCAATGGGAAGAAACATATGCAATCATTGAATTCGATGAAGCATTAAATAATGCAACTTTAACATATTTAAATAGAAATAATGAAGAAGTAGAAAAATTATCATTAGCAATTTAAATATATATTTTGCAAAACAAAAATGGCAAATAGATTTTATTTATTGAGGTATTCTTACGAATATCTCAATTTTATTAAAAAATTAGAATAAACTTTCAATTAAACAAAAATTGTTTTATAATTATGAATGTCGTTAATTTTATGTAAAAACTAATAAGTTATCATACATAGGAGGGGTAGAAATGGGCAGAACACACGTTACATCAGTTATTAATGATGATGAGTTTTGTATAAATAAAAACGAATATAACGACTTACATAAGAACGAAAACATATATGTATTAACAGCAAACGGACTTGTACATGCGAGTGTTATAGAAATATTTGAAGATAAATCTTTGTGTAAAGCCGAAAAAGCCAATACAGTTAAAGTTAATGACATTGTAATCACCGAATAAAAGTAAAACAAAATAACTAAACGTGTAATAATACTTCGAAAGCGATTTAATAAACCTTTTTCTTTTTAAAAAGTATTGATAAATCAGTATCTATTCGATATAATTATTCTTGTGTTGAAAATGTCCTGGTAGCTCAGCTGGATAGAGCAACGGCCTTCTAAGCCGTCGGTCGGGGGTTCGAATCCCTCCCAGGACGTAAATTACCAATATCCCGTTGTATCTCGTTACTTGTAACGTAGACATGACGGGATTTTTTTGTATATGAAAATGGCTTGTTAAATAGCGTAACTACGCCAACTGTACGCCAACGTTATAAAAGTTGTATAAACTACTTAGGATATCTTAATGTTGTTGAATATTTTCTGTAATTTTCTATTTGATATCTTTCTCTAAAATGATCGCTAAGTCATTATTATCTGGATAACAATTTCTTATTTGAAAGTCATTTTTGATATTTAAAATGAGCATGCTTTTCCATTTATTAAAAGTTTTAGTTTGAATTTTTTCGTACCTTTTACTTTTTAATATGCTTACTTGTTTATCCATAAGCTTCTGTGCAATTCCATGATTTCGATTATTTTTTTCAACGCCACCTAACCAACTGTAAAAAGTAGAACTATCCATTTCATATCCAATTTTATATCCAACAATTGCTTTTTCTTTATAAGCTACTAAAATTATAATTTTATTTTTACTTAAGAATTTGTCGTTTAAATTTTCATTTGTATCGAAGATTTCATTGTGTAATTTAGATAGTTCTTTATTCTCCAACTCTGGTAATGAATTATAAAATTCTTTTATATGTATCATTGTTATCACCTATATTTTTGAAATGAATTATAGTCTGTATCCTTTTTTGTTTTGTAAATACCAATTTATAGCAAGCTTTTCAGTCCTTTTTACAAATTCATTTTTCCCATTTACATATTGTTCTTTGTCTCCGCAATACTTATTAATGAGCATCATTTTTAAATCTTCATATTCCTTAGCTACTTCTGGAAACTCAATTAAGAAGTCTCTAAAAGCGAGATGGCGAATAATGTTTTTATCATCTTTACAATCATAAATATGAACGTGGTAAAGTTTTCTATTAGTTTCTTTATCAAATTTAGTAAAGTATCTTCTATTAACTATTCCATATTCGCCATGCACATCATAATCAAACTTTTCAAAATCATGATTATATTTATCCACATTGTCTATATTATTAACGATAGGCATAATGTCTATAATTGGTTTTGCATATATATGTGGAATTGATGTACTACCTATATGATGGATTGAATGTAATTCATCACCAAATATTCTTTTTATATTGTTTGATTCTTTTGCAAAAAGATTTACCCAATAAGGATTATATTTTTCGATATTAACCTTCATTTTTATATCAGTCCTTTTTAAATTCATTAAAATAAGTGGTAGAGAACTTTATACTAATCAAAATTCAATTTCCATCATATAACCTTCATTTGTTACTTTGAAATTATTTTTAGTATAAAAATTGGCTGCTAATTCTCCGCCCGTTATTAGGAACATATTATTTATGTTCTCATTTTTTAATTCATCTTTGACAAAGTTCATTAATTGTTTACCTATACCGGAGCCTTGTAGGTTGGGAATGACATTAAATTCATCGATACAGAATTGATTAAAACCATTAAAATAATAGTCTATACGACCTAAACACATTGCAATAATTTTATGTTCATCTTCGATAACAAATCCTCTAGAATTAAATCCACTCATTGTAGCTTCAATTCTGAGTTTAGCTTCTTGTTCAGTCCATTTATTAAACCAAGGCGATCCAGCATAGGCTGCAACTAAATTGTTTGCGCATTGATTATAATCTTCAACTTTAATATTTCTTAAATTCATAACATGCCTCCTCGTTCTAGATAGTAGATTAAGTTTAACTTAATTGAGCAATTTAAAACAAATTATGTTCTTATTATTTTTAAGAAACCACTAAAAAACAATTGATATTAATTGATATATTTGGTATATTCTGTAAATGGAATGGAGGGTTGCTTATGACATATATAAATTTTTGGAAGCAAACATTCGATTACAAAAATAAATCAAGTTTTCGTGATCTGTTAGTATGCATGTTTGTAAATATTATCATTTTAGTGCTTATTATGGCGCTTGGTGTGATTGTGCCTATTACATGGGAAAATAGTATTGTTAATTTATATTATATTATTCTTGTTTTAATGATTTTTCCTATGATTGCACTGATTGTTAGAGTAATTAAAAATTATAAATAAATAGTATGAAATGTGAACGAAATGATGAATCTCATCATTTCGTTCTTTTTGTTTATATGAACAAAACAGAAAGTAAAATCAAACAATATAGAACAAAAACGCTAGACTATCATAAGATAAAAGTCTACAATTAATGTAAGTTTTCAAATTTTAATAAGGGGTGTTTAATTTGAATTTAAGTAATAAAACATTTGTATGGAGGAAAAAACTGTTTGTCGTTTCAATTGTTTCAGTTATGTTGTTAAGTTTATTTACACTGATGAATCATCATGTAGAAGCAAAAGTCAAAGGGGACGTATTAAAGAGTAATAAGATGAAAGTGAAGGTTGATAAATCGTTTCCAAGGGCTATTGAATATACTTTGAAAAATGGTAAAAAGATGGATGGCCAAGTTAAAGAGATTAAGACGATTAAAGTGAATGGTAAATCGGTTCAACCGAAAGTTAAGTATAAAAAAATTAATGCGCATGCAGCTCAATATCAATTAATTGCTTCTAATAAGGATAAAAAAATAGATGCTGAATTTACAATTGAGATGAAAGTTAAAGATAACCAATTGCATTTTGATATGAAGGATTACCAAAATAAGTTGGATGGTAAAAGTGATGATACTGTTATAAAAGATTTTGAGATACCTAATCATTCATTAGTTTCTGTGAATTCTAAACAGAAAAATGCTAACTTACAAACAACACGTATGTCTACAAATACGATGAAAAGTGGCGACAAAAACTTTAAAGTCAATAAAGATATTGAAGATGGTTTTAATTATCCAATGATGTATGGTTTTGTTTCAAACGATAAGACGAGTGCAGGTGTTTGGAGTAATTCACAACATTCTGAAGGAACAGGAGAGCTTGATTATACGAGAATAAATGCGACTTCTAAACAAGTAGATAAAGATAAATATGTCGGTTTATCTAGTTCTAACTGGATATTGCAGCCGGGTCAAAGTTATGAAAATGCTAAAGAACAACATTTAATGCCAAAAACAAAAGTTGTTATAACGGATGATGAAAATGGTGATGGAAAAACAGACTGGCAAGATGGTGCTATTGCATATAGAGCTATCATGAATCATCCGACAGGTTCAGAATCTGTACCAGATTTAGTTGCACACCGTATCGCAATGAATTTCGGTTCACAAGCACAAAATCCATTCTTAAAATCGCTTGATGGTGTTAAAAAAGTTAATTTAAATACAGATGGATTAGGTCAGTCAATTATATTAAAAGGATATGGTAGTGAGGGTCACGATTCTGGTCATCTTGATTATGATAATATTGGTCAACGTATCGGTGGCGCTGAAGATATGAAGAAATTACTTAAGAACGGTAAGAAATATGGTGCAAAGTTTGGTGTACATATTAATGCGAGTGAAACATATCCAGAGTCTAAAGCATTTAATCCTGACCGTTTAAGAAAAAATGAAGACGGTACGTATAATTATGGTTGGAATTGGTTAGATCAAGGTATTAACATTGATGCAAAATATGATATGTTGCATGGTAGAAAAGATCGATTAAATGCTTTTAAAGATAAAGTAGGTAAAGATTTAAACTTTATTTATGTAGATGTATGGGGCAATGGTCAATCAGGTGATAACCAAGCTTGGATGTCCCATCAATTAGCAAAAGAAATTCAAGATTTAGGTTGGAGAGTGGCTGTTGAATGGGGGCACGGTATGGAATATGATTCAACATTCCAACATTGGGCTGCAGATTTAACTTATGGTGGTTATGAAAACAAAGGTATTAATTCAAAAGTCGCAAGATTTATTCGAAACCACGAGAAAGACTCTTGGGTAGGTAATTACCAAACTTATTCAGGTGCAGCTGATTATCCATTACTCGGTGGATATGATATGAAAGACTTTGAAGGTTGGCAAGGTAGAAACAACTTTGATGAATACATTAATAATATTTTTAAAACAAATTTATCTACGAAATACCTACAGCACTTTGAAGTTACGAAGTGGGTAGATGGCAAGCCAGTCAAAATGACAGCAAATGACCAAACTGTTGATTGGACACCTGAAATGGAAATCCAATTAAAAAATGGTAAAGACAAAATAGTTATTAAGCGTAAATCTAATGATTATGAAAATGATAAAGAAAATTATAGATCTAGAACGATCACATTAAATGGTCAAAAAATATTGGATGGCAATAAATATTTAATTCCGTGGAACTGGGATGAAAATGGTAAACAATTAAGCAGTAAGAAACAAAAACTTTATCATTATAATGAAGATGGTGGAGAATCAACTTGGGAATTACCAAAAGGTTGGAACAGTAAGCATTTAAAATTATACCAATTAACTGAGCATGGTCGCCAATATGTTGATAATGTTCGTGTTAGAGATGGTAAAGTTACCTTAAGCAATGTCAAAGCGAATACACCATATGTATTGTATAAATCAAAACAACATAAAGAGAAAGTGAAATACGGAGAAGATATGCACATTAAAGATCCAGGATTTAATGCAGAAAATCTTAAAGATTGGAAAATTAAAGGATCTAAAAAAGCTGTTTCTATTACGAAATCAAACAGTAGCGACAATATGGTAACGATTAACAATCCGAAGAAAAATGTTGAATTGAAACAAAAATTAACAGATTTGAAACCAGGTAAACAATATGCAGTATATGTAGGTGTGGATAATCGAAGTGATCATAAAGCACGTATTAGAGTAGATGCAGATGGTACAACACATCAAAATTATACTACTAAATCCATTGCTAAAAATTATGTTAAAGCTAACACTCATAATACAACTAAAGAATCAGCAACTAAAGGTAACGATAGTTACTTCCAAAATATGTATGTGCACTTTAAAGCACCTAAAAATGGTAAAGCAATTTTAACAATTTCTAGAGATAAAGGCGAAGGTCTCACTTATTTTGATGACATTCGAATTTTCGAAAATGATCAACAATTATATTCACAAGATAAAGTGTTTAAACAAAATTTCGAAAAAGTACCTCAAGGCATATTCCCATTTGTTGTGTCTGATATTGAAGGCGTAGAAGATAATAGAACACACTTATCTGAAAAACATGTCCCATATACACAACGCGGATGGAATAATAAACGTATAAGTGATGTTATCGAGGGTACATGGTCATTAAAAATTAATGGTCAAGTAGAAAAGAATAAACTTGCTTATCAAACGATACCGCAAAACTTTAGATTTGAACCAAATAAGACATATGAAGTTTCGTTTGATTATGAAGCAGGATCTGATGACACATATGCTTTTGCTACAGGTAGCGACAGTATTGATAATCAAAAATACAAAGAAACACCATTGAAAGGTACTGTAGAAAGTAAGAAACATCGTCAATTTAAAACAAAAATTAAAGGTCATAAAAATGGTCAAACATGGATTGGCATAGCATCAACAGATAAAAAGGCAGACAATAAAGGTGTTAAAAATGAAGGTCAAGTGAACTTTGAAGGGACTAAAGATTTCGTATTAGATAATTTAGTCATTAAAGAAGTAAAAGAGGATTAAGTTAAAAATGGGTCTGGGACAGAAATGTTCTAGACTCTTTTCCATATTTTCAGAAATAGGGGTCTGAATATTGCAAGTGGGTTGCGACAAGCAATGTTGGGAGGCTGAATATTGCAAGACACCACAAACAAGCAATATAGAACCTAACGTTCACCTTGATTTTTCCATATAAAAAAGACTGGTACATTTTTTGTGCCAGTCTTTTACAGCTATTACATTTCAATTGGTTCTCGTTCTATTGTATAGTTCCATTGATGTATATCAGGAAGCTTACCTTGCTGAATAGATGTATAAGTTGTAAATAAATGTTGTGTAATAGGTCCGATTTTATTGTTATGAATTGTTAAAATATTGTCTTTATATTTGATTTCACAAACAGGAGTGATGGCATTCAATGTACTCGTACTAAATACTTCTGTTAATAATCCATCTTTATATGATTGAAGCACTTCTTCAATGCTAATTTGTCTTTCTTCTATTTGATAGCCTAATTCTTTTGCTAAATCAATAACTGATTGTCGAGTTACACCTGGTACTGTAATACCATCTAAAGCTGGCGTAATCAGTGTATGATTGATAACAAAGAAAATGTTCATATTATGTAATTCTTCTATATAAGATCTCTCTGTTCCATCTAGCCATAGTACATGGTCGTATCCAAATTGAGCTGCTTTAGATTTTGCAGCGTAAGAAGCGGCGTAGTTACCACCAAATTGTGTAAAACCAGCACCACCTGTAACAGATTTAACATATTCATCTTCTACGTGTGCTTTTATAAGTTCTGGTGTTTGGCAATTCAGCTTTTTAGGTAGTGGAGATAAGAACGTAATGAGTTCATATGTATCAGATTTACTAACACCTAATTTATTCTCTGATGCAAACATAACTGTTCTAATGTTAACAGGGTGATGTTCATGTAAATCGAATAGTTGACGTTCTTGATTAATAAGGTGTTGGATACCGAAAAGTAATGCGTTTTTATTTATAGCTGGCATTTCGATTCGGTTCAATGATTGATTGAACTTTTCAAAGTGTTCGAAAGGTTTAAAGATATGAATATTGTCATTGATTTGATAGGCAATCATATCTTCAAAAACAGTTTGACCATAATGAAGACATTGTGCACTTGGAGAAATAGTGATAGGTGCATAATCTTTAATGATAGGAGAAGACCATCCTTTTGATGCTTGATACGACATTGTTAACATTTTGTTACCAAAAGTGGATCCACATTCGTCCTTTGTTTGACTACTTGATGATTGATATTCCATATAAATTGCCTCCTATATTTAAGTAAGTAATGTGAAATAGTATATCAGCTATATTGACCTAATTCAATATTTATTTTGAAAATTCTGAAAATAATTTTATGTGTATCTTGTCGGTTATGATGATATACTTTGATTGTGAAAATAATAGGCTAGGAGGTGACGATGATGTTTGTTACGTTAGCATTTTTAATTTTATTTATAATTAGTTATATAGTGGATTTTAGACAATATAAAAATGTCTTCTTATTAGGACTATTCATTATCAGTTTAATGAGTACGATATTGATTGAAATCATTGTGCCAGCATTGGGTTTAAATCTAAATATTAATTATATAATCATAGCTAATATTATTTACTGTTTAATTGTTATTGTGGTAATGCTCTTAGCTTTATTAAATACTAGAAAACGAATAGCAAATGAAGGAAAAATTGTAACAAACATGATTGTCATTGGTTACGGTTCTTTCATCTTAATTAATTTTTTAATCATTATTTTTAAACCATATCTATTAGTAGAATTATGGAACGGATTAATATTAATTGCCATTTCAACTTTGTTTTACTATTTAAATTTAATATTTATATTGCATAACTTATATGCTTGGATTGTAAGTGGTATTTCAAAAAGAAAGAAACAAGATTTTATTATCGTATTAGGTGCAGGGATTATAGGCGAAAGAGTAACACCACTTTTGAAAGCGAGATTAGATAAAGCGATTAAATTAAAACGAAAAAGTTTAGATACTAAAATGATTGTAAGTGGTGGTCAAGGTTCGGATGAAGCAATCAGTGAAGCTGAAGCGATGAGACGATATTTAGTGGAACAAGGTATACGTAATGAAGAAATTATAATGGAAGACAAATCTACTAACACAGAAGAAAATTTAGTGTTCTCTATGAAGAAAATGGATACTTATAAAAAACATGCACTTGCAACAATTGTTTCTAATCATTTTCATATTTTAAGAGCAGCATTTTTATCCAAGAAAGTTAAAATGAACGCAAGCGTTACGGGTGGATCATCGAAATCTTATTTCTATCCAAATGCATACATTAGAGAATATTTAGCAATCATTTATATGTTTAAAAAGACGCATGCACTAATCATAATTATATTATTATTGGCAGTTACTTCCTACACATTGTGGGGAATATAAAATACTAAAAGTCCCGTAGAGCACAGACTCTACGGGACTTTTAGTATTTTATTTATCTGGTGTCCATATAACAATGTCTTCACCGGATTGATTTTGTTGCTCGATATCTTGGAAACCGTGATTTAAGAAGAAATCTTTGGATTGATTACGGGCAATACATTTGATTGGTAAATCGAAGCTTTTAGCATAATCTAATAATTGTTTGCCGTATCCTCTATCTTGATAATCTCTTAATACTTCTAATTTCCATAAAATGTGGTAATCATTAAATGCTGGGAAGTATGTTTTTTCTACTTCATCTTGTTTAAATAAACACATTCTTGCAACTAATTTGTCGCCAACATAAATACCGTAAAATGGTGAATCTGAACTAGCATCGATCATTTTTCCTTTTAATTCTTCAACCATATATAAACCTTCGTTTCCGAAGTTACGAAATTGTTCGAATGCTTCTTCAGTTTTGTAATTAATTTGTAAATGTTCTACTTTAGCCATGATAATCCCCCTTGTTCTTTCCTTAATTATACTTCATTTGAATAAAAATTTAAATTATAAGCCGTTAGATTGTTTTATTTATCTACAATCTTTATACTATTGATAGTAATTAATTTCGAAGGAGAAAGACTCGTATGGACTGTAAGAAGACTGTAATTGATCAACAAAATAGTTTTATAGAGAGATATACAAATCATAATACTGAAATTATAAACTTTTATGGATATAAACCAGGGGACCAATCTGAATTCGAAAAACGCTCGAATTTATCAGCTAATGGCAGAGAAGAAGCACTTTCAAAAGTCATATTTAATTATATGTCTCAATTAAATTTAACAGATAAACAACATGAAAATATTGAAAATTTAAAACATGGTCACAAAGTCATTATAGGTGGTCAACAAGCCGGACTCTTTACTGGTCCTTTATATACATTCCATAAAATCATTTCGATTATCGTTTTAGCAAACGAACAAAGTGAAAAATTAAATACGCCAGTCATTCCTGTTTTTTGGATAGCAGGCGAAGATCATGATTTTGATGAAGTGAATCATACATATGCGTATGATCGTATTTCAAGACAGTTAAATAAAGTAAAATATAGTACGTTAGAACCACCAGAAAAGAGTGTTTCTCATTATCATTTTGATAAAGCATTGATCAAAGATGCTTTAAACGACATGTTCAGTTCTATCGGGGAGACTGTTCACTCTAAAGATATTCAATTATTGATTCATAAAGCAATCGAGTCTTCTGAATCATGGAGTGAAATTTTTAAGGTTATGACACATGAAGTATTTAAAGAATATGGTTTGTTATTAATTGATGCAAATGATCCAGAACTAAGAACATTAGAAGTACCATTCTTCAAGGAAATTATTGAAAATCATGAAGCGGTAGATTCAGCATTTAGAGCTACACAAGACCAATTTGCTGAAGTTATTAAGAAGCGCATGATTTTAACCGATGGCAATGTTCACTTATTCTATGAGTATGACGATAAAAGACAGCTCATTATGTGTGAAAATGAAAAGTTCTATTTAAATAAAGATACAGACGTAACTTTTACAAAAGATGAATTGCTTAGTCTTGTAGAAGAACATCCTGAACGATTTTCTAATAATGTCGTAACAAGACCTCTAATGGAGGAATATTTATTTAATACATTAAGTTTCATTGGTGGGCCAAGCGAAATTGTTTATTGGGGTGAACTGAAAGGTGTATTCAATTTATTTAATATTGAAATGCCTATAGTTACACCTCGTATGCGAATTAGTTATTTAACGCAAGAAGCAAAAAAATGTATCGATAACTATAACTTAGATCTAGATACTGTTTTAGTAGATGGTATTCAAAACGATAAAGAAAAATTTATTAGAGCAAAAGCTTCTGATGAAGTGTTAAGAGAAATTGAAGAAATGAAAGAAAGCCAATCTCAATTTCATCAAAAACTGATTAAAGAAATTGGCGATGATTATCAAAACAGAAAATTAGTCGAAAAAAATAATCAAATACATCAGCACCAATATCAATATTTAATAGATAGATATTTATTAAATGTCGAAAGAGAAAATGAAATCAGTATGAGACATTTTGAAATAGTGGAGCATACATTACATCCTCACCATGGATTACAAGAAAGAGTGTGGAGTCCTATTCAAGTAATGAATCAATTTGGGATTACTATGTTCAGTCCCTCCACTTATCCACCACTTCGTTACACTTTTAAACATATAACGCTTGAACTATAGTCATAACAAGGATTAACACCCAATTTGCGAAATCGTAAATTGGGTGTTTTTTTTACTATTTACACAAATTTTAAGAAATCTTGTATAAATAGTGGAGGATTGTGGGGGAATGTGGTAAATTATAAATAAGGTGAGGTGAGATAAAATGTTCATGGGTGAATATCAACATCAATTGGATACTAAAGGGCGTATGATTGTGCCTTCTAAATTCAGATATGATTTGAACGAACGTTTTATTATCACTAGGGGCCTAGATAAATGTTTGTTTGGCTACACACTTGAAGAGTGGGCGCGCATCGAAGAAAAACTCAAAACCTTACCTATAACAAAAAAAGATGCCCGTAAATTCATGAGAATGTTCTTCTCAGGTGCGATTGAAGTAGAACTAGACAAACAAGGACGTATTAACATCCCTCAAAATTTAAGAAGTTACGCTAATTTAAGTAAAGAATGTACTGTTATTGGTGTTTCTAACCGAATTGAAATATGGGATCGTTCTACGTGGAATGAATTTTATGATGAATCTGAAGACAATTTTGAGGACATTGCGGAAGATCTCATTGACTTTGATTTTTAGGAGTGAATTAAATGTTTCATCACGTATCCGTACTATTGAAAGAAACAGTAGATAAATTAGACATAAAACCAGATGGTACTTACGTTGATTGTACATTAGGTGGAGCTGGTCATAGTTTGTACCTAGTTGAACAATTGAATGACCAAGGCCGACTTATAGCAATCGATCAAGATGAAACTGCGATTGAACATGCTAAAGGTATCTTAAAGGACCATATGCATAAAGTAATTTTTGTACAAAACAACTTTAGAAATTTAGAACATATATTAGAAGAACTACATATTAGTAAAGTAGATGGTGTACTTTATGACCTTGGTGTATCCAGTCCACAACTTGACACACCAGAACGAGGATTTAGTTACCATTATGATGCTAAGTTAGACATGAGAATGGATCAATCACAATCTTTATCAGCATATGAAGTGGTAAATGAATGGTCATATGAACAACTTGTCAAAATCTTTTTTAGATATGGTGAAGAGAAATTTTCAAAACAAATAGCTAGAAAGATTGAAACAAGAAGAGAACAAGCACCTATAGAAACGACTTTCGAACTAGTGGATTTAATTAAAGAAGGTATTCCAGCAGCTAAACGTAGAAAGGGTGGACACCCTGCTAAACGTGTCTTCCAAGCGATTAGAATAGCAGTTAATGATGAATTAGGTGCATTTGAAACATCTATTGAAGCAGCAATACAACACGTTAAAGTTGGCGGAAGAATTTCAGTTATTACATTCCATTCTTTAGAAGATCGTTTGTGTAAACAAGTCTTTCAAGAATATGAAAAAGGCCCAGATGTACCAAGGGGATTGCCGGTTATACCGGAAGCGTACAAGCCGAAACTAAAAAGAGTAAACAAAAAACCAATTATTTCTGATGAACAAGAACTTGAGCATAACAATAGAGCGAGAAGTGCAAAGTTAAGAGTTGCGGAAATTTTGAAGTAAACAGAGGAGTGGCAATTGAATGGCAGTAGAAAGAGTATATCCGAATTATAGACCTGATGAGTGGCAAGAGCCACAACTCGAACCACAAAAGAAAAAAGTAAAAAAGACCAAGGTAGTAGGAATATCGAGGATCGAAAAAGTCGTATACATATCATTAATAACTATGATTGCGTTGATAAGTATTTATATGCTATCTTTAAAAATGGATGCGTATAATAACAAGACACAAATCGCAGAATTAGACAGTAAAATTGAGCAACAACAAACAACAAACAGTGATTTGAAGACGGAATCAATGAAACAATCGTCATACGAACGCATCTACGAAAAAGCTGAAGACTACGGTCTAAAGTTGAATAATGACAATGTAAAGGTAGTGCGTAGTGATGCCCAAAATTAAAATAAAGAAAAATAAAATAGGAGCAGTCCTCTTAGTAAGTTTTTTCGGACTGCTCTTTTTTATATTGGCCGTAAGATATTCGTATTTAATGATCAGTGGTCACTCAGCTGGTGAAGATTTAGCGTACAGGGCAAGTGAAAAATATTTAAGACAAACAGTTGCAGAACCTGAACGTGGGAAAATTTACGATCGCAATGGTAAAGTGCTTGCCGAAGATACAGATAGTTATAAATTAGTGGCAATATTAGATAAAAAAATGAGCGAAGGTAGCGATAAGCCTCGACACGTAAAAGACAAGAAAAAAACAGCTAAAGCATTAGCTAAAATTCTTGATATGGATGAAGATGATATTTTAAGTAAACTTAAAACTAAAAATGCCTTTCAAGTTGAGTTTGGTCAAAAAGGTAAAGATTTAACTTATAAACAAAAAACACAAATTGAAAAGCTTAAATTACCTGGACTGACTTTTGAAACGGAGAAAAAAAGATTTTATCCTAATGGTAACTTCGCATCTCATCTTATCGGTTTAGCAGATAAAGATCCAGATACCAACAAATTAAAAGGTGTATCAGGTGCTGAAAAAGTATTTGATAGCTATTTAAAAGGAAAAACGGGTAAAAACTCTTATAAGCAAGATATATGGGGTATGCTCGTTCCGAACAGCGAAGATAGTATTAAAGCTCAAAATGGTGATGATGTACATCTTACGCTAGACTCTAATATTCAAGTCTTTGTTGAAAATGCACTTGACGAAATGGTAGACCGCTATGAACCTAAAGATTTATTTGCGGTTGTAATGGATGCAAAAACTGGTGAAATTTTAGGTTACAGTCAGCGACCTACGTTTAATCCTGATACGAAAAAAGACTTCGGGAAAAAATGGGCAAATGATTTATATCAAAATACTTATGAACCAGGTTCTACATTCAAAACATATGGTTTAGCTGCAGCAATTGAAGAAGGTAAATTCGAACCAAACAAGAAATTTAAATCTGGTCATAGAGAAATAGATGGATTTAAAATTTATGATTGGAACGATGATGGTTGGGGAAATATTCCTATGACAACTGGTTTTACATATTCTGCGAATACGCTAATGATGAAACTTCAAGATTTAGTTGGCGCTGATAAAGCTAAGGCATATTATGAAAAATTTGGTTTTGGTAAGAAAACAGGTGGTTTATTTGATAGTGAAGCACCAGGGAATATTGCATTTGATAATGAACTTCAAAGAAAGACATCTTCATTTGGTCAGTCTACTACTGTTACACCAGTCCAAATGCTTCAAGCTGAAACAGCAATTTTAAATCAAGGTAATATGCTCGAACCTTATTATGTAAAATCGATTCAAAACAAAGAAAGTAACGAAACGATTAAAAAAGGCGAGAAAAAAGTAGTCGGTAATCCAATATCTAAAGATACAGCCAAGAAGACGATGACAGAATTAGATAAAGTAGTAAATAGTAAAGAAAGTCACGCTACAAACTATAAAATAGATGGATACCGAGTTGCAGGTAAAACTGGTACGGCTCAAGTGCCAGATACTAAAAACGGTGGTTATGTAGATGGTGCAAATCCGTATTTCGTAAGCTTTATGGGCTATGCGCCTGCTAAAGATCCTGAAGTAGTTGTTTATGCTGGTATGTCACTTGCACAAAAACGTGACCTAGAGGCTTATGAATATGGTGTGTCAAGAGGTTTCAATCCGATTATGGAAAATACATTAAAATATTTAGATGTAGAAGAAACTGAAGGCAAAGCTAAAACGAATGCTTCAGATGTACCAGATGTTGTTAATATGAGTACACAAAAAGCAACTAATGCAATAAAAGGTAAAAAACTTGAGCCAATTGTAGTTGGTAAAGGTGATAAAATTAAGAAACAAATACCGCTTAAAGGTAAAAATGTCCAAGATAAAGAAAGGATTTTACTTGTTACTGACGGTGAAATGACGATGCCTGATACTGAAAATTGGACAAAACGAGACTTATTAAAATTACAAGAAGCGACAGGTATTGAAGTAGAATCAGAAGGTTCTGGTTATGTTTCTGAGCAATCTGTCAGTCAGAACCAAACAATTAAATCTGGTACTAAAGTTAAGTTTACGCTTTCTAACAATCATCCGAATGGTGATGATTCAATAGGACAAGTTCCAGATGATGAAGAAACATCTAAAGATGAAAGCAAAAGTAAAGATGATAAAAAAGATGAAAAAGAAGAAAAAACATCTAGTGAATCATAAATCACAGGATGATAGATAATATACAAAAGAAAAGGTGAACAATTATGAATTTTACGCTACCTGTCATTGCGTTTTTATTGACTTTGATACTTGTACCCGTTTTAATTCCAACACTTAAAAAATTGAAATTTGGCCAAAGTATTCGAGAAGAAGGACCTAAGAGTCATATGAAGAAAACAGGAACACCAACTATGGGTGGATTAACGTTCTTATTAGCAACAATCGTTGTAACAATCATCGCGTTATTTTATGTTGAGCAAGTAGGTCCGCTCATTCTGTTATTATTTGTAACACTTGGATTTGGACTTATTGGTTTTATAGACGATTATATTATTGTCGTTAAGAAAAATAACCAAGGTTTAACAAGTAAACAAAAATTCTTAGCTCAAATTGCGATAGCCGTTGTATTCTATATCGTAAGTGTTATATTACCAAACTATGAATTTGAAACAGCGATTAACATACCGTTTACAGATTGGTCATTGCCATTGTCTGTTTTCTATATTATATTCATAGTATTTTGGCAAGTTGGATTCAGTAATGCTGTCAACTTAACAGATGGATTAGATGGTCTTTCAACTGGATTATCAATCATTGCATTTGGTTTTTACGCGGCACTATCATTTATTCTTGATAAACCAGAAATTGGGTTATTCTGTTTAGTGATGCTTGCAAGTTTATTTGGATTTTTAATTTACAACAAGTACCCAGCAAAAGTGTTCATGGGAGATACTGGAAGCTTAGCGCTTGGTGGTATTTTCGCAACGATTTCAATCATGCTTAACCAAGAAATAACATTATTATTAATCGGTTTAGTATTTGTAATTGAAACATTATCAGTGATGATACAAGTAACATCGTTCAAGCTTACAGGAAAAAGAATATTTAAAATGAGCCCATTGCATCACCATTTCGAACTAGTTGGTTGGAGTGAATGGAAAATAGTATTAGTATTCTGGGGTACAGGTATCGTTACTGGTGCAATTGGTTTATGGATAGGGGTAATGTAAAATGAAAGCATATGATGCATTAAAAGAGAAACCTGTTCTTATTTTAGGTTTAGCAAAAAGTGGATATGAAAGTGCAAAGTTATGCCATAAATTAGGTGCTGATGTAACTGTCAATGATGGTAAAGATTTATCATCTGATCCCCACGCACTTGAATTAGTGCAGCAAGGAGTACGTGTGATCGGTGGTGAACACCCATTGTCATTACTTTATAATAAACCGTTAATCGTAAAAAATCCTGGTATACCTTACAATATTCCACTATTGCAAGAAGCGATGAATCAAGGGTTGGATATCATTACAGAAGTTGAATTAAGTTATTACATTTCAGAAGCACCTATTATCGGTATTACAGGTACAAATGGTAAAACAACAGTGACTTCTTTAATAGGTGATATGTTTGGTAATAGTAAAGTAAATGGTCAAGTTTCCGGTAATATTGGTGTAGTTGCATCAAAAGTTGCGCAAGAAGTTACGAAAGACGATTATCTTATTACTGAATTATCTTCATTCCAACTTTTAGGAACAATACATTATCGTCCGCATATCGCGATTGTTACAAATATTTATTCAGCACATTTAGATTATCATGGTAGTTTAGAAGAATACCAGAATGCTAAGAAAAATATTTTTAAGAATCAAACCGAAGACGATTATTTAATTTTCAACTATGAACAAAGACATTTAATTAATACAGATGATATTAAATCTAAAATATTATATTTCTCAACTAATCAAAAAGTGAATGGCATTTATATTGAAGATGATTATGTCGTATATAACGGCATAAGAATTATCAATACGCAAGATATTGTATTACCTGGTAAACATAATTTAGAAAATGTACTTGTAGCTGTATTAGCTGCATTATTATCAGGTGTTGACGTGAAGTCAGTTGTACATACTTTAACAACGTTCTCAGGTATTAAACATAGACTTCAATATGTTGGGAACAATAGAGGCAACAAGTATTATAATGATTCTAAAGCGACCAATACTTTAGCAACACGATTTGCCTTAAGTTCATTTAATTCTCCAATCATTTGGTTATGTGGTGGATTAGATAGAGGGAATGACTTTGATGATTTAATACCTTATATGGATAATGTCCGTTTGATGGTTACATTTGGTGAAACAAAAGATAAATTAAAAGCGTTAGGTGCGAGTCAAGGTAAAGAAGTCTTGCAGGCAAATGACGTTAAAGATGCCGTTAATTTGATTCAGGATTATATACAATCTAACGATGTTGTCTTGCTATCACCAGCGTGTGCGAGCTGGGATCAATATGATACATTTGAAGCTCGTGGCGACGAATTTATTGAAAGTTTCCAAAAATATTTACCAACATTTTAGAAATTGTGAAAAAAAGGAGTGACAACCGTGAATAAAAGTTCTGAAAACAATGATGATATATTGCAATTTGAAACGACTACGGAAGATGAACGATTAGAAATTTTAAAGAAGAAAAGAAAACGTAGACGTCAAATTCAATTAGGTGTATTCATAGGTGTTATACTCCTTGTTATCTTGATTTTACTGTATATGTTTACAGACATCAGTAAAGTTGATCAAGTGGACATTAAAGGTGAAGAAATCGTATCTAAAAACGATATTGATAAAGCTTTAGATATCAAAAAAGATTCTAGAATATACAATATCCCTGTAAGTGATATGAAATCGAAAATCGAAGAAATTGAAGGCGTTAAAAGTGTTGAAATTAAACGTCATTTTCCAAATGACTTAACGGTTAATGTAAATGAGTATGAAACAATTGGATTAGTTAAAGAGAAAAAACATTACGTACCGTTATTAGAAAATGGGAAAACAATTAAAAATTTATCAACAGATTTACCAATTGATGTTCCGATTTTGAATGACTTTAGTTCTAAAAAGTTAAATAAAATGATTCCTGAATTGAAAAAGGTTAAACCTAAAGTTAAATCAATGATATCGGAAATAAATTATAAACCTGGTGAGAACAATCAGAATAGAATCCAACTATTTATGACAGATAATGTGGAAGTTGTAGGAGATATTCAAACTTTTGCGAATAAAATCAACTATTATCCGAGTATTTCTGATAAATTAGAGAGAGACAATTCTGGTGCGCTCAAAACACCTGGATTTTTAGATTTACAAGTTGGTGTGACATTCTTACCATATGAAACGGAAGAACAGCAAAAAGAGCGTTCAGAAAAAGAAACAAAACAAGATGAAAGCACGAAAACAGAACAGAAAAAATTAGACCAAGCATTACAAGATTTATCTAAAGAATTGGATAAATCTGGAGAAGAACCAGAATCAACTGAGAAATCAGAAGAATAAGTAAAAAAATCAATAAATAAACCTATAATTAGTTCACATTAAATCAAGTATCATGTAAACTAATAATAGTTTAAATTTGATTATCATGTGTTAGAGGAGGTGCCTATCGATGGAGGAACATTACTATATTAGTTTAGATATAGGTTCATCGAGTGTAAAAGTAATAGTAGGAGAAAAATTTCATAATGGCATTAACGTGATAGGTACAGGGCAAACTTATACGAATGGTATAAGAAATGGTTGTATAGATGATTTTGATATCGCTAAACAAGCAATTAAAGATACAATCAAAAAAGCAGCAATTGCATCTGGAATAGATATTAAAGAAGTATTTTTAAAAATGCCTATCGTGAATACAGAGATTTACGACGAAAAATTTGAAATACCTTTTGATGGTACAGAAACTGAAATAAATGGCAGTCATATAGAATCAGTATTAGAGGGCATTAGGGAATTAAATGATGTTCCGGAAACTGAAGTCATTGGTGTATTCCCAATGAAATTTATTGTAGATGACTTACATGAAGTTTCAGATCCTAAAGAAATGGTTGCAACACAATCATTAAAAGTAGAAGCAGGTGTTATCGCAACATCAAAATCATTATTAATCAACATCATTAAATGTGTTGAATCTTGTGGAGTAGATGTTTTAGAAGTATTTTCTGATGCTTATAACTATCAATCTATATTATCTCCAACAGAAGTTGAACTTGGTGCTTGCGTCATTGATATTGGTGAAGATTTAACGCAAGTAGGTTTTTATGAGAGAGGCAATTTAGTTGATGCCGATACGATTGAAATGGCAGGTAGAAGCATAACAACTGATATTGCGAAATCATTAAATACTACATATGACAATGCCGAGAAGATTAAACAACAATATGGACATGCATTCTACGACTCTGCATCTGATCAAGATGTCTTTAGTGTTGAACAAATTAACGAAGATGGTCATGCACAATTCACTCAAAAAGAATTAAGTGAAATTATTGAATCAAGAGTAGAAGAAATTTTCTTTGAAATATTTAATTTATTACAAGATATGGGTATTACAAATGTTAACGGTGGATTCATCGTAACAGGTGGTACTTCAAACTTACTTGGTATTAAAGAATTATTACAAGATATGGTTAATGAAAAAGTACGTGTACATACACCATCTCAAATGGGTATACGTAAACCTGAGTTTACTTCTAGTATATCTACTATATCTAGTGGAATTAACTTTGATGAGCTACTAGATTATGTTACAATGAATAATTATGACGTTGATAATGTCGAAGAAGAAACATATGAAGAAGAAACTCAAGAAACTAAAGCTAAACCATATGAACAATGGTTTAAAAAGAAATCAAACAAAAACAATGACGCAAAAGCTTCAAATTCTGAGCATGACAGAGTCTCCGAAGCAGAATATGATTCGGAAAGTCAAGAAGAGAAGCCAAGTGTATTAAAAAAATTAATGAAATCGTTATTTGATTGATGGGTCATAAAGATTAGGAGGATAATAAATGTTAGAATTTGAGCAAGGGTTTAATCATTTAGCTACTTTAAAAGTAATTGGTGTTGGTGGTGGCGGTAATAACGCTGTTAACCGTATGATAGATCATGGAATGAACAATGTAGAATTTATTTCTATTAATACAGATGGTCAAGCTTTAAACTTATCTAAAGCTTCATCTAAAATTCAAATTGGTGAAAAATTAACACGTGGTTTAGGTGCAGGTGCAAACCCAGAAATCGGTAAAAAAGCTGCTGAAGAATCACGTGAACAAATAGAAGATGCTATTCAAGGCGCTGACATGGTATTCGTTACTGCTGGTATGGGTGGCGGAACTGGTACAGGTGCTGCACCAGTTGTTGCTAAAATCGCAAAAGAGATGGGTGCATTAACAGTTGGTGTTGTTACACGTCCATTTAGCTTTGAAGGACGTAAACGTCAAACTCAAGCTGCTGCCGGTGTAGAATCTATGAAAGCTGCAGTAGATACATTAATCGTTATTCCTAATGATCGTCTTTTAGATATCGTTGATAAGTCAACACCTATGATGGAAGCATTCAAAGAAGCAGATAATGTATTACGTCAAGGTGTACAAGGTATCTCAGACTTAATCGCTGTTTCTGGTGAAGTTAACTTAGACTTTGCTGACGTTAAGACTATTATGTCTAACCAAGGTTCAGCATTAATGGGTATCGGTGTATCTTCTGGTGAAAATAGAGCAATCGAAGCTGCTAAAAAAGCTATTTCTTCACCATTATTAGAAACTTCAATCGTTGGCGCACAAGGTGTCTTAATGAACATTACAGGTGGAGAGTCACTTTCACTATTTGAAGCTCAAGAAGCAGCAGATATTGTTCAAGATGCAGCAGACGAAGATGTTAACATGATATTTGGTACAGTTATTAACCCAGAATTACAAGACGAATTAGTTGTTACAGTAATTGCTACTGGATTTAATGACAAACCTTCTAATGCTCGTAAACCACAAGGTGGCGGTGCATTTGGTGGAACTACAGAAGAACCTGCTTCTAAAAGAGAAGAAGGAGAATCACTAGGAAGAAAAGCTTCATTTGAAAATAAATCAACAAATGAATCAACTGATGATAGTGATATTCCAAGTTTCATTCGAAATAGAGAAGATAGACGTTCTAGACGCTCTAGACGATAAATGAACTTAAAAAGTCATCAGGCTAAGTCCTGATGACTTTTTTTGTTAGGAGAGATGAAATGAAAGAGATTTTTAATCAACATAATCATTATTTATCATATGAAGCCGATGACAAAAGTGATTTAACGATAGGTATTACAACTCGTCAAGGTGGTTATAGTCCATATCCAGAGAATGCTTTTAATATGGCAAGATATATCAATGACGATCCAGATAATATTTCAAAGCATCAGCAAATTTTAGCCAATGAAATCAACTTCAGTTGTGCCAATTGGGTATTTCCAATTCAAACACATGAGAATAAAGTTCGAGAAGTATCTTCAAAGGATAAAGGTACAAATATCAATGCACTAACTGAAGAACTACATGGAATAGATGGACTTTATACTTATGAATCTGATCTATTATTAACGATGTGCTTTGCAGATTGTGTACCAATCTATTTATATGATACTCAAAATGGTTATATTGGTCTTTGTCATGCTGGATGGAGAGGCACATATTCCCAAATTATTAAAGAGATGATTGAACAATATAAAGGTGACGTTTCTAATTTAAGAGTCGTTATAGGTCCATCCACATCTGACAGTTATGAAATTAACGAAGACATTTATCAAAAGTTCAAAACATTACCGATAGACTCTGAAACATACATTGTGCAAAGAGGACAAGATCGATATGGCATAGATTTAAAACAGGCAAATGCATTACTTGCCATACATTATGGTGTTAGTCCTGAACATATTGTAAAGACGAATCATTGTACGGCTAGTGAAACAGATTTATTCTTCTCATATAGAGTAGAAAAAGGACAAACTGGTAGAATGCTTGCATTTATAGGTAGAAAGTAGGTATAGATTTGAAATCAGTAAAAGAAAATTTATTAGAAATCAATTCACAAATTTGTAACAGTAGCGAAGAATCAGAATTTAATACGGCGCCTCAAGTGATTGTTGTGACAAAATATGTTACAATAGACCGAGCTAAAGAAGCTTATGAAGCTGGCTTGAAAAACTTTGGAGAAAATCGTATTGAAGGATTTTTGGAAAAGAAAAAGCATCTTCCAGATGATGCTATCATGCATTTTATTGGATCATTACAAACAAGAAAAGTAAAAGACATCATTAATGAAATTGATTATTTACATGCATTAGATAGATTAAAATTAGCTAAAGAAATTGAAAAACGTGCAGAAAATGTTGTAAAATGCTTTGTTCAAGTGAATGTTTCGGGAGAAGAATCAAAACATGGTATGTCGCCTGATGATGTTATCCCATTTATTCAAGAGCTTAAGGATTTTAAACATATTGAAATAGTTGGTTTAATGACTATGGCACCATTAACTGAAGACAAAATAAAATTAAGACAATATTTTAACCAACTAAGATTATTGAAAGAGAAAGTACAATCCTTAAACTTATCATATGCACCTTGCACTGAATTATCTATGGGCATGAGCAATGATTTTAATGAAGCAATATTAGAAGGTGCTTCTTATATAAGAATTGGTACAAAATTAGTTGGCGAATAGGAGTGTAAATTATGGCAATTAAAGATGTATTTAAAGGCTTTTTCGTAGTTGATGAAGAAGAAGAAGTATACGAAGAGCCACAAAGAGAACAAACGAAAGCACCACAACAAGAATCATCCATACAAGAACAAAAACCAAAACAACAATCTTTAAAAAGTGTACCAACACAAAAATCAAATACTACTAGATACCAATCACAACGTTCTCGTGATTTCAAAAAACCTGAAAGGAAAGAGGCTATGACTGAGAAACGTACAAATTCATCTCAAACGAATGTCGTTAGTATGAGCGGGAATATGGATTTTGCGCAAAGTTCAAAAATGTGCTTATTTGAACCAAGAGTATTTTCAGATACGCAGGATATCGCTGATGAACTTAAAAATAGACGTACAACATTAGTGAACTTACAACGCATTGACAAAGTATCAGCTAAAAGAATTATAGACTTCTTGAGCGGTACTGTTTATGCAATTGGTGGAGATATAAGACGCGTGGGAACAGACATCTTCTTATGTACACCTGATAATGTTGAAGTAGCAGGATCAATTACTGAACAATTAGAACAAGTTGAACCTTACCAAGAATAGAGGAAATTAAGATATGGATAGTGGACTATTAAGTACGATATTAGGCTTTGTATTATTCGTCGTTAAAATTTATCAATATGGTATGATCGTTTATTTCCTTACATCATGGTTACCAGGCGTTAGGGAAGGCGCATTTGGACAATTTTTAGGGAAAATATATGAACCATTTTTAGAACCATTTAGAAGAATTATCCCACCATTAGGTATGTTAGACATATCATCAATCGTGGCATTTATAACGTTAAGTTTATTCTATGTTGGTTTAGTCAATATATTTAATATGATTGTACCTGTAATGCCAATATTATAATTAAACGATAAATGACAGTAGGGTGAGACGTAATGTCACATCCTATTTTTTATTGAATTAGAGGTGTCAAAATGGATATATATCAACACTTTAGAAAAGAAGAAAAAGAGATTATTGATTTATTTTTAAATAGATGTGAAGTTGCTGAACGAAATTACCAACCAGTGCTTACAGAATTTCTAGACCCTAGAGAACAATTTATTTTACAAACAATCGTGGGTGGCTTCGATGATTTAAATGTACATTACTTTGGTGGTAATGAAGAATCAGAAAGAAAGCGTGCAATAGTTGCACCTGATTATTTTGAACCGACTGAAGCGGATTATGAGATGGTGCTTATTGAACTTACTTATCCTTCAAAATTTGTTAAATTGACGCATCGTAATGTATTAGGTACGATCATGTCGCTTGGGATTGATAGAAATCAACTAGGGGATATTATTGTTAATGACCGTATACAGTTTGTTTTGACAAAGAGATTTGAATCGTATATTATGATGGAATTAACAAAGATTAAAGGTGCAGGAATCAAATTGAGTTCTATTCCATTCCAAAATATGATACAATCAAGTGAGAATTGGCAGACACATGACGCAACTGTAAGTGCATTAAGACTGGATGTAGTCATTAAGCACCTTACAAATACGAGTAGAACAATTAGTAAAAAATTGATTGAAAGTAAACGCGTTAAAGTCAATCATAGAGAAATCGAACAAGTAGACTTTATAGTCGAAGAAAATGACTTGATTTCTATTAAAGGATATGGACGTGCGATGATCATTCAAAATAATGGAACTTCAAAAAAAGGCAAGATAAGAATAGCTTATCGAACATTGTTTAAATAGTGCTGAGGAGGAAAACTTATGGCATTTACCCCAGAGGAAATCAAACAAAAAGAATTTAGTAGAGTTCATAAAGGATTAGATGAAACTGAAGTACGTGGATATCTACAAACTTTAAGTGATGAAATTGAAAAATTAAAATCAGATAAAGCGCATTTGCAAAGTATTATAGATGATAAAGAAGAGAATATTAGTCGATTCAAAGCAGTCGAAAATACAATCTCTGACGTATTATTACAAGCGCAAAAAACAAGTGAAGAAACGAAACATACTGCTGTTTTAAAAGCAGATGCTATTATTAAAGAAGCAGAAGGACGTTCTGATCAAATCGTTAATGATGCACTTCAAAAAGCGCGTCATATCAGTTTCCAAACTGAAGATATGAAACGTCAATCAAAAGTCTTTCGTTCACGTTTCCGCATGTTAGTTGAAGCGCAATTAGATTTATTGAAAAATGAAGATTGGGATTATTTACTGAACTATGATGTCGATCAACAAAAAGTTACTGAAGAAAATATTGACATTTTGAACAAAGAAGAAGAAAATAATCAAGAACAGATAAATAATCAAGCAGTTAAAAGTGAAGAGGACAAGTCTGAAGAATAAACGAATTGAAAAGCGAGTTAGGGATAGTGAGAGCCTAATAAATTCATTTCTTTAGGTATCACCTGTTTGCGAATATGATATATGTTTAATGAGTGAACTCTAAGTTGAGTTAATAAGGGTGGTACCGCGATGTATGTCGTCCCTATTATTTCAGCTTAGAGTTTTTTTATATTATTTTTATTAAGAAGGAGATTAAGACTTATGGATTACAAAGATACGTTACTTATGCCTAAAACAAGTTTTCCAATGAGAGGTGGTTTACCAAATAAAGAACCACAAATTCAAGAAGAGTGGAAAGAGAAAGATTTATACAATAAAATTTTAGAAAAAAATAAAGGTAATTCACCATTTATTCTTCATGATGGTCCTCCATATGCTAATGGTAATTTACACATGGGTCACGCTTTAAATAAAATTTTAAAAGATATCATCGTTAGACAAAAAGCAATGTCTGGATATTATGCACCATACGTGCCAGGTTGGGATACACATGGTTTACCAATCGAGCAAGCTTTAACAAACAAAGGTGTTAAAAGAAAAGAAATGTCAGTTGCTGAATTCAGAGAAAAATGTAAAGAATTTGCATTAGAACAAATTGAATTACAAAAAGCTGATTTCAGACGTTTAGGTGTAAACGGTGATTGGGATAATCCATATATTACGTTAAAACCTGAGTTTGAAGCGGCGCAAATTAGAGTATTCGGTGAAATGGCTGCTAAAGGTTTAATCTATAAAGGTAAAAAACCAGTTTACTGGTCTCCTTCAAGTGAATCTTCATTAGCTGAAGCTGAAATTGAATACCAAGATAAAAAATCACCTTCAATCTATGTAGCATTTAATGTAGTAGATGGTAAAGGTGTTGTAGATGAAGATGCAGCATTTATTATTTGGACAACAACTCCTTGGACAATTCCATCAAACTTAGCAATTGCTGTTAATCCTAAATTAAACTACGTACAAGTAAATGTAGAAGGCAAAAAATACGTTGTTGCCCAAGCACTTCTTGATTCAGTTTGTGAAGCATTAGACTGGAATAAAGAAACAATTACAATTGATAAAGAATTCAGTGGAGCTGAATTAGAATATGCAACAGCGCAACATCCATTTATCGATCGTACTTCATTATTAATTTTAGGTGACCACGTTACAACTGATGCAGGTACAGGTTGTGTTCATACAGCACCAGGTCATGGTGAAGATGACTATATCGTAGGTCAAAAATATGGTCTTGGTGTGCTAAGTCCAATTAATGATAAAGGTGTATTCACTGAAGAAGCAGGAGAATTTGAAGGTCTATTCTATGATAAAGCTAATAAAAATATCACAGAAAAATTAGACGAAGTTGGCGCATTATTAAAACTTACATTCTTCAAACACTCATATCCACATGACTGGAGAACTAAAAAACCAGTTATTTTCAGAGCTACTGAACAATGGTTCGCTTCAATCAGTAAAGTAAGACAAGATATTTTAGATGCAATTGATGATACGAAGTTTAAAATCGATTGGGGTAAAACACGTCTTTACAATATGATCAGAGATAGAGGAGAATGGGTAATCTCTCGTCAAAGAGTATGGGGTGTACCTCTACCAGTCTTCTACGCTGAAAATGGCGATATTATCATGACTGAAGAAACAATTAATCATGTTGCAAATCTATTCGAGCAACACGGTTCAAATATTTGGTTTGAAAGAGAAGCGAAAGACTTATTACCAGAAGGCTTCACACATGAAGGTAGCCCAAATGGTGAATTCACTAAAGAAACAGATATTATGGACGTATGGTTCGATTCAGGTTCAACACATAGAGGTGTGTTAGAAACACGTCCAGAATTATCATACCCAGCTGATATTTATTTAGAAGGTAGTGACCAATACAGAGGTTGGTTTAACTCTTCAATCACAACATCAGTAGCAACTAAAGGTATCTCACCATACAAAATGTTACTTTCTCACGGTTTTGTAATGGACGGAGAAGGTAAGAAAATGAGTAAATCATTAGGTAACGTAATCGTTCCTGATAAAATTGTTAAACAAATGGGTGCTGATATCGCAAGATTATGGGTAAGTAGTGTAGACTACTTAGCTGACGTACGTATCTCAAACGACATCTTAAAACAAACTTCTGATGTATATCGTAAAATTAGAAATACATTCCGTTTCTTATTAGGTAATGTGAATGATTTCAATCCAGCAACAGATAGTGTGAAATATGAAGATATGCTTGAAATCGATCAATATATGCACAATAGATTAAATCAATTTATTGGCCGTACATTATCTCACTATGAAGCATTCGACTATCTAGATATTTATCAAGATATTCAAAACTTCATTAATGTAGAATTAAGTAACTTCTACTTAGACTACGGTAAAGATATCCTTTATATCGAACAAGTAGATTCATTAAAACGTCGTAGTATGCAAACAGTGCTTTATGAAACATTAGTTAAATTAACTAAAATCTTAGCACCAATTATTCCACATACAGCTGATGAAATTTGGGGACATATTCCACATGTTGAAGAAGAAAGTGTTCATTTAACAAATATGCCAAACCCACATGAAGTTGATACAGGATTAGTGGAAAAATGGTCTAAACTGATGAAATTAAGAGACGATGTTAACAGAGCATTAGAAGTTGCACGTAATGAAAAAGTAATCGGTAAATCATTAGAAGCACACATCACATTATCAAATTCAGAAGACTTTGATACAGTTGAATTCTTAAGTCAATTCCAAGACTTACAACAACTCTTCATTGTATCTAAAGTAGATGTCGTTGATGAATTAACAGACGGTGAAGAATATGAATATGTGAAAGTTAAAGTGAAACACGCTGACGGAGAAAAATGTCAACGCTGTTGGAACTATTCAGACGAACTAGGTTCAGTAGGCGAATTAGATAACCTATGCCCACGCTGTCAAGCTGTTGTTAAAACTTTAGTATAAAATAATCAATCATAAAACGAACTCACGAGATAAAAATCTCGTGAGTTTTTTTGTGGAAAAAAGTATGTCTAACACATTTTATATCAGTAATTATTTAATATGAAATATGTAAAAAAATATTGAATGGTAAAAATTTACATTGTATAATATCCTTAATTAATCTGATGTATAAATTTCTTCAATACAGATAAAATATAGGTGATAAAAAAATAAACCAAAATATAAGAAAGTTATATGAAGGTTAAAAATTTAAAATACTATATTTGTATTCAAAAGGGGAGAAGTTTATGTTAAAGAAAATATTACTATCAACATTAATATGTACAACACTTTCTACACCAGTTATTGGTAAAGTAAATGCAGAAGAAGTGAAACAAGACAAACCAGTGAAATATGTGTTCAAATCTGGTGGGAAAGCTAGTCCTATTTATATTAATTCTGATGGATCTATGACTATACCAGAAGAAACTGAATTAGAGGTCGTCGCACCAAAACCTAATGATTATTATGTATATAAAGATGGAGTTGAAACAAAAGAAGTTAATCCTAAATATAATCATATAAAAAATCAACGAGAATATATGAATTTTTATATATCAAAAGGTCGAACTGCTGATTTATTCGTTGGAGAGCATCCTAGACCATTAGATGGTGTAACGTTTATTCCTAAGTCTGATAAAACTTCTGATGATAACAATGTAAATAATCCAAAAGATGAACCTAAATCTG